>NZ_CP108882.1:5940000-6662129 GCF_036347055.1 Streptomyces sp. NBC_00820 | reverse complement strand
AAGTTGGTGCGGCCCGGGGTGCGCTCCAGCAGCAGGGGCTCCAGGCCCGCACCGGCCAGCCGCTCCGCCGCGTACTCGGCGGCGGGCCGCTCGCGGCAGTCGCCGCCGCCCCGGTTGGTGGTGTCGATCCTGATCAGGCCCGAGGTGAACTCGACGACCTCGTCCAGGGCCTGCTGGTCAGCCATACTGCTCCTCCACGGCGGCCGAGACGATCGTGGTGACCGCCTTGAACGTACGGATCCCCTCGTACATGGTGTCGCTGGTGTACGCCACCTTCCGCTCCCCGATGCGGCTGACGCCCGGGACGACGGTGGCCGCCATCGCCAGGTGCTCGGCGTCGAACTCCAGGGCGATGGTGAACGGGCCTGCCTCCACGGGCTGCCGGCGGACCGCGAGTGACGCGCCCTGCTTGGCGGCGGCGTGGATGTCGGCGGCGGTACGGGCCGGGGTGCGGCACACCGCCGCGTACCGCGACACATGGTCCTTGACCGCGACCTTCGGCGCCTCGGGCGCGTAGCCGAGGGCGTCCTCGCAGGCCACGTCGTCGCCGGTGACGAGCACGACGGGTACGCCGTACTCGGCGACGACGTGGGCGTTGAGCAGCCCCTCGCTCGCGCGGACGTCGTTCAGCCACACCCCGGTGATCTGGTTGGCGAGGTAGGTGTGGGCGAGGACGCCCTCCATGCCGGCGCCGGCGTGGTAGCCGACGAAGGCGATGCCGTCCACGTCGCCGTGCTGGACGCCCTCGACCATGGACAGGGTCTTGTGCCGGCCGGTGATCATCTCGACTCGCTCGTCGAGCTGTTCGAGCAGCAGGTTGCGCATGCTCCAGTGGGCCTCGTTGACGAGGACCTCGTCGGCTCCGCCGTCGAGGAAACCCAGCGCGGCCGCGTTCACGTCCGAGGTGAACATCGACCGGCAGCGCTCCCACTGCGGCGTCCCCGGCAGCACGTCGGCCGGCCAGGTGACGCCGGTGGCACCCTCCATGTCCGCACTGATGAGGATCTTCATGCCGCGCAGGTTACGCGTTGCGCGGCACGGCGGCTACGACCCCGGCGCGCACCGGCGCCGGAGTCGGGAGCCGGAGCCGGGGCCCGGCGCAGGCCCTGGTGGCGGCACCGGGGCCTGCGTCAAGGCCGCCTACGAGCCCGCGAGCACGAACCAGCGGGCGGGCAGGTCGATACGGGTGCCGTCCGCGTGGTCCTCGGTCTGCGGCAGTACCGTCTCGCCGGTGGCGAGGATCTTCAGGCCGGCGTCGGCGAGCAGGCGGGGGATCTCGTCGTCGGCGGCGTCGGCGGGCTTGAGGCCGTGGTGGAAGACCCGGCGCAGCTTGGGTCCGGGGCCGTCCGGGCCGTCGGCGGCACGCTTGAGGACGTCCCGGGAGCCGGAGGTGAGCTCGACGACGAAGGCACGCCCCTCGCTGCCGATGATCGCGGCGACGGCGGCGGCCACGAGCGGGCGGGCCGCCGGTTCGCTCTGGTGGATGACGGCACGCATGTACACGTTGCTGTCGCCGAGCCGGGTGTGCAGGGCGCGTACGGCGCCGGTGTCGGTGAGGTCGAGCTGCTGGAACTCGACGGCGTCGCCGTCGTCGTCCGCGGCGCGGCGGGCGTGCTCGATGGCGGCGTGGGTGAGGTCGACGCCGACGGCACGGGCGAAGCGGGTGGCGAGGTAACGGGTCTGGGTGCCGTTGCCGCAGCCGAGGTCGACGATGGTGCGGGTGGTGTCGGCATGGGGCAGGAGCAGTTCACTGTGCGGCTCCGCACTCAGGGAGGGGTCGGCGTCCCAGATGGCCTCACCTCGCACGTCGGAGGTTTCGCTCCAGTAACTCTCCCAGGAATTACGGTAGTTGTCCGATACGTTCATCGCGATCTCCCCACGGTCGGTTGCGTGATCGGGATATCGCGACCGGCCCGTCCTCGGCAAGAGGCGGGCACCACCTTCACCGCATGGAGGGGTGGAGTGTCACCGCGGGAGACCCTCGACGGGGGCCACGGCGGCCCCCGTTCGGCCTTCACCGCCCGGCGATGGCCTGTTCGAACCAGACCGTCTTGCGGTGCCCGGTGGCGTTGGCGCCCCACTCGCGGGCCAGTCGGCTGACGACGCGCATGCCGCGCCCCGACTCGTCGCGGGCGTCGGCACTCACCATGGCGGGCAGGGCGGGTTCGCCGTCGGTGACCTCGAACAGCAGCGCGTCGGTGCGGACCAGACGCAGTCCCACGCGTCCGCCTCCGCCGTGCCGGACGGCGTTGGTGACGACCTCGCTGACCAGCAGCCGCGCGGTATCGACGGTCTGCCGGGGCAGGTCCCACGCGGACAGCAGGTCGCCCACCAGGTCGCGGGCGTGGCCCACTTCGCGCGGGTCGGCGTCGAAGTGCCACTCGGCGACGTGGTCGTCGGGGATGCCGTTGAGGCGGGCCATGAGCAGGGCGACGTCGTCCTTGCGGCCGCCGTGGGTGTTGAGGGCGCGGATGATGGTGTCGCAGGCGGCGTCCATCGAGGCGGCGGGATGCGCGGCGGACTCGCAGAGCGCGGCGAGCCCCTCGCCGATGTCGGTGCCGCGCACCTCGACCAGACCGTCGGTGCACAGCACCAGCCGGTCGCCTGGCGCGACGCGGACGGAGGTGGCCTCGAAGGGGACGCCGCCCACGCCGATGGGCGCCCCCGTGGGCAGGTCGAGCAGCTCACTGCTGCCGTCCTCGGCGCGCACCAGCACGGGCGGAATGTGTCCCGCGTTGGCGAGGTGCACTTCGCCGCGGATCGGGTCGTAGACGGCGTACAGGCAGGTGGCGAGGTAGTTCTCGCCGAGCCGGCGGGCCAGGTCGTCGAGGTTGCGCAGCAGTTGGGCGGGCGGGGTCTCCATGGTGGCCATGGTCTGCACGGCGGTCCGCAACTGGCCCATCATGGCCGCCGAGTTGAGGCCGTGGCCCATGACGTCACCGACGACGAGAGCGGTACGGGAGCCGGGCAGTTTGATGGTGTCGAACCAGTCGCCGCCGATCCGCCCGAGCCGGGTGCCGGGCAGGTAGCGGGTGGCCACGTCGCAGCCCGCCATGCGCGGGGCGACCTGCGGCAGCATGCTGTCCTGGAGGGTGTCGGCGACGTTCTCCTGGTACGTGTACATGCGGGCGTTGTCGAGGACGAGACCGGCGCGGGCGGCGAGTTCGGCGCCGGTGGTGCGGTCCATGTCGTCGAAGGCGGGGCGGTCCGGGCGGCGCATCAGCACCATGAAGCCGAGGACGACGTTGCGCGCCTTGAGCGGGACGATCAGCAGGGAGCGGTCGCCGATGAGGGGTCTGAGGTCGCGCTTCTCGAACTCGCCGGAGATGCGGTTGGACAGCTCCTCGGTGACGCGCGGGATGAGGACCGGTTCGCCGGTGACCATGCACCGGTAGAACGGGGTGTGTTCGGGGAAGGCGAAGCTCTCGCCGACGGGGGTGGTGTCGTCCCAGCGGCCGGGTTCGTCGTTGTGCTCGACCCAGACGCGGTGCATGACGGTGGTGGCGTCGGGCGGTCCGTCCGGGAAGCCCTCTCCGGCCAGGACCGCGGCACGCAGATGGGTACCGGCGAAGTCGGCGAAGCGGGGCACCGCGGCGCTGGTGACCTCACGGATGGTCTCACCGAGGTCGAGGGAGGTGCCGATGCCGGAGCTGACCTCGTTGAGGAACTCCAGCCGCTCGCGGACGGCCGCGTACTCCAAGTCCAGTTCGGCGCCGGCGGGGACGACGGGGGCGGAGCGCTGCTGCGGTACGACGACTTCGGCGCGGACGCGTCCGGCGCGCCGGGGCACGCCCCAGTACGGGGTGACGGGAACCCGGTCGAACTGGCTGAACTCCAGCACGGGATAGCCGAGTTCGAGGATCTGGGAGACGATGCGGCCGCTGAGGTCCGGGCCCATGTTGGGCAGGATCTCGGGCAGCCGCCGCTCCAGCTGCTCGGAGGCGGGCAGTTCGGTGTGGCGGGCGAACCCGGGCGAGATGCGTTCGGCGGTCTCGTCGTCGTGGCCGCGCTCGTCGCGCAGCCGGGTGGCGTCGGCGGCGAGCACCAGCAGCCGGGACGGCCCCGGGCCGACCAGCGGATAGGCCCACCACAGGACGTCGACCCGCTCGCCGCCGGACGCCCCGGCGCCCGCTCGCCCGCCCGGGTGCGCGGGAGCGCCGCCCGGACGCGCCGGAGCCTCGCGCCCGGGTGCCTCCGCCGCGGTCCCGTCGTACGGGGTCGCGGCGTGCGGGGCCACGCGGGCGCGGCCCGCGGTCGGGTAGGCGGTACGGCCGCCGAGGGAGGCCACCAGCTCGGGCCCGAGTTCGCCGTACGCCCCGTAGGGGCCGTACGGGTCGCGCAGGGCATCGCTGTCAGGGTCGTCGGTGAGCGGGCCGGAGACGGGCAGCAGGTCCACGGCGGGCTGCCCGACGGCGTCCTCGCGGTCGGCGCCGAAGAGCCGGCGGGCGCCGCTGCTCCAGTGGGAGACCAGGCCGTCGCGGTCGACGACGACCACGGCCAGGGGAATCCGGCCCGCCGCGGCCTCACCGGCGCCGCGGCCGGGAGGTGTGTCCCGCTCGCTGCCACGGTCCATGGCCCAGGCCCTCTCTCCCCCACGGCTGTTCGCAAACGATCTGTGTCGCCGGCCACTACCGTACGGCGGCGGCCGGTCGCGATGTGTGGCAATCCTGGAATTGACCGCACCCGATCGCGCCGGCCCCCGGCCGACGACCCGTCAGTCCTCGTGGCCCAGCTGCAGGTCACGCTCGGTGCGGCCGCCGCCCGCCACCTGGAGCACGGTGGCGACCGGCGGGTAACCCGCGGCGATGACGGTGTACTCGCCGGAGGAGAGATCCACGAACCGGAACGTTCCGTCGGATCCGGTGGTGAGGGTGTCGACGACGTTCCCGGCGGCGTCGAGGAGGGTCACCCGCGCGTCCTCGACGGGGCGGCCGCCGCCTGCCCGGACGGTGCCCTTCAGGACCGCGCCGCCCGCGAGTTCGACGTCCTGACGGGTCTCCCGGGCGGCCTGGACGCTGACCGGGAGGGCCGCGGGGCGGAAGGCGGGGGCGCTGCCGGCGAGGGTGTACTCGCCGGCGACGAGTTCGGTGATGACGTAACCGCCCTCGCGGCCGCTGCGGGTGGTGGCGACCACCTCGCCGTGCACGTTGGTGAGGGTGACGGTGGCCTCCCGCACGGGGGTGCCGTCGGCGGTGAGCACGCTGCCGGCGAGGCGTCCCGCGCCGCCGAGGACGACGTCGAGTTCGACGGGCCGCTCGCCGACGGTGACGGAGACGGCCTGCGGCTGGTGGCCGCCCGCGGCCGCGATCAGGACGTACGACCCGGAGCCGGGTGTGGCGAGGGCGTAGCGGCCGTCCTCGCCGCTCGCGCCCCTGCCGATCTGCTGTCCGGCGACGTCGATGAGGGTGAGCGCCGCGCGGGGCACCACGGTTCCGTCGGGGTGCTGGACGGTGCCGCAGACGGGGATTCCGGCGGTGTGGGGCGAGCGGGGCGAGGTGGGTGTCCCCCCGCCCGGGGACTGGAGGCGGGCCTGCGGGATGGAAGTGTTCACGGTGGCGGGCTCCGTCTCGGTGGCGTGGTGGGACACCAGCGGTTTCTCCTTGAGGAAGAAGGCGATGAGCAGGCCGAGGACGAGCACCGGGACGAGGTAGAGGAAGATCCGGGGCATCGCGTCGGCGTAGGCGCGGATGTAGGCGTCGCGCAGGGCCGGGGGCAGCGCGTGGACGAGCTGCGGGGTGATCGATTCGGCGTCCGGCAGCCGGGCTCCCGCGCGCGGGGGCAGTTCCTCGCGCAGGGCGTCGGCGAGCCGGCCGGCGAAGAGGGTGCCGAAGACGGCGGCGCCGACGCTGCCGCCGATCTGCCGGAAGTAGTTGTTGGCGCTGGTGGCGGTGCCGAGGTCGGCGGGGCGCACGGAGTTCTGCACGGCCAGCACCAGAACGGGCATGACCAGGCCGATGCCGGCGCCGAGGACGGCCATCCAGATGCTGTAGTTCAGGCGGGAGGTGTCGGCGTCGAGCCGGGACAGCAGCCACATGCCGAGGGCGGAGAGGGCGCCGCCGGCCAGGGGGAAGACCTTGTAGCGGCCGGTGTGGCTGATGAGCTGTCCGCCGATGACGGAGGCGCCGACGATGCCGGCCATCATCGGCAGCATCAGCAGCCCGGACCCGGTGGCGCTGGCGCCGTCGACCATCTGCAGGAAGGTGGGCAGATAGCTGGCGGCGCCGAACAGGGCGACGCCGATCACCAGGCCCACCAGGGCGGAGACGTTGAAGACGGAGTCCCTGAACAGCCTCAGCGGGATGAGGGGTTCGGAGGCGAAGTGCTCGGCGACGACGAAGAGGACGGCGGCGGCCAGGGCGCCGGCGCCGAGTCCGAGGATCTGCCGGGAGCCCCAGGCGTACTCGGTCCCGCCCCAACTGGTCAGCAGCACCAGGCAGGTCGAGGCCGCGGCGAGCAGCAGCGCGCCGAGGATGTCGAGGCGGGCGCGCACCCGCGGCCTGGGCAGTTTCAGGACCACGCTGACGACGGCGAGGGTGATCAGCCCGAAGGGGACGTTGATGTAGAAGCACCAGCGCCAGGAGAGGTGGTCGGTGAAGTAGCCGCCGAGCAGGGGGCCGGCGACGGAGGCGAGTCCGAAGGCGGCGCCGATCAGGCCCATGTAGCGGCCGCGCTCCCGGGGCGGCACGATGTCGGCGATGATCGCCTGGACGCCGATCATGAGGCCGCCCGCGCCGACGCCCTGGACGGCGCGGAAGGCGATCATCTGGTCCATGCTCTGGGCCCGGCCGGCGAGCGCGGAGCCGACGACGAAGACCAGGATCGCGAACTGGAAGACGCCCTTGCGTCCGAAGAGGTCGCCCACCTTGCCGTAAAGGGGCAGGCCGATGGTGGAGGTGAGCAGGTAGGCGGTGATCGCCCAGGACATCCTGTCCAGGCCGTGCAGTTCGCCGACGATCTTCGGCAGCGCGGTGGCGACGATCATCTGGTCGAGCGCGGCGAGGAGCAGCGCGAGCATGAGCCCGAGGAAGACCAGGCGCACCCGGCGCGGGCCAAGTCCGGTGTCTCCAGGGACTGGTGGGCCCGTCGAGGTCTTCGCCGGGACCGGCTCCGGACCCGGTGCCGGGTCCGGTTCCGCGACCGGATCGTGCTGCACCAGAGTCGTCCCGCCCACGTACCGCTCCCCTCGTCGCACTTGTCGCGCGATTCCCGCGCCAGGGGGTGCCTCTTCGGTCTTCGTGGATCAGGCCGCGGCGTCCGGTGCGGTGCCTCGCCGTGCGGCCGGATCGTCCTCGTACTGGGCGTACGTGGGCGATTCGGCCGTGCGGCGAGGTGCCGTGCCGGGCGTCGCGGACCCACGAAGATCGGGGAGACACCCCCTAGGCGACAACTGCGAACAAGTACGGCGAGTTACGGCACGATCCCGGTCGACAGGGAGTTCCACCCGAACCGGTGAGGGGTGCAACACCCCTTCACCGGCCGGTGCTTGGGGTGACTTCAGGGGATACCCCGCAAAGTCACCCCACGGGCCTACTTCTCGACCTCGGTGGCGAGGTTGGCGAGGACCGCGTCGTAGATCCGCCCGAGGCCCTTGGGGGCGAAGGTCCGCTCGAAGAAGCCGCCGATGCCGCCGGCGCCCTTCCAGGTGGTGGTGACGGTGACCCGGGAGCTGCCCTCACCGGCCGGGGTGACGCGCCAGGTGGTGACCATGGTGGAGTTGCGGTCCTTCTCGACCAGCTCGCCCTCGGTGGGCTCGGCGACCTCGAGGAGGCAGTCGCGCACCCGCTTGCTGGTGGCCTGGAGCTTCCAGTGGACGAGGGTGCCCTCGCCGTCGCCGCCCTCGCGCACCTCGTACTCGCTGAAGTGCTCGGGCAGCAGCTTGCGCCGGGTGCCGGTGTAGTCGGCGAGGGCGTCGAACACCTTCTCCGCGTCCGCCGCGACGACCCGCTCCGTAGTGGCCTCGACCTGCGCCATTGCGTTCCTCCAGGACCTGGTTTCTCGGGGTGGGGACCAGCCAACCACCCCGGCGCCCGGCCGCCCAAATCGGGGTCGGCACGATCATGGGAACATACGTTTCCATTCCGGGCACCGAGCCACCGACGAGGCGTCACACACAGGAAAAACCTCACCGTCGCGGCGACCGCCTCGGCCCGCCGGCCCCGGCTCACCCTCGCCTGAGACGTTCGAGGGCAACCCGCGACCCAATTGGGTCAACTCTGGGCAGAACGGGTTCTTCAGGGGCGCTGCCCCGGGACGATGCGGCGAGAGCCGTGGACCTCGCGGTTCGCGTCACCCTCCGTCCCGGGAGGACCCATGAGAACACGCGCAGCCGTGCTGTGCGCGACCGCCGCCGTCCTGGCGGGCTCGGTCACCGCCGTGCCGACCGCCGAGGCGGCCCCGGCGCAGCCCGCCTGGAAGAACTGCGGCACCAGCGACTACCCCACGCTCCAGTGCGCCTCCCTGGAGGTGCCGCTGGACCACACGAATCCGTCCGGCCGGCAGATCACCCTGGCCCTGTCCCGCGTCCCGCACACCGCGAAGACCTCCCAGGGCCCGCTGCTGGTCAACCCCGGCGGTCCCGGCGGCAGCGGTCTGTCGCTGGCCGGGTTCGTCGCCACCGCGCTGCCGAAGAAGGTGGCCGCGCAGTACGACGTCATCGGCTTCGATCCGCGCGGCGTGGGCAGGAGCACGCCCGCGCTGAACTGCTCGCCCGGCTGGTTCGGGCGGGTGCGCCCGGACACGGTGCCGGACACGCCGGCCGCCGAGGAGGCGGGCCTGAAGCGCGCCCAGTCCTTCGCCGCCTCCTGCGCCCGCACCTACGCGGACGTGCTGCCGTACATCGACACCATCAGCGCGGTCCAGGACATGGACGCCGTCCGGCAGTCCCTCGGCGCCCCGCGGATCAGCTACTTCGGCTACTCCTACGGCACCTACCTCGGTGCGGTCTACGCCAAGACGTACCCCACGCGCGTGCACCGTCTGGTACTGGACTCGGTCGTGGACCCGACGGGCGTCTGGTACGACGACAACATCGGCCAGGAGTACGCCTTCGACGACCGCCACCGCGCCCTGATGGCCTGGATCGCCAAGTACGACGCGCGGTACAAGCTCGGCACCGACCCGGTCAAGGTCGAGGCCAAGTGGTACGCGATGCGGGCCGCCCTCGCGAAGAAGCCGGCGCAGGACCGGGTCGGCGCCTCCGAGCTGGAGGACACCTTCATCCCCGGCGGCTACTACGACGGCTACTGGCCCTACCTCGCCGAGGCGTTCGCCGCGTACGTCAACGCCGGGAAGACCGGCCCGCTGGTGGAGGCGTACGACAACTTCGCCGCGGTGGACTCCTCGGGCGAGAACGGGTACAGCGTGTACTCGGCGGTGCAGTGCCGGGACGCCGGCTGGCCGCGCGACTGGAAGCGCTGGCAGCGGGACACCTGGGCGGTGTACGACAAGGCTCCCTTCATGGCCTGGAACAACACCTGGTACAACGCGCCGTGCGCGTTCTGGCCGGCCGCCACCCGCAAGCCGGTGAACATCGCCAACGGCAAGCTGCCGCCCGCCCTGCTCTTCCAGGCCACGGGCGACGCGGCGACGCCGTACCACGGCGGCGTGACGGCCCATCGGCTGCTCGCCCACTCCAGCCTGGTGGTGGAGGAGGGCGGCGGCAACCACGGCGTCACGCTCAGCGGCAACTCCTGCCTGGACCGGTACCTCGCCGACTACCTGACCGACGGCACGGTGCCGCGCGGCTCCGGCATGAGCGACGCCGACGCGGTGTGCGAGAAGTCCCCCGACCCCAAGCCCCTGACCGCGAAGGCGGCTTCGACGTCGTCACGGGGCTCGACCCTGCACGGGATGCTGGGCTTCCGCCGGTAGACGGACCCCCGGCCCGCCGGGGGCTGCCGGCAGGCGACTCCCGGCGGGCGACGGGCGGCGGGCGCGCGCAGGCGGTGACGGTTATTCACGGGCGTGCGTCACCGCCGGTCCCTAGGGTTCGGTCATGGACGACCGGCTCACCCGTATCCGCCCGATGACCCTCGCCGACTGCGACCGCGTCTCGGAGATCCGCATCCGCGGCTGGCAGCACGCCTACCGGGGACTCATGCCGCAGCCCTACCTCGACGCGCTGAGCGTGGCGCGGGACGCCGAGCGGCGGCGGGCCCGGTTCGGGCAGGGGGACGCTCCGGTGGTGAACCTGGTGGCCGAGCGGGCGGGCGAGACCGTCGGCTGGGCGGCGATCGGGCCGTACCGGGACGACGACGGGCCCACCGCCGACGCCGAGCTGTACGCGATCTACGTCGACCCCGCGCACCTGGGCGGCGGCGTCGGGCGGGCGCTGCTGGCCGAGTCCGTCGCGCGGTGCTCCGAGTACCCGCGGATGCTCCTGTGGGTCCTGAAGGAGAACGTGCGCGCCCGCCGCTTCTACGAGCGCGCCGGCTTCCGTGCGGACGGCGCCGAGGAGCCCTTCGACGTGGACGGCGCGGCGGTGCCCGAGGTGCGGTACGCCAGGGAGCTGTGAGGGGACGTCAGCTCCGCGGCTGCTGCTGCGGGATGCGGGCGAGGGCGTGCACGGCCGCCTCGGCGAGCGCGGGATGGGCGAGGGCCTCGTTCAGGACCCGGCGGGCACGCTGGTCGCCGAGGTCGCCCAGCCCCTGCACGCAGGCCAGGGCGACCCGGCGGTAGGGGTCGTGCGGGCGCAGCCGGCGCTCCAGGGTGGTGATCAGCGCGGGCACGGACTCGGGGGCGCGCAGCTCGGCCAGGAGCCGTACCGGGTACAGGGCGTAGGCGACCCGGAGTTCGTTGGTGGCGAGGGCGGCGGCGGCGCGGGCCGTGCGCGGGTCGCCGAGGCGGGCCAGGGCGTGGGCGGCGGAGGCGCAGCGGGGCGCGTCGCGGTGGTTGAGGAGCAGCACCAGGGACTCGAAGGCGCGGCGGTCGCCGGCCAGGCCGAGCCGGAACGCGGCCAGTTCCCTGGCCCACAGCGGCTGTCCGGGCGCGGTGAGGACGTCCGCGAGTTCGTCGTGGTCCCCGGTCGCCAGCAGCCGGTCGTACGCCGGCGTGCCGCGCGACTCCTGCCGTATGCGCTCCGTGAGCGAGCGCGACTCTTCGTCCACGGCGACCAGCGTAGGCGGGCGGCGCGGGCGGGGGGAGGTGCATCACCAAGTCGAGTGATGCCCAGGCCTGGCGCGCTCGTTACTCACGGGTTAAGCTCATACGAGCGAGTTACCCACTCGCGTGTTCCGTGGGCGACGGTTTGGTGACGCAGCCGTCGTGCGGGAACACACCCCACGCCTTCCGGGCGGTGGGGATGGTCGGTTCGGTACATCGGTACCGCGGTACGACCCGGCTCCGGGACAGGGCCGGTCGCACAACCGCCGCTCGCGGGCGTGTGCACGCCCCGCGCGGACGGCACCGGGCGTGTGCGCTCGCAGCCCGGCAACACCCGCACCTCTCTCCACTCCGGCGTGCGCACCGCGCGCGCCCGGCGTGTTCCTCGTCGTCACTTTCCTTTCTGGAGTCCCGCGATGGCCACTCCCCTGTCCCACACCCCTCTGTCTCCCCTCGCGACGATCGCCGTCGTCGGCCTCGGCACCATGGGCACCGGTATCACCGAGGTCCTGGCCAAGGCCGGCCGGCAGGTGATCGGCGTCGACGTCAGCGAGGCCCAGGCCGCCAAGGCCGTCGCCGCGCTGGAGACCGCGACCGCCCGCGCCGTGGAGCGCGGCCGGCTGACCGAGCGGGAGCGCACCGACGCCCTGGCCCGGGTCCGCACCTCCACCGACCTGCGCGCGGCGGCCGACGCCGACCTCGTGATCGAGGTGGTCCCGGAGTCGTACGAGATCAAGCAGCAGATCTTCCGTGAACTGGACGGGATCGTCCGGCCGGAGACGATCCTCGCGACCGGCACCAACGCCCTGTCGGTCACGCGCCTGGCCGCCGACTCGGCCCGTCCCGAGCGGGTGCTCGGGCTGCACTTCTTCAACCCGGCGCCCGCGATGAAGCTGGTCGAGGTCGTCTCGTCGGTGCTCACCGCGCCGCAGGCCGTCGCCGCGGTCACCGACCTGGCGATCGAGCTGGGCAAGGAGCCGGTCGCGGTCGGCGACCGCCCCGGATTCGTCGCGGACGGGCTGCTGTTCGGCTACCTCAACCAGGCGGCCGCGATGTACGAGGCCCGGTACGCCTCCCGCGAGGACATCGACGCGGCGATGCGGCTCGGCTGCGGCCTGCCGATGGGCCCCCTCGCCCTGCTGGACCTGATCGGCATCGACACCGCGCGCACGGTCCTGGAGGCCATGTACGCCGAGTCCCGGGACCGGCTGCACGCCCCCGCCCCGATCCTGAAGCAGCTCAGCGAGGCCGGCCTGACCGGCCGCAAGTCCGGGCGCGGTTTCTACAGTTACGAGGCTCCGGGCAGTGCCGCGGTCGTGGCCGACGCCCTGACCCCGGCGGGCTCCGGAACAGGGACCGCGGGCCGGCCGGTGCACTCGGTCGGCGTCGCCGGCTCCGGCACGATGGCGTCGGGCATCGCCGAGGTGTTCGCCAAGGCCGGGTACACGGTCGTGCTGGCCGCCCGCAGCCCGGAGAAGGCCGAGGCCGCCAAGGCCCGGATCGGCAAGTCCCTCGCGCGCTCCGTCGACAAGGGCCGGCTGACCGCCGAGGCCGCCGCCCTGACCCTGGACCGGATCACCCCGGCCGGCTCCTACGACGCCTTCGCCGACGTCGACCTGGCCGTCGAGGCGGTCGCGGAGGACCTGGAGGTCAAGCGGCAGCTGTTCGCGACGCTGGACAAGGTCTGCAAGCCGGGCGCGGTCCTGGCCACCACCACCTCCTCGCTGCCCGTCGTCGCCTGCGCCCGCGCCACCTCGCGCCCGCAGGACGTGATCGGCATGCACTTCTTCAACCCGGCCCCGGCGATGAAGCTGGTCGAGGTCGTCCGCACGGTCCTGACCGCCGACGACGTGCACGCCACGGTCCGCGAGGTGTGCGCCACGGTGCGCAAGCACGCCGTCGACTGCGGTGACCGCGCGGGCTTCATCGTGAACGCGCTGCTGTTCCCGTATCTCAACAACGCGATCAAGATGGTGCAGGAGCACTACGCGTCCCTCGACGACATCGACGCGGCGATGAAGCTGGGCGGCGGGTACCCGATGGGCCCGTTCGAACTGCTCGACGTCGTCGGCCTGGACGTCTCGCTGGCCATCGAGAAGGTGCTGCACCGCGAGTTCCGCGACCCGGGTCTGGCCCCGGCGCCGCTGCTGGAGCACCTGGTGGCCGCGGGCTGCCTCGGCCGCAAGACCGGCCGCGGCTTCCGCGAGTATGCCCGCCGCTGACGGCGGCGGCGACCGGGCCCGCGCCGGGCCGGACTGGGGCGGGCTGCTCGACCCGGGCGGGTTCCTCCCGCCCGGCCGGGCCGGCGCTCCCCCGTCCCCCGCGGCCGGGGGAAGCCCGGCACCCGCGCACCGAACTGCGTACATGCAGTACGTTCGGGTCATGTCCCAGCCCGCCAAGTCCTCCCGTACACCCGCTACGTCCGACGCGCCGGAGAGTGCCGCCGGCAGCCGCGCCGCCGCCCAGCGGCTCAAGATGCGCCGAGAACTGGCGGCCGCCGCGATGGAACTCTTCGCGACGAAGGGGTACGAGGCGACCACCGTCGACGAGATCGCGGCCGCGGCCGGGGTCGCGCGACGCACCTTCTTCCGTCACTTCCGCTCCAAGGAAGAGGCGATCTTCCCGGACCACGACGACACGCTGGTCCGCGCCGAGGCGGTCCTCAACGCCGCCCCCGCGCACGAGCATCCGCTCGACACCGTGTGCCGCGGCATCAAGGAAGTCATGAAGATGTACGCGGCGCGGCCGGAGATCTCGGTCGCCCGCTACAGGCTGACGCGCGAGGTGCCCACCCTGCGCGAGGCCGAGATCGCCTCCGTGGCCCGCTACGAGCGCCTGTTCACCCGCTATCTGCTCGGCCACTTCGACGAGCACGCGCACGCCGACGACGCCAACGACGACCCCCTGCTCGCCGAGGTCGCCGCCTCCGCGGTCGTCACCGCCCACAACCACGTCCTCAGGCGCTGGCTGCGGGCCGACGGACAGGGCGACGTGGAGGCCCAGCTCGACCACGCCTTCGCGATCGTCCGCAAGACCTTCGGCAACGGCATCGGCGCCGGCCGCGGCCCGGCCGCCCAGGCGTCCGCCGGCGCCCCCGTGACGGCCTCCGCGCACGGCGAGGTGCTGGTGACCGTCGCCCGCACCGACGCGCCGCTGGAAGAGGTCATGCGGACCATCGAGGAGGCGCTGAAGGAGCGCTGAGCGCCCTAGGGGGTGTCTCTTCGATCTTCGTGGATCAGGCCGCGGCGTCCGGTGCGGTGCCTCGGCGTGCGGCCGGATCGTCCTCGTACTGGGCGTACGTGGGCGATTCGGCCGTGCGGCGAGGTGCCGGGCCGGGCGTCGCGGACCCACGAAGATCGGGGAGACACCCCCTGGCACCGATCCGCTGTGATGACGGCCACCCCGCCGGGGTGGCCGTTTTGGCATGTCAGAGGGCGTTTTCCGGCGGTTTTCAGAGCCCGTTCGATCGATCATCGCTCATTTGTTACGTAAAGATTTCATCTGAGACGAACTCCTGGCACTCAGTGCCTTGCGACCTGACACGCGGTGTCATACGTTGATTGTGTCCGGGCGGCCGGCGTGCAGAGACCATACGTACGCCGGCTGTCCCCGCAAGCCTCTCCTGGGCTCGACCGAGCAGGGGGGATCCCGAGCTTGCGCGCCCGGGCGCCTGCGTCACAGGCAACCTTCCGCGCCACAAAGCGCCGCCGAAGCACCACCCCCGCCGAACCGACGGCACCACTCTCACGCAAGACCTCAAGCGCTCTTCCAGCAGCACCGACGAACCCCCAGCACCCCTCCCTCAGGGTGCTCACCGCCGGAGGCAACACCGTGACCGTGAAGGACATCCTCGACGCGATCCAGTCGCCCGACTCCACGTCGGCCGACTTCGCCGCTCTGCCGCTCCCCGACTCGTACCGCGCGATCACCGTGCACAAGGACGAGACGGAGATGTTCGCGGGCCTGGAGACCCGCGACAAGGACCCGCGCAAGTCGATCCACCTGGACGAGGTGCCGGTGCCCGAACTGGGCCCGGGCGAAGCCCTGGTGGCCGTCATGGCCTCCTCGGTCAACTACAACTCGGTCTGGACCTCGATCTTCGAGCCGCTGTCGACGTTCGGCTTCCTGGAGCGCTACGGCAAGCTCTCGGAGCTGACCAAGCGCCACGACCTGCCGTACCACATCATCGGTTCCGACCTCGCGGGCGTCGTGCTGCGCACCGGCCCGGGCGTCAACGCCTGGAAGCCCGGCGACGAGGTCGTCGCGCACTGCCTCTCCGTCGAGCTGGAGTCCTCGGACGGCCACAACGACACGATGCTCGACCCCGAGCAGCGCATCTGGGGCTTCGAGACCAACTTCGGCGGCCTGGCGGAGATAGCGCTCGTCAAGTCCAACCAGCTGATGCCGAAGCCCGCGCACCTGTCGTGGGAGGAGGCGGCGGCCCCCGGCCTGGTCAACTCCACCGCCTACCGCCAGCTGGTCTCCCGCAACGGCGCCGGCATGAAGCAGGGCGACAACGTCCTCATCTGGGGCGCGAGCGGCGGACTGGGCTCCTACGCAACGCAGTTCGCCCTCGCCGGCGGCGCCAACCCCATCTGCGTGGTGAGCAGCCCGCAGAAGGCGGAGATCTGCCGCGCCATGGGCGCCGAGGCGATCATCGACCGCAACGCCGAGGACTACAGGTTCTGGAAGGACGAGCACACCCAGGACCCCAAGGAGTGGAAGCGCTTCGGCAAGCGCATCCGCGAACTCACCGGCGGCGAGGACGTCGACATCGTCTTCGAGCACCCCGGCCGCGAGACCTTCGGCGCCTCGGTCTACGTCACCCGCAAGGGCGGCACGATCGTCACCTGTGCCTCGACCTCGGGCTACAACCACGAGTACGACAACCGCTACCTGTGGATGTCCCTGAAGCGGATCATCGGCTCGCACTTCGCCAACTACCGCGAGGCCTGGGAGGCCAACCGGCTCGTCGCGAAGGGCAAGATCCACCCGACGCTGTCGAAGGTCTACTCCCTGGAGGAGACCGGCCAGGCGGCCTACGACGTGCACCGCAACCTCCACCAGGGCAAGGTCGGCGTGCTGTGCCTGGCCCCCGAGGAGGGCATGGGCGTGCGCGACGAGGAGATGCGCGCCAAGCACGTCGACGCCATCAACCGCTTCCGCAACATCTGAGCACCCCGAGGTCATAGATGACAGAGCGTCAGCCTGCCGACGGTGTACGGGAGCCCGCGCCTGCGGCTCAGGGCGCGCCGGTGCCGAAAGAGACGAAGCCGAGGGAGCGCAGCGACCGCGGGCTGAGGAACGTCGGCACCGGCACGGAGCACCCTGCGCCGCAGGCGCAAAAAGAAAGGGACCGGCCGTGGCTCATGCGCACGTACGCCGGCCACTCCACGGCCGAGGCGTCCAACGAGCTGTACCGGCGCAACCTCGCCAAGGGCCAGACCGGCCTGTCGGTGGCGTTCGACCTGCCGACACAGACCGGCTACGACCCCGACCACATCCTCGCCCGCGGCGAGGTCGGCCGGGTCGGCGTGCCCGTCTCGCACCTCGGTGACATGCGCCGGCTGTTCCAGGACATCCCCCTGGAGCAGATGAACACCTCGATGACGATCAACGCCACCGCCATGTGGATGCTGGCGCTCTACCAGGTCGTCGCCGAGGAACAGGGCGTGGACATCACGCAGCTCCAGGGGACGACCCAGAACGACATCGTCAAGGAGTACCTCTCCCGGGGCACGCACGTCTTCCCGCCGGGACCGTCGCTCCGCCTGACGACGGACATGATCGCGTACACGGTCTCCCACATCCCCAAGTGGAACCCGATCAACATCTGCAGCTACCACCTGCAGGAGGCCGGGGCCACTCCGGTGCAGGAGATCGCGTACGCGATGTCCACCGCCATCGCCGTCCTCGACGCCGTGCGCGACTCCGGCCAGGTGCCGGCCGAGCGCATGGGCGACGTGGTGGCCCGTATCTCCTTCTTCGTCAACGCGGGCGTCCGCTTCGTCGAGGAGATGTGCAAGATGCGCGCCTTCGGCCGCATCTGGGACAAGGTCACCCGGGAGCGGTACGGCATCGAGAACCCCAAGCAGCGCCGCTTCCGCTACGGCGTCCAGGTCAACTCCCTGGGCCTGACCGAGGCGCAGCCGGAGAACAACGTCCAGCGGATCGTACTGGAGATGCTGGCCGTGACCCTCTCCAAGGACGCCCGCGCCCGCGCCGTGCAACTCCCCGCCTGGAACGAGGCGCTGGGGCTGCCCCGGCCGTGGGACCAGCAGTGGAGCCTGCGCATCCAGCAGGTGCTGGCGCACGAGAGTGACCTGCTGGAGTACGAGGACATCTTCGCGGGCTCGCACGTCATCGAGGCGAAGGTGAGCACGCTCGTCGAGGAGTGCCTCGCCGAGATGGACCGGATCGAGGCGATGGGCGGCGCGATGGCCGCCGTCGAGTCCGGCTACCTCAAGGCGCAGCTGGTCGCCTCGCACGCCGAGCGCCGGGCCCGCATCGAGTCCGGGCAGGAGAAGATCGTCGGCGTCAACATCTTCGAGACGACCGAGCCGAATCCGCTCACGGCCGACCTGGACACCGCGATCCAGACGGTCGACCCGGCGGTCGAGGCCCGCGTCATCGAGGCGATGGGCACCTGGCGGGACACGCGCTACCAGCCGCCGTTCAACCACCCGCGCCCCTGCAAGGCGCTGGAGCGGCTGAAGGAGGCCGCCAAGGGCACCGGCAACCTCATGGCGGCCACGCTGGAGTGCGCCCGCGCCGGGGTGACCACCGGCGAGTGGGCGGGCGCGCTGCGCGAGGTGTTCGGCGAGTACCGGGCCCCGACCGGGGTCTCCTCGGCGCCGGTGGCCGTTCCCGCCGAGCCGGGCTCGGCCATGGCGGACGTCCGCGCCAGGGTGGACGTCACCGCCCGCGACCTGGGCGTGGGCAAGCTGCGCTTCCTGGTCGGCAAGCCGGGCCTGGACGGCCACTCCAACGGCGCCGAGCAGATCGCCGTGCGGGCCCGTGACGCGGGTTTCGAGGTGGTCTACCAGGGCATCCGGCTGACGCCCGAGCAGATCGTGGACGCGGCCCTGGCGGAGGACGTCCACGCCGTGGGCCTGTCCATCCTCTCCGGCTCGCACGCCCAGCTGGTGCCCGACGTACTCCAGCGGCTGCGTGTGGCCGGTGCCACAGATATACCCGTGATCGCAGGTGGCATCATCCCGAACGGTGACGCCGAACTTCTCCGCGCCGAAGGAGTGGCCGCGGTGTTCACCCCGAAGGACTTCGACATCACCGGAATTATCGGCCGCATCGTCGACGAGATCCGGAAAGCGAACAAGCTCGACCCCCTGGAGGTCCCCGCATGACCGTCAACCGTCTTCGTCCGCGGCGTTCCTGCCTCGCCGTGCCCGGGAGCAACCCGCGCTTCCTGGAGAAGGCGCAGGGCCTCCCCGCCGACCAGGTCTTCCTGGACCTGGAGGACGCGTGCGCGCCGCTCGCCAAGCCCGAGGCGCGGCACACCATCGTCAAGTTCCTCAACGAGGGTGACTGGACGGGCAAGACGCGGGTCGTGCGCGTCAACGACTGGACGACCGAGTGGACGTACCGCGACGTCGTGACGGTGGTCGAGGGCGCCGGCCAGAACCTCGACTGCATCATGCTGCCGAAGGTGCAGACCGCCCAGCAGGTCGTCGCGCTCGACCTGCTGCTGACCCAGATCGAGAAGACGATGGGCTTCGAGGTCGGCCGGATCGGCATCGAGGCGCAGATCGAGAACGCCCAGGGCCTGAACAACGTCAACGAGATCGCCCAGGCGTCCCCGCGCGTGGAGACGATCATCTTCGGCCCGGCCGACTTCATGGCGTCGATCAACATGAAGACCCTCGTGGTGGGCGAGCAGCCGCCCGGCTACCCGGCGGACGCCTACCACTACATCCTGATGAAGATCCTGATGGCCGCCCGCGCCAACGACCTCCAGGCGATCGACGGCCCCTACCTGCAGATCCGTAACGTCGACGGCTACCGCGAGGTCGCCCGGCGCGCCGCCGCGCTCGGCTTCGACGGCAAGTGGGTGCTGCACCCGGGCCAGGTCGAGGCGTCCAACGAGATCTTCTCGCCCTCCCAGGAGGACTTCGACCACGCCGAGCTGATCCTGGACGCGTACGACTACTGCACGTCCGAGGCCGGCGGCAAGAAGGGCTCGGCGATGCTCGGCGACGAGATGATCGACGAGGCCAGCCGCAAGATGGCCCTGGTCATCTCCGGCAAGGGCCGGGCCGCGGGCATGCAGCGCACCAGCAAGTTCGAGATTCCGGAGGCGTGAGCATGCAGTTCGGGCGCACCTACGAGGAGTTCGAGGTCGGGGCGACGTACAAGCACTGGCCGGGAAAGACGGTCACGGAGTACGACGACCACCTGTTCTGTCTCCTCACCATGAACCACCACCCGCTCCACATGGACGCCAACTACGCGGAGAACACGACCGACTTCGGCAAGAACGTCGTCGTCGGGAACTACATCTACTCCCTCCTGCTCGGCATGTCCGTCCCGGACGTCTCCGGCAAGGCGATCGCCAACCTGGAGATCGAGTCGCTCAAGCACGTGGCGCCGACCTTCCACGGCGACACGATCTACGGCCAGACGACCGTGCTCGACAAGTGGCCGTCGAAGTCGAAGAACGACCGCGGGATCGTCCACGTCGAGACCAAGGGCTACAAGCAGGACGGCACCCTGGTGTGCGTATTCCGCCGCAAGGTGATGGTGCCGACCGAGACGTACATCAAGGAGCGCGGCGGCGAGCAGCCCGGCCGCCCCGAGCTGAACGCACCTACGGCAAAGACGGAGAAGTAGAGATGGCGCGCCTCGCCCAGACCGCCGGTCTGACCGACATCCAGCAGGAGATCCTCTCCACCGTCCGGGACTTCGTCGACAAGGAGATCATCCCGGTCGCGACCGAGCTGGAGCACCGCGACGAGTACCCGCAGGCGATCGTGGACGGCCTGAAGGAACTCGGCCTGTTCGGCCTGATGATTCCCGAGGAGTACGGGGGCCTGGGCGAGTCGCTCCTCACCTACGCGCTGTGCGTGGAGGAGATCGCCCGCGGCTGGATGTCGGTGTCCGGCATCATCAACACGCACTTCATCGTGGCGTACATGCTCAAGCAGCACGGCACGCAGGAGCAGAAGGACCACTTCCTGCCGCGCATGGCGGCCGGCGACATCCGGGGCGCGTTCTCGATGTCGGAGCCGGCCCTGGGCTCCGATGTGTCGGCGATCACGTCGAAGGCGGTCAGGGACGGCGATGAGTACGTCCTGAACGGCCAGAAGATGTGGCTGACGAACGGCGGAACGTCCTCGCTCGTGGCCGTCCTCGTACGAAGTGACGAAGGACACCCCGAGGGCACGGCCCCCCACAAGTCGATGACGACCTTCCTGGTGGAGAAGGAGCCCGGCTTCGGCGAGGTCCGTCCCGGCCTCACGATCCCCGGCAAGATCGACAAGATGGGCTACAAGGGTGTCGACACCACCGAGTTGATCATGGACGGCCTGCGCGTTCCGGCCGACCGGGTGCTCGGCGGCGTCACCGGCCGAGGTTTTTACCAAATGATGGACGGAGTCGAGGTCGGCCGCGTGAATGTCGCGGCACGTGGCTGCGGCGTCGCGCAGCGTGCGTTCGAACTGGGCGTCTCGTACGCCCAGCAGCGGCACACCTTCGGCAAGCCGATCGCCCAGCACCAGGCGATCCAGTTCAAACTGGCCGAAATGGCCACCAAGGTCGAGGCCGCGCATGCGATGATGGTCAACGCGGCACGCAAAAAGGACTCCGGGGAGCGAAACGACCTCGAAGCAGGGATGGCGAAGTACCTCGCCTCCGAATACTGCAAGGAAGTCGTGGAGGACGCCTTCCGGATCCACGGCGGCTACGGCTTCTCGAAGGAGTACGAGATCGAACGCCTTTACCGGGAAGCTCCGATGCTGCTCATCGGTGAAGGCACCGCCGAGATCCAGAAAATGATCATCGGGCGCAGGTTGCTCGAAGAATATCGATTCCAGGGCTGATTGTCCGGAAACGGGGTGTTTTCTTCGAGAAGAAGATCACACCCCGTCGGCGGCTTGCCGATAGTCTTCAGCCGCCGACTCGGCTTCCTGGCTTGCCCAGTTGTAACCCGCTCCCGGTACGATCCCGGAAACGCCGCCGTCCCCGTTCACCGCGCGGCCTCATCCGCTACGAAGGTCATCCATGCCCCACAGCCAAACCTCTGCACCTCGCGACAGCCGAGCCGGCGTACGCCTCGCGCGCGGAGCATCGCCGTGGCTTCTTCCGACCGTCGCCACCGCAGCCCTCAGCCTGGCCCGCGCCCGCCGCTCGGGCGTCGCCAAGGCCGTCGCCGTACCCGCCACCGCGCTCGCGGCGGGCATGCTGTGGTTCTTCCGCGACCCCGAGCGGGAGATCACCCAGGGCCGGGTCATCTCCCCCGCCGACGGTGTGGTGCAGAGCATCATGCCGTGGAAGGACGGCCGCACGCGCGTCGCGATCTTCATGAGCCCGCTCAACGTCCACGTCAACCGCGCGCCGCTTTCCGGCACGGTCACGTCGGTCGAGCACATCCCCGGCGGCTTTGTTCCGGCTTTCAACAAGGAGAGCGAGAACAACGAGCGCGTAGTCTGGCATTTCGACACCGAACTCGGCGACATCGAGATGATCCAGATCGCCGGCGCGGTTGCCCGCCGCATCGTGCCCTACATCCCTGAGGGCACGAAGGTCGAGCAGGGCGACCGGATTGGTCTGATCCGCTTCGGCTCGCGTGTCGACCTCTACCTGCCCGAGGGCGTGGAGGTCGCGGTCGAGGTCGGGCAGAAGACCGTGGCTGGGGTGACTCGCATTGACCGTGATTGATCCTGAAACTCAGGCGGGCTGGGTGCCCGAGGCCGAGGAGGTCGACGACGAGGAGGAGATGCCACTTTCTCTCCGCCTGTCGATAGCGGACACCCTCACCCTCGGCAACGCCACGTGCGGCTTCATGGCGGTGTACTTCACCACCACCGGGATCCTGATCCCGCACCTCACCGGCAGCCAGGAATCCGGCATGGCCCGCCACAGCGCGGCCACGGCGGTCATCCTCATGCTCTGCGCGGCGGTCTTCGACCTCTTCGACGGGCTGGTGGCCAGGAAGCTGCGCTCCTCCCCGATGGGCGCGGAGCTGGACAACCTCTCCGACCTCATCAGCTTCGGCCTCGCGCCCGCCTACTTCGTGCTCGTCTACGGCATGGTCGCCGACGACGCGCACCAGAGGGTGGCGGCGCTCGGCGCGATCGTCGTCCTGCTGGCCGTCGTCCTGCGCCTCGCGCGCTTCTCGTGCGTGACGGTGAAGGACGGCATCTTCCAGGGCATGCCCTCGCCGTTCGGCGCGCTCACGGTCGTCTCCATCGTGCTGCTGGAGCTGCCCTTCCCGGCGACGCTCATGGCGATCCTGGGCACGGCGTGGCTGATGGTGAGCCGGGTCGAGTACCCGAAGCCGCGTGGCCGCCTCGCCGGCGCGGTGCTCGTCTGGATCGTCCTGTCCATGGGCCTCCTGGCCGCCTGGGCCTTCGACGCCCCGGGCGGACAGCTGCTCCTCCAGACGGGCTGCGCCCTGCAGCTGGTCATGGGCGCGGTGATCCCCCTGTTCGCCACGGCTCGCCGGGTGAACAACTTCCGCGACAACCGGCGGGAGGCGCGCGCGGCCCAGCTGCCGTGACCCCCGCGCTCCGCTGTGAGGGCCCCGGACCTGAGTAAGGTCCGGGGCCCTTCGCTGTCTGTGCCGTCTGTGCCGGCACCCGGTGACGGCGTGCCCCCTGAGGGCTCCGCCCCCAGACCCCTGTTTGCCCATCCAGCCGCCCGTCCCAGTTGGCTGGATGGGTCCCCATTCGACTTACCGAGTCGGGTGGTGGGTGGGCATAGGCCGGGGGTCTGGGGGCGGCGCCCCCAGGGACCTCAACGCAAACAGTCCTCAGCGATCCGGGCGGCGAGGCGTTCCAGCAGCGGCCCCGCGTCCGTGATGCAGCGGGAGACGTCGGGCTCGACGGAGGTCAACGGGTAAGCCGCACGAATCCCGGCTCGCTGAAGCACCCCGGACTCCAGCGCGAGCCTCCCGCACACCGCCACGACCTCCTTGCCGGCCGCCCGAGCCGCCGCGGCGACCCCCGCCGGCGCCTTCCCGTGCAGCGTCTGCTCGTCCAGCGACCCCTCCCCCGTGATCACCAGATCCGCCCGCTCCAGCGCCGCCGCGAACCCGAGCACCTCCAGCATCACCTCGATCCCGGGACAAAACCGCGCCCCCAGCAGCAGCGCGCCGTACCCGACACCGCCCGCAGCCCCCGCGCCGGGCGCCACCGCGTACTCCCCGGCCCGCGCCCCCACCTCGGCCTCCAGCACCTTCGCGAAGCGGGCCAGCGCGGCGTCCAGGACCGCGACGTCCTGCGCCGAAGCCCCCTTCTGCGGCCCGTACACCGCGGGCGCCCCCTTCGGCCCGGACAGCGGATTGTCGACGTCGCTCGCGAGGACCAGCTCCACCGAGGACAGCCGCGCATCGAGCCCGGACAGGTCGGCGCGCGCGAGACGCGCGAGGCCCCCGCCGCCCGGCGGCACCGGCTCCCCGTCCGCGTCCAGGAACCGCGCGCCCAGCGCCGCCAGCATCCCGGCCCCGCCGTCCGTCGTCGCGCTCCCGCCGACGCCGAACACGATCGTGCGCGCCCCCGCGTCCAGCGCGGCCCGCAGCAGCTCCCCGGAGCCGTACGTCGACGCCGTGAGCGGCGCGAGGACACCGGCCGGCAGCCGCTGCAACCCGCTCGCCTCGGCCATCTCCACCACCGCCGTGTCACCGCGCAGTGCGAACGCCGCCGTGACCTCCTGCCCCAGCGGCCCGGCGACCCGCACCTCGCGGCGCTCGAAGCCCGCCGCCACCGCCGCGTCCACGGTCCCGTCGCCGCCGTCGGCCACGGGCAGCGCCTCGACCTCGACCGAGGGCACGACCCGGCGCAGCCCGGCCGTCACACGCTCGGCGACCTGCGCGGCCGTCAGTGAGCCCTTGAACTTGTCCGCGGCGATGAGTACCCGACGGGGCTCGTTCCCGCTTGCGTCCGCCACTTTGTCTTCCCCTTGCTCTGCGGGCCCCGCACCGGGGGCCGGTCACGCCGCTGCGACCATAACGCCACCTCACGGCCGCGGTCATGCCCCGCCCGGCCCGGGAAACCCCAGCTCACGGGAGGTGGGCGACCCCACTGGAAAGCGGGCAGAGGGGTAGACGGCAGGTATGAACGACCACGGCACCGTGCCCGACCTCGCCGACCGCGTCCACGGCGGCTGGCTCGGCCGGATCGCCGGCAACATGCTCGGCAAACCGGTCGAGCGAGGTGACGTATGGACGCGCGAGCGCATCGACCGCTACCTGCGGCGGGCCGGCGCCCTCCCGCTCACCGACTACCTGCCGGAGCCCGCCGACGCGGCCGACACCGCCGTCCTTCGCCCGGAGTGGCGTCAGTGCGTGCGCGGCCGTGTCCACGGCAGCTGCCGGGACGACGACGTCGACTACGCGATCCTCGCCCTGGACCTGCTGGAGACCCACGGCTTCGGCTTCAGCACCGAGCAGGTCGGCGAGCTGTGGCTGCTCAGGCTGCCGTACCTGCAGACGTTCACCGCGGAACGGGCGGCGTACCGCAACCTCGCGAACGGTCTGAAGCCGCCGCTGACGGCGACGTACGACAACCCCTACCAGGACTGGATCGGCGCCCTGATCCGCGTCGACGTCTACGCCTGGACGTGCCCGGGCGACCCGCCCCGCGCCGCCTCGCTGGCCCGCCGGGACGCGGTGCTGTCGCACACGGGCAACGGCGTGTACGCCGCGATGTGGGCGGCCGCGCTGATCTCGGCGGCGTTCACCGCGCCGAGCGTGCGGGACGCGCTGCGCACGGCCCTCACCGTGATCCCGCCGGGCAGCCGGCTGTCCCGCACCGTGCGCCGGGTGATGTCCCTGCACGAGGCCGGACTGTCCTGGGAGCAGACCCTGGCGACCGTGTCCGAGGAGACGGCCGGCCTCGGCTGGATCCACGCGGTGCCCAACGCGGCCGTCCTCACCGCCGGCCTGCTGTACGGCAACGACGACTTCACCCGGACCGTCGGGCTCACCGTGCGCGGCGGACTGGACACCGACTCCAACGGGGCGACGGCGGGCTCGTTCGCCGGGGTGCGCACCGGGGCGGCGGCCGTCCCGGCCCAGTGGAAGGACCCGCTCCAGGACACGGTGCGCAGCGCGGTGTGCGGTTTCGACGGCGTACGGATCAGTGCGCTGGCCGAACGCACCCTGCGCCTGGCGACGGCGGGACCGTGACCCCGCGTGGGCTGGTTACCCTTCCTGGATGACCACCACCGAAGACTTCGCCGCGTACATCGCGAGCCTGCCTCGCGTCCTCGCCGGCGCCGCCGCCCTGTTCCGCGACGCCGAGGGGCGGATCCTGCTGGTCGAGCCCAACTACCGGGAGGGCTGGGCGCTTCCGGGCGGCACCATCGAGTCGGACGACGGCGAGACGCCCCGGCAGGGTGCGCGCCGCGAGACGCTGGAGGAGATCGGCCTGGACCGCGACCTCGGCCGGCTCCTCGCGGTGGACTGGGTCCCGGGCACGTCCCGCCCGCCGGTGGTGTTCTACCTCTACGACGGCGGGGTTCTCGGCGAGGCGGACCTGAAGTCGATCCGTCTGCAGGAGGAGGAGCTCCTCTCCTGGCGTCTGGTGCCCCGCGAGGAGATCGCCGCCCACCTCCCCGGCGCCACCGGCCGCCGCGTCCTGACGGCCCTGGACATCCTGGCCGACGGCTCGGACACGGCGGAACTGGAGAACGGCCACCGCGTGGCCTGAGGAGGGCGAGCGGGTGAGGTGTTGCACGCGTGAAGAGACTGTGTTGCCGATGATCTTCAATGGCCGGCCGGTCACATGTCTGTCCCAGCGGTCGGTGGCCGGGGCGGCTCACGGCGACTCGCGGCGAAGGCCGCGGAAACCGGTGGCCGTGCGTGCGGAGCAGTGCGTCGGCGCGGGCGCCGGACAGGGCGTTCGGGCCCGTTTCCCGGGCCCGACAGCGGTGCGCGGCAGGGGTTCGGGGTCGGACTCGCAGGGGTGCGCGCCCGGCGGTGACGCCGGCTCACTCGCGTAGTCGCGTGTAACAGGCATGTACGGGGAGGCGGGCGGGGGGAACGTTCCTCGGGCCGAGCGGGTCTTGATGATCAGTAACGCTCGCTCGTGCCGGGCAAACGGCACGGACCGCAAAGGACGTAAAGAAATGACGCGCGCCAGGCACCTCACCCTCGCCGCCGTGGCCCTCGCCGCGGGCCTCTCGCTCACCGCCTGCCAGGGAAGTGACGACTCCGCCGCGAGCACGAACGACTCCGGGTCCTCTTCGTCCGCCTCCTCCGCCTCGTCTTCGTCCACGTCCACGTCCTCGTCCTCGGCCTCCGGCGGCAGCAGCACCTCCGGCGCGAACGCCACGGGCACCAGCGGCTCGACGGCCCCTACGGACCCCGCCCCGGGCAGCGGCGGCGGGCAGGTCACCACCGGCCTCTGCAAGACGGCGGACCTCGAGTTCGGCCTCGCCCACGGGATGGCCGAGGGCGAGATCGTGGTCAGCTTCAAGAACACCGGCGGCGACGCCTGCTCCCTCAAGGGCTTCCCCGGCGTCGATCTCAAGTCCCCGGGCAGCTCCGACGCCCTCAGCGCCGGGCGCAGCAAGCTCGCCGCCCCGGCCGTCGCCGTCCGTCCGGGCGAGGCGACCCGCTTCACCCTCCACTACCCGCCGAACAACAGCGGTGGCAGTGGCCTGGCCGTGAACGCCCTCGTCGTGACGCCGCCCGGCGAGACCCACTCCAAGACCCTGCCGGTCAGTTTCAGCCTCCCGGTCAGCACCGACGCCACCGGCGGCGTCACGGTGGACCCCGTCGGCACCGGCAAGCAGTAGGACCCTGCCCCCGGGGCCGCGCCGGATATCCGTTCGCCCCGGATGGGTGTGCGTCCTACCCTCGGCCCATGGACAGGCCTCTCATCGCGATCCTCAGTGGCGCGGGCGTCTCCACCGATTCCGGGATCCCCGACTACCGCGGCCCGAACGGACTGTGGCGGACGGATCCCGAGGCCGAGAAGCTCGTGACGTACGAGTACTACATGAACGATCCGGAGATCCGGCGCAGGTCGTGGCAGCTGCGCCGGAAGAACCGGGCCCTGCTGGCCGAGCCGAACGCGGCACACCGGGCGGTCGCCGAGCTGGAGAGGTCCGGCATCCCGGTACGGGTGCTCACGCAGAACGTGGACGGCCTGCACCAGCTGGCCGGGATGCCGGCCCGCAAGGTGCTGGAGCTGCACGGCACCGCGCGCCGGTTCGTGTGCACGCGGTGCCACGCCCGGGGCCCGATGGAGGACGCGCTGGCCCGGGTCGAGGCCGGCGAGGAGGACCCGCCCTGTCTGGAGTGCGGTGGCATCCTGAAGTCGGCGACCGTCATGTTCGGCCAGCGGCTCGATCCGGCCGTCCTGGGTGACGCCCTCGCCATCACCAAGGCCTGCACCGTCTTCATCGCCGTCGGCTCCAGCCTCCAGGTCCAGCCCGCCGCGGGCCTCGCGGGCGTCGCCGCCGACAACGGCGCACGCCTCGTCATCGTCAACGCCGATCCGACCCCGTACGACGAGATCGCCGACGAGGTGATCCGCGAACCCATCGGCACGGCGTTGCCCACGCTGCTGCGCGACCTGGCGGACAGGTCCTAGAAGAGGGCCGCCGACCTTTCGAAGTCCAGCAGTCGGCGCTTGCGGTCCAGGCCGCCGCCGTAGCCCGTCAGACTGCCGGTGGAGCCGATCACGCGGTGGCAGGGGACGATGACGCCGATCGGGTTGCGGCCGTTGGCGAGGCCGACCGCGCGGGAGGCGCCCGGGTTGCCGAGTTCGTCGGCGAGTTGGCCGTAGGTACGGGTCTCGCCGTAGGGGATCAGGGTGAGCTGATGCCAGACCTTGCGCTGGAATTCCGTTCCCCCGAGCGAGAGTTCGAGCGTGAACTCGGTCAACTCGCCCGCGAAGTAGGCCTTGAGCTGCTCCTCGGCCGCGGCGAACGCGGGCAGGGAGTCGTCGCGCGGGCCGAAGGTCTCCTCGGCGGGGCGGTGGCGTTGGTCGGTCATGTACAGGCCGCACAGCACCTCGTCCTCGGCGACGAGGGTGAGCGGGCCGTACGGGCTGTCGGTCACGGTGTGGTGTCTCACTGGTTTTCCTTGCACGGGCCTTGTCCTGGAAGGAAGTTGATCGGGTGGCTGTCGGTCGCCCACAGGTACTGCACGGCGTAGGCGCGCCAGGGACGCCAGATCTCGGCGCGGGCGGTGAGCGCGGCCGGGGTGGCGGGCAGGCCCAGTTCCTGGGCGGCGCGGCGGACGCCGAGGTCGGTGGGGAGGAAGGCGTCGGGGTCGCCGAGGGCGCGCATGGCGATGACGTCGACCGTCCAGGGGCCGAAGCCGGGCAGGGCGAGCAGTCGGGTCCGGGCCTCGGTCCAGTCGGACTCGGGGCCCAGGTGGAGCGTTCCGTCCGCGAGTTGGCCGACGAGGCCAGCGAAGGTGGTACGCCGGGTGCGCGGCATCGCCAGCGTCTCGGGGTCCACCGCGGCCAGTGCCTCGGAGGACGGGAAGAGGTGGGTGAGGCCGCCCTCGGGGTCGTCCAGCGGTTTGCCGTGGGCGGTGACCAGGCGGGCCGCGTGGGTGCGGGCGGCCGCCGTGGACACCTGCTGTCCGAGCACGGCGCGTACGGCGAACTCGGCCTCGTCGACCGTGCGCGGCACCCGTCGGCCCGGGGCCCTGTCCACCAGCGGGGCGAGCAGCGGGTCGGCGCGCAGCCGGTCGTCGACCGCGACCGGGTCGGCGTCCAGGTCGAGCATCCGGCGGCAGCGGCTGATGGCCACGGTCAGGTCGCGCAGGTCGCTGAGGGTGAGGCGGCAGGCGATGTGGTCGGGGCGGGGGGCGAGGGCGACGATCGCGTGGCCGTACGGCAGCCGGAGCGTGCGCCGGTAGGCGCCGTCCCGCCACTCCTCCACTCCGGGTACGGCGGTGGCGGCCAGGTGACCGAAGAGGTTGCCGGGGTTGAGCGGGGCGCGGAAGGGCAGCCGCAGCACAAGGGTGCCGGGCGCCGCCGGGGCGCTGGTGCGCGGCAGGCGTGCGCGCAGTTCGCTCGGGGTCAGGGCGAAGATCTCGCGCACCGTGTCGTTGAACGTGCGGATGGAGGAGAAGCCGGCCGCGAAGGCGATCTCCGCCATCGGCAGGGGCGTCGTCTCGATCAGCAGCCGCGCGGTCTGGGCGCGCTGGGCGCGGGCGAGGGCGAGCGGTCCGGCGCCCAGTTCGGCGAGCAGCTGGCGCTCCACCTGCCGGGTGGAGTAGCCGAGCCGGGCGGCCAGTCCGGGCACTCCCTCGCGGTCCACGACGCCGTCGGCGATCAGCCGCATGGCGCGGGCGACCAGGTCGGCGCGCTGGTTCCACTCCGGGGAGCCGGGGCTGGTGTCCGGGCGGCAGCGCTTGCAGGCCCGGAATCCGGCCTGCTGGCAGGCGGCCGCGCTGGGGTAGAACGTCATGTTCTCCGGCTTGGGCGGCACCACCGGGCAGCTGGGCCGGCAGTAGATGCGGGTGGTCAGGACCGCCGTGAAGAACCAGCCGTCGAACCGCGCGTCCTTGGACTGCACCGCGCGTACGCAGTGCTCCCGGTCGAAGCGCGTGCCGGTCTCTGCGGTGCTCCCCCGGCCGCTCCCCGGGGTGTTCCGCCGGCCGCCCGCTCGGGCGCTCCCTGTCTCCATGGGTCCAGGATCGGTCACCGGACGGGTGCGGCGCTGGCGAGAATCCGACACGTAGGTGGGCCCCGGGCCCGAGCCTGGCCGGTCGGCCCGGCCGCTCGGCCCAGCTGCCCGGACCCACTGCTCGGCCCGGCCGCTCAGCCCAGCTGTCCCCGCTCACGGAACCGGGCGACCCACTCGGAGGTCGTGCGCAGGCCGCCGAAGGTGTAGAAGTGCACCTTCACGATGCCGTGCCGCCCGGGGTCGTACCGCTCGGCGAGGGCGTCCAGGAAGCGGTCCGGGCCCGTCGTGCCCACGAGGTTGGTCAGCGAGAAGCCGTACTTGCGGGCGACGGAGGCGCTGGTGGCGACGCCGAAGCGGGTCGCGTAGCCGAGCAGCCGGCGCACTCCGGCCGGGCCCGGGACGCCGACGCGGACCGGCAGGCGCACCCCGCGGGCGCGGGCGGCCTCCAGCCAGCCGAGGACCGGGTCGGCGTCGAAGCCGAACTGGGTGATCACGTCACCGGCCAGCCGTCCGGCGCCGAGGGCCGCCGACTTGTCGGTGAGCGCCGACCACAGGGTGTTGTCGGAGATGGCCGGGTGGCCCTCCGGGTAGCCGCTGACGCCGATGTGCCGGACGCCGTAGTGCTGGAGGAGGCCGGTACGGATGACGGAGAGGGCGTCCTCGTACGGCCCCTCCGGGCGGGCCGGGTCGCCGCCGACCACGAACACGTTCTCGGCGGTGCCGTCCTCCGCGAGCCCGGACAGGAACTCCTCCAGGTGGGCCCGGGAGGGCAGGCGGCGGGCGGAGATGTGCGGCACGGGCACGAATCCGAGCCGCTTGACCGCACGGGCGGCGGCCAGCCGCATGCCGAGGTCCTCGCCGGCGAGGAAGGTGACGTTGATCCGTGTGCCCTGGGGGATGCCGGCGTGGGCCTCCTCCAGCTTCGGTATGTCCTTGCCGGTCATCTCCAGCGAGAAGTCGTCCAGCAGCGCGGTGCCCACCGCGGGCGTGGCTATGACGGCGGCGTTCAAACGTGCTCCTCGTGCGACCTGCGACTACCGTGACCTGCCGCGACCGGGTACCACCGGTTCCGGGCTCGGCCTCGGTCTCGGCCTCGGTCTCGGCCTCGGCCGATGATGCCATGCGGGCGGGGTGCGCCCGGTGCCGAGGGGTGGTCGCGGGGCGCGGGGCGGTCAGTCGGCGAGGTCGATGACGGACTCCCGCCGGGCGAACCAGGCGAGGGTGTCGCGGATGCCGTCCTCGACGGAGCGCTCGGGGCGCCAGTCGAGGAGTTCCTCGGCCCGCTTGCTCCGGCAGAAGGCCCCTGCGCTGTCCCCGGGACGGCGCCCCGCCTCGACGGCGGGCAGCGGTGCGCCGGCGACGTTGGCGAAGGCGTCCAGCAGCTCGCGGACGGTGGTGCCCGTGCCGGTGCCGAGGTTGATCACCTCGTAGGTGGCGGGGCCGGAGGCGGGCAGGAAGGTGTCGAAGCGCCGGATGGCCTGGATGTGGGCCCGGGCCAGGTCCCAGACGTGCACGTAGTCGCGGATGCCGGAGCCGTCCCGGGTAGGCCAGTCGGTGCCGGTGACCGCGAACGGCTCCCCGCTCTCGCGGGCCTCGATCATCTTGCCCAGGGCATGGCTGGGCCGGCGGACCTGGAGGCCGGTGCGCAGCTCGGGGTCGGCCCCGATGGGGTTGAAGTAGCGCAGGGACACCACACGGATGTCGCCGGTGGAGCTGATGTCCTCCAGCGCCGTCTCGAACAGGGCCTTGGTACGGGCGTAGGGGCTGAGCGGGGCGAGGGGTGCCCCCTCGTCCACGGCGAAGTCCTCGCCGGCGCCGTAGATCGACGCGGAGGAGCTGAAGATGAGCCGGCGGCAGCCGTTGCGGACGACGTGGCCGAGGAAGGCGATGCCTTTCGCCACGTTCTCGGTGTAGTAGCGCAGGGGCTGCGCGACGGACTCGGGGACGACGATGAGGGCGGCGCAGTCGATGACCGCCTCGATCTCCGGGTGCTCCGCGAAGACGCGGTCGACGAGGGCGCCGTCGGCGATGTCCCCCTCGTAGAAGGTGCGTCCGGCCGTGAACTCGCGGCGGCCGGTCACCAGGTTGTCGAGGACGACCGGCTCGATACCGCTGTCGAGACAGGCGGACGCGATGGTGCTGCCGATGAAGCCGGCACCGCCGGCGATGAGTACCTTCACGCGCGACTCCCTGGTGGATCCTGTCCCGCCATGGCCACACTCCGCGGTGACCATGGACCGTCCGGGCAGCCTATCGGGGCCCGGCACCGGCCCCTCCCGCGGCGGAGAGGGCCGGTCGCGGTTCCCCGGCGTAGGGGTGGTCGCGGTTCTCCGGCTGAGGGGTGGTCGTGGTTCCACGCCGGAGGAGCGGCCGCCGTTCTCCGGCGGAGCGGCCGTCGCCACGCCGTTCGCGTTCGGCGGGACGTCAGCCGACGTGTGCGGCGATGGCGCGGGCGCAGTCCAGGGACTCGGTCCTGGTGGTGTCGACCTCGACGTCGTAGAGAACACCCTTGTGCACGGTCTCCGCCTGGGCGGCGGCCATGCCGATCGCACGGTCGCCCCGGGCGATCTCCCGGCCTGCCGCGGTGTCCGGGGCGCAGTGCACGCCGACCCAGAGCACCTCGAGTCCTTGGAGGTGCTCCCGCAGGCGTTCCTGGGAGGCGCCGCCGCCGAGGAAGACGTCGTCGATGATGACGCGTGCCCCGGCCCGTGCCATGGCCGCGACGCCCGTGGTCCAGGCCGCTTCGATCTCACGGAAGCCGGCGCCGATCTCGACCTCGCCCCGCTGTCCGAACGCGATGCCGGAACCCGAGTCGGTCAGCGAGGGCGGGAGCCGGTCGACCAGATCGTCCACACCGAGGTTGATCCACGGCTGCGGGAGAATCGCCTTGAGACAGCGGGTGATCCCGGACTTGCCGGAGCTGGATCCGCCGTTCAGCACGATGACTTGCGTGGCCACTTGATGAACTCGCCTTCGTGGGTGCCCTGTTGTGCGCTCCGGCGTCCCGTCGCCGGACACCCCGGAGTCAAGCACGGCTCACGCGGCGACACCGCGAATACCACTCCGTCCTGGGGGTGAACCAGGACGGAGCCAGGACGGAGCCGGCCGGGGTCGCGCGCCCCCCGGCCGGCCGCTTGCTCACCGCCTCATGATGTGGCCGGCACCTGGTGGCTGCCGTAGGGGCGGGTGATGATCTCCATGCCGTGGCCTGCCGGATCCATGAAGTACACGCCACGGCCGCCGTGGTGGTGGTTGATCTCGCCCGGCCGCGTCAGGTGCGGGTCGGCGTAGAAGTCGGTGCCGGCTCGCCGGATCCGGGTGAAGGCGGTGCCGAAGTGGCGGATCGCCCAGTCCTTGACCGGGGCGGGCGTCGCGTCGATGGCCGCGCCGCCCACCGCGATGACCGGGCCGGCCTGCGCGCGGCCTGCCGCGGCCACCAGCTCGGCAACCGCCAGCGACGCGAACCCGGCCAGCACTCCGCTGAGCGCGGCCGCCGCGAACCACGGCAGGCTTCGCCGCGTCCGCCGGTCCTTCTCTTCTTCCCTCACGTGGGGAATCCGGTTCTGCGGCCCGGGCGGATGGGTGAACTCCCCCGATCAGGTGAAAACTTCTTTCACCCCAATCCGCCGTGCGTTCCGCGACGGATTACCCGTTCGGCGCCGCACGCCCCGCCGTGAGCCGCGGCGCGTCGGACGGGCCCCTGGTCGTCACAGGTCCGCCACGCGGTGGACGGTCCAGCCCTCGGGCGCCGGGTGGCCGTGCCAGGCGGCGAGCAGCATTCCGGTCGCCGGGAACAGCGGGGCCGGCGGCTCCTCGGGGCTGACCCAGCGCCACTCGTCGAAGACGTCCGGCTCCGTGACGACGGCCGCCACAGTCCCGTCCGGGACGTCGGCCTCCGCTCGCGCGACCACGCACGCCGTGACCGCGGTGTCCGGTGACTCGGTGCGCAGGGCGACGGCGAAGACGCGTGCCTCGCGCACCCGCGCGGCCGCGATGCCCGTCTCCTCCGCGATCTCGCGCACCGCGGCGCGCTCGAAGGTCTCCCCCGGCTCCACATGGCCACCGGGCAGGCACCAGGTCGGCGACTCGCCCCGCTTGACGCGGCGGCCGATCAGGATGCGGCCGTCAGGGGCGAACAGCAGAGCGCCGACACCGACGACGGCTGTCATCGCGGTACCTCCTCCTCGTGCGGCACGAGCGCCGACGGTACGAGCGCCGGATCCCGCAGCGCCGGGTCCCGCAGCGCCGGGTCCCGCAGTGCTGGATCCCGCAGTGCCGAGGAAGCCGCGTAGTGGCCGCTGATGAACGCGGCGACGATACCCCGGAACAGCCCGCACGCGTCGCCGGCCACCCAGGCCGGGGCGTCCGGCAGCCGCAGGTCGCCGTCCACCTCGGGGTACCAGCCCACACCCTCCAGGGTCGGGCCGATGAGCCGGGTCTCGCCGTCCTCGACGTCGGGGAACGCCTCGGCCAGGCGACGCAGGCCGCGGGTCATCGCCTCCCGGAGTTCGGGCCCGTAGACGCGGTCGAAGAGGGCCACCGCGTCCGGCCGTCCGGTCAGCAGGTCGTTCATGGGGAGGGTGAAGTGGTTGTTCTCGTCGGCCATTCCGCGCAGGGCGGGGGCCAGCGCCCGTTCGGCGACCGCCTCGTCGAGGACCCGGGTGTTGAAGCCGACGTTGGAGCGGCCGGTGGGCGGGCAGTCCGAGCGGCCGGAGACGGTCCACAGGCCCTGTGTCTCGGTGAGCGAGGCCTCGCCCTGCCGGCAGGCGCAGAAGGTGCGCCACTCCACGCTGCCGTCCGCCTCCCGGAACCGCAGCTTGGGGTCGAGCTGGGTCATGTCCCGGAAGAACGCGCGGTCCGCGGGCTGCTCGATGCGGAAGCCGACCTCCAGCCGCCGGAAGGAGCGGGGTTCGCTCAGCTCGCGCAGCCCCAGCGGCGCGAAGCGGCCGCCGGCCAGCAGCAGCCGGCGTGCCGTCAGCCGCGAGTCCTGGCCCTTGCTGTCGCGCAGCGCCAGCCGGAAGACGTCGGCTTCGGCGTCGTACTCGGCGCCGACCACCTCGGTCTCGTCGACGACGGTGGCGTCGAGCGTGGCCACCAGGTCGTCGGTGAGCCTGAGCCGGGCGTCCAGGGAGAGGTAGTCGGACGGGTAGTCCTTGAGCACCCATTCACCGGCGCCGACGGTGTAGGCGGTCGGGTCCTCGGGGAACGGCGGGGTGTCCAGGCCGTACGAGCCGAGGAGCGCGCAGGTCCAGTCGTAGGCGGCGCGCAGGTCGGCCGTGCGCGGCAGTTCCCACAGCTCGCTGGCGGACGGGAAGAAGGAGAACTTGCCGTCGGAGAACAGGCCCGCGCCGCCGTGGCCGCGGGTGAGGTCCCCGGCGGCGTACCGGTCGCGTTCGGCGACGGGTCTGCCACCGTCGATCAGGACGGTGGACACGCCGGTACCGGTGAGCCGGCGGGCGGCGGCGAGCCCGGCGGGACCGGCGCCGATCACGGCTATGTCGTACGTCTCCGCGAGGGCGTCGTGCATCGCCGAAGGGGCGTCACTCGTCTCCGGCAGGACGTCGTACGGCTCCGGCGGGGCGGTGGTGTGGGCCGGGGAGGTCGTCTCGGGGGTCATCGGGCCGCCTTCGGAGTGCGGGAGGGGCGGGTCGCGGCGAGCTCGGTGAGGGCCTTGCGGTCGAGCTTTCCGGAGCCGGTGAGCGGAAGGGCGTCGACGGCCTGGTAGCGGTCGGGGACCATGTAGCGCGGCAGCACGGTCTGGGCGTGGGCGCGCAGTTCGGCGGCGGGCTTGGCGGGGGCGCCCTCGGCGAGCACGACGCAGGCGACGAAGAAGGTCGCTCCGGCCGCGGTCGTGATCACGGTGACGGCGGCGTCCTTGACGTGGTGGTGGCCGCGCAGGGCCGCCTCCACCTCGCCGAGTTCGATGCGGTAGCCGCGCAGTTTGATCTGCTGGTCGTTGCGGCCCAGGTAGGCGAAGGAGCCGTCGGGCAGCCGGCGGGCCAGATCGCCGGTGCGGTAGTAGCGGTCCGGTCCGTCGGGTCCGTCGAGGGTGACGAAGCGCTCGGCGGTGAGCTCGGGGCGGCCGAGGTAGCCGTCGGCGACACCCTCGCCGGCGATGAGGAGTTCGCCGGTCTCGCCGTCGGGCAGCGGGCGCAGGTCCGCGTCGCGGATCTCCAGCCTGAGGTGCGGCAGACCCGCGCCGATCGGGGAGGCCACCGCACCGCCGAAGTCGGCCTCGGTCAGGGCGCGGTGGGTGGCGTAGACGGTGGTCTCGGTGGGCCCGTACATGTTGACGGCCGTCGGGGCGGTGCCCGGGTATGCCCCGAGGAAACCGCCGACCACGTCCAGGTCGATGGCCTCACCGGCGAACACCAGGTAGCGCAGGGCGAGTTCGGGGCGCCCGGCCTCCTCGTACGCCATCGCCAGGGCGCGGAAGACGGACGGCACCTGGCCGAGCACGGTGACCTTCTCGGCGACGAGCAGGGCGAGGAAGTCGGCCGCGGACTGGGCGACGGCGAGCGGCACGGTCACCGCGGTGGCACCGACGGCCATGGACGCCCAGAACTCCCAGACGGAGACGTCGAAACTGAAGGAGTGGAACAGCGCCCACCGGTCCTCGGCGTCCACGTCGAACAGCGGCAGCGCGGCCTTCAGTAGGGCGAGGACCTGCCGGTGGCCGACGACGCAGCCCTTGGGGTTGCCGGTCGAACCGGAGGTGTAGATGACGTAGGCCGGCTCCTCTCCGGTCAACTCAGTTTCCGGCACCGGGGTTTCAGGGGCTGAGTCGTCGTACGGCGGCAGTACGGCGACCGCGTCGAGGCCGCGCTCGGCCGCCTGCCCGGCGGCGCCGACGACGGTGGTCACCCCGGCGTCCGCGATCATGTAGCGCAGGCGTTCGCCCGGGTAGGACGGATCCAGCGGCACATAGGCGGCGCCCGCCTTCATGACGCCGAGGATGCCGACGGGCACGTCGGCGGAGCGCTCCAGGAGCAGGCCGACCAGGTCGCCGGGACGGACTCCGGCGTGGGCGAGGCGGGCCGCCAACCGGTCGGAGGCGAGGTCGAGTTCGGCGTAGGTGAGGGTGCGGCCGGCGTCACGCACGGCGGCCGCGTCGGGTCGCTCGGCGGCCACCCGCCTGAACAGCGCGGGCAGCGAGCGCACGGCGTCGAGCCGGGCCGCGACGGAGGTCGTGGTCATGTCGGTTCTGGTGTCCTTCGTAGGCTCGGGAGATCAGTCGGCGGTGCGGACGAGGTCCGCGAACGTCTTGGTCAGGGCGGCGGCCGTGGGCGCGTCCAGCGCGTCGGTACGGGAGTTCAGGACGACGCGCAGTCCGCCGTCGGAGCCCGGCCAGACCTCGGTCTGGAGCTCAGCGGGGATGCCGAGGTACGGCAGCCGGTGGAAGGCGGTGCGCAGTCCGGTGAGGGGCAGTGCGGCGGCGCGGTTGTCCTGGAGTGCGAAGACCGTCTGGAAGAGCGGACTGCGGTTGCCGCGCGGCGGGTTGACCAGGCGTACGGCCTCGGCGAAGCCGACGTCCTGGCAGGCGAACGCGTCCCGCACCAGTCGTCCGGTCGCGGCGGCGCGGTCCGCGGGCGTGCCGGTGAGCGCGTCGCCCCGCAGGCGGACGCACACCATGCCGATGTGGCAGCCGACAGCCGTCTCCAGCAGCGGGTCCACGCGCTGGGCGACGGGCACGCCGACCCCGAAGTCCCGCTGCCCGGTGAGGTCGGCGAGCGCCCGCCCGTAGAGCGAGAGCAGCACCGAGAACCGGGTGAGTCCGGCCGCGGCCGCGAGCCGGTCGAGTCCGGCGGCCTCGGCGGCCGTCAACTCGGCCTCGGTACGCAGCACATCGGCGGGCGTGGCGGCGACGGGCACGGGCAGGCGCAGCTCCGGCACACCCGTGAGGGCCGCGGTCAGCCGCTCCCGCTGCTCCACCAGGCCGGCCGCCCGCGTGTGCCGTTCCCGCACGGCCCACACCTGTGCGGCCGTGGGGGCAGGGGCCCACGCGGGATTCCGGCCGGCGAGCCGGGCGTTGTAGGCGGCCGAGAGGTCTTCGGCGAGCAGGGACTCCGACCAGCCGTCGAAGGCGATGTGGTGGACGGCGTAGCCGAGAACGGTGGTGCCGGTGCCGGCGACGGGCGCGAGGGCGGCGCGCCAGACGGGGCCCGTCACGGGGTCCAGTGGTGCGGCGAGTTCGCGGCGTACGGCGGCGAGCGCGGCCTGCGCCGAAGGTTCGGCGGGGAGTTCGGCAGGCACGGGCGGCGGGGTGCCGCCCGGGACCGCGAAGGCGCGCGCTCGCTGGGTGCGGTAGGAGGAGTGCAGCGCGTGGTGCCGGGTGTGCACGTCGGCGAGGGCCCCGGTGAGCGCCTCGCGGTCGAGGGCGCCGTCGAGGGTCCAGGCGGCGAGGCAGTGTCCGGACCGGTCGTCGGGTTCGAGGAGTTGGCGGATGAGGAAGCCCGTCTGCACGGCGGTGAGGGGCACGTCGTCCGGCGCCTGCCCGGCCGTGGGCACGTCGTCCGGCGCCTGGCCGGCCGTGGGCACGTCGGCCGGCTCGGGGTCGTGCGCCAGCCGTGCGGCGAGCGCGGCGGCCGTGGGGTGCGCGAACAGTTCGGCCAGCGGTACCGGGCGGGCGAGCCGCGCGCTCAGCCGGGCACACACCCGGCCCGCGGCCAGCGAGGTCCCGCCGAGCGCGGTGAACTCGGCGTCGACGGGCACGCGGGACCGGCCGAGGACGTCGGCGAAGACACCGGCGACGAGGTCGGTGAAGTGCATGTGCCCGAGGTGGCCGCCGGGGTCGGAGAGGTCGCCGGGCCGGTCGCCGCTCCTCGGCGTCCGGAGCGTGTCCGGGGCCGCTTCCTCGTCGTCCCGCGGGCTCGGCAGCAGCGCCAGCAGCGCCCGCTCGTCCAGCTTGCCGTTGCCGGTCAGGGGAAGGGCGTCGACGCCGAGGAGGTGCTCGGGGCGGTGATACGACACCAGGGCCGCGCGTACCGTCTCCAGGGCGCCGTCGAGCCGGTCGCCCGGGTGCTCCGGGACGCAGAACGCGGCGAGTCCCCGGCAGGCGCCGGCCTCGTCGCGCAGGGCGAGCACGGTGGCCCGGCGCACGGCCGGCAGCAGTGCCTCGATCTGGCGCTCCACCTCGGCCGGTTCGACGCGGTGGCCGCGTATCTTGACCTGCCGGTCCGCGCGGCCGAGGTAGTGCAGCAGCCCGCCCTCGTCCCGGGCGGCGAGGTCGCCGGTGCGGTAGACGCGCACCGGTGTGCCGTCGACGTCCACCTCGGTGAACCTCTCGGCGGTCAGTTCGGGTCGCCCCAGGTAGCGCAACGCGAGTCCGTGCCCCGCGATGCACACCTCGCCCGTCTCTCCGGCGGCGCAGACCCGGTCGCCGTCGAGGACGTGGATCCGCGTGTCGGGCACCGGGCGGCCGATCGGGATGCCGCCGGGGCGGTCGCAGTCCTCGGGGCGGACGTGGTGGGTGGTGGCGAAGACGGTGCTCTCGACCGGGCCGTAGCCGTTGATGAGCGCGATGTCCGGGTGCCGGCCGAGGAACCGGCGGACGTGGGGCACGGAGAGCCGTTCCCCGCCGGTCATGACCTGGGTGAGGCCGTCGAAGGCGTCGGGGTCCTCGTCCACGATCATGTTGAACAGGCTGGCGGTCAGCCAGACCGTGTCGACGCCGTGCCGGGCGATGCCCGACCGCAGGGCGCCGGGCGTCAGATACGGCTCCGGTACGACGACGGAGGTGCCGCCGTTGAGGAGCACCGACCACAACTCCAGCGAGTAGCCGTCCCACGGCACCGGCGCGGCCTGCGGCATCACGGTGCCGGCGTGGAAGCGGGCGACGGCGTCGTGGGGCCGGAACAGGCGTACGGTCGCGCGGTGCGGGGTGAGCACGCCCTTGGGGCGGCCGGTGGTGCCGGAGGTGAAGAACACGCAGCAGGGGTCGCCACCGCCGGCCGTCACCGGCCGGAAGCCGGCGCCCTGGCCGTCGACGGCGGTCAGGCCGCCGGGAGGCGGGGTCCAGCGGACGACACCGCCGCGCACCGGGTCCGGGTCCCTGTCCGGGTCCGGGTCCGGGTCCGGGTTCGGGTTCGGGTCCGTACCGTCCACGAGGACGCGGGCGTCGAGCTGTTCCAGCACGTCCGCGACCCGGGCGGGTGGCCACGCCGCGTCGACCAGCGCGTAGGCCGCCCCCAGCTTGAGCACGGCGAGCACGGTGGCGACGAGTTCCGTCCCGCGCGGGAGCCGGACCGGCACGAGGTCCCCGGGGCCGACACCGAGGTCCGCGAGGTGGACGGCGTAGGCGTCCGAGGCGCGGTCGAGGAGGCCGTAGGTGACGGTTGTCCCGTCCTCGACGAGGCACACCGCGTCGGGGGTGGCCGTCGCGTGCGCGGAGAAGATGCCGTGCACCGAGGCGCCCTGGGGATCGGGCAGGGCCGCGTCGGTCCGGCGCGGGGAGGATTGCATGCGTTCTCTCTCGTCCGTGGAGGGGGCGACAGCGATGGCTGAGGCGGGATCGGATCGGCAGCGGCGGCGACAGCGGTGGGAAGAGGGGTGACCCCGGGTCAGGTCAGGACGCGACGGGCTCGGCCGGGCGGGCCGCGTCCGCGTTCGCGTCACCGGCCCGTGCCTTCTCCGCCGCCCGGGCCAGCGGCGGGCAGGCGAGGCCCGCCAGGAGGAGCAGGACGGCGAGGGCCGTCCAGCCGAGCCGCCCCTGCCCCACCGCGAGCACGGTGACCAGGTAGGGCCCCGCGGTCTGCTGCAGGCCGCGGCCGAGGGCGAACACGCCCTGGTACTCGCCCTGCCGGCCGGGCGGCGGCAGATGCAGGGACAGCCCCCAGGAGCCGGCCGCCTGACCGAGTTCGCCGAGCACCAGGACCGCCGTGCCGAGCAGCAGCAGCGGTACGGCGACCAGCGCGCCCGTGCCCTGGGTGAGCGCGAACACCAGACAGCAGACGGCGAGCAGGATTCCGGAGCGGCGCAGCAGCCGGGCGGCACCGGACGCGGTGTCGGCCCCCCGGCTCGCGGTCACCTGGAAGACGATCACGAGCACCGTGTCGAGCATCAGCAGCACGGAGTTGACGGCACCGGGGGCATGCGTACGGCCGATGATCCACAGCGGCAGCGCGACGGTGAGAATGGGCTGGTAGAGCTCCAGTACGCCGCACAGCAGGGCCAGCGTGACGTACCGGACGTCGCGCAGACCGGACCGCTTCTTCGCGCCCTGCGCAGGTTCGGGGAGCGGCTCCGCGGGCCGCCCAGGCATTCTGCCGGTCAGCACGGCGCAGCAGGCGTGCGCGGCGGCCGTCAGCAGGATCACCGCGACGAAGGCGTCCCGGCCGCCGGCCGCGAGCGCCCCGCCCGCCGCCGCCGCGCCGAGCATGAAGCCGAGGTTGAACAGGGACCGCATCTGGGCGCTGACCCGTACCCGGGCCTCCGCCTCGAACACCTCGTGGGTGAGCGTCATCCGCAGCGGGTGCGAGGACGTCTCGCACACGGAGATCGCGCAGGCGAGGGCTACGAATCCGGCGAAGCCGCCGACCGCGCAGTAGCCGGTGAACAGCACCGCCAGGGCGGCGTAGAGGACGAGCAACGGGCCGCGCGCGCCGTAGCGGTCGGCGAGCCTGCCGATCGGCACGGTGCACAGCAGTCCGGCGAGCCCGGCGACGGAGAGCCCGAGGCCGACCTGTCCGGCGGTCAGTCCGACGGACCGGCGGAAGAAGATGGCGCTGGAGCTGAGGAAGAGGCCGAAGCCGACGGACTGCACCACGGCCAGCACGGCCAGCCCGCGGGCCGGCCCGGGAGCCGGCACCGTCTCGGAGGCCCAGCCGCGGACGGCCGTCACGACCCTGTTGCCTGCCACTGTCAATTCACCTCGGTTGGGGGGTTGTCGGCGTTCAGCCCGCGTACGCGGCGAGCTTCTTGGCGAGGTCCTGGGCGAAGGAGGCATCGCGCAGCAGCGGCAGCGTGCCCTGCGACTCGTAGGTGTGCGTCTCGGTGGCGGCGGCGACCCGGCCCCAGTCGGCCTCGGGGCGGTCGGCGTGCTCGGCCAGTTGGAAGACGGTGACCTCACCGCCGTACGGGCGCGGCTCGTAGTGCTCCTGGGCGAAGATGCCGGCGGCCCACACCGCCTGCCGCCAGTGCAGGTCGGCCGGGTCGACTCCCTCGTCGAGCCAGGCGATCTCGGCCATGCCGCGCATCAGGCGTTCGGTGTCGGTCAGCAGGTCCGGTACGCCGAATCGCTCGCGCAGGGCGGCGAGCCGGAACTCGTACAGCTCGCGCAGGCCCCATGCGGCGTCCAGCTCGGTGGTGCCGGGCGGCATGGTGTTGACCACGGCGAGCACGGCGACCTCCTCGCCGCGCTCCTCCAGTTGGCGGCCGATCTCGTAGGCGATGCGGCCACCGGCGCACGGTCCGACGAAGAGGTACGGGCCCTCGGGCTGCACGGTACGGATCTCGCGCAGGTAGCGGGAGGCCATCTCGACCAGGGACAGCGCGGGCCGTTCGCGGCTCCACATGCCGACCATCTCCAGCCCGTACACAGGCCGTTCACCGCGGAAGGAGTCGACGAGACCGCCCATGAAGCGGACGTTGCCGGTGCCCCAGTGGAAGGTGAACACGGGCGTGCCGGTGCCCTCCGCGAGGCGGACGAGCGTCGCCGACGGCTCGGTCCCGAGGGGGCTGAGGCCGCTCTCCCAGACGGTGCTGAAGTCGGGGTCCGCCGGGCCGTCGGCCGGGGCCGCCTGCGCGCTCAGCGCGTCGGCCAGGCCGGCCGGGGTCTTGTGGGTGTAGATGTCGTTCGCCGAGAGTTCCAGACCGCGCTTGCGGGCCTCGGTGACGACGTTGACGATGAGCAGTGAGTAGCCGCCAAGGTCGAAGAAGTCGTCGTCCTCGTCGACGTCGACGTCGAGGAGTTCCTCCCAGATCTCGCTGACGGTCTGCACGATCTCGTCACGGTCGAGGGCCATGGCGTGTCCTTTCGTTGGGGTCGTCGACGGGGTCAGGCCGGTACGCCGGCGGTGTCGGGGCGGCGGCTGGTGACTCCGGTGAGAATGCCGCCGAGTTCGAGGCGCTCCGGCGAACCGGGCGGTGTGTAGGCGCCGGTGAGCAGGTCGATGACGGCGCGGGGGCGGCAGAGTTCGATGCCCTTGCGGTGCAGTTCGTCGAGGTCCGCGCGGCGCAGGTGGGAGTAGTAGCCCGCCTGGTCGAGGTCCTGCGGGCGGTCCGTCCAGTTCCCGTCGGCGGCGGCGGTCTCGATCGCGTCGCGCACCAGCGCCGCGGCCGTGCCGCGCTGGCCGGCCATGTTCTCCAGGACCGAACGGCCGTAGTCCAGCGGGGCGGTGACGACGGAGACGATCCCTCCCGCGTCCCACTCCTCGTTGACGCGGTGCAGGGTGAACCCGGCCTCGCGTTCGCCGTGCAGCATGGAGCGGGCGAAGGTCAGTACGCCTCGGTAGGCGGGAAGGATGCCGGGGTGGAGGTTGGCGAAGAGGGCGGGGGCGCCGGGCTCGGGCCGGAAGTGGTCGATCAGCGGTGCGCGGAACTTCTGGTAGCAGCGCACGGAGAACGCCGCGCGCACGTCCTGTGCGGCCAGGTAGGCGATGAAGTCGGGGGCGTTGACGTCCTCGACGACGCGGACGACCGCCTTCTCGCGGTACAGCTTGGCGATCCCGGCCGGCGACAGCAGGGCGCCGTGCAGCGGAGCCGGGAGGCTGTCGAGGTAGGGATGGACGTAGGCGCCGAGCAGGGTGCGCTCGTAGGTGAACAGCTCGCGCAGTTCGGGTTCGGCGGCGGGGTCGGGCCGCTGGTGGGTGTAGCAGACGTACGGCGTGTGACCGGCCCTGACGACGTCGTCGAGGAGTTGTCCGACGATGAGGTGGGAGGTGAGGTCGTTGCCGACGAGGAACGCCACGCGCATGAGGGGTCTCCTGGCGGTGTGCGAAGGACGGGGAGGCCGTGGTGAGGCCGTGGTGAGGCCGTGGGTGGGCCGCAAGCAGGCCGTGGGGAAGCTCAGTTCAGCGCCGCGGCCACGGCGCTGTGGGCGTTGGCGAGGTTCGTCTCGAAGGAGTTGGTGTAGAAGTGCACGCCCCGGGTGAGGGGACCGATGTAGTGGGCGCGTGCGGAGTGCGAGCCGTCGCGGCGCAGCACGCGCAGGGAGTCGAAGTCGACGTCGATGCCGCCGAGCGGATGCGGGGTGATGTCGCCGCGCATCAGCATGTTCTGGATCAGTGAGGAGTCGCTGCAGTCCAGGGCGAAGCCGGTGCCGGTGGCGTTGACCAGCCAGCGCACGCGGTGCGTGGTGCCGCCCGCAGAGACTTGGAAGACGGCGTCCTCCTCGTCGTACGACACCGCGGAGAGCTCGCTGGCCACGGTGAACGCTCCGTCGGTGGCCATGCCGAGGAGGCGGCGGGCGTTGTCCAGCGGCATGCAGTGGCGGAACATCGACCAGATCGACAGGTGCTCGGTCATGAACGAGGCGCGGGCCCCGGCCGACATGGTCCGCCACACCAGCGGGACGATCTCGGAGGTCGCGTCGAGGATCGAGTACCACAGGGTCTGGCCCCGCTCGGCGCGCTCGACGTCCCTGGCCAGGGTGTGCGTGAAGGTTTCCGCGGGCCGGGCCAGCACCCGCTTCCAGTCGATGGCGAGCCCCAGTCCGTCCTCCAGCTCGCGCCGGAACAGCTCGGCCACTTCGGCGAACTCCAGCTGCCGGGTGAAGCCGTCGGTGAGCCGGCCCAGATTCTCCTCGGTGACGTGCCGCAGGGTGTACCGGACGCTGGGGCCCTGCACCTTGGGCAGCGCGCGGCGCCGGGAGAAGCAGGTGATGGCGCCCCGGTGTCCGGCGCCCCGCAGCTGGAGCAGGGCGTCCACGGCGGTGAGGCTGGTGCCGAGGATGCCGACGGTGGCGTCCGGGGCGATCGTCTCCAGGCCGGCGCCCTGCCACATGGAGTGGACGTAGGTGGGGAGCTTGGTGAACTCCAGGTACGCCGTGGAGGGCAGGTCGCCCAGGCACAGGAAGACCCGGCCGAAGACGAAGTGGTCGAGTCCCGCGATCAGGTGCACCCCGCGGGCGTCCTCGCGGCAGTCGCTCACCACGGACTTGTGGGTGCGCACCTTGATGCCGCACTGCCGGGCCTCGACGAGCGCCTCCTCGAAGAACTCCTGGAGGTACTCGGCGAACAGCCGTCGCGGCACGTACTCGCTCTCGACGGCCGGCCCGGCGCCCGGGTGGGCGGACAGCCAGCGCACGAAGTGGTCCGGGTCGTCGGGGTGCACACTCATGGTGGAGGCGCGCATGTTCAGCAGGTGGCAGTCGTGGGGTGTGCTGTAGGCGACGCCGGCGCCGAGGCGTTCCTTGGTCTCGAAGATGTGGACCTCGGCTCCGGCCGCGCGTCCGCCCGCGACCAGCGAGCGGACGAGGGCGACGAAGACACCGACGCCCGTCGCCCCCATGCCCACGACCGCGAACCTGTGCGCTGCGCCGGGCGGCGGCACTATCTCGTTTTCGGCTGACATGGTGGTGGGGCCGAGCCTTTCGTCTCGTCGTGACGGAAGAACAGGAAGCGGGCGATGCCGGCGGGACGTGTGTTCAGCACCCGTGCGGACCGCGGTCGATGAGCTGGTCCCGCTCGGGGCCGACGGAGACGTACCTGATCCGGGCGCGGACCAGCTCCTCGACGCGCAGGACGTACGCCGCGGCGGCGGGCGGCAGCTCCGCGAAGTCCCGTACGCCGGTGAGGTCCTCGTCCCAGCCGGGCAGGGTCTCGTAGCGGGGCCGCGCGCGGTCGAGGAGATGGGTCAGCGGGAAGTCGCCGGTGGTCCGCCCGTCGATCTCGTACGAGGTGCAGATCCGCAGCTCGGGCAGCCCGCTGAGGCTGTCCAGCTTGGTCAGGGCGAGTTCGCCGGCGCCCTGGAGGAGCACACCGTAGCGGGAGGCGACGGCGTCGAAGTGGCCGATGCGGCGCGGCCGGCCGGTGTTGACGCCGTACTCCCCCGAGGCCTTCCGCAGGGCGTCGGCCCACTCGCCGTGCTCCTCGGTGACGAAGGGGCCCTCGCCGACACAGGTGGAGAACGCCTTCATCACACCGGTGACGCGGGCGAGCGGGGCGCCGGGCAGTCCGGAGCCGACGGGGGCGTAGCCGGCGAGGGTGCTGGCGGACGTCGTGTACGGATAGATCCCGTGCAGGATGTCGCGGAGCGCGCCGAGCTGGGCCTCGCACATGATGTGCGCGCCGCGCCGCTCGGCGGCGGCGAGTTCGGGGAGGACGTCACGGACGTACGGCCGCAGCCGCCTGCCGTACTCCAGCCCCCACTTGACCATGCCGTCGAGGGAGATCGCCGGGCGGTCGGGGTAGAGCGTGGCGTGCGCGAGGTTCTTCCACTCGACGACCGGCGCCAGGCGTTCGCGCAGCAGTTCCTCGTCGAACAGTTCGCCGAGGACGACGGCCCGCTTGAGGTGGCGGTCGCCGTATACGGGGGCGATGCCCCGGCGGGTGGAGCCGAAGTGGCGGTCGGCGAGCCGCTCCTCCTCCCAGGCGTCCTGGTCGCGGTGGAAGGGGAAGACGACGGTGGCACGGTCGGAGACCAGCAGCCCCGAGGTGTCGATGCCGCGCTCCAGCAGCTCGGCGAGTTCGCCGTCGAGGGACTCCGGGTCGACGGCGGTCCCGGGGCCGATCACGTTGACGGTTCCGGGCTGGAAGATGCCGGAGGGGACCAGCCGCAGCTTGAAGGTGCCGAGGTCGTTGATGACCGTGTGGCCGGCGTTGTTCCCGCCCTGGTAGCGGACGACCAGGTCCGCGTCCCGGGCCAGGTAGTCGATCATCCGGCCCTTCCCCTCGTCGCCCCAGTTGATGCCGACGACAGCGTGCAGCGTCATGACGGTGTCTCGTTCCTCGGTTGCTTCAGTGGGCACAGGTCGTGGAGGCCTCACGCGCGGGCACCGCGGGCCGGTGTCGCGCGAGGCCCGGGCCGGTGTCAGGCGAGGCCCGGGCCGGTCCGGCGTCGCGCGAGGCCCGGGGGGGGCGGAGGCATGGGCATCTCGGGCTCGCGCGCGCGAGGCTCGGGGAGCGGCGGAAACGTGGGCCCGCGGATGCTCGGGCCGCGGGGCGGATGGGCGCGGGACGGATGGGCGCGGGTGTGAGGCCGGGTCGGGGCTCAGAGCCTGGCGGTCGGGCTCGGGGCCGTACGATCGGGGCTCGGACGCGGGTGGTCGGGGCTCAGGCGCGGGCCGTCCCCTCCGCCCGGGCGGCCGCCGCGACCGCCTCGGCGACGGCCGGCGCCACACGGGCGTCGAAGGAGTCCGGCAGGATCCGCTCGCGGGTCGCCTCGTCGCCGATCACGTCCGCCAGTGCCCTCGCGGCGGCCAGCTTCATCCCCTCGGTGATGCGCGTGGCCCGTACCCGGAGCGCTCCGGCGAAGATGCCGGGGAACGCCAGGACGTTGTTGACCTGGTTGGGGAAATCGGAGCGGCCCGTTCCCACGACGGCCGCGTACCGCTGGGCGCGGCCGGGCAGGATCTCCGGATCCGGGTTGGACAGCGCCAGGACGATCGCGTCGGGCGCCATCGTGGCGAAGGGTTCCTCGGCCATGGGACTGCCGGACAGTCCGATGAAGACGTCGGCGCCGCGCATGGCGTCGGCGATCGTGCCGGTGAGCCCCGTCCGGTTGGTGTCGGCGGCGAGCGCCCGTTTCACCGGGTTCAGGTCGTCCCGCCCCGTGTGGACGACACCCTTGCTGTCGCACACCACGATGTCGCCGATGCCCGCGTCCAGCAGGATCCTGGCGACCGCGACGCCCGAGGCACCCGCCCCGGCCACCACGGCCCGCACGTCGCCGAACCGACGCCCCGTCACCCGGACCGCGTTCCACAGGGCGGCGAGTGTGACGACCGCCGTGCCGTGCTGGTCGTCGTGGAAGACAGGGATGTCCAGCCGCTCCTGGAGCCTGCGCTCGATCTCGAAGCAGCGGGGCGCCGAGATGTCCTCCAGATTGACGCCACCGAAGGCCGGGGCGAGCCGGACCACCGTCTCGACGATCTCGTCGACGCCGGTGCAGTCCAGAACGAGCGGTACCGCGTTGATCCCGGCCAGCTGCCGGAACAGGATCGCCTTGCCCTCCATGACCGGCAGGGAGGCCTCCGGACCGATGTCGCCGAGACCGAGGACGGCCGTGCCGTCGCTGACGACGGCCACCGACGAGGACTTCCAGGTGAAGTCGTACGCGAGTTCCGGACGCCGTGCGATCTCGGTGCAGACTTTGGCCACGCCCGGCGTGTACGCGAGCGAGAGGTCGTCGGCGTCCTTGAGCGGCGTCGTGGCGCACACCGTGAGCTTGCCGCCCCGGTGATAGGCGAGAACCGGATCCTCGGTCACTGCGGGGCCGTCCAACTGGCTGGCCATCATGGCCCTTTCGTCTGGGGCGACATAGGGGTTCGAGCCGTCGCCTCGGCGGATCGGCTGAAAACTACGGAGAGATTGCCAAAACTGTCAACCCTTGCCAGACCGTTGATCAGCGCCTAGCGTTCCCTCGCATCCACTGGCCCAAGGGGGGCGCCCCTCACTGCTTACGGCAGGACGGGGGCGGTGCCACGGGAAACGCTGACGGAAAGCTGGACACGATGAGGACGCGCACGCTGCGCACAATGGGAAGTCTGGCCTTCGCGGCCGTTCTGACGCTGGCCGTCATGGCTTTCGCCGGTGCCGTCGGCACCGCCGGCGTCACGCACGCCGAGGCGGCTGCCACGCCCCAGGTCTCGATCGACTGGCCGTGACCCCCGTACATCACGGGGCAACTCAGGGGCTGTAAGGTGTTTGCCCAAGAGTCGGCAATCGTTGCCAACGTGTGAGGCCGCGATACCCCGGGGGCCTTCGAGTCGCCGCGTGAACCGCGGACCCGAGGCTCCGGGGGCCGGCATCCGCACGACAAGGTTTCACTGGGTGGTGACTGTGCATGCTGGAGCAACCGGAGTTCGGCAGGCGTCTGCGACAACTGCGGCGACAGCAGGGCAAGTCCCAGGCCGACCTCACGGGACCCGGCATGTCCGCCACCTATCTGTCGCGCCTGGAGTCCGGCGCCCGTCCGCCCACCTCACGCGCCGTCGCGTATCTCGCGGAGCGGCTCGGCCTCCCCGCAGAATCGTTCGCACAGCCGCCGACGAGTGAACTCAGCGACGTCCTGGCGACGTTGTTCACGCTCTCCGGAAGCGAGCGGAGCGCCGAGATCCGGACCATGCTGCAGAGCGCCCTCGCCGAGTCCGGCGCCACCGACCGGCAGACCCGCTGGCAGGCACTGGCCCAGCTGGCCCGGCTGCACGGTGCGCTCTGCGACTACGAGGAAGAGCGCGCCACCCTCGAGGAGTTGCACCGTCTCAGTGACGAACTGGCACGCCCCGCGCTCCAGGTGCACGCCCTCATCCGGCTGGCCCGTTCCGTGCGCAACCTCGGAGACCCGCTCACGGCCCGCCGGCTCGTCCGGACCGCACTGCGGCTGAGCGAGCAGCACCATCTGCTGGTGCCGAACACCGACGTGACGCGCAGCAGGCTGCTGCTGGCTTCCACCGAGGCCGAGTTGGGGAACCTCGCGGAGGCCGCCCGGCTGGCGGACGAGGTGTGCGACGCGCTGTCCCGCACGGAGGGCGCGCTCGCCGCGGAGTCCTTCTGGGTCTCCGCGACCGTGCACACCCGGCTGGGCGAGTACACCCGGGCGGCGGCTCTGCTCCAGCGTGCCCTCGCCGCGCTGGACAGCCACGAGAACCTGACGCTGTGGATGCGGCTGCGGCTCGCGGCGGCGTCGCTCGCGCTGCAGACCGCCCCGCCGCGAGCCGCGGAGGCCGAGGCGTACCTCGACGCGGTCGAATCCGCGGTCGACCTGGTCGGATCGCCGCTGCACCGCCATGAGCTCCTCTTCCTGCGCGCCCAACTCCACTACCGGAAGGGCGACCTGAGCGCGGCCGAGGAGCTGTGCGGCCGGGCGGAGAAGGGCGCGAGCCTGCTCTCCTACCGCGACCGGGTCCGCCTGGAGGCGCTGCGCGGTCTCCTCGACGCCCGGACCGAGGTCCCCGCGGCCCTGGACCGGCTGCGGGAGCTGGCGATGGCGGTGCAGGAGGCACGTATGCCGGACCTCGCCGCCGAGATCTGGCGCACGGTGGCCGAGGGTTCGGCCACCGGATGACCGCGGCCACCGGCAGCCGAACCCCGCACCCCCACCCACACCCGTGCTCGCTTCCGCTTCCGTGCCCGCACCCGCACCCGCACCCGCACCCGCTGGATGAACCGTGGACGCGATGACAGACACCGCCGGTGCTCCCGGAGGAGACGAAGCGCGCCTCCTCCATGTCTTCGACATGGACGGCACCTTGCTGCGTCGCACCACCGCGAGCCTGGAGATATCGCGCCGTCTGGACTGTCTGCCCGATCTGATCCGGCTGGAGGCGGACTTCGCGGCGGGCACGATCGACACCCGCGGTTTCGCGGCGAAGGTCCACCGGCTCTGGCAGGAGCTGACCCCTGAGCTGGCGGCGGACGTCTTCGCCAAGGCGCCCTGGATCGGCGGACTGGCGCACGTGCTCGCGGACATCCGCCGACGCGGTGGGCGCTCGGTCGTGGTCACCATGTCCCCGGACTTCTTCGCGGACCGCCTGAAGGAGTACGGGGTGGACGAGGTGGTGGCCTCCCGCTTCCCCCCGCTGCCGTTCCGTACCGCGCCCGACCCCACGGGAATCCTCACGCCCGCGGACAAGGTCACGGCCGTGGACCGGATCCGTACCGCGCTGGGACTCGGCCGGGACTCCTGCGTCGCCTACGGCGACTCCGGTTCGGACATCCCGCTGTTCCGGGAGCTGCGCCGCACCGTGGCCGTGAACGCCGACGAAGCCCTGCGGCGGCTCGCCCGCCACCGGTACGACGGGGACGATCTGCGAGTGGCCTACCGGATGGCGCTGACCCGGCCGGCCGAACACGGCACGCCCTCCTCCCCCCACCCCAAGGAGCATCAGTGACCACCGGTTCGCAGGACGCGGCGGACGGCTTCGCCTTCGACGCCCGCGCGTGGACCCGGCTGCTGGTGCTGTGCGGCGCCATCCTCTTCGAGGGGATGAGCCTGTCGAGCATCAATGTGCAACTGGCCGGTATCCAGCGCACGCTGGGCCTGCCGCCCGACCGGCTCCAACTGGTCGCGAGCTCGTTCCTCACCGTGTACGCGGCGCTGCTCCTGGTCGGCGGCAAGTGCGCGGACCAGTGGGGGCACCGGCGGATGTTCCTGATGGGCGTGGGCGTCTTCGGCGCGGGCTCGCTCGGCGCGGCACTGTCCCAGGAGGCCGTCCTGCTCGTCACGGCCCGGGCCGTACAGGGGGTCGGCGCCGCGATCACCGCGCCCGCGGCCGTCGCCCTGATCATCCGGGGGTTCCCGGAGGGAGCCGCGCGCAACCGGGCGCTCGGCGTACTCAGCGCCATGGGCGCGGCGGGCTTCTCGCTCGGTGTCGTCATGGGCGGCCTGCTGACCCAAGGGGTGGGCTGGCGAGGTGCCTTCCTGCTGTACGTCCCCCTGAGCCTGGTGATCCTGCTCGTCGGCGTACGTGTCCTCGACCGCGAGACCGGCACAAAGGCTCCGCGGAGCAGGGTGCTCTGGCTGCCGGCCCTGCTGTTCGTCGGCGGGCTCATCGCCGTCGTCTACGCCTTGGGCCGTACCGGTACCGGTTCCCTCACCGAGATCGTGGCCGTCACGGCCGTGGGTTCCCTGGCCATCGCCGCGTTCTTCGTGGTCCAGGCCGGATCCCGGACGCCGCTGCTACCGCTCGGTCTCGTCGCCGACCGTCGTATGGCGGCGGCATGCCTCGCGCTCGGCGGTGCCTTCGCGGCGATCACCGGGGCCATGTTCCTCGTGGCGACCGACCTTCAGGAACACCGGGGCTACTCCGCGCTGGCGGCCGGACTCGCCTTCCTGCCGCAGGGAGTCGCCGTGGGCCTGCTTTCCGCGCCCGCGGCCCGCCTGGCCGACCGCAGGCCCGCACCCCGGCTGCTGCTCTCCGGGCTCGCCGTCATCACCGCCGGACAGCTGCTCTACACCAGCGTCGAGCACGGCGGTTACGCCACCCACCTGCTGCCCGCCGCACTCCTGGTCGGATCGGGGATCGCCGTCGCCTATCCGGCCTCGGTCATGCTCGCCGGCGAGGCCGCTTCCCTCGCCGACCAGGGCACCGCCTCGGGCTTCCTGGTCACCTGCCAGCAGGCGGGCGGAGCCCTGGGAGTGGCGGCGGTGACCGGCATCCAGAGCACCGCACCCGGCACCTTCTGGGCCGGCCCGTACAGCCTGTGGGGCTGCTTCGCCTTCGCCGCCGCGTCGCTGCTCGGCTGCGTCGTACTCCTCCTCCCGGGCAACGGTCGTGCGTACGGCGCCCGCAGCGGGACCCCGGCCGTCGAGACGGCTGCCGAACGAACCTGACCTCGCGGCAGCGAGACGTCACGGCTGCCTGAGTCGGCGCTCACCGATCCCCCTGTTGCTCCCCGCGCGTGGAGTGGCTGGTGTTCCGGTGGCGTGAGATGGTGATCGAGCGTGCCCCGGGACTGCTGGTGGTCGCGCGTGCCCCGGGGCTGCTGGTGAATGCGTGTGCCCCGGGAGTCCTGAGCGTCTGCCCGTCCGCGGCGAGGAGCTACCGCCATGCGCAAGCTGATCGAAGGCGTCATCGACGACATCGGGGAGATGAGCTCGCTCGACGGTGTCTGCAGCAAGACCGCCGGCTGGGTGACGCGCGCGACGAAGGGCGACTTCGTCAAGAACGCCCTGTCGGGTACGTGGCTGGGCCACCCCTTGCACCCGGTGCTGTCCGACCTGCCCGTCGGCGCTTGGGCGATGGCCAGCGCCCTGGACGTGACGGCGGGCAGGGGCGGGGCCAAGGCCGCGCGCCGTCTCGTCGGTCTCGGGCTGCTCTCCGCGGTGCCGACCGCGGCGGCGGGGTGGTCCGACTGGGCCGACACCTACGGCCCGCCCCAGCGGGTCGGATACGCGCACGCCCTGGGCAACGCGGCCGGCGTCGCCCTGCAGGCGGCCTCCTGGGTGGCTCGTGCGCGCGGACGGCGCGGAGCCGGCGTGATGCTCAGCGGCGTGGGTCTCGGCGTCACCGTCTGCGCCGCCTACCTCGGCGGACACCTGTCGTTCGTCCGCGGCATCGGGGTCAACCACACCGCGTTCCAGGAACCCGCCACGAAGTGGACCGACGTCGCGTCGCTGTCCGTCCTGAGCGAGGACAAACTCGTCCGGGTCACGGTGGAGGGTGTGCCGGTGGTGCTCGTACGGCACGACGGTCAGGTCTACGCGCTGTCGGCCACCTGCACGCACGCGGGTGGCCCGCTCGACGAAGGAAAGATCGTGGGCGACGGCTGCATCGAGTGCCCCTGGCACGGCAGCGTCTTCCGGCTGGCCGACGGCGAAGCGGTGCGCGGACCGGCCTCGGTCGACGAGCCGCCCTGGGACGTGAAGATCGACAGCGGCCGCGTCCTCGTACGTCCCGCGACCTCCTCCTGACCCCCCACGCCGCCCGCCGCCCGCTCGGAAGTGCCGGCGGGACAGGCCCCGCCGACGCCGCGTCAGCCAAGTCGCCGAGCGAACGCCTCGTACGGCAGCACGCCGCCAGCGTGGTCGCATAAACACGGGTGCTCCTCCCGCACCGCCGACAAATGGAGCATACTGAAGTCATGACCGATGAAATTCTCAATGTGGCCGAGTTCGATTTCGGCATCACTCGGCTGGCTGGTGAATTTCATCAAGATTGGCGTTGCTACGCGGAAACGCCTGGCGGTCTGGTTCACACATGGATCAGCGAACTCGGCGAGCAGCGACCGAAGAAGGTGTCCCTGCTTCTCGAGGACGCCCAGAGAATGCTCGGTTCAGAACTTTCGGCAGCATCTCTGGATGCCCTATGGAATGCCTGCGTCCCTTCCCGAACGCCGGCCAGATTTTTCGAAAGGGACGGCAGGGACTGGCTGCTTCAAGTGTCGGACATCGCTCGGGGTTGGCTTGCCGAGAACTCCGGATCGGAACTCGACGCCTTTCCGCCCTGTCGACATGATCCACTTCCTGACCCGGCGAGACACTGGATCGAGAAAACGGCTTCGACCGGCGGTCTCGTCCAGCAAAGAGTTTCAGACTCCGAGTTTCTTGTCGCATGGGGCAAAATTGCCGACAGCGTCTGCCCCGAGCTGGCACTTCGCATCGCCGTTCGCAGTCTTCTGAATTCCGCCCACCCTGTCCCCGCCTATATTTATGAAGAACTGGAAAGACGGGGCGCCGCCTACGGATACGGTGAATTTCTGGTTGCAGCACTGGAACACCTGATTGACAGCTAAATGACAGGTGGTCGGAGTCGGGACCGCTGACGCGGTTCGCCTAATCGCTCCACCCCCATGGAAGCCCCGCTCGAATATACTCAGCGGGACTTCTTAGGTTTAGCCGGACGCAGGAAACAAGGATTACTTGGGGGTCTTATCTGGGGGCCGTGCGAGGCGAAGGGTGGCGATTCCCCTGATGCTGTTTTGAAATCTGGCATGCCCCGGAGCCTCACGTGTGCTCGCCCGACTGCGCGGCGACGTCGGTCTGGCGCTGGTGATCAGCTGCGGTCTCCGACGCCACTGTCGGTGATGGCCCCGAACAGCTCGCGAGCCCGCTCGCAGAACTGCTCGACCTCCGTGATGTCCGGCTCGTCGCCGTCCGCCAGCATCCGGGCCTGGAGCTGCTCGGAGCGCAGCCCACCGTAGCGGGCCCGCACCTCAGCGGTCACCGGCTGGACCGCGACGTGCAAGTGCTTGCGCGCGTCGCGGCCGTGTGACCACATGCAGACGTAGGTCTGCTCGGGCTGGCACAACGTCTCCACGACGCGCGCGGTATCGCGCAGCAAGGGGCCGAGTTCCGCCGCCGCCGTGTCGTCGAGCTCGGCGATGGCCGCGACGTGCTCTCGCGGACCGACGATCAAGGTGCCGATATTCATCGGACCGACGACGTGGTTCACCACCCACGCAGCGGTCTCGTACAGGACACCTCCAGGCAACTCCCGGCGCCCGGCCAGAAGGTCACACCCAAGACACCCCGTCATATCCACGCGCAGCAGCCTATACAGAGCCCGCAGCAATGATGTCGGCTGCGTCAGCCAATCTGCCCGGCGAACGCCTCGTACGCCCGGTCGTCGAAGAGGACGAACCGTACCTCTTCGACGGTGGTCGGGGTGTTGCGTACGGTCTCCACGGCGATGCGGGCCGCGTCGTCCATCGGCCAGCGGTAGACGCCGGTGGAGATGGCGGGGAACGCGACGGTACGAGCGCCCAGTTCGTCGGCCAGGCGCAAGGACTGCCGGTAGCAGGAGGCGAGGAGCTCCGAGCGGTCCTCCTCGTTGCTGAAGACGGGGCCCACGGTGTGAAGGATTTACCCAGCCTCACGCGGCAAGGGTTAGCGCCTGAGTCCCCACGGGGAGAGGGAATGTCGCCACCTGCCCCGCGTAAGTCACCAGCTCCGCCTTGCCAGCGTCGTAGTCCACGACCACCGAGACCGTGCCGGGCGTCGGCTGACGCCGCGCGCCACTTCTTCTCCTCCGCCGGTGTGGAGCCCGAGGAGGGGGAGCCCGAGACCGAGGAGATTCCCGAGATGGCGGAAGAGTGATCCGGTGTCCCGGTCCCGGTCCCGGTCCGGGACCGGGACCGGGACGGATGCCGGGTCGCGTTAGGGTTCAGTACACGTGAACGACGCCGAGGAGACAGGCAATGTCACAGGTGGAACACACGATGACGGGACTGACCATCGTCGGTGCTCACAAGGGGACGGTCTGGCCGCTGTTTCTGACGGCGTCGGCGGACGGCCGGCCGATCCTTGTATCGGCCGGCCCCTCCGGGCTGCAGGTGCGCCGCTGGGACCCGTTGACGGGGAAGATGCTCTGCGACTATCCGGGCAGCGACTGCGGAGTCGAGGACCTCACGGTCGCTTGCCCGGCAGACGGCACGCCCCTCTTGGTCGCGGGTACCGAGGACGGGATCGTTCGTTGGAATGCCGACACCGGCGACAAGCTCCCCGGGGCGCCGCTGGAACACTACAACTCGATCTGGAATGTGGACACCGGCACCCTTGCCGACGGCCGGCCCCTGCTGGTGGGGGCGGGAAACGACGGCAACGTGTTCCGGTGGGACCCCGTGACCGGGGAGCCGCTCGGCCCTCCGCTTGAGGGGCATGAGATCACCGTCAAGGCCGTGACGCTGGTGCCATTGCCCGACGGCACCCATCTGATCGCCTCAGGTGACGACTACGGTGAGGTCCGCCGCTGGGACGCCGTCACCGGTGCGCTGGTCGGTGAGCCCCTGGCCGCTGAGGAGATCGTCCGGCAGTTGCACTCCCTGCGGCTGCTCGACGGCACGGTCCTACTCGCGGCCACCGACTCCCACGGAATGCTGTACCGCTGGGACGCCCTGACTGGCACCCCGCTCGGGCGGCCTGTCCACACCGATGTGATCACACCCCAGTTGACCTCCGCCTATGTGCAAGGCGTGCCCAGGCTGCTCGCCTCGGGGGACGACGAGATCATCCGTCAGTGGGACGCCGCCACCGGCGAACCGATCGACGAACTGCTCAGCGGTGTCGTCGTCTCGGCCCTCAGCCGTCCGGACGGGACCGCGCTGGTCGCGACGGGCGGCTACGACGGCTCCATCACCGTCCAGACCCTGGGATCCGCCGGGGGCTGAGCTTCACCGACGTCAGCGTTCATTCGGCGGAATGCACCTAAGTAGCTGTTGTCGTTCCGATCTTGAGGTGTGGGCATCGAACGGGAGTCTCGATCGGGTGATCGCGGCTGGCCGTGGGCATGAAGGCAGGGCCTCTTGGTAGCTCGGGGTTGCGAAGCCAACCGAGATCCAGGAGACCCTGTTGCCGCAGTTGTACGCGCTCGCGCCGGTGGAGTTCAACTTGGCTGCTCCGTCGTGTGATTGCGTCGCTCACCGGTTCGGGAATCCGGCCGATCACCCGGAACGTGTTCGGCGGTACCCCTCGGACATGACGGATACGCAGTGGGCCGTGGTCCGGCCGTTCCTGCCGGTGCCGGGCTGGATGCGGGGCCGGGGCGGGCAGCCGGAGGTGTACTGCCACCGGGCGATACTGGACGCGATCCGCTATCTCGTGGACAACGGCGTCAAGTGGCGGGGCGATGCCGGCCGACTTCCCGCCGTGGGACCGGGTCTACGCGTTCTTCCGCCTCTGGCGCGACCACGTGCTGGTCAGGGAGTTCCACGACCGGCTGCACGACCGGGTCCGCCAGAAGGCGGGACGGGATGGGGAGCCGACGGGCGGTGTGATCGACTCGCAGTCCGTCAAGGCGGACGCAGTCGTCGGCGCCGACAGCCGCGGTTTCGACGGCGGCAAGCTGATCAACGGCCGCAAGCGGCACGTCGTGGTCGACACCCTCGGCCTGCTGCTGGGCGTGATGGTCACGAGCGCGGAGATCGGTGACCGCGCCGCCGCGAAGGTGCTGCTCGCCCAGGCGGCCGACGCTCACCACCGGCTGGAACTCGTCTGGGCCGACGGCGGCTACACCGGCAGCCTCGTCGAGCACTGCCTGGCCGCGTTCGCCATGGTCCTGACGATCGTCAAGCGCAGCGACGACACGCGTGGCTTCGTGGTGCTGCCCAAGCGGTGGATCGTCGAGCGTCTCTTCGCCCACCTGATGCGAAGCCGCCGCCTGGTGCGCGACTTCGAGCGCCGCACCTCCAGCGCCGAGGCGATGGTCTACTGGTCGATGACCATGATCATGACCCGCCGCCTGGCCCGGTCACATTCTGCGTGAGCGTGAAGCGGCCCGGCTGACGCTCGGCCAGCCAGCCCCGCGCGACCAGCCGCTTCGCCTTCGACCGCAACGCCTCCACCTTCGACGGAACCGCGTCCAGGCCGAACAAGACGGCCATCTCCTGGCAGGTCAGCGGCCCTTGATGAAGGCGATGCCGGTCCGTGAGGGCCTGCCGGATGCGCTGGTAGTCCATCGACAGCACTGACTCGACCAGCCCCTCGCGCCACACCGGCACCTGCGACTTCGGCTTCGCGGCCATCGACGCCGATGACGCTCCTCGGCCCGCCCACGGTCCGGCATCGTCCGTTCGGTCCGGGCGTGATCTTCGGCTTGGTCCACCGGACCCAGCACCTCGCCGACCCGCGAGCGGGCGAGGACCCACTCCTTCCATTCCCGCTCGGCCACGGCCAGCTCGGCCTGGAGGCGGTCGGCCTCTTCCCGCAGCTCGTCCACACGACGGCGAGCGCCCAACTCACGCTGTTCAAGCAACCCCACGACCGACGGCATCCATGACCTCCCCAGGAACGATGACACGCCAGGCCACCACTCCCACGGGATCGCCGAACCTATGCCTGACCAGCTAAAACGCCGCCCCCAGGTTCGGTACGACAACACCCACTAATGAACTCGTCTGACAGGGGACTCAGGCCCAATGGGTCAATCTCGCCGTGGTCTCCGTTAGCCGAGTTGCCGGATGAACGCCTCGTACGCCCGGTCATCGAAGAGCACGAACCTCACCTCTTCAACGGCGGTCGGCGTGTTCCGCACCGTCTCGACGGCGATGCGAGCTGCGTCGTCCATCGGCCACCCGTACGCGCCAGTCGAGATCGCCGGAAACGCGACCGTCCTGGCACCCAACTCGTCGGCTACGCGGAGCGACTCCCTGTAGCAGGAGGCAAGCAGCGCAGGATCGCTACCTGAAACCTGATACACCGGGCCCACGGTGTGGATCACCCAGCGGGCGTCCAGTTCACCGGCCGTGGTGGCGACCGCCTTGCCGGTGGCCAGACCCTTGCCGATGGGGGTACCCCCTGCTCGAACGGAGTTGAGAGCTTGGGGGAGGGAGGCGCGCAGGGCGCGGCACTCCTCCAGGATCGCGGGGCCGCCGCGCCGGTGGATCGCGCCGTCGACGCCTCCGCCGCCCAGCAGGGAGGAGTTGGCCGCGTTCACGATCGCGTCGGCACTCTCGCGGGTGATGTCGCCCTGGACGAGGGTGATGGTGGTCATGCCTGCCTCAGTCTTCGCCAGACGGCCTTGGCCGCGTTGTGTCCGGACATCCCGTGCACGCCGGGTCCCGGCGGGGTCGCGGAGGAGCAGATGAACACCGCCGGGTGCGGGGTGTGGTACGGGAACAGGGACAGTCTGGGGCGCAGCAGGAGCTGAAGTCCGGAGGCGGCGCCGCAGGCGATGTCGCCGCCCACGTAGTTGGCGTTGCGGGCGGCCAGCTCGGGCGGTCCGGCCGTGGCGCGGGCGAGGACGCGATCGCGGAAGCCGGGCGCGTATCGCTCCAGCTGACGCTCCATGGCGTCGGTGAGGTCGCCCGTCCAGCCGTTCGGGACGTGGCCGTACGCCCAGAAGACGTGCTTGCCCTCGGGGGCGCGGGTGGGGTCCGCCACGCTGGGCTGCACGGTGATCAGGAACGGCTTGTCGGGGGCTCGGTTCTCCCGGGACGCGGCGCGCAGGGCCCTGCCGATCTCGGCGTGGCTCGCGCCGACCTGCACGGTGCCGGCGACGCGCGCCTCGGGCGCGGTCCATGGCACGGGGCCGTCCAGCGCATAGTCGATCTTGAAGACGCTGGGGCCGTACCGGTAGCGGTCGTAGTGGGCGCCGAAGCCGGCGATGCGGGCGAGCGCGGTGGGTGAGGTGTCGAAGACGTACGCACGCGCGGGCGGCAGGTCGTCCAGGCGCTTGATCTCGTAGTCGGTGTGCACGGCGCCGCCGAGGTCCTTCAGGTACGCGGCGAGCGCGTCGGAGATCGCCTGGGAGCCGCCACGGGCCACCGGCCAGCCTCGGGCGTGCGCGGCCAGGGCGAAGACCAGGCCGACGGCGCCGGTGGCGAAGCCGCCGAGCGGGGTCACCGCGTGGGCGACCAGACCGGAGAAGAGGGCCTTGAACCGTTCGTCGCGGAAGCGGCTCATCAGCATGGTGGAGGGCGGCAGGCCCGCGAGTCCGAAGCGGGCGAGGGTGAGCGGGTCGCGCGGCAGCGCGGTCAGCGGCAGGGACATGAAGTCCCGGACGAGGGTGTCCCACCGGGGCAGGAACGGCGCGACGAGCCTGCGGTACGCGCCCGCGTCGCGCGGACCGAAGGAGGCGGCCGTCTCGGCGACGGAACGGGCCAGCACGGCCGCGCTGCCGTCCGGGAAGGGGTGCGCCATCGGCAGGTCGGCGTGCAGCCACTCCAGGCCGTAGCGGTCCAGGGGCAGGTCGCGGAAAGCGGGCGAGTTGACGCCGAGCGGGTGGGCGGCCGAGCACGGGTCGTGCCGGAAGCCGGGCAGCGTCAGCTCCTCGGTGCGGGCGCCACCGCCGACCGTCGAGCGCGCCTCGAACACGGCCACGGAGAAGCCGCGGCGGGCCAGTTCCACGGCGGCCGTCAGACCGTTCGGTCCCGCACCCACCACGACCGCGTCGAGCATCGTCGGCACCTTCGGACCCCCTCGTCAGCCGGTGGCAACTCGGTCTCAGGATAGGCCTGGGGACCGACATCGCCCGGGGCCGGGTGTCCAGGCCCCTGCGCCGGCCGGGACCGGGCGTCCTGACCAGCGGCGCCACCCCCGACCGCGCTCCTGACACCGGCCCCCGACCCTGACTCCGGCCTCGGCCTCGGCCTCGGCCCCCGACTCCAGTCCCGGACTAGGGGGTGTCGTTTGGGTCAGGTCGGATCAGGCCGCGGCGTCCGGTGCGGTGCCTCGCAAGGCGGAGGATCTGCCGCGTACTGGACGTACTCGGCCGATCCGACAACGCGGCGAGGTGCCGTGCCGGGCGTCGCGGACCCGAGCTGATCCAAACGACACCCCCTAGGTCCCGGACTCGACCCCGGCCGGCGGAGACGGCTGCCTCAGGCGCCGGTGCGCAGCATCTCCGCGACGCGGCGGGCGGTGGCGGCGTCACGGGCGGCGGTGAACGGCAGCGCGTTGCCGCCGGTCACGCGGAACGGCTCCCCCGACATGGTGAGATGGGTGCCGCCCGCCTCCTCGACCAGGAGGAGGCCCGCCGCGTGGTCCCAGGCCGCCTCCCAGTCGAAGGCGACGGCGTCCAACTCCCCCCGTGCGATGGCCAGATACTCCAGACCGGCCGCTCCGCAGGGGCGCGGGGCGACTCCGTCGGTCGCCAGGGCGCGCAGCGTGCGCTTCTGCTCGTCGGTGGTGAAGTCCGGGTGGGAGGTGGCCACTCGGAGGTCCTGGCCGGGTGCGGGCAGCCCGGCGAACAACCGCTCGCCGTCCAGGAAGGCGCCCTGCCCGCGCACGGCCGTGGCGAGCTGGTCCCTGGCGGGGGCATAGGTCCAGGAGGCGAGGACGGTGCCTCGGTGGGCGAGGGCGACGAGCGTGGCGAAGCCGTCGTCGCCGCGTACGAACTGCCTTGTGCCGTCGACCGGGTCGATGATCCAGACCGGTGCGTCGCCCTGGAGCGCGTCGTAGGTCGCGGGGTTGGCGTGCACGGCCTCCTCGCCGACGACCACCGAACCCGGCAGCAGGGCACCGAGGGTCCCGGTGAGCTGCCGCTCGGCGAGGCGGTCGGCGTCGGTCACCAGGTCGTGCGGCCCGCTCTTCTCGTCCACCTCGTGCTCGGCGAGCCTGCGGAAGCGGGGCAGGATCTCGGTCGCGGCCGCCTTGCGGACCGCTTCCTCCACGTCGCCGGAGTGGCGGGCGAGGAACTCTCCGCCGAGGACTTCGTCCAGGGGGGACCGCCAGGTTTCCGTGTCGTCGATCATGCCTCCATGAGACCACGCCGCTGTGACAATCCCCGCCCGGAAAGTGGAAGGCGGATGGAATCGGCATGAAGAACGGGGGCCGGGGACGGGGACGGGGGACGGGGACGGGAATGGGCCCTCAACGAGCAGCCCCTCCCCGTCAGCGCCTGACCACCTCCCCTCCCCCTTCCCGTCAACGCCCGGCCGCTCCCCCTTTCCCCTCAGCGCCCCACCGCGTACCCCTGCATCCCTCGCGGGTTGGCCGCTGCGGACAGCACGCCGGTCCTGGGGTCCCGGGACACCGCGCAGATGCGGCCCTCGGACCAGGCGGGGCCGACGGTGACGTCGTGGCCGCGGCGGCGCAGCCCCTCGACGACGGCGTCCGGCGTTCCGCCCTCCACGGTCACGCTGCCGGGACGGCGGTCGCGCGGGTAGAAGGAGCTGGGGAAGCTGTCGTTGTGCCAGTTCGGCGCGTCGACGGCGCCCTGCAGGTCGAGGCCGCCGCGGACCGGGTCGAGCAGGACTGCGGCGAGGAAGAAGTGCACCTGCCACTGGTCCTGCTGGTCGCCGCCGGGGGTGCCGAACGCCAGCACCGGCACGCCGTCGCGCAGGGCGAGGGACGGGGTGAGGGTGGTGCGGGGGCGGCGGCCCGGGGTGAGGGAGTTCGGCAGGCCCTCCTGCAACCAGGCCATCTGCAGCCGGGTGCCGAGCGGGAAGCCGAGTTCGGGTACGACGGGGTTGGACTGGAGCCAGCCGCCGCTGGGCGTGGCCGCGACCATGTTGCCCCAGCGGTCGACGACGTCGAGGTGGCAGGTGTCCCCGCGGGTGGTGCCGTCGGGGGCCACCCGGGGTTCGCCCGGCAGCTCCGCGACCGTCGGCTCGCCCGCGCCCATCGGGTTGAACCCGGCGCCAGTACCGGTCTTCGGGCACGCGTACGCCTGCGCGGGAAGAAGCGGGGTCCGTCCGCCCGGGCTGCCGGGGCGCAGCTCGTAGGAGGCCTTCTCGCCGACGAGTTCGCGCCGCCCCGCGTTGTAGCCGTCGGACAGCAGCTCGGCCAGGGGCACCTCGGCGGCGTCGCCGTACCAGGCCTCGCGGTCGGCCATGGCGAGCTTGCAGCCCTCGACCAGCAGGTGGACGTAGTCGGGTGAGCCGTAGGCGGGCAGTTCGGGCGGGAGCAGGGCCAGTTGCTGGAGGAAGGCGGGGCCCTGGCTCCAGGGGCCGGCCTTGCACAGGGTCCAGCCGTTCCAGTCGTACGTCACCGGCGCCTCGTACGACGCCGACCAGCCGGCCAGGTCGGACTCGGTGAGCGTGCCGGTGTGGCGTTCGCCGCTGGTGTCCATGGTCGGCCGGCGGGACTGCCGCAGCAGGGCCTCGGCGATGAACCCGGAGCGCCACACCTCGCGCGCGGCGTCGATGCGCGCCTCCCGGTCGCCCGCCCCCGCGGTCTCGGCGAGCAGCCGCTTCCAGGTGGCGGCGAGCGCGGGATTGCGCAGCAGTTCCCCGGGGCGGGGCGCCCTGCCGTCCGGCAGATACACCTCCGCCGAGGACGTCCACTCGGTCTCGAACAGCTCCCGTACGCTCTCCACGGTCGCGCCGACCTTCTCCACGGGGGCGTGCCCGTGTTCGGCGTAGCCGATGGCGTACTTCAGGACGTCGTCGAGGGACTTGGTGCCGTGGTCGCGCAGGAGCAGCAGCCACGCGTCGAAGGCGCCGGGCACGGCGGCCGCGAGCGGCCCGGTGCCGGGTACGAGGTCCAGACCCAGGCTCCTGTAGTGCGCGACCGTGGCCCCCGCAGGGGCGACGCCCTGTCCGCACAGCACGCGCACCTCGCCGCCGGCCGGGGCGAGCAGGATCGGCACCTCGCCGGCGGGTCCGTTCAGGTGCGGTTCCACCACGTGCAGGACGAACGCGCCGGCCACGGCGGCGTCGAAGGCGTTGCCGCCGTTCTCCAGGACCGCCATCGCCGACTGGGAGGCCAGCCAGTGCGTGGAGGACACCATGCCGAAGGTGCCTTGAAGTGTGGGTCGAGTCGTGAACTGCATCTCTCACCTCGGTGTCAGCGGACGTCGGTCGGCCCATCCAACATCAAAACGGTCCGCGGGGAGACGGAACGATCCGCGGGCCCCGTGGGTCTGACCGATGCTGTGAAACCTGCGCCTGGAGGGCCTGGTGTGTATGCGGTTGACTACGCGCAGTCGACGATGAAAGCGTGAAGCGGCGTCACCAAGGAGGCGCTCTGTACATCAACTCCCTGCTGACCACGGGGAGAACAGAGGGGAACACATGCTTCACAACTCTGCCGTCAAGGCAGCGCTGTCTGCCGCTGCCGTCGTATCGGCCCTGCTGATTCCGGCAGCCGGTTCCGCGTCCGCCGCACCCGCCGTCCCGGGAAAGACCGGCGCCGCGGCGGCCGACAGCTTTGACGCCAAGTGCAGGAGCCACAGCCGCAACTACGTCCTGAAGAAGTACTACCGTCAGGTGCCCGTCGGCCCGCCGTCCTTCTCCACCCTGCGCTGCGGCACCAGCACGTGGGGCTGGAAGCACATCAAGGCGGGGCACGGCTGGAACGCCGCCATGGACCGGAAGATAAGCGCTGCGATCGGGTCCGGGGACCCCAATGGCCGCGGTGGTTACTCGACCTACGCCAATCAGTGTCCGCGCGTGGAGAAGTTCCGCACCATCCTCGGCACCCCGGCCGGGAGGAACGACCTCCTGACGGCCTACAAGGTCGACCGGCCGGCCGTCGCCGGAGCCGCTCGCTGCTGAAACACTGTGTCGGGGTGCGGGCCTGAGGCGAAAGGGAGGTTGACCCCCGTGGACGGACAGACACCGGCCGAGCGGGCCCTGAGCCGCTCGTACGTCACCGCTGACGGACTCCGGTTCGACGTGACCGGAATGACGGTCGAGCACGATCCGGACCGCAGCGCGACGTTGACCTACTGGCTGACCGTAGGCCGCCAGGACCGCCCGGACGAACGCTGGGTCGTCACGCTGCCCTGGGACGACAGGTCCTGGGCGGATGTGCTCGCCTCACCCGCACCCCCTCCCGACCGACTGCTGCAGCTCGTGCACCTCGTCCACGCCCATCTGGAGGAGTGGTGGGACACGAAGGGACACAACCGGCGGTCGGCGAAGCTGGGACGGCGCCTCACCTGACCCGTCCCGCCCACACGGCCACCGCCTCCCTTCGCACCCAAGCCCCCAAGGCCCCTGGCGCCCTGGCCCCCTGGCCCCCTGGCCCCCTGGCCCCCTGGTGCGGAACGACGGGCGTTTCCAAAGAACTCCGCCGCTAGTACGCTCCGCGCTGTGCCTCTGCTGACGACGGACACACTCCGGTGCGCCGCCTCCTCCATGGTGCCGGACATGGACGCCCTGACCGGCTCCGTCGCGTTGTCGATCACGGCGGAACTCCCGGAGCTCGTCCAGGACGCGAGGACCGAGGAGGTCTTTCGGAGCACGGTGCTCGACAACGTCGTGACGGCGCTGCGCGTACTGAGTACCGGCCGTGACGACGAGGAGTTCGAAGCCCCGCCGGTCACACTGGAGTTCGCCCGGCGGCTCGCGCAGCAAGGTGTCCCGATCACGGCCCTGCTGCGGGCCTACCGGATCGGCCAGGCGGTCTTCCAGCAGCGGGTCATCGCCCGGATAGCGGCCCAGGACGTCACCGCGGAACAGGTCGCGGGCGCGACGATGGCACTGTCGTCGCTGGTCTTCTCCTTCATCGACCGGGTGTCCGAGCAGGTGGTCGCCGCGTACGTGCTGGAGCGCGACACCTGGATGCGGCACCGCAACGCCATGCGGCTCGCCCGGGTCCAGGCGCTGCTCGACGGCAGGAGTTGCGACACGGAGGAACTCGACACCGTGATCGGCTTCTCGTCCGCGCGGCCGATGGTGGGCGTGGTCGTGTGGTGCGGCCGTGAGACCGCCGAGCCGGACCGGCTGGGCAGACTGGAACGGCACCTGGACCGGCTGGCGTCCTGTCTGGGGACCGGCCCGCGGTCGGCCCTGTCCGTCGCGCCCGACGACTCGACCCTGTGGGCGTGGATACCGTGCAGGGCCGTCGACCTCGCGTCCGTGACCGCGCGCATGGACGACGCGCCCGGCGGCGTACGGGCGACCGTGGGGGATCCGGGGGCGGGGCTCGACGGGTTCCGCGTCAGCCATCGTCAGGCACGTCAGGCCCAGACGATCGCCCTCGCCGCCGGTCCCGGTCACGCACTCCCCCTCCTGACGTCGTCCCAGCTCGGCCCGCTCGCGCTGGTGTCAGCGGAGGTACGGGACCTGCGCACGTGGGTGGGGTCGGTGCTCGGTGGTCTCGCCGCCGACGACGAGAACTGCGCCCGTATGCGGGAGACGGTGTGGTCCTACCTGTCCAGCGGCAGCAGCCTCAACACCGCCGCGGCCGAACTGCACCTGCACAAGAACACCATCCAGTACCGGATCCGGAAGGCGGAGGAGACGCGCGGCCGGCCGATCTCCGAGGGCCGCATCGACGTGGAGGTCGCCCTGCTGGCCTGCCGGCTGCTCGGCAGCACGGTCCTGCGTCCGGTCCCGCCGGTCCCGCCGTCTCACCGCTGAACTCCCCGTCGCGGAACCGCCGTACCGCCGCGCACCGCTGAACCGCCGTACCACTGAACCGGGATACCGCCGTACTACCGAACCCGGATACCGCCGCACCGCCGAACCGGGATACCGCCGTACCTCCGTATCGCCGCTCCACCGGCCGTGCGACCGCGCGCCGTTGTGCTGGGGAACAGTCGCGCGGCGGAGCATCCGTTCCACGGACCGATGACCCTCCGCGGGCCGCGGCGAAGACTTGCGGTCGTGGGTGAGCCCCACTCGCCCCGACCGTCTTCGCGACGACACCTCCCGGAGGACCGCATGCCCGAAGCCGATCCCGCCCCCGCGGCGGCACCGCAGGCCGACGAGGACGCGTACGACGCCGACGTCCTCGTCATCGGATCCGGGTTCGGCGGATCCGTGAGCGCGCTCAGGCTGGCGGAGAAGGGCTACCGCGTCACCGTCCTGGAGGCGGGCCCACGCCGTACCCAGGAGACGCTCCCCCGCACCTCCTGGGACGTCCGCGACTTCCTGTGGGCTCCGCGCCTCGGCTGTTACGGCATCCAGCGCATCCACCTGCTGCGTGACGTCGTCATCCTGGGCGGCGCGGGCGTGGGCGGTGGCTCGCTGAATTACGCCAACACCCTGTACGAGCCACCGCGGCCGTTCTTCGAGGACCGCCAGTGGGCACACATCACCGACTGGCAGGCGGAGTTGGCGCCCCACTACGACCAGGCCCGCCGCATGCTCGGTGTCACGCGCAACCCGACGGTGACCGCGGCAGACACCGTGCTGCGCGAGGTGGCGCAGGAGATGGGCGTCGGCTCGTCGTTCAGCCTCACTCCGGTCGGCGTCCTCTTCGGCGAGCCCGGGAGCACACCGGGCACGGTCGTCCCCGACCCGTACTTCGGGGGCGCGGGGCCGGCCCGGCGCACCTGCACCGAGTGCGGGTCGTGCATGACGGGCTGCCGCGTCGGCGCCAAGAACACCCTGGACCGCAACTACCTGTTCCTCGCGGAGAGACTCGGCGCCCAGGTCGTGCCGATGACGACCGCCTTCGACGTGCGGCCCGCGACCGGCGGAGGGTGGGAGGTCCGTACGGTCCGCACCGGCCGGTCCCGGCGGCGCGGCAGGAACCTCCGCACCTGGCGGGCCCGCGAGGTGATCCTCGGCGCCGGCACGTACAACACGCAGAAGCTGCTGCACCGGGCCCGGGCCACCGGGGTGTTGCCGGACCTCTCGCCGAGCCTCGGCCGGCTGACTCGCACGAACTCCGAGTCGATCCTCGGCGCCAAGTCCTCACGCCGGGACGTCGACTTCACCCGGGGCGTGGCCATCACCTCGTCGATCCACCCCGACGCGCACACGCACATCGAGCCGGTCCGCTACGGCAGGGGAAGCAACGCGATGTCGCTGCTGCAGAACGCGCTGACCGACGGCGACGGGCGGGCACCGCGCTGGCTCACCTGGCTGGGGACCGTGCTCCGGCACCCGCGCAACCTCACGTTCTTCTCTCCGCGGCACTGGTCGGAGCGGACGATCATCCTGCTGGTGATGCAGACGCTGGACAACTCCATCACCGTCTTCGGCCGGCGCACCCGTACCGGCCGCTTCCGGCTCACGTCCGGCCCGGGGCACGGCGAGCCCAACCCGACGTGGATCCCCGCGGGCAACGACGCCGCCCGGCGGGTCGCGGCGAAGATCGACGGCGTCGCCGCCGGCAGCACCGGCGAGATCTTCGACATCCCGATGACCGCGCACTTCATCGGCGGCTGCACGATCTCCGACGACCCGGACCGCGGGGTCATCGATCCGTACCACCGCGTCTGGGGCTACGACGGGCTCCACATCGTCGATGGGTCGACGATCTCCGCGAACCTCGGCGTCAACCCCTCGCTGACGATCACCGCGCAGGCCGAACGCGCGATGGCGTTGTGGCCGAACAGGGGGGAGCGGGATCCCAGGCCACCGCTGGGCGCGCCGTACCGGCGCGTCGACGCGACCGCCCCGCGCAGGCCGGCGGTCCCGGAGGGCGCGCCCGCGGCGCTGCGGCCGGCGTCCCCTTCCGGAAGCGGGGTCTGACGCCATGCGGGAAGCCGGACTGCTGGTCGTGGGAGCTTCGCTGGCCGGGCTGCGCGCGGTGGAGGCCGCCCGCGCCACCGGCTACTCGGGTCCGATCACCCTGATCGGCGCCGAACGCCACCTGCCGTACGACCGGCCGCCTCTGTCGAAGGCGTTCCTGCGGGACGAGGAGCCCGCCGTGCCCACGCTCGCGGACGCCCACGCGCTCGCCGCCCTGAACGTCGATGTGCGGCTCGGCGAGGCGGCCGACGGCCTGTGCCTGGAGGAGCGCGAGGTCATGGCCGGCGGCCGGTGCGTGCCGTTCGACTCACTGGTCATCGCCACCGGCTGCGCACCCGTCACCCTCGCGGGCACCGAGAGCATGGCCGACACGGCCGGCATGAACGGCGTGAACGGCGTGCACACCCTGCGGACGCTCGACGACGCTCGCGCGGTACGACGTCACGTGCTCGCCGGCGCCCGCACCGTGCTGGTCGGCGGCGGCTTCATCGGCGCGGAGGTCGCCACCGCCCTGCGGGCGCGGGGCTCGTCGGTGACGATCGTCGAGGCGGCCGACGTACCGCTCGTACGCGCCGCGGGGCGGGTCGTCGCACCGCTGCTGGCCGCGTTGCACGCCCGTGCCGGAGTCGACCTGCGCTGCGGCGTGTCGGTCCGGCGGGTGAGCGATGGGCCGGACGGCAGGCGGGTCGTGCTGTCGGACGGTTCCGTACTGACCGCGGACCTGGTGCTCGTCGGCGTCGGCGCCCGGCCGACCACCGGCTGGCTGGCCGGTTCGGGGCTGGGCGTGGACGACGGTGTGCTCTGCGACGAGACGCTGCGGGCGGCCCCCGGCGTCTACGCGGCCGGCGATGTGGCCCGCTGGCACAATCCGCTGTTCGGCACGGCGATGCGGCTGGAGAACCGGACGGCGGCCGCCGAACTCGGCGCCGCGGCGGGACGTCACGCGGTCGATCCGTCGGCGGCGACCGCCGTGTCCGCGGTGCCCTACTTCTGGTCGGACTGGTACGGCTCCCGCATCCAGATGGTGGGCGTCGTCGAGGCCGACGAGGTCCATGTCGTGGGCGACCCGGACGGCGGGTCCTGGGCGGCGCTCCACCGCAGAGGTGACCGCGTCGTCGGGGCGCTGACGGTCGGCCGGCCCCGGCAGATCATGAAGTACCGGGCCATGATCGCCCGTCGGGCGCCCTGGACGGTGGCCCGCGAGTTCGCGGGCGCGCCGAGCGGCGTGGGGGGAAGCGCGTAACGGCCCACGCGACGGACGCGCACTCGTGGAACGCGCCGTGTCCGCCCCGCGCGTCCGGGCGCGCCGGGCCCCCTCCCTCCTCGCCTTGCCCCTCCCTCCTCCCTCCTCACCGTCCCCCTCCCCCGCATCACCTCTCGTCGCCAGGAGGCGCCATGAAGGCCTACCCGCTCGCCACCGCGATCGACGGAAAGGAGGTGTGGTGGGACCGGAAGCGCTACCTCTGGATCCTCGGCCTCGTCGTCCCCTCGCTGCCGTTCCTCGCCGGCCTGCTCCGGGCGCTGACCGGACACGATCTGGTCCTCTGGCTCGGGCCCGTCGTACTGCTCACCGTCGTCCCGCTGATCGACCTCGTCGCCGGGAACGACCCGAGCAACCCGCCCGACGAGATCATCGACGCGCTCGAGGAGGACCGTTACTACCGCTGGGTGACGTACCTGTACCTGCCCCTGCAGTACGGCGGTTTCCTCTACGGCATGTGGCTCGTCGCGGCCGGCGGCGTCTCGGCCGAGGGGCGGATCGGCATGGCGTTCACGCTCGGCACGGTGGCCGGTGTCGCCATCAACACCGCGCACGAGCTGGGCCACAAGCGCGACGACCTGGAACGCCTGCTCGGCAAGATCGCCCTCGCCCAGTGTTTCTACGGCCACTTCTACATCGAGCACAACCGCGGCCACCACGTCCGCGTCGCCACCCCCGAGGACCCGGCGTCCAGCCGCCTGGGAGAGAGCTTCTACCGGTTCTGGCCCCGTACGGTGTCCGGCTCGCTGCGCAGCGCCTGGCAAGTCGAGCGGAAGCGCTACGCGCGCAGGGACACGCACCCGTTCCGGCTCGGCAACGACGTCCTCAACGCCTGGCTCATGTCGGCCGTGCTGTGGGGCGCGCTGACCGTGTGGCTGGGCCCGGGCGTCCTGCCCTACCTGGTGGTCCAGGCCGTGTTCGGCTTCTCCCTGCTGGAGATCGTCAACTACATGGAGCACTACGGCATGCTGCGGCGGAAGGTCGCGCACGGCAGCAGGCAGCGCTACGAGCGGGTCACGCCCGCGCACTCCTGGAACTCCAACAACATCGCCACCAACGTCCTGCTCTACCACCTGCAGCGCCACAGCGACCACCACGCCAACCCGACCCGGCGCTTCCAGACGCTGCGGGACTTCGAGGAGAGCCCGGTCCTGCCGACCGGGTACACGGGGATGATGGTCGTCGCGCTGTTCCCGCCGCTGTTCCGGCGGCTCATGGACCCGCGGGTGGTGGCCCACTTCGACGGTGACGTCCGCCGCGCCAACGTCCAGCCCGGCAAGCTGGAGAAGCTGCTCGCGAAGTACCCGGTGCCGCCAAAGGCCGCTGCCGTCGTCGACGGCGTCGACCGTTCGGCCCGGACCTTCGCCGACGGTGTCGAGGCCGCCCGCTGCCCGGGGTGCGGCCACACCTACGTGGTCGCCGAGGGCGACGAGCTCGAAGGCTTCGCCGCCGGCACCCCGTGGAGCCTGATCCCCGACGACTGGACCTGCCCGGACTGCGGTGTCCGCGACAAGGTCGACTTCGTTCCCCTGACCCGAGAGGCTCTCTGACATGCGCATCATTTCCGACCTGCACCTGTGCGAGGGCCTCGGCATGTGCGAGGCCATGGCCGACCAGTACTTCGAGGTCGGCGACGACGGCCAGGTGCACGTGCTCGACGACCGGCCGCGGGACCACGACAGGCAACTCGTGGACGCCGCGGTGAAGTCCTGCCCGGTCTCCGCCCTGCGCCTGGGGAGCTGAGACCCACCGAAGCCGTCGCCGGCCGGCGCGGAGGCGCGTAGGCGGGGAGGCGGGGGCTGGGAGACGGGGGCTGGGAGGCCCGCAAGCCCGAAGGCACGGAAACCCGGAAGCCAGGAGGCCAGGGGACAAGGCGGGCACACCGGACGGCGGCGCCGGGGGTCTGTGTGACCGCGTGGGCACGCAGCGAGTTTTCCCTTCCGCCTCACAGTCAGTCATGTGAGACTGTCGAACGCGTCCACCCCGCGGATCCCCCGTCCGCACCCCCTCCCCCACGAGAAGTGAGCCGTGCGTTCCCTTCCTCTGCCGCTCGCCCTGTCCGCGCGTCTGTCGCCGGTCGTCGTGCTCGCCTGTGTGGGCTGGACGATGGCCGGGGACCCGGCCCCGCCGGCCGACGCCGCCCACCAGTCGGCCGGACAGCACCCGGCCGACTCGGCCTCCGCCCCCTCCTCGGACTCCGCGGCCTCCTCCCCCGGCCCCGCGACGAAGACGTACGCCAACGCGCCCGCGCCCTGCACCGGCGTGCCCGTGGCGACCATCAAGTCCCTGGTGCCCGGGGCGAAGACGGCGGGCAAGGAGATTCCGTCCACCGACTCGTCCCTGCGCCGCACCTGCTCCTGGAACGCCCTGGACGGCTACAACTACCGCTGGCTGGACGTCTCCTACGAGATCTCCGCGTCGGACCAGGCGGCGACGAAGGAGTACCAGCAGCGCGTCGAGGACAAGAGCGGCGGCGGATCGGTCCCGGGGATCGGCGACGCCGGATACTCCGTCGTGAACCTCAGCACGGAGGACAAGCAGCAGACCCGCGAGGGCGTGGTGATGGTTCGTGTCGCCAACGCCCTGGCGGTCGTCACCTACAGCGGCAGCGACTTCGAGTCGAAGAAGGCCCCGAGCACGGACGTGATCAACAAGGGAGCCATCAAGGCCGCGAAGAGCGCTGTGGCCTCCCTCCAGAACGCCAAGTCCGGTTGATTCGCAGCCCGTTCTCGCGTCCTGCCATGCCGCCTGTCCCCCTCACGGCCACGCCGGGCGCCCGATCGCGCCCAACCGGTTTCGCCCGATGTCCGGCGAGTGCGCCGATCGACGGCTCCCGGCAGCCCCACGCCCCGGCCCGACACCGGGCATGCCCTGGGGAACAAATTTTCGATGATGACGCCAGAGGCGCCCTACCATGGGCGAGGCGCGAATGATCAACGAATGAGGGGGACTCATGACTGGGACCATCGCGGTGTACGCGGAGCCACCGCGGCTCCGCCGGGGCGGGACGTTCAAGGTGGCGATCGACGGGGTGACGGTCGGCCAGGTCAGGCAGGGTGATGCAGCCCGTTTCCCGGTGGCGGCCGGCAGGCACACGGTCCGGGTCCTCGCGAAGGACCGCACCCGCTCCAACACGGTGACCGTGGACGTCGCCGAGAACCAGGACTTCCTGGTCACGACCCGGAGCACCGGGCTGATGGTCGCCACGCTGCTCCCGTTCCTGGCAGGCGCCGCGTTTCCCCATCTCTACGTGATCGGGGCCGTCCTGCTCATCGCTGCGGTGTTCTACGCCGTCCCCGGCCTGCTGTTCCGGGTACGAGCCGACGGCGACACCGAGCGACGGGCCTCTCGGGCGAGCGGCGAGACCGCTGACGAGCTTCCGAACGGTTCCGGCCTGTGGTGGGAGTCGGACCCGGTACTCGCCAAGCGGTACCGTAAGGATTCCGCCTCCTGACGATCCCGGCGTTCGGCCGGCTCACGGCCCGCACACGGGCGCGTGCACAACCCGCTGTGCACGCGCCCCGAGTGCTTGCCGGCCGGTCTGCGGCTCAGACGTCCTCGTTCCGCCCGCTGCCGAGGCTGAGCAGGGTGTAGAGCAGTACGGCGGAGGCCAGGCCGACCGCCCAGCCGTAGTCGGCCAGTGGCTTGAGGAACGGGATGACGCCGTCGGCGGGGAACGGGCCCTGCTTGACGCCTCCGACGACCGTCGAGTACGAGCCGCCGACGGCCAGGACACCACCGACCACGAAGGCCGCCACCGCGCGCAGGTTCCAGCCGCCGGTGTACCAGTACCGGCCGTCGGACCGGTACAGCTCCCCCAGTGCCAGGCGGGTACCGCGCACGATCCAGTAGTCGGCGACGAGGATGCCGGCCACCGTGCCGAGCAGGCCCCCGACGAAGCCGAGCCACGTGAAGATGTACACGTGCGGGTTGGCGATGAGCTTCCACGGCATGATCAGGATGCCGACGACTCCGGTGATGAGCGCGCCGGTGCGGAAGCTGATCAGTCGCGGCAGCAGGTTGGACAGGTCGTACGCCGGGGAGACGACGTTGGCGGCGATGTTCACCGACAGGGTCGCCACCATCACGATCAGCAGCGCGAACAACGCGCCGACGGTGTTGCTCATCTTCGCACTCAGGGCGATCGGGTCCCAGATCGGCACCCCGTAGACAGCCTGCGAGCCGGACGTGACCAGCACCGACAGGACGGCGAAGAGAGTCATGGTGGTCGGCAGACCCAGCGCCTGGCCCCACAGTTGGGCGCGCTGGCTGCCGCCGAAGCGCGTGAAGTCGGGGATGTTCAGGGACAGCGTGGACCAGAAGCCGATCATTCCCATCAGGGAGGGGAAGAAGACCTTCGCGAAGTCGCTGCCCCAGCCCAGGCGCGAAGGCTGGTCCAGGAGCGGGCCGAAGCCGCCCGCCTTGGCGGCCATGACGCCCAGCAGCACCAGCGCGCCGACGATCACCAGCGGTGCCGCCCAGTTCTCCACCCGGCGCAGGGTCTCCATGCCGCGGGTGATGATGGCCACCTCGATGAGCCAGAAGGCCACGAACGACAGCCACTGGGTCCACGGCGTGCCCGATATCGCGCCGGCGTTCAGCCAGCCGTGGCCGAACAGTTTGCCGGCGAGCAGGAAGATGCCCTCGCCGCCGATCCAGGTCTGGATGCCGAACCAGCAGCAGGCCACCGCGGCTCGCACCATCGCGGGCAGGTTCGCCCCGCGCACCCCGAACGAGGCCCGCGCGAACACCGGGAACGGGATTCCGTACTTGGTGCCGGCGTGGCCGCTGAGCAGCATCGGGACGAGCACGACCACGTTCGCCAGCGCGATCGTCAGCACCGCCTGCTTCCAGTCCATCCCCAGCGCCACCAGCCCCGAGGCCAGCGTCCACGAAGGAATGCAGTGCGCCATTCCCACCCAGAGGGCGAGATAGTTGTAAGTCCCCCATGTCCGGCGCTCGATGGCGACCGGGACCAGGTCCGCGTTGGCGAAACGCGAATCGTCCAGCACCGCCGGATCGGACAGGGCGACCCGGCCGTCCGGATACACCTGCTGCGCAACGGCCGGATGGGCCAGGGTTCTTTCACTGGAGGACAACGGAGACCACCTCGTATCTCGGAGATCCGTGCGAGGACATGAACCCTTCCCCCTTCCCGGGCAGCGGGAAGGGGGAAGGGGGACGATCAACCGGTCTGGTGGGGTCAGCCGTTGACGGCCGGGATCACCTTCGTGCCGTAGGCGTCGATGGTGGCTTCCTGGGCGTCGTGCATGTCGTACACCGCGAACTGGTCGACGCCCAGCTCGCGCAGCGCCTTGAGCTTTTCGACGTGTTTCTCGACCGGGCCGATCAGGCAGAACCGGTCCACGATCTCGTCGGGCACGAACTGGGTGTCGGGGTTGCCGCTGCGGCCGTGGTGCGCGTAGTCGTAGCCCTCGCGGGACTTGATGTACTCGGTGAGTTCGTCGGGGACCTGGGCGGAGTGCTCGCCGTACTTGGAGACCAGGTCGGCGACGTGGTTGCCGACCATGCCGCCGAACCAGCGGCACTGCTCGCGGGCGTGGGCGAGTGCCTCGGGCGAGTCGTCCTCGGTGACGTAGGCGGGCGCGGCCACGCAGATGGTGACCTCGGCGGGGTCGCGGCCGGCGGCCACGGCCGCGGCCTTGACGGCCTTCACCATGTACTCGGTCAGGTAGAGGTCGGCGAGCTGGAGGATGAAGCCGTCGGCCTCCTCGCCGGTCATCTTCAGCGCCTTCGGCCCGTACGCGGCCATCCACACGGGGAGTTCGGCGCCCTCCGCGACCCAGGGGAACCGGATCTTCGTCCCGCCGAGGTCGGCCTCGTCACCCCGGCCGAGGGAGCGGATGACCTTCATCGCGTCGCTTATGCGGGCGAGGGTGTTGGGCTTGCGGCCGGCGACGCGCATCGCGGAGTCGCCGCGGCCGATGCCGCACACGGTGCGGTTGCCGAACATGTCGTTGAGGGTGGCGAAGGTGGAGGCGGTGACCTCCCAGGTGCGGGTGCCCGGGTTGGTGACCATCGGGCCGACCTTGATCCGGTCGGTGTTCGCCAGGATCTGGCTGTAGATGACGAACGGCTCCTGCCACAGCACGGCGGAGTCGAAGGTCCAGCCGTAGGTGAAGCCGTTGCGCTCGGCCCGCTTCATCAGGCTGACGACGCGGGAGGCGGGCGGATCGGTCTGCAGGACGAGTCCGAAGTCCATGGGCGCGACTCCTAGTTGAGGTACTGACAGGTGGAGCGCGGGGTGAAGACGCCGTGCCCGGCGCGTCCGGTGTACTCCCGCTCGGTGATGACGGGCTCGCCCCGCGAGAGCACGGTCTCGACCCGGCCGGTGGTGCGCCTGCCCTCGTACGCCGAGTAGTCGACGTTCATGTGGTGCGTCTCGGCGGACATGATCTGCTCGGCGTGCGGGTCGTAGATGACGATGTCGGCGTCGGCGCCCGGGGCGATGGTGCCCTTCTTCGGGTACAGGCCGAACATGCGGGCCGGTGTGGCGCAGGCGATCTCGATCCAGCGGCGCCGGGAGATGCGCCCGTCGACGACGGCCTGGTGGAGGAGGTCCATGCGGTTCTCCACGCCCGGCAGTCCGTTGGGGATCTTGGAGAAGTCGCCGCGGCCCAGCTCCTTCTGGCCCTCGAAGCAGAAGGGACAGTGGTCGGTGGAGACCACCTGGAGGTCGTTGGTGCGCAGGCCCCGCCAGAGGGCGGCCTGGTGCTCCTTGGGCCGAAGCGGCGTGCTGCACACGTACTTGGCGCCCTCGAAGTCCGGTTCGGCGAGGTTGTCGGTGGACAGGAACAGGTACTGCGGGCAGGTCTCGCCGAAGACGTTGAGGCCCTCGTCACGGGCCCGCGCCAGCTCGGCGACCGCCTCGGTGGCGGAGACGTGCACGACGTAGAGCGGGGCGCCGGCGACCTGGGCGAGCTTGATGGCGCGGTGGGTGGCCTCGGCCTCCAGCAGCGCCTTGCGGACCTCGCCGTGGTAGCGGGGGTCGGTCTCCCCGCGGGCCAGGGCCTGTTCGACGAGTACGTCGATCGCGATGCCGTTCTCGGCGTGCATCATGATCAGCCCGCCGTTCTCGGCGGAGCGCTGCATGGCGCGCAGGATCTGGCCGTCGTCGGAGTAGAAGACGCCCGGGTAGGCCATGAACTGCTTGAAGGAGGTGACCCCTTCCTCCACCAGCAGGTCCATCTCCTTGAGCGTCTCGTCGTTCACGTCGGAGACGATCATGTGGAAGGCGTAGTCGATCGCGCAGTTGCCCTCGGCCTTGGCGTGCCAGGTGTCCAGGCCCTCGCGCAGGGTGTGGCCGACGCTCTGGACGGCGAAGTCGATGATGGTGGTCGTACCGCCCCAGGCGGCCGCCCGGGTGCCGGTCTCGAAGGTGTCGGAGGCGAAGGTGCCGCCGAAGGGCAGCTCCATGTGGGTGTGGGCGTCGACGCCGCCCGGGATGACGTACTTCCCGGCGGCGTCGATGACCCTCTCGGCGGTGAACGCCTCGGCGGCGGGTGTGCCGGTGGCGGCGAGGGCGGCGATGCGGCCGTCCTCGATCAGGACGTCGGCGTGGATCTCGTCGGACGCGGTGATGACGAGACCGCCGCGGATGACGGTACGGCTGCTCATGATCCCTCTCCTCCCGGGGCGGGCCGGGTTGACGGTGCGGTCAGGGTGCGGTCAGCGGTGTGTAGGCGCCCGGCTCCCGGTCGCGGTAGAACTGCCAGCGGTCACGGACCTCGCGGAGTTTGTCCATGTCCAGGTCTCGGACCACGAGTTCGGTCTCCTTGTCGCTCGCCACCTCGCCGACGAACTGGGCCTCCGGGTCGACGAAGTAGGTGGTGCCGTAGAAGTCGTTGTCGCCGAGGTCCTCCACGCCGACCCGGTTGATCGCGCCGACGAAGTACTCGTTGGCGACGGCCGCCGCCGGCTGTTCGAGCTGCCACAGGTAGCGGGACAGGCCGCGTGAGGTGGCCGAGGGGTTGAAGACGATCTCGGCGCCGGCCAGGCCCAACGCCCGCCATCCCTCGGGGAAGTGACGGTCGTAGCAGATGTAGACGCCGATCCTGCCGACGGCCGTGTCGAAGACGGGCCAGCCGCTGTTGCCCGGGCGGAAGTAGAACTTCTCCCAGAATCCCTGGACTTGGGGGATGTGGGTCTTGCGGTACTTGCCCAGGTAGGAGCCGTCCGCGTCGATCACGGCGGCGGTGTTGTACAGGACGCCCGGCTGCTCCTCCTCGTACATGGGCAGCACGAGGACGATGCCCAGTTCCTTGGCGAGAGCCTGGAAGCGCTGGACGGTCGGGCCCTCGGGGATCTGTTCGGCGTACTCGTAGAAGGCCTTGTCCTGGACCTGGCAGAAGTAGGGGCCGTAGAACAGTTCCTGGAAGCACAGGACCTGGGCGCCCTGCGCGGCCGCGTCGCGGGCCGCCTGCTCGTGGACCTGGATCATGGATTCCTTGTCGCCGGTCCAGGCGGTCTGGAACAGGGCGGCACGGATCACTCGGCTCATCGGATCCTCCGGTGGGTCGGTGTGCTGGGGCCGGCGCCGGAGGTCTCGGACGGGACCTCCGGTGCCCGCTCCAGGAGCCTAGAAAGGCCGGGTGACCTGTTTGAGTGGCAGCGTGTCACGTCTGCGGGCGCTCTGCGTGCCACCGTGTCACGTGTCCGCGAGCCCATGTTTCACCGCCGTTTTCCCAGGTAGTCCTGTGTTTCAGCGCTGTTGCGCGTCGTGCGCGAGGAGCGCGATGTGCACCGAGGCCGCCTGCTCGAAGTCGTCGAGGTCGGCCCCCAGTCGTGCCTGTATCGCCTCCAGGCGGCGGTAGAGGGCGGGCCGGGAGACGTGGTGGAGCTGGGCGGTGCGCGACTTGTTGCGGCCGGTCGCGAGGTAGGTGCGCAGCACGTCCAGCAGCTCCGGGTCCGCCCCGCCCAGCAGGCCGTCCAGCTCCCGCTCGGCGAAGGACTGCACCTGCGGGTCGTCCCTGAGCAGCCGGATCAGGCCGCGCAGATGGACGTCCCGCAGCCGTACGACGGCCGGCAGGTCGACGGCGGCGGAGCCGGTCACGGCGTCGGCGACGTGCCGGGCCTCGCGCAGCCCGGCGGGTACGCCGTCCCAGTCGGTGCACGCGTCGGCGGCGGCCACGAGCGCCGAGGGACTGCCGGTCTCGGTGCGCAGCCGGGCCGCGAAGTGGGCGGTGAGCGACTCGGCGTGCTGGTCGCGGGCGAGGCTGAGCAGGACGGCGGTGGCGCCGTCGGCCAGTTCGGCGACGAGTCCGGACATGCCCAGGACGCGCAGGACCCGGTCCAGCCGGCCGGGTTCGCCGTCGGGTACGACGAGCGGCACGAACGTGCGCCGGTTGACGGGGAGTCCGGCCGCCCGGGCCCTCGGCAGCAGCTGCCGGGCGGGTACGGCCCCGGAGACGAGGTCGGTCAGCAGGCTCTGCGCGGACCGTTCCTCCCAGCTGTGGGCGGAGCCGCCGACGAGCATGCGGTGCAGGACGAGGGCCTCGGCCGCCCGGTCGGCGAGCAGCCGCCCGGTGCCCGTCTCGCCCCGGTACCCGCACAGCAGCAGCCGGCCCCAGCGCTCCCCGCGCCCGCCCAGTTCGGCGCGGATCCAGCCGTCGCCCTCGCTGCCTCCCCCAGTGCCTGAAAGGCCTGGGTGGTGCCCCCATGCCTGCCGGGCGATCCGCTCCCAGTCGCGCAGCACGTCGTCCACCGCGCTCCGCTCCCCCGCCGTGGCGAGGACGCGGTGGGCGACGTTGGTGACGACGACCGGACAGCCGCTGTGCTGGGCGACCTCGTCGAGCAGCCGTTGCAGCGGGGCGCCGGCGGTGATCAGTCCGGTGAGGCTGGTGCGGACCGCCTCGGACAGGCTGACGGCGGCGAACTTGCTCCGTACCAGGCGGGACTGGACCTCTTCGGTCAACTCGGCGAAGGGGAAGGGCCGGTGCAGGACGACCATGGGCAGCCCGCACCGCTCGGCCGCGCGGCGCATCACCTCGGGCGGCGCGGGGAAGGCGCGGCCGAGCCCGAGGACGACGGCCGCGGCCTCCGCCCGGTGCAGGGACCGGATGTACTCGGCCTGCTTGGTCTCGTCGCCGGCGAGCAGCACCCCGGTGGTGAGCACCATCTCACCGCCGCTGAGCATCACGCCGACGTCGGCGGCCTCGGCGACGTGCACCCAGCGCACGGGCCGGTCGAGCTGCCCGGCCCCGGCCACCACTTCGGGCTCCCCGGCGAGCACCCGCTCCAGGGTCAGCACCTGCCGGACGGAGAGTGCGGGGTCCGGGGGCCGCCGGCCGGACTGCCGGGGGACGGAAGCGATGACCAAGGCCGTTTCCCTTGCTCGGGTGGTGCGAGGGCGCGCCCCGTGGGGCGCGCGGGGCTGTTTCGAGGTGCGGCTGCCGCCGCGTGGGCGGGGCCGGTCGGGACGGCCCCGCGGACACGCGACGGCGGAACGCGTACCGGTTCTCCCGGCGGAGCCCCTAGTACGTGCTCCTCAGCGCGCGTTCGAGGATCGCGGCGCCCTCCTCGGCCTCCGCGACGGTCAGCGACAGCGGCGGGGCGACGCGCAGGGCGCTGGTGTCGTGACCGCCGCCCTTGCCGATGAGCAGGCCGCCCTCGCGGGCCACCTCCAGTACGGCCGCGGCCGCCTGCGGATCGGCCTCGTCGGTGCCGGGCCTGACCAGCTCGATGCCGATCATCAGGCCGCGTCCGCGGACCTCCCGCACTCCGGGCAACTGGGCGGCGACCGCGCGCAGCCGCTCGATGAGCAGGCCGCCGACCCGCCGGGCGTTGCCCTGGAGGTCGTGGTCCAGGAGATAGGTGAGGTTGGCGAGGCCGGCGGCCATGGTGATCTGGGTGCCGCCGAAGGTCGAGATGCTGTTGGCGTCCAGGCAGTTCATGATCTCGGAGCGGGCGATCACACCGCCGATGGACATGCCGTTGCCGATGCCCTTGGCGAAGGTGACGATGTCCGGCGGCCCGTTTCGCGCGTGCGCCTGCCAGCCCCAGAAGTGGTCGCCGGTGCGGCCCCAGCCGGTCTGCACCTCGTCGGCGATCCACAGGATCCCCTGTTCGTCCAGCACTTCGCGGAAGGCCGCGTACAGTCCGTCGGGCGGTGAGGTGAACCCGCCCACGCCCTGCACGGGTTCGGCGATCAGCGCGGCGGGCGGCCGGGTCTGGCCGAGGACGTCCCTCAGGTCCGCCACGCACGCGTCGATGAAGGCGCGGTCGTCCAGTTCGGCGAACGGGCCCCGGTGGCGCACGCCTCCGTGGACGTAGAGGGTCTGCAGCGGGGACAGGGAGGTCGGGGACCAGCCCCGGTTGCCGGTGATGCCGACGGCGCTGAAGGACCGGCCGTGGTAGCTGTTGCGCATGGCCAGGAGCGTGTTGCTGCGCCGGTGGGCGGTGGCGAGCAGCAGGGCGGTGTCGTTGGCCTCGGTGCCGGAGGTGGTGAAGAAGACCCGGGCGTCCGGGATGCCGCTCAACTTGGCCACCCGCTCGGCGAGTTCGACCATGGGCCGGTTGAGGTAGAGGGTCGAGGAGTGGATGATCCGGCCGGCCTGCTCACTGACCGCCTTGGTCACCTCGGGCAGGGCGTGCGCGGTCATGGTGGTGAGGATGCCGCCGAAGAAGTCCAGGTAGCGGTTGCCCGCGGAGTCGTAGACGTGGCGGCCCTCGCCGTGGGTGATCTCCAGCGGCCGCTCGTAGTAGAGGGCGAGCCAGTCGGGCATGACCTTGCGGTGGCGGTCGTAGAGGTCGTTCACGGCTGCACCAGCCCTTCGTAGGCGTCGGGGCGGCGGTCGCGGTAGAAGGCCCACTGCTGCCGTACTTCCTCGATGAGGTCGAAGTCGAGGTCGCGGACGAGGAGTTCCTCGGCCTTGTCGCCGGCGACGTCGCCGACGAACCGTCCGCGCGGGTCCACGAAGTACGAGGTGCCGTAGAAGTCGTTGTCCCCGTACTCCTCCTGGCCCACCCGGTTGATGGCGGCGACGAAGTACTCGTTGGCGACGGCCGCGGCGGGCTGCTCCAGCTGCCACAGATGGGCGGACAGGCCGCGATGGGTGGCGGACGGGTTGTACACCAACTGGGCTCCGTTCAGTCCCAGTTGCCGCCAGCCCTCGGGGAAGTGCCGGTCGTAGCAGATGTAGACGCCGACCTTGCCGACGGCCGTGTCGAAGACGGGCCAGCCGAGGTTGCCGGGTTTGAAGTAGTACTTCTCCCAGAAGCCCTTGACCTGGGGGATGTGGTGCTTGCGGTACTTGCCGAGGTAGGTGCCGTCGGCGTCGATCACGGCGGCGGTGTTGTAGTAGAAGCCGGACTGCTCGACCTCGAAGACGGGGGCGACGATCACCATGCCGGTCTCACGCGCGAGATCCCGCATGCGGCGCACGGTCGGCCCGTCGGGCACCGGCTCGGCCCAGCGGTAGTGCTCCGGCTCCTGGACCTGGCAGAAATAGGGGGCGTTGAAGACTTCCTGGAATCCGATGATCCTCGCACCCCGGCGGGCGGCCTCGCGGGCGTACTCCTCGTGCTTGGCGATCATGGACTCGGTGTCGCCGGTCCAGGTGGCCTGAACCAGTGCGGCACGTACGACGTTGGCCATGAGCTGCTCCTTCGACGCGACGTCCGAGCCTCTACGCCCGTAGAAACGGGGCCGTAGAGGGACGAAAGTAAGCCTCGCGGGAGCCCTTGCCAAGACCATCGTCGTGAACCCGCTGAGTCGATCACGTTTCGCACCCCAGTGGGTGAGCGGACACGCCGGGCGGACGGCGGATCAGGCACCCCCGGAGAAGCGCCCCTCCATGCCTCCGACGCCCCTCGGGCACCCCCGGACGCGCCCTGCGCTCACACGCCCACGAGTGCGCACCTCGTGACCAGCTCATCCAGGGACAGTCCGAGCACCCCGGCCAGGGCGGCCACGGTGAAGAGGGCCGGGGTCGGCGCCCGGCCGGTCTCGATCTTGCGGAGGGTCTCGGCCGAGACGCCCGCCTCCGCAGCGACCTCGGCCATGCTCCGGCCGCCACGCGCCTCGCGCAGCAGCCGTCCGAGCCGCTCGCCGCGCTCGTGCTCTTCGGGGGTGAGGGGGGTTCGCACCATGCCGCCCATTCTAATACCGCCCCCTCTCCACGCCCCCATTCTTATACCGGTATAGTAATTGGCATGGTGGAACTGAAGACAGATCTCTCGATCGACGCGATGCACGCGGCCGGCCAGGTGGTCGGACAGGCCCTGACGGCCGTACGCCAGGCCGCCGGCGTCGGCGTCTCCCTGCTGGAGCTGGACGAGGTGGCGCGGGAGGTGCTGCGCGAGGCCGGGGCGTCCTCGCCGTTCCTCGGCTACCGCCCCTCCTTCGCCACGACCCCCTTCCCGGCCGTCATCTGCGCCTCGGTCAACGACGCGATCGTGCACGGTATCCCGGACCGCTACCGCCTGCGCGACGGCGACCTGCTCTCCGTCGACTGCGGCGCCGTACTGGACGGCTGGGCCGGCGACTCGGCCGTCAGCTTCGTGGTCGGCCGCCCGCGCCCGGCGGACCTGCGCCTGATCGAAACGGCCGAGCGCGCCCTCGCCGCGGGCATCGCGGCGGCCGTCGTGGGCAACCGGATCGGCGACATCGCCCACGCGGTCGGCCGGGTCTGCCGCACGGCCGGCTACGGCATCCCGTCGGGCTTCGGCGGCCACGGCGTGGGCCGCCACATGCACGAGGACCCCGAGGTCCCCAACGAGGGCCGCCCCGGCCGGGGCCTGCCCCTGCGCCACGGCATGGTCCTGGCGATCGAGCCGATGCTGATCGCGAGCGGCGCGGACGGATACTACGAGGCGCCGGACGGCTGGACCCTGCGCACGAGCGACGGCTCCAGGGCGGCACACGCGGAACACACGGTGGCGATCATGGAGGCGGGCCCCCGAATCCTGACGGCGCGGGAGACGCTCTGACGCTGGCCGCTGGGGAGATCCTCTGATCCTGACCGCCAGGGAGCCCCTCTGATCCCGGCGGGGCGGGAGACGCACCGATCCTGGCGGGGCGGGACACGCTCCGATGCCGGCGGGGCCGGGCGCCGTGATCTTGGCGGGGCTGGGGGCGCCCTGATTGCGACGGGCGGGAGGCGCCCCCAGGGGCGTGGGTAGCGGCGTGACCGGCCGGGCGAACAGCCAAAGCGACCAGCACGCACCGAACGCGAAAGCGGACGCCCCGGGCACTCCGAACCCCTGACAACGGGCACCCCGGACCCTGACAGCGGGCACCCCGAACCCTGGCAGCCGGGGCAACCACACCGACCCGCGCGGAAAGCCCCGCGGGCGACAAGACGACCGGCCACGACACCCCACCCGCACCGGCCGGGCAACCAGCCAACGCGACCAGCACCCGCCGAACGCGAAAACGGGCGCCCCGAGCACCCCGAACCCTGACACCCGGCACCCCGGACCCTGACAGCGGGCACCCCACCCGACAGCGGGCGCCCCGAACCCTGGCAGCCGGGGCAACCACACCGACCCGCGCGGAAAGCCCCGCGACCGACGAGGCGACCAGCCACGACACCTCGCCCGCACCGCCCGGGCGACCAGTCAACGCGACCAGCACGCGCCGAACGCGAAAACGGGCGCCCCGGGCGCCCCGAACCCTGACAGCCGGGGCAACCACACCGACCCGCGCGGGAAGCCCCGCAGGCGACAAGACGACCGGCCACAGCACCCCACCCGCACCGGCCGGGCGGCCGAAGCCGCTGCCCTTCGCAGGCGAACATGCCCCCACCCGCACTTCATGCCATCGTGGCAAGTGCAGCCAAACCCCCGCGAAACCGGCGGGGCCGCCTCTCGCCTGCGAAGGACGGAACCGATGACCAGCGGCTACCTCGGCCCGGAGGGCGGCGACCCCTTCGGAGAGTTCTTCTCCCGCTTCTTCGGCGGAGCCGGTGGTCCGGGTGGACAGCCCGGCAGCGGCGCCCGTCATATCGACATCGGCCGGCTCCTGAGCCAGCCGGCCCGCGAGCTGGTCAGAGGGGCCGCGCAGTACGCCGCCGAGCACGGCAGCCGGGACCTCGACACCCAGCACCTGCTGCGCGCCGCCCTGTCGGCGGAGCCCACCAGGAGCCTGCTGAGCCGGTCCGGCGCGGACCCGGACTCGCTGGCCACGGAGATCGACCACCGCGCGGGGCCCGTCCAGCACCCGCCGGGCGAGGTGCCGCCGCCGACCTCGCTGTCGCTCACCCCCGCGGTCAAGCGGGCCCTGCTGGACGCGCACGACATGGCCCGCGCGAGCGGCGCCGGGTACATCGGGCCGGAGCACGTGCTGAGCGCGCTGGCCATGAACCCGGACTCGGCGGCCGGGCACATCCTGCACGCCGCCCGCTTCTCCGGGCGCCCGGCACCGCAGGAGACGCCGGAGGCGGGCGCCCAGCAGCGCCAGGAACGGCCGCGGCCCACCACCACGCCGACCCTCGACAAGTACGGCCGCGATCTGACCGAGCTGGCCCGGCAGGGCCGCATAGACCCCGTCATCGGCCGGGACACCGAGATCGAGCAGACCATCGAGGTGCTGTCGCGGCGCGGCAAGAACAACCCGGTGCTGATCGGCGAGGCGGGCGTCGGCAAGACGGCCGTCGTGGAGGGGCTCGCGCAGCGCATCGCGGACGGTGACGTGCCGGACGGGCTGGCCGGGCGCAGGGTCGTGGCGCTGGACCTGACCGCGGTCGTCGCGGGCACCCGCTACCGGGGCGACTTCGAGGAGCGGCTGAACAACATCGTGGAGGAGATCCGCTCGAACTCCGACCGGCTGGTCGTCTTCATCGACGAGCTGCACACCGTCGTCGGCGCCGGGCAGGGCGGCGAGGGCGGCACGCTGGACGCGGGCAACATCCTCAAGCCGGCGCTCGCGCGCGGCGAGCTGCACATCGTGGGCGCGACGACGCTGGGCGAGTTCCGGCGGATCGAGAAGGACGCGGCGCTGGCCCGCCGCTTCCAGCCGGTCATGGTGCCCGAGCCGACCGTCGCGGACGCGATCGAGATCCTGCGCGGGCTGCGCGACCGTTACGAGGCCCACCACCAGGTGCGCTACACGGACGAGGCGCTGGTGGCCGCGGTGGAGCTGTCCGACCGCTATCTCACCGACCGCCGCCTGCCGGACAAGGCGATCGACCTGATCGACCAGGCGGGCGCGCGCGTGCGGCTGGGCGCCCGGACCAAGGGGACGGACGTCCGCACGATGGAGCGCGAGATGGAGCAGCTGGTCCGGGACAAGGACCAGGCGGTCGCGGACGAGAGTTACGAGCAGGCGACCCAGCTGCGGGACCGGATCGTCGAGCTGAAGCAGCGGATCACCGAGGCCAGCGACGAGGGGCAGGCCGACGAGGGGCAGAACCTGGAGGTCACCGCGGAGGCCATCGCCGAGGTGGTGTCGCGGCAGACCGGTGTCCCGGTCAGCCGGCTGACCCAGGAGGAGAAGGAACGGCTGCTGGGCCTGGAGGAACATCTGCGTCAGCGGGTGGTCGGCCAGGACGAGGCGGTGAACGTGGTGGCGGACGCCGTCCTGCGCTCGCGTGCCGGCCTCGCGAGCCCGGCGCGGCCGATCGGCAGCTTCCTCTTCCTCGGCCCGACCGGCGTCGGCAAGACCGAACTGGCCCGCGCGCTCGCCGAGGACCTGTTCGGCAGCGAGGACCGCATGGTGCGCCTCGACATGAGCGAGTACCAGGAGCGGCACACCGTCTCCCGGCTGGTCGGCGCCCCGCCCGGGTACGTCGGCCACGAGGAGGCCGGGCAGCTCACCGAGGTGGTGCGCAGGCACCCGTACTCGCTGCTGCTGTTCGACGAGGTGGAGAAGGCGCACCCGGACGTCTTCAACATCCTGCTCCAGGTCCTGGAGGACGGCCGCCTCACCGACTCCCAGGGCCGCACGGTGGACTTCACCAACACGGTCATCGTGATGACCAGCAACCTCGGTTCCGAGGCCATCACCCGGCGCGGTGCCGGGATCGGCTTCGGGCCGGGTGGCGCGGATGCGGACGAGGAGGCGCGGCGCGAGCAGATCCTGCGGCCGCTGCGGGAGCACTTCCGGCCGGAGTTCCTCAACCGCATCGACGAGATCGTGGTCTTCCGGCAGCTGACCGGCGAGCAACTGCGGCAGATCACCGACCTGTTGCTGGAGAGCACCCGCCGGCTGACGGCCGGCCAGGGCATCACGGTCGACTTCACGGACGCGGCCGTCGACTGGCTCGCCGAGCGCGGCTACCAGCCCGAGTACGGCGCCCGCCCGCTGCGCCGCACCATCCAGCGCGAGGTGGACAACCAGCTGTCCCGGCTGCTGCTGAACGGCACGATCGCGGAGGGCGCCCGGGTCACGGTGGACGTGACGGACGGACGGCTGGACTTCCGCACTCCTCGGGAAGCCCAGCCGGCCGAACCACCCCAGCCGACCCAGGCCGACACGCCACGGTGACGGCACCGGCCGGCGCGCGGGTGCTGCGACGCGGGCGCGTCACGGCGTCGCGCGGGTGTCCCGGCAGGACGCGTCGCGCGGACGTCACGGCACAGGACACATCGCTCGGACGTCACGGCGCAGGCCGCGTCGCGCGGGCGTCACGGCGCGGGACGCACCACCATCGCCGATCCGCCGCCGCGCCGCACCTTCTCCGCCGCGGCCACCCATCTGCCGTCGGGCAGCCGCTGGACCCCGGTCGCGGCACCGATCTCGGGGTTGAGGGTGAAGCTGTGCCCGATGGCCTCCAGCCGGGTCCTCAAGTCACTGTTGTACAGGCCCGGTTCGAGTTCGGTGCGGGCCGCGTTGCGCTGGCTGGCGCGCGGGGCGGCGATGGCGTCGACCAGCGGCAGGTGCCGGTCGAGGAACCCGGTCAGGGTCTGCAGCACGGTGGTGATGATGGTCGCGCCGCCGGGCGAGCCGACCGCCACGACCGGCTTGCCGTGCCGGTCCAGGACGATGGTCGGGGAGATGGACGAGCGCGGCCGCTTGCCCGGTCCGGGCAGGTTCGGGTCGTGCACGGCCGGGTTGGCGGGGGCGAAGGAGAAGTCGGTCAGCTCGTTGTTGAGCAGGAAGCCCCGGCCGGGCACGGTGATGGCGCTGCCGCCGGTCTGCTCGATGGTGAGCGTGTAGGAGACGACGTTGCCCCACTTGTCGGCCACGGTGAGGTGGGTGGTGTTCTCCCCCTCGTACGTCGTCGGGGCCGCCGTGCCGCCCGCTCCGCAGGCGGCGGGGTGGCGCGGGTCGCCGGGGGCGACGGGGCTGGTGAGGACCGCGTCGTCCTTGATCAGGCAGGCGCGCGAGTCGGCGTACTTCTGCGAGAGGAGTTCGTTCGTCGGCACGTTCTCGAAGGAGGGGTCGCCGACCCAGCGCCCCCGGTCGGCGAAGGCGATGCGGCTCGCCTCGATGAAGTGGTGCAGGTACTGCGTCTGGCTCGCCCTGGAGAGGTTCGTCCGCTCCAGGATGTTGAGGGCCTCGCCGACGGTGGTGCCGCCCGAGGAGGAGGGCGCGATGGAGTACACGTCCAGGCCGCGGTACGACGTCTTCGTGGGCCGCTGGAGCTTGGCCCGGTAGGCGGCGAGGTCGTGCTCGGAGAGCTTGCCCGGGCGGGCGTTCCAGCCGGAGGCCGGGTCCACGGGGGGCTTGTCGACGGTGGCGACGATGTCCCGGCCCAGGTCGCCGCGGTAGATCGCGCCGACCCCCTCGCGCCCCAGCTGGGCGTAGGTGCGGGCGAGGTCCGGGTTCTTGAACTTCGATCCCGTGACCGGCAGTTGGCCGCCCGGAAGGAAGAGCCGCGCGGTGTCGGGGAAGGCGCGGAACCGGGTCTCGTTGGACGCGGTCTGCGCGCGGAAGGTGTCGTCAACGGTGAAGCCGTCGCGGGCGATGCGCTCCGCGGGCTTCAGGACCGTGCCGAGCCGCTCGCTGCCCCACTCGCGCAGCGCCGTCTGCCAGGTGGCGGGGGTGCCCGGGGTGCCGACGCTCAGGCCGCTGCTGACGGCGTCGGCGAAGGCGAGGGGCTTGCCGTTCTCCAGGAAGAGGCCGGAGCCGGCGGTGAGCGGCGCCGTCTCGCGCCCGTCGATGGTGTGCACCGTACGGGACTTGGCGTCGTAGTAGACGAAGTAGCCGCCTCCGCCGATGCCGGAGGAGTAGGGCTCGGTGACCCCGAGCGCCGCGGCGGTGGCGACGGCCGCGTCGACCGCGTTGCCGCCCTTCTTGAGCACCTCGATGCCGGCCGCCGAGGCGTCCGCGTCGACACTGGCGACCGCGCCTCCGTAGCCGACGGCGACCGGAACCTTCTTGATCGCGTTGCCCGTCGCGGCGGGCGGCGCCGCCGCGCCCACGGACACCAGGGCGGCCGAGACCGCCACAACCGCCAGTTTCCGTCTGCCAGGACGACCCATGCGAACCTCCCGTCGGAACCGTTCGCGCAGCCTAACCAGATTACCGGGGGTCCCGACAGTACGTCTGCGCCGCCCGCCACGTGAACGTCACAGATCGAACACCGGTACGTAGCCGTCGCAACGGGCCCGCTAGCATGCCCGGCCATGAACGACGACGTGCGCAACATCGTCCTGGGCCTGATAGCCACCGCCATCAGCGCCGCGCTGGGCTGGCTCGCCCGTACGTATCTGTGGCGGCGCAAGCTGCGCCGCAAGCAGGCCTTCTTCGGGCTGCCGGAGAACTCGGAGTCGCTGCTCGTCGTCAACCGCGACTCGGCCACCGCGGAACCGGCGGTGCACCGCTTCGACGTCTTCGCGCTGCTGGAGCTGTCCGCGCTCATCAAGGAGTGCGGCGCACATCTGCGCATGGTGACCCAGGACGCGGCCCAGCAGGGATTCGGCGAGCGCACCGAGTTCTGCGTGGGCGGACCCGCCTCCAACCGGCGCATGGTGGCCCACATGGCGGCGATGCTCCCCGGCGTGCGGGTGAACACCGGCCCCGAACCCGGCCCAGACCGGGCCGCCTTCCAGATCGGCGCCGAGCACTACAGGATGGATCCGGGGGTCACGGAGTACGTCCTGCTGGCCCGGCTCTCGGCGGGGCGGCAGACCCGGCCGGTGTTCCTGTTCTGCGGGCAGCGGGCCATCACCAACCAGGCGGCCACCCGCTATCTCGCCCGCAACCACGAGCGGCTGGCCCGCAAGCACGGCGCGGGCTCCTTCGTCCTGCTGCTCAAGGTGGTCAATTCCCAGGCGTACGGACCGGACCTCGTCGAGGTGGTCGCCGACGTGACCCGGGCGGCGCAGGCGCCGCTCCCGGCGACACCGGCGGCACCGACGGAGACGCCCGCGGAGCAGGGGCGCGGGGCGGGTCCCGCCGCTCGCCGGAATTCGAGCGCCGGAGCCTGACACTCGAACACCAATCGGGCGCATGGAACAGATCCGAAAAACGTGAGAATGGGCTGCGTCAGCGGGAGAAGGCGAACATACTGAGACGGAACGAGCGCATGGTTTGAGGGGGAAGTCCGCATGCCCTTGTCCGGAACGCAGAAGACACGGCTGTGGCTTGCAGGGGGCAGTTCCCTCGTGGCCATTGTGGGAGTGCTGTTCGCCACCGACACCATCGGCGGAGATCGCAACGAGTGCAGCAACCAAGCTGTTTGCGGGCACGACAACACCACCACGATCGGTGACCAGCAGTCCGACTCCCGGGACGGCCGAGCCCCTGCGCAGGAGCGGAAAAAGTGAGAATTCACGCCGTCCTGGGAATCGCGATGGCCATGTGCGCCTGCGCGCTGCTCCAAGGATGCTCCAGCAACGACTGCACGGGCGGCTCCGTGTGCGGCGCGCACAATGCCGTCGACCAGCCTCCCGCTTCCGACGCGGCCCGGAGACCGGCAGCGGGGGCGGGGGCGGACGACGCACTGCTGCTCACCACCAAGTGGCCGACCATCAAGTCGTGCGACGGCACCACGTCCGTGGCGATGTCCACCGGCGGCAAACCGCTCACGGCGTTCTTCACCGACCAGCAGGACTTCCGCTCGCGGGTGGCGGCGCCGAACAGCAAGGGCGGAGTCTGGGGCAGCGGGCACCTGTACCTGGACCTGAGCACCGGAAGCGCGGAGACCACGGTCACCGTCGACGAAGTGCACCTCACGGCTCGCCTACCGAAGAAGATCGCCCCTCCGTCCTGGGTGGCCCTGACCCAAGGCGGCTGCGGTGGCGTGAAAGAGCGCGTGTTCGAGCTCGACCTGGACAGACCGCGACTCGTCGACAAGGGAGTCGTGGACGACGGGTACACCGACCCCACGGACCCACCGGTACGCACGAATCCACTCGGGTCGGGTTTCACCGTCAGCGCGTCCGACCCCGCGATCATCCGAGTCGACGCACAGGCCTGCCGGGGCAACTATGAATGGTCCCTGCAGATCGACTACAGCTACCGCGGAAAGAGCCTCCACAAAGTGGTCGGTCCCTTCAGATCGTTCGGGGCGGCCAGTCCGAGCACGGACGTCTACACCCCGAGTCCCTCGACGGGAAAGACCGGGGCCCCCTCCTCCAGCGCGAACGTCAGGCCGATCGGCTGCCCCGCAACTCCGTAGAACGCCATCACCGGCCCGGGGCGGCCCGCGTACGCGGCGACACCCGTCATCCCCGGAGACAGGCCCACGCCCCCACATCCCACGCCCCACCCCGCCCACGCGAAACGCACCGGAACGCCGTGGGTTGTCCCGCCCCTTCCCATGATTGTTACCCGTACGTAACTTACTGACGGGTTACCTGGGGTAAGCGCACCCCAATACCCTCGGCTCACTTTGCACGGGCACAAGCCGAGGAGTGGCCCATGGGACCCGCCCGCACCACCCTGCGCACGGCGGCCGTCGGTGCCGTGTCGGCGGCGCTGATCGCCGGCACGGCCTGCCTCGCGCCGGCCGCCCAGGCCGCCCCGTCCGTACGCTTCGTGGACATCACCGGCGACGGGGGCACCGTACTGAAGGCGAACGTCGTCACGCCCTCGGACGCCGACGGCTCGCGCGGCTACCCCCTCATCGTGCTGCCCACGAGCTGGGGCCTGCCCCAGGTCGAGTACCTCGCCCAGGCCCAGAAGCTCGCCGACTCCGGGTACGTCGTCCTCACCTACAACGTGCGCGGCTTCTGGCAGTCCGGCGGGCAGATCGAGGTGGCGGGCCCGCCCGACGTGGCGGACGCCTCCAAGGTGATCGACTGGGCGCTCGCGCACACCCCCGCCGACCCCGCGCGCATCGGCATGGCGGGCGTCTCCTACGGGGCCGGCATCTCCCTGCTGGCCGCCGCGCACGACAAGCGCGTCAGGGCCGTGGCCGCGCTCAGCGGCTGGGCCGACCTCATCGGCTCGATCTACTCCGGCCGCACCCAGCACGTCCAGGCGGGCGCCCTGCTGGACGGCGTAGGCACCGTCACCGGCCGGGAGAGCCCCGAGGTCCGCCGTATCTTCGACCACTTCTACGCCTCCGACCTGTCCGAAGAGCAGGCGATGATCGACTGGGGCCGCGAGCGCTCCGCCGCGACCTACGTCGACCGGCTGAACCGCAACGGCGCCGCGGTCATGCTCGCCGGCGCCTGGGGCGACACCATCTTCCCGGCGAACCAGAACGCCGACTTCTACGACAGGCTGACGGTCCCCAAGCGGCTGGAACTGCGCCCCGGAGACCACGCGACCGCCGAGATCACCGGCCTGTTCGGGCTGCCCAACGACGTGTGGACGGACACCGGGCGCTGGTTCGACCACTACCTCAGGGGTGTCGACAACGGCATCGACCGCGAGCGGCCGGTCCAGCTCAAGTCCCGCAGCGGCGGCGGCTACGAGGCCTATCCGGACTGGAAGTCCCTCGCGGCGACCGACCGGAAGATCGCGCTCGCGGACTCCACCACCATCCACGCCAACGTCGACTCCGGCGCGGACGGCGGGATCGTCTTCCTCTCCAGCATCCTGGACCAGGTGGCCCAGCTCCCGCCGGTGGCCTCGATCCCGCTGCTGCCGCGCCGCTGGGCGGCCGTGTGGCAGTCGGAGCGGTACGGCACCGCCCAGCGGGTGCGCGGGACCGCCACGCTGCACACCACGCTCACCCCGACCGCGGAGAGCGGCACGTTCGTCGCCTACCTGTACGACGTGGGGCCGCTCGGCTTCGGCAAGCTCGTCACCAACGCGCCGTACACCTGGCACGGGCGGGCGCCCGGCGAGCCGTTCGGCGTGGACCTGGACCTGTTCTCCACGGCCTACGACGTCCCCACCGGGCACCGCCTCGCGGTCGTGGTCGACACGGTCGACCCGCTCTACACCGAGCACAACCCGTCCGGCGCGCAGCTGACCTTCTCCTCGCCGCAGGACGACCCGTCGTACGTGTCGGTCCCCGTCCGCGAGCAGTGATCCCCGGCTGCCGCCGGACGAGCATGGCCCGTGTGAACTGCCGTCCCCTTACGCTCTCGGGGCCGTGGGGGGCTCCCCACCCGGCAGCAGCGCCCCAGGTCCGGCCGTGGCGACCACCACGGCCTCGGTCTTGGGACTGCGCTGCTCACGGCGGGACACCCAGCCGGCGAACCACGAGAGCAGCATGCACATCCCGATGTAGATCGGCGCGATCACCATCACCACAGGGATGAACGGCAAATCGTAGTCGAGGTTCGAGGCGATGAGTTTCCCGGCATGGAGGAACTCCTCGTAGGTGATGAGATAACCGAGGGAGGTATCCTTCAAGGCCACCACCAGCTGGCTGATGATGGCGGGCAGCATGGCGCGTACGGCCTGGGGCGCGAGGACGTACGTCATGACCTGGGTCTTGCGCATGCCGAGCGCGAGCGCGGCCTCCCGCTGGCCCCGGTCGACGGAGTTCACGCCGGAGCGGAAGACCTCGGCGAGCACCGAGCCGTTGTAGAGGGTGAGTCCGGCGACGAGCGCGGGCAGCGGCTGCACCTTCAGCGCCACGAAGATGAAGAAGATCATCACCAGGACGGGCATCGCGCGGAAGAACTCCACCAGGAGCGTGGCCAGCCAGCGCACCGGACGGTGGTCCGACAGTCGCCCGACGGCCAGTACGCCGCCGAGGGCGAGCGAGAGGACGGCCGCCATCGCGAACGCCTTGAGGGTGTTGCCGAGGCCGCGCAGGAGCAGTTCCTGGACACCCTTGTACTCGAACGGCGTCCACTTGGTGGCGGTGAACTGGTTCGTGGCGAAGAGGAGATACAGGATCCACGCGACCAGGCCGAGCAGCGCGGCCGTGGACAACGCCGCGTACAGCAGGTGCCGTCGCCTGGTACCCGGACCCGGGACGTCGTAGAGCGCGGCGGCTCCGGTCATCGGGCGACTCCCCACTTCCGCTCCAGCAGGCTGAACAGGGCACTGATGGAGAGCGTGATGATCAGATAGCCGAGGGCGATCCAGACGAAGGTCCAGACGATGTTGTAGCCCAGCTCGCTCAGGGTCTTGTAGGTGCCGAGCAGTTCGGTGACGCTGAACGCGCCCGCGATGGCGGAGTTCTTGGCGAGCGCGATGAGCGTGGAGCCGACCGGCGGAATCACGGACCGGAACGCCTGCGGCAGCACGACCACGCCGAGCGTCTGGCGGAAGGTCAGGCCGAGGCTGCGGGCGGCCTCTCCCTGACCCCTGGGCACGGTGTTGATGCCGGAGCGCAGCGCCTCGCAGATGAACGCCGAGGTGTAGCAGCCGAGGGCGAGCACGGCGAACACCTCGAAGGGCAGCACGAGTCCGAACCGGGGCAGTCCCAGCACCACCGCGAAGAACAGCAGCGTGAGCGGGGTGTTGCGCAGCACGGTGACCCACACGGTGCCGAAGACGCGCAGCGAGCCGACGGGCGCGACCCGGAAGGACGCCATCAAGAAGCCCAGCGCGAGCGCCAGCAGGGAGGCGTAGACGGTCAGTTCGACCGTGCCGAGGAAGCCCTGGAGGTAGAGCGGGAAGTTGTCTGTCAGTACGTTCATGCCGTCCTCGCTCAGCTCGCCGGGTAGCGGTCGATCGCGGGCGGCCGGGGTGCCGGGACGCCGGACAGGCCGAGTGTCGCCTCGTACGCCTTCTTCCAGTCGCCGTTCTTCTCCCGTGCCGCCAGGGCGTCGTCGAGGGCGAAGCGCAGGGCGTTGTCGCCGCGCGGGACGCCGATGCCGTACGGCTCCTCGGAGAAGGGCCTGCCGACGACCTTCAGTTCGTCCGGGACCTTGGCCGCGTAGCCGATGAGGATGGCGTCGTCGGTGGTGACCGCGTCGACCTGGTAGGTCAGCAGGTTGTCGACGCAGGCCGAGTAGGTGTCGTAGGAGACGAGGACCGCCTTCGGGTAGTCGGCCTTGATGCGCTGGTACGGCGTGGAGCCGGTGGCCGAGCAGACGCGCTTGCCGGCGAGGTCCTGGGGGCCGTGGATGTCGTTCTCGTCCTTGCGGACCAGCAGGGACTGGCCGGCCATGTAGTAGGGGCCGGCGAAACCGACGAGCTTCTTGCGGTTGGGGTTGATGGTGTAGGTGCCGACGTAGTAGTCGATCTGGCCGTTCTGCAGGGCGGTCTCGCGGTTGGCGGAGGCGATGGTGCGGAAGCGGATGCTGTCCGGCGGGAGACCGAGGGAGGCCGACATCATCCTGGCGATCTCGATGTCGAAGCCCGCGTAGGTGCCCCTCGCCGGGTCCTTCTCGCCGAGGTAGGGCTGGTCCTCCTTGACGCCGACGACGAAGTGGCCGCGCTTCTTGGCGCGCCGCCAGGTCGGGGAGTCGGGCAGGCTGAAGTTCTGGTCCACCTTGTAGTGGGGCAGTTTGTCGACCGCCGGGCCCTTGGTGGGCGGGCTGCCCTCCTTGCCGCAGGCGGCGGCGAACACCAGCGCGAGCAGGAGGAACAGGGCGCGGGAGACACGGGCGGTGCGGCGCTGGACATGGAACGGGGCGCGGAACGCACCGGCGGTGCGGCGCGGGCCGCGGGACACACGGGTGGTACGGAACACGGGTCGCACTCCCCCGGTCAGTGCTTGAGGATCTTGGAGAGGAAGTCCTTGGCGCGCTCGCTGCGCGGGTTGGTGAAGAACTCCTCCGGGCTGCGGTCCTCGACGATCCGGCCGTCGGCCATGAAGACGACCCGGTTGGCGGCGGAGCGGGCAAAACCCATCTCGTGGGTGACGACGACCATGGTCATGCCCTCGTGGGCGAGCTGCCGCATGACCTCCAGCACTTCGTTGATCATCTCGGGGTCGAGGGCGGAGGTGGGCTCGTCGAAGAGGAGGGCCTTGGGGTCCATGGCGAGGGCGCGGGCGATGGCCACACGCTGCTGCTGTCCGCCGGAGAGCTGCGCGGGGTACTTGTCGGCGTGGGCCAGCAGCCCGACGCGCTCGAGGAGTTCACGGGAGCGGCGGTCGGCCTCCGCCCGCTTGCGCCCGCGGACCTTGACCTGCGCGAGGGTGACGTTCTCCAGGACCGTCTTGTGGGCGAAGAGGTTGAAGGACTGGAAGACCATGCCGACCTCGGCGCGGAGCCTGGCGAGGGCCTTTCCCTCCTCGGGCAGTGGCTGTCCGTCGAGCGTGATCGTCCCGGACTCGATGGTCTCCAGGCGGTTGATCGTCCTGCACAGCGTCGACTTCCCCGACCCCGAGGGGCCGACGACCACGACCACCTCCCCCTTGCCGACGGTGAGATCGATGTCCTGCAGGACATGCAGATCCCCGAAGTACTTGTTGACGTCCCGCAGCTCGATCAACGGATCGACGGCCATCCGCAGCCCTACTCACTTTCAGCTGTGTCGTGGTTGCCGCAAACTATCCAGACACCAGCGGAGCAGAGGGGCGACACGCACCTCACGTGCATTAGCCGTATTTACGCCTCAGTCGCGCGATTCGGGCGCCGCGTGAGCGGCCGGGGTCATATCTCGGCGACCTCCGCGTACAGCTGCGACAGCTCGGGGACCCCGCTCACGGCCCATTCCCGCCCGTACTCCGCGACCTCGACCTCGCGGCCGGAGGGGAGTCGTACGACGGGCTCGCCGTCGCGCCGGATCCGCCAGGCGGACCCGGGCACGGTGCGGACGACGACCGTGCCCAGGTACAGCCCGGCGTCGTGGCCCAGCCAGGGCAGCGTCTCCGCGTCGTCGCGCCAGCGCGGGACCAGCTGGTCCAGCGCCTCCAGGGAGGCCGGGGTGTCGTCCAGGCGGACGCCGGCCTCGGCCGCCTGGGTGCGGAGCAGTTCGCATTCGGACATCAGGTCGGCGATCGCCTCGGGGTCGGCCGGGAGTGCCGCGTCGCCGTTGCTGTCGTGCCTCGGGCCCAGGAACGGAATGCGCATGGGCCCAGCCTGGCATCACACGTCGAGGTCGACCACCACCGGCGCGTGATCGGACGCGCCCTTGCCCTTGCGCTCCTCGCGGTCGACGTAGGAGTCCTTGACGGCCTCGGCGAACGGTTCGTTGCCGTACACCAGGTCGATGCGCATGCCGCGGTTCTTGGGGAAGCAGAGCTGACGGTAGTCCCAGTACGTGAACGGGTGGTCGTACTTCAGGGGGCGCGGGACGACGTCGGTGAGGCCCGTCTCGCGCAGGGAGGCCAGGGCGGCGCGCTCGGCGGGCGTGACGTGGGTGGCGCCCTCGAAGGCGGCCACGTCGTAGACGTCGGCGTCCGTCGGCGCCACGTTGTAGTCGCCCAGGACCGCGAACGGGCGGCCGCCGGCCGCGTCACCGGCGACGGCGGCCTTCAGGGCCTCGAACCACTGGATCTTGTAGGCGTAGTGCGGGTGGTCCACCTCGCGGCCGTTGGGGACGTACACCGACCAGACGCGGACGGGGCCGCAGGTCGCCGAGACGGCGCGCGGCTCGGTCACGCCGTCGTAGCCCGGATCGCCGGGCAGGCCCTTGACCACGTCCTCCAGGCCGACGCGGGAGAGCACCGCCACGCCGTTCCACCGGCCGGTCGCGTGGACCGCCGCCTCGTAGCCCAGCTCGCGCAGCGGCTCGAACGGGAACTGCCCCTCGGCGACCTTGGCCTCCTGCAGGCAGAGCACGTCCGTGCCGCTGCTCTCCAGCCAGGCCAGCAGCCTCGGCAGGCGGGCGGTGATCGAGTTCACGTTCCAGGTGGCGATGCGCATGTCTCACAACCTACCTGGCGGGTGTGACAACGCCCCGGCTCACAGCTCGGCCGACGCCCCAGGGGTGAGCCGCAGGTGTTCGGCCCCGCCGAGGGCGCCGATCTGGTTGTCGTAGATCGGGCGGGCGAGGTCGGTGAGGAGGGCATCGTGGATGTCGTACGCGCGCCGCGGCTTCACCTCACGGACGTAGTCGATGACCTCGGAGATCTTGTTCCACGGGGCCATGACCGGCAGCATCAGCGTCTGAACCGGCCCGTCGGGGACGGTGAGGGCGTCGCCGGGGTGGAAGACGCGGCCGCCGTCGATCAGATAGCCGACGTTGGTGATGCGCGGGATGTCCGGGTGGATCACCGCGTGCAGCTCGCCGTGGACCTGGACGTCGAAGCCCGCGGCGGTGAAGGTGTCGCCGTGGCCGACGGTGTGCACACGCCCGGGGAAGGCCGCGGAGATCTTCTCCGCGACCGACCTCAGGGTCCAGATCTCGGCACCCGGGTCAGCCTCCATGGCGGCCCGCAGCCGGCTCTCGTCGAAGTGGTCCGCGTGCTCGTGCGTGACCAGGATGACGTCCGCGCCGACCGCGGCGTCCTCCTCACTGAAGGCACCCGGATCCACGACAAGCGTCCGCCCGTTCTTCTCCAGCCGGACACAGGCATGCGACTTCTTGGTGAGCTTCATGAGGCCATCCTGCCCCGCGGAGCGCTCCGCGCGGGGGCTGCCGCGGGAGTCCTGCCCTGCTGAGAGGCGCTGCCCTGCCGGGGCGGCCTGACCTGCCGGGGGCCTCGCCCTGGCGGGACGCCTGCCGCACGGGGGGCTGCCGCGCGGAGAGGCTTGCCGCGCGTGAGCCTGCCGCGGGGGGCTTGCCCGGCTGCCGGGGGGCCTGCCCCGCCGAGAGGCCTGCCACTCACTGGCGGGACGCCTGCCGCACAGAGGGGCCGCCGCGCGTAACCCTGCCACGGGGGCTTGCCCTGCTGGGAGGCGTTGCCCTGCCGGGGCGACCTCCCCTGGCGGGACGCCTGCCGCATGGGGGGCCGCCGCACGGAAAGACCTGCCGCACATGAACCTGCCACAGAGGGCTTGCCCTGCCCGGGGCGGCCTGCCCCGCCGAGGAGCCTGCCGCGGGGGGCTTTGCTCCCGCCGAGGGCTTGCCCCGCCGGGAGCCTGCCCTGGTGGGACGCCTGCCGCACGCGGGGCCTGCCCCACACCTGCCGCACGGGAGGAGCCCGGACGGGGGGCTGCCACGGGGGGGGTGCCTGCGCCGCCGAGAGGCGTTGCCCTGCCGGGAGGCCTGCCGCACAGGGCCTGCCCCGTCGGGAGGCCTGCCACGGGAGCCTTGCCCTGCCCCGTCGGGAGGCCTGCCACGGGAGCCTTGCCCTGCCACGCCGGGGGCCTCTGCCCCGCCCGGGGCCCTGCCGCGCTGGGGCCTGTCGCGCAGGGCGGGCTGTCGTGGGGTGGGGGGTCAGTCTGTCGGGGTGGTTTCCTCTCGGATGACCTGCTGCGCCACCCGGAAGGCGTTGCCCGCCGCCGGGATGCCGCAGTAGACGGCGGTCTGGAGCAGCACTTCCTTGATCTCGTCGGGGGTGAGGCCGTTGCGCAGGGCGGCGCGGGTGTGGGAGGCCAGGTCCTCCAGGTGGCCGCCCGCGGCCAGCGCGGTGAGCGTGACGCAACTGCGGGTGCGGCGGTCCAGGCCGGGCCGGTCCCAGACCTCGCCCCAGGCGTAGCGGGTGACGAACTCCTCGAAGTCGCCGGAGAAGTCACCGGCCTGTCCCAGCGCCCGGTCGACGTACGCGTCGCCCAGCACCTCCCGGCGGATCTTCAGCCCCGTCTCGTACCGGTCCGGGGATCCGAACGGCTGCGGCTCCACGACTGCGGGAGCGATCTCCGCGATGGGCACGGCCTGCGGCGGCGCCGCGACAGCAACGACGGCCGAGTTGACCGCGACGGCCGGAAGGGCGGTCTGGCCGGTGTCGTACGGCTGCTGCCAGGCGGTGGAGAAGTGCCGTACGAGGAGGTCGGTGACGGCGGCGGGCTGCTCGACCGGCACCAGATGGGAGGCGCCGGGGACCACCGCGAGCCGGGCGTCCGGTATCCCGGCGACCAGGGTGCGGGCCTCGGCCGGGCCGGTGACCTGGTCCTCGGAGCCGACCAGGACGAGCGTGGGCACGCCGACCCGGCCCAGCTGGGGCCGCACATCGAACCCGGCCAGAGCCTCGCAGCCGGCGATGTAGCACCCGGGGTCGGTCGTGCGCACCATCTGTACGGCCCACTCGGTGATCGCCGGCTGGGCGGCGGCGAACCCGCCCGTGAACCACCGGTCGGGGGCGCTCCGGGCGATCGGGTCGAGCCCGTTGGCCCGTACGATCACCCCGCGCTGGCGGAACTCGTCGGCGGTGCCGAACCGGGGCGAGACGGCGACCAGCGCGAGCGAGGCGAGCCGCTCGGGGTGGCTCAGGGCCAGCTCGATACCGATGGCGCCGCCGAGCGCGCAGCCCGCGTACCCGAAGCGCTGCACGCCGAGGCCGTCCAGCGTGGCGAGCAGCCGGGCCGTCAGTTCGCCGACCGAGCCGACCGGATGGGCGGGGGCGCCGCCGTGACCCGGCAGGTCGAACCGGAAGACCCGCCACTGCTTGACCAGTTCCGGCACCTGACGGTCCCACATGTGCCAGGTCGCCCCGAGAGAGGGGCCGAGGATGAGCACCGGAGCGTCTTCCGGGCCATCGAAGCGGTATTGCAGGGCAGGGGTCTTCGTCTCGCTCACCGCACCACGCTAACCGCCGCCGCCGGGGCGACGGCTCCGGGCCCCCCAGTGCGGTCACGCGACCCCCTGAAATCACCGGGAAACCCTCACACCGCCCTCACCGGACAGGCCGGGCGATGGCCACCGCACGTCAGAGGTCGCCCGCCGCGCCCAGTCCGGTGAGGGCGCCCACCGGGTCGAGGTCGGGGGTTCCCCGGGGCCACCAGTCGTCCTGGCCGGGCTCCGACTCGTAGGCGTACCAGAGCCCGTCCCGGCCGAGGCGGAGCTGGGCGTGGCCGAGGGGGTGGGTGAGCCGGTTGCGCCAGGGGCGGAAGGAGGGCAGGTCGGCGGCGAGCAGCAGCGGGCGGGCCCGGTCGAACCGGCCCGCCGGCGGGTCCCACGGTTCCTCCAGGACGGCCAGTCCGGCGAGGCCGCCCTGCCGCCAGGCGGCGACCGCCCGTGCCAGGTCGGCCGGGGTGCGGTCGGTGGCCGCGGCCAGCGTGGCGTACAGGGCGCGGGTGGCGGCGGTCAGGCCGGAGCCCGGGCGGGCGGCGGCCAGCCGTACCGCGTCCTGCCACAGGGTCAGTTCCGCGACCGGGTCGATGCCGGCGGCGAGCAGCGTGTGCGCGCGGGCCGCGGCGTCGGTCGCGAGCTGGTCCAGGGCGAAGGGGTCCGGTCCGCCGGGCACCGCCGGGTACACGGGAGGCTGCTCGGGGTGCGGTGGCACCGGCAGCGGAGCGGGCAGCGGCGCAAGCCGACGGGAGGCGTCCAGGGCCGTCGAGGCCCGTATGCCCGGCAGGGCCTGCGGCGCCCGCTCCCGGGTGGCGCGGGCCGCGCGCGCGGCGCTGCGCCGGGACAGCGCGTCGAGCAGTTCGCGCTCGCCCCTGCCGCGCAGCAGGAGCAGGACGAACGGGTCGGCGTCGAGCAGGCGGGCCGTCTGGTAGCAGAGCGCGGCCGCGTGCTTGCAGGGGTGACCGGAGTCGGGGCAGCTGCAGCGCGGGACGAGATCTCCGGGGCCGGGCAGCAGGGGCACACCGCAGTCCGCCAGCGACTGCGGCAGCTCCTTGTCGAGCAGCGCCGCGATGTGCCCCGGCCGGTCGGCCGCGGCGTCCAGGAACCGCTCCCAGTCCGCGTCCTCCAGCGTGCGCAGGCGCATCTGCACACGGTAGGGCCGCGGGCGGCTGCCGCGCACGTACGCCAGGACCAGCCCCGGGGTCACGGTGATCGCGTCCACCTTCCCCAGGTCCGCGTACCCACGCCCCCGCTCCAGCCGCCGCGCGTCCAGCGCCTGTCGCTCCAGCGCGTCGGTCCAGGCGTTCCCCCACCAGGTCTCGGCGAAGGCCCCGCCGTCCGGCGCCGCCGGCCTGGGCGCGAACGCCGGGAAGGTACGGCGGAGTTCGCCGTCACGGTGCGGGGTGGCCATGGTGGCGGGGACCTGCGCGGGTGCGGCAGGGGCCGAGGGCGAGGGGAGGAACGGGGCTGCCGAGGCGCCGCCGTCCGCGTCCTCGGAGGCCTCGGGGACCCCGGGGACCCCGGGGACCTCGCGGACCTCGGGCTCCATGCGCCGACCCCACAGACGGGGGTCGATGCCCTCCAGGGCACGCGGCGGGGGCGTCCAGGACCCGTCCGGCCCGTGCCCGGACTCCGACGGGACATCTCGACGGCGCTCCTCCCCCGGATGCTCGGGAAGCCCGGACTCCACACCGTCGTCGTCGCCACGGGGCGAGACAGCCGCAGGGCCGGTTACGTCCTCACGCCCCCGCACGGACTCCCGAGCACCGGACTCCGCGTCGTCCAGGGCGCGAGGTGAGGTGGCGGGCGGCTCGGCCCTGTGCCGAGGCCCGGGCTCGCGAGCCGGGCGGCCGGACTCGGTGCCGTCCCCGGCACGAGCCGTACCGGCCGCGGGGCCGGCCGAGGAACCGGCCGAGGGACCGCCCTCAGGTCCGGACTCCGGCGCGGAGGCCGCGGCGCCGGACTCGCTCAGGTGACCGGAGCCGCCGGGCGCGTCGGAGTCGCCGGGCGCGTCGATGCCGCCGTGCGCGTCGGAGTCGCCGGTCTCCTCCGGGGCGTCGACCCAGGTGGGCATGCGGAAGGCGGTCGCGAGGAACTGGCGCATGTCACGGGCTGCCTGGGCCCGAGATCCCCCGGTCTCCTCCCCCGCGCGGGGCGAGGTGTCGGGGCGGCCCGGTGTACGGGGCCCGCGCCGGGCGCGCGGCTGTGCCGCCTCGGCGAGGCGCGCCTCACGGCGGGCCGCCCTCAGCGCCTCACGCGCGACGTCCCCCGGTCGCGCCGCGGCGGCGGGCGAGGGGGCGACGGTGGGGGTGGGCCGGCTGTCGTGCGCGGTGTCGTCGGCGGAGGCGCCGGTGGCCTCGACGGCCTGGGCCTCGGCCCCGGACGTGCTCGCTTCGCCGCGCGCCGGGCCCGCAGTGGCCTCGTCGGTCTCCCGTTCGGCCGCATCGCCGAGCGGTGCTCCGGCACCGGCGCGGCCGGCCCGAGGCACGTCCGTCTCGCCGCGCGGCGCCGCCCCCGCGACACCGCGGCCGGTCCCCGGCGCGTCCGTCTCACCGAGTGGCACCCGGGCAGGGGCACGCTCGCTGCGCTCGACCTCCGCTCGCTCCCGAGCCGCCCGCAGGGCGCGGCGGGCGGCGTCGCCGGGGCGGTGTTCCGTGGGGGTCACGACGTCCTCCGCAGGGAGACGAGGTCGGACAGATCGTGGTCGGTGAGTTCGGTGAGGGCCGATTCGCCGGAGCCGAGGATGGCGTCGGCGAGGGCGCGCTTGGCGGCGAGCATCTCGGCGATGCGGTCCTCGACGGTGCCCTCGGTGATCAGGCGGTGCACCTGGACGGGCTGGGTCTGGCCGATGCGGTACGCGCGGTCGGTGGCCTGTTCCTCGACGGCCGGGTTCCACCAGCGGTCGAAGTGGACGACATGGCCCGCGCGGGTGAGGTTCAGGCCGGTGCCGGCGGCCTTGAGGGACAGGACCAGCAGCGGGGTCTCGCCGCTCTGGAAGCGGTCGACCATGCGCTCGCGCTCGGCGACCGGTGTACCGCCGTGGAGGAGTTCCACGGGGACCGCGCGGGCGGACAGGTGGGCGGTGATGAGGCGGGCCATGCCGACGTACTGCGTGAAGATCAGCGCCGAGCCGTCCTCGGCCAGCACGGTGTCCAGCAGCTCGTCCAGCAGGGCGAGTTTGCCGGAGCGGGCGGCCATGGCGGTGCCGCCGCGCGTGCCGGGCCCCTGGGCCTCTTCCTTCAGGTACAGCGCGGGGTGGTCGCAGATCTGCTTCAGGGCGCCGAGCAGCTTCAGGACGAGGCCCCGGCGGGCCATGCCCTCGGCGGTCTCGATGACGGCCATCGACTCGCGCACCACCGCCTCGTACAGCGCGGCCTGTTCACGGGTGAGCGGGACGGGGTGGTCCGTCTCGGTCTTGGGCGGCAGCTCGGGGACGATTCCGGGGTCGGACTTCTTGCGGCGCAGGAGGAACGGGCGCACCAGGCGGGCCAGCCGGGCCACCGCCTCCCCGTTGTCGTCGGTCTCGCCGTTCTCCACCGCGCGCGCGTGGCGGGCGCGGAAGGACTTCAGGGGGCCGAGGAGGCCGGGGGTGGTCCAGTCGAGCAGGGCCCACAGTTCGGAGAGGTTGTTCTCCACCGGGGTGCCGGTGAGGGCCACGCGCGCGGGTGCCGGGATGGTGCGCAGCGCCTTGGCGGTCGCGGAGTAGGGGTTCTTCACGTGCTGGGCCTCGTCGGCGACGACCATGCCCCAGGGCTGCTCGGCGAGCCGGGCGGCGGCGGAGCGCATCGTGCCGTACGTGGTGAGGACGAAGCCTCCGGCGACACCGTCCAGGCTCCGGTCGGGGCCGTGGAAGCGGCGGACGGGGACGCCGGGCGCGAACCGGATGATCTCGCGCTGCCAGTTGCCCAGCAGGGAGGCGGGGCAGACCACGAGGGTGGGCGCGGAGCGGGCCCGCTTGAGGTGCAGGGCGATGAGCGTGATCGTCTTGCCGAGACCCATGTCGTCGGCGAGGCAGCCGCCGAGCCCGAGGGAGGTCATGAGGTCGAGCCAGGCCAGGCCGCGCAGCTGGTAGTCGCGCAGGGTGGCGTCGAGGCCGGCGGGCGGCTCGGCGGGGGCGAGGCCGGCCGTGAGGCGGTCGCGCAGGGCGGCGAGCGCGCCGACCGGGACGGCCTCGACGGTCTCCCCGTCGACCTCGGTGGTGCCGGTGAGCGCGACGGACAGCGCGTCGACCGGGTCGAGCAGGCCGAGTTCGCGTTTGCGGGCCTTGCGGACCAGGGCGGGGTCGACCAGCACCCAGCGGTCCCGGAGCCGTACGACCGGCCGGTGGGCCTCGGCGAGGGCGTCCATCTCGGCCTCGCTGAGCGGATCGCCGCCGAGGGCGAGCTGCCAGCGGAACTGGAGCAGGTCCTCGCTCTCGAAGAACCCGGTGCCGTCGGTCGCCGAACCGGGCGCCGTCCGGACCACCGCGGCGGCCGTGAGATCGCGGGCGAGGTCCTTGGGCCAGTGCACGGCGACCCCGGCGGCGGCGAGCCGGGAGGCCGCCACGCCGAGCAGGTCGCCCACCTCCTCCTCGGACAGGGCGAGGACGTCGGGTGCCTCCTGCTCGGCGAGCCGGTCCAGGGGCGGCCACACGCGGGCCGCGCGCCGGACGGCGAGGGCGGCGTCCACGCGTGCGCGTGGTCCGAAGGCCGCGTCGGCCTCGCCCGCCCACAGGGCCGCCGCGTCGGCCACCAGGGTCGGGTCGGCGAGGCTGTGCACCTGTGTGATCGCGGCCCCGGCGGCGCGGGTGCGCCCGGAACCGGCGTGGTCGTCGCGGTCGCCGGCGGCGCCGGAGTCGAAGACGTCGTACGCGGACAGGTCCAGGCGCAGCGAGATTCGCACTCCCGCGTCCATGCCGGCGGCCACCTCGGCCGCCCAGTCCTGGGCGTGCGGCAGCGCCTGGGGCGCGCGGGCGGCGAAGGGCCGGCCGGAGGTGTGGGGGGCCGCCGGGGTACGGGGCAGGGTGTCGGCGACGGCGTCCACGAAGGAGCGGATCAGCGCCTCCGGGTCGGGCAGCCGGAGCGGTCCGGGGTCGGGGAGGGGTACGGCGTGGCCCTCCGGGGGCAGGGCGGCGGCCACCGCGCGCAGGTGGGCGATGTCGTCGGGTTCCAGCGGGCCGGCGCGCCAGGCGTCGTGGCCGCTCGGGGTCAGGCCGGGCAGCAGGCGGCCGCGCGCGACGAGCCGCAGGGCGTGCAGCGCGGCGGCGCCCCAGCAGGCCGTGGCGGGGTGGGCGGCCGGGTCGCGGCGGGCCCGGACCAGCAGCGGCAGGGCCTCGGCGAGCGGCAGGGTGAGCGCGGGCACCTGGCGGCGGCGCACGCTCGCTCCCTGGCGTCGTACGACGGTCAGCTCGCCGGCGCCGGCGTCCGGGGCGGCAGTGGTGGGGAGCGGGCCGCCGTCGGGGTCCCAGAAGGCGATACGGCCCTCGCGCGGGAGGGGCGCGGGCAGGTAGACGGAGGCGAGGCGTGCCGGAACGGGGCTCCCGGTCGGCCCGGAGCCCGCCGTGTGCCCGGCCACCGCGGCCGTGCCGTCGCTCATACGTCCTGCCACCTCCCGCCCGTGCGTCGGATCAGACGACTTCGACTGTACGGGCGGGGTCTGACAATCGGTTCCGGTGCTGGTCGCGGCCGGGTTACGGAACGGCGCGGGAGACGACGAACACCATCGGGGAGTTCGGGTCGGACGTGTTCACGACCACGTCCTGGGTGGGCTCCGGGTTCTTCTGGCTGTGGGTGAGGCCGGCCCAGGGGCCGGGTCCGCCGAAGTCCCAGCCGGCGATCTTCCGGTCGCGGGCGCCGATGGTGACGCGGTTCCGCTCCAGCTGGTCCGGGCGCGCGCCCAAGGTGCCCAGGAAGCTGTCCAGACCGGCGTTGTTGGTGCGGAACTGCACGTACAGGCGGCTGGTCTTCCAGTTGTTGGTCTCGTAGTAGGCGACGCTGTCGGCCGGGTGCGGGACCGCCACCTGGTAGAGGCGGCGCTGCACCTTCGACGGCCAGCCGGTGGTGAGGCCGGTGGCCGAGTACTTGGCTTCCTTGTCCTTGCCGCTGTTGCGGCTCTGGTTGGCGGAGATCACCAGGTAGCCGGCCGGGACACCGATGAGCAGGACGATGATCAGCAGGGTCAGCGCCCTGCGTCTCGCCTTGTGGCGCGCGTCCTCGGCCGGCCGGCGGGGCTCGTCCGGGGGCGCGGCCTGGTGGGGCAGGGACGGGGTCATGCGGTGTCCTGGTCGCGGCGGGTCTGTACGTAGCGCTCGTAGCGCTCGTGACGCTCCACGCGGCGCCGCTTGGCGCGCCGGAAGCGGCGGGCGACCAGCCGCGCGAGGTCGGCGGCGCCGACCATGCCGGCCTCGGGGCCGAGCTGGGCGCGGGTGATGCGGGCCTCGGGGCGGTAGCCGCGGCCGGTGAGGTGGCGCTTGAAGGCGTCCCGGGCCGGGCCGATGAGCAGGTCGTCGGCGGCGCTGACGCCTCCGCCGATGACGAAGCAGGAGGGGTCGAGGGCGGCGGCGAGGTTGGCGATGCCGACGCCGAGCCACTGGCCGATGTCCTGGAGCAGCTCGATGCACATGGCGTCGCCCTCGCGGGCCAGCTCGGTGATCATCGGGCCGGTGATGTCGCCGATCTGGCCCTTGACGTGCTCGATGATCCCGTAGGCGACCGGGGAGTCGGCGGCGGCCATTTCCCTGGCCTCGCGGACGAGCGCGTTGCCGGAGCTGTACTGCTCCCAGCAGCCGCGGTTGCCGCAGGGGCAGCGGTGGCCGCCGGGCACGACCTGCATGTGGCCGAACTCGCCGGCGACGCCGAACTTGCCGCGCTTGACCTGGCCGTCCTCCAGGATGGCGCCGCCGATGCCGGTGCCGAGCGTGATCATGACCAGGTGGTCCTCGCCGCGGCCGGCGCCGAAGCGCCACTCCGCCCACGCGGCGGTGTTGGCGTCGTTGTCCACGAGGACCGGCACGGAGAGGCGGCCGGAGAGGCGGTCCCGCAGGGGTTCGTTGCGCCAGGACAGGTGCGGGGCGAACAGGACGCGGTTGCGGTCGGCGTCGACCCAGCCGGCCGCGCCGATGCCGACCGCGTGCACGTCGTGCCGGTCGGAGAGGTCCAGGACCAGTTCGACGATGGTGTCCTCGACGACCTGGGGGCTCTTGGACTTGTCCGGGGTCTCCGCGCGGAGCTTCTCCAGGATGTTGCCGTCGGCGTCCACGACGCCCGCCATGACCTTGGTGCCGCCGATGTCGATGCCTACCGTGGGCACGCGGGGCGCGGTCAGGTGGGATCGGCGCTCCCGTGTGCCGACCGTACGGAGGACCGGGGCCCGACGGGAGCCGATGGGGGCGGTGAGGTCGCGGTAGGTGCTCATCGTTGGTCGATTCTGCCTCACCGTGCGGGTGGGTGCGTTGCGGGACGGGGGGTGGGACACGCGGTCGTCACCGGGTGGCGCGCGGTCGTCACCCGGTGCGGGGTGGCCGGTCCGGGTGACGCGCGGCGGGGCCGCGCGGCCGTCCGGTCCCCGCCACCCTTCAGTTTCGCTGCAGTTCGTGGACCAGCGCGTCCAGATCGGCTCCGCCGGCCATCTGCTTGGTCAGCTCGTCCAGGGTGATCTCGTCGCGTGTGTGGTTGCCCACCATGGTGCCGCGCCTGAGCAGGACGAAGCGGTCGCCCACCAGGTACGCGTGGTGCGGGTTGTGGGTGATGAGCACAACACCCAGGCCCTTGTCGCGTGCCGCCGCCACATATTTGAGGACCACACCGGACTGCTTCACACCCAGTGCGGCCGTCGGCTCGTCCAGGACGAGGACCTTGGCGCCGAAGTAGACGGCCCTGGCGATGGCCACGCACTGGCGTTCGCCGCCCGAGAGAGTGCCGATGGGCTGGTCGACGTCGCGCAGGTCGATGCCCATGCGCAGCAGCTCGGCGTGGGTGGTGCGGCGCATGAAGTCGACGTCCATGCGCTTGAAGGGACCCGCGCCCTTGCGGGGCTCGGAGCCGAGGAAGAAGTTGCGCCAGACCGGCATCAGGGACACGACGGCGAGGTCCTGGTAGACCGTGGCGATGCCCCGATCCAGGGCCTCGCGCGGCGAGGACAGCCGGGTCTCCTCGCCCTCGATGCGCAGGATGCCGCCGTCGTGCCGGTGCAGGCCGGCGATGGTCTTGATCAGCGTCGACTTGCCCGCGCCGTTGTCGCCGAGGACACAGGTGATCTGCCCGGCGTGGACTTCGAGGGAGACCCCCTCAAGGGCGCGGACATTGCCGTAGTACTTGCTGACGTCGGTCAGCTCGACCAGCGCGGTGCGCTCCGCCGCCTCGGGTTGTGTCCCGGTCGTCCCCGGTGTCGCGGGTGTCGCGGGTGTCTGGGGCGTCTCGGTCATTTCGCGGCCTCCGCGCGCTTGCGGACCCAGGTGTTGAGCAGGGTCGCGAGGAGCAGCATGGCTCCGAGGAAGAACTTGAACCAGTCGGGGTTCCACTCGGCGAAGACGATGCCCTTGCTGGTCATGCCGAAGATGAGCGCCCCGACCGCCGAGCCGATGGCACTGCCGTAGCCGCCGGTGATCAGGCAGCCGCCGATGACGGCCGCGATGATGTAGATCATGTCGTTGCCGACGCCCTCGCCGGACTGGACGGCGTCGAAGGAGAACAGCAGGTGCTGGCCGGAGATCCAGGCGCCGAACGCCACGGCCATGTAGAGGCCGATCTTGGTCTTGGCGACCGGGACGCCGACCGCGCGGGCCGCGTCCTGGTTGCCGCCGACCGCGAAGATCCAGTTGCCGACGCGGGTGCGCAGCAGGATCCAGGAGGCGAGCGCGACGAGGCCGAGCCACCACAGGATGGTGACCTTGAAGCCGACGCCGCCGATGGTGAGGGTCGAGGCGAAGACGGCGTGGGCGCTGGGGAAGCCCTCCATGTCGCCGATGGTCTTGGTGGAGACCGTGCCGTCGATCAGCTTGGTGAAGCCGAGGTTCATGCCGTTCAGCATCAGGAACGTGCCCAGCGTGATGATGAAGCTGGGCAGCTTGGTCCGGGTGAGCATGAACCCGTTGAAGGCACCGATGGCGAGGGTGAACAGCAGCGAGACGCCCGCGCCGACCCAGGTGTTCGCCGTCATCTGGTAGCTGAACATCGAGGAGATCAGCGCGGAGGACGTCACGAGGACGCCCGAGGAGAGGTCGAACTCCCCGCCGATCATCAGCAGGGCCACGGGTACGGCCATGATGCCGATGACCGAGGAGGCGTACAGGACCGTGGCGAGGCTGGCCGGGTGCAGGAACCCGTCGGCCACGACGGCGAAGAAGACGAAGACGGCGATCGCGCCGACGACCGAGCCCAGCTCGGGGCGGGCGAGGAGTCTCCGCAGCGGTGAGGTCTGCAGAATCCTTTCGTCAGATTTCTTGTCCGGCAGCGCGCCCGGCGACCGGCCACCAGGGCTGCGCTCGTCGGTCGTGACGCTCATCGGGTGCCCCGCTCGGTGTACTCCGCCAGCGCGGACGCCTGGTCCTTGGTGATGATCTGCGGGCCGGTCAGGACCGGCTTGCCGCCGCCGAGGACGTCGCCGTTGTACTTGTACAGCCACAGCAGGTCGACGGCCTGGTAGCCCTGGAGGTACGGCTGCTGGTCCACGGCGAAGCCGAGGGTGCCGTTCTTCAGCTCGGCGGCGACCTGGGCGTTCAGGTCGAAGGTGTCGATCTCGGCCTTGCTGCCGGCGTCCGACTTGGCCTTCACGGCGGTGTCGGCGTAGGGAGCGCCCAGCGTGACGACCGCGTCCAGGGACTTGTCGGCCTGGAGCTTGGCCTCGATGGCGGACTGCACGTCGGGCATGTTCGTGCCGTTGACGTAGAGCTTGCGCAGCTTGCCGTGGAAGCTCTTCTCGACGCCGTCGCAGCGCTGCTCGTGGCCGACGTTGCCCTGCTCGTGCAGGACGCACAGGGCGTTCTTCCTGCCCCGCTTGTTCAGCTCCTCGCCGACGGCCTCGCCGGCGATGGTCTCGTCCTGGCCGATATGGGTGAGGGCGCCGAAGGCCTTGGATTCCTCGGAGCCCGAGTTCACCGTGATCACCGGGATGCCGGCCTTCTCGGCGCGGGCCACCGCGGCCTTCATGGCGTCCGGCTTGGCGAGGGTGACGATGATGCCGTCGACCTTCTTGTCGACCGCGGCGTCCACCAGCTGGGCCTGCTGCTGGGCCTCGTCGTCGTGCGAGTACAGGAAGTTGATGTTGTCCTTGACGGCGGCCTGCTCGGCGCCGCTCTGCACGATGTCCCAGAAGGTGTCGCCATCTCCCGAGTGGGTGATCATCGCGAAGGTCCAGCGGGGCGTGTTCACCGCCGACCTGCCCTGGGCCGCGGCGGCCTTGCGGGCGTCCTCGGCCCGCTTGCCGCCGGTGCTGCTGCAGCCGGCGAGGGAGAGGCTGAGCGCCCCCGCCAACGCGATGCCTACCCAGGTCCGAAACCGTGCCACGAGGCGTTGCCCTTCTTGCCGTGCTCTGACTGTGCTCCTACGTGCGCAAGGGGCGGGCGACCTCACCGTCGGTGCGTTCCGTCGGCGACCTCACCTGCCCCAAACACTTCAGTATCGAACACGGTAAACACCCGCGATATGCCCGGGGAGCCCAAACCGGTCACATTGTCCTGACATTGTGACGAACTCAGACGGGCCGCTCAGGGGCGTACGAGCAGCTGGAATTCGAAGGAATAGCGGGCCGGGCGGTAGGTGTGGTCGCCCAACTCGACCGCGCGGCCGGTGTCGTCGAATGTGACGCGTTGCATGGTGAGCAGCGGGGAGCCCTCGGCCTCGGCGAGCCGCTCGGCCTCGGCCGCGGTGGCGCCGCGGGCCCCGATGCACTGACGGGCGCTGTGCAGGGTGATGCCGGCGGAGCGCATCAGCCGGTACAGGCCGGTGGTCTCCAGTTGACCGGTGTCCAGGTCCAGCAGGCCGGGCGGCAGATGGTTGATCAGGTAGGCCATCGGCTCGCCGTGCGCGAGGCGCAGGCGCTCGATGCGGTGGACATCGGTGCCCTCGGTGACGCCGAGCGCGGCCGCGACCTCGGCCGAGGCGGGGACGACCGTGTTGACCAGGACCTTGGTCGCGGGTCGCTGGCCGGCCGCCTCCAGGTCGTCGTAGAGGCTGCTCAGCTCCAGGGGGCGCTTGACCCTGCTGTGCACGACCTGGGTGCCGACGCCCCGGCGGCGCACCAGCAGGCCCTTGTCGACCAGGGTCTGAATGGCCTGCCGGACCGTGGGCCGGGACAGGCCGAGCCGGGCGGCCAGCTCGATCTCGTTGCCCAGCAGGCTGCCGGGCGTGAGGCCGCCGTGCTCGATGGCGGCTTCCAGCTGCTGGGAGAGCTGGAAGTACAACGGCACCGGAGAGCTGCGGTCCACACGCAGCTTGAGTGACACGGTCGGGTCGGCATCTGGTTTCGGCACGGGCCCGAGCGTAGTCCGGCGCCCGGTTGACGGGAAGTTGTGTAGTCCGATTGTCAGGACATGCGGATTGACAGCGTGCGGGGTCGGCCCCCACTTTGTTCCCATGCGCATCGGGGTCATCGGTACGGGCCGCATCGGCACCATCCACGCGAACACGCTGAGCCGCCATCGGGAGGTCGGATCACTGATCCTTACGGACACGGATCCGGCACGGGCACAGGAGGTGGCGCACCGGCTGGGTGAGACGGCGGCGCCGAGCGTGGACGAGATCTTCACCTGGGGCGTGGACGCGGTGGTGATCACCACGGCGACGGCCGCACACGCCGAGCTGATCGGGCGGGCGGCCCGCTCGGGACTTCCGGTCTTCTGCGAGAAGCCGATCGCCCTCGACCTGCCGGGGACGTTACACGCGCTCGCCGAGGTGGAGTCGGCCGGCACGGTGTTGCAGATGGGCTTCCAGCGGCGCTTCGACGCGGGCTACGCGGGCGCCCGGGAGGCGGTGCGCTCGGGCCGGCTCGGCCGGCTGCACACCGTACGGGCCATGACCTGCGACCAGTCTCCTCCGCCGCCGGAATGGCTGCCGCTGTCCGGCGGACTGTTCCGGGACACGCTCATCCACGACTTCGACGTGCTGCGCTGGGTGACGGGCCGTGAGGTGGTGGAGGTGTACGCGACCGGTTCGGACGCCGGGCCCGCGATGTTCCGCGAGGCCGGTGACGTGGACACCGGCGCGGCGCTGCTCACCCTGGCCGACGGCACCCTCGCCACGGCGACCGCGAGCCGGCTGAACGGAGCCGGCTACGACGTCCGCATGGAGCTGGCCGGCGAGCGGGACACGGTCGTGGTGGGCCTCGACGACCGCACGCCGGTGGCCTCCACCGAGCCGACCGGTCCCCCGCCCGCCGACAAACCCTGGACCGGCTTCCTGGAGCGGTTCGGCCCCGCCTACGAGGCGGAGCTTTGCGCCTTCGTCGAGGTGGTGCGCGGCGAGCGGGCCAACCCGTGCGACGGCCGCGAGGCACTCCAGGCCCTGCGTATCGCCGAGGCCTGCGAGGTCTCCCGCCGTGAGCGCAGGCAGGTCCGGCTGGTGGAGATCCCGGACCGGCTGCAGCCGTTGCAGTCGTAGCCGTTGCAGCCGTTGTGGTCGCAGCCGTTGCGGGGGGTGGAAGAGGGGGATCGGGAGGAGCCGGGACGCGGTCGGCGGTCGGCGGTCGGCGGCGTTCAGACGTGTGCCGGAGCGCCGCAGCCCGTCCCGGTCACCAGCGGACCGGCAGCGTGCGCACCCCTCTCATCAGCATGCCCGGGAGCCATTCGCCGGGGGCGTTGTCGAGGGCGAGGGCGGGGGCGCGGGTCAGCAGGGTGCCCACGGCTGCCCGGCCCTCGATGCGCGCCAGGGGGGCGCCGAGGCAGTAGTGGATGCCGTGTCCGAAGGCGAGGTGCCCGCGGGTGTCGCGGCGGATGTCGAAGCGGTCCGGGTCGGCGTAGCGGTCGCCGTCGCGCTGGGCCGCGGTGAGGCCGATCATCACCGACTCGCCCTGCCCGATCGCCGTGCCGGCGATCTCCAGGGGCTCGGCGGCATAGCGGAACGTGGCGGTCTCCACCGGCCCCTCGTAGCGCAGCATCTCCTCGACGGCACCGTCCAGGAGGCTCATGTCTGCGCGCAGGGCGGCGAGCTGGTCGGGGTGGGTGAGGAGAGCCAGGACGCCGTTGCCGATGAGGTTGACGGTGGTCTCGTGGCCGGCGATGAGCAGCAGGTAGGCCATGCCGCGCAGTTCCCGCGCGGAGAGCCGGTCGCCGTCCTCGGCGGTGGTGCGGATCAGGTCACTGAGCAGGTCGGTCGGTCCGGCGCACCGCTTGTCCTCGATCAGCTCGGTGAGGTACTCGGCGAGGCGGACGACGGCGTCGTACTCCGTCTGTGTGCTGGTCGGCGCGACCACCTCGGTGGACATCTTGCGGAACTCGGCGCGGTCCATGTCCGGGACACCGAGGAGTTCGCAGATGACGGTGATGGGCAGCGGGTAGGCGAGGGCGTCGATGAGGTCGGCGCGGCCGCGCGGGATCATCTCGTCCAGCAGGTCGTCGGTGATCCGCTGGATCCGCGGGCGCAGCCGCTCCATCCGGCGCGCGGTGAACGCGCGCGTGACCAGGGAGCGCAGGCGCGTGTGCTGGGGCGGGTCGGCGACCAGGAGGTTCTTGCCGATCAGCTCCTCGTCGAGGAAGGTCGTACCGATCTTGCTGATGTCCTTCGCCAGGCGGGGGTCGGCGAGGGCGGCGCGGGCCTCCCCGTACCCCACGACGAGCCACGTCTCCTGGCCCCGGTCGATGCCCGGCGTCCGGACCCGGTGCACGGGACCCCTCTCGCGCAGGAGGGCGTACACCGGATGGGGATCGCGGCGGAAATCATCGCCGAACTCCCCCAGATCGACCACCCGTTGCCTGTCCATCGCTCCCCCTCCGGACTCCCCCGAGGCCTGCCGGGCGTCCCCCGGTAAGTGGACAACGTGTGAGGCGTGCGGTCAGTGCCCGTCTCCGCGGGCGTCCCGGTGGCTGTCTCCGGGCCCGTCTCAGGTCCCCTCGCCCGGTTCGGTTCCGCGCCCGTCTTCCAGAAGTCCCGCGTCGTAGGCGAGCAGGGCGATCTGGACGCGGTTGTTGAGGTCCAGCTTGGCGAGGATGCGGGAGACATGGGTCTTGACGGTGGCCACGCTCATGAAGAGCTCGGCGGCGATCCGCGCGTTGGCCAGGCCCCGGCCGACGGCGACGGCGACCTCCCGCTCGCGGTCGTTGAGCCGGGCGAGCCGCTCACGCGCGCGTGCCTGGCGGGAGTCCGCGGCGGTACCGGCCGCGTGCCGCATCAGCTGACGGGTGACGGCGGGCGACAGCACCGGCTCTCCGGCGGCGACCCGGCGCACCGCGTCGACGATCTCGGCGGGCGGGGTGTCCTTGAGCACGAACCCGGCGGCGCCCGCGCGCAGGGCGTGCAGCACCTGCTCGTCGGCGTGGAAGGTGGTGAGCACCACGACCTCCGGCGCGTCCGCCCGCGCGCGCAGCCGTCGGGTGGCCGTGATGCCGTCCACCGAAGGCATCCGGATGTCCATGAGCACGACGTCCGGCCGGGTCCGCTCGACCGCGCCCTCGGCCTCGTCCCCGTCGGCGGCCTCCCCGACGATCTCGATGTCTCCGGCGCCGCCGATCATCAGCGCGAGCCCGGCCCGCACCAGAGGGTCGTCGTCGACGAGGAGGAGTCTGATCGGCGTCACAGTCATGGGTTCACGAAATCACGTCCGCGCGCGGGAGGGCGAGCAGCCGCCGACGGACGTCGGCGGAGCCGCGAGGCCCGCGGAGACCGGCGAAGACCGGCGGTCTCCACGCCGGACCGGCACCCGCGCGGACCGTCCGACGGAGCGTCGGCCAGGGCTGTCGGACCGGATCGGACCGGGCCGGGCCGGACCGGGGCGATCAGGTCCGCACAGATCGCGTTCGGCCAGCATGAAGACCCGGGCCCCGGCGGGCAGCCGTCGCCCCGCGAGCCGGTACGTGATCCGTCCGCGCGGGAACGGCGTGCTCGCCACCAGGCCCGGTCCTCCCGCCGGCCTCGGCCACGACAGACACGCAGACAAGCAGACAGACAAGCCGGCAGGCAGCCCCCGCCCCTCACCCCGAACCCCTCAGCTTGCGCCCCACGGCAACCACCCGCGCACCTCGAACCCGCCGTCCGTCGTGGGCCCGTGCACCAGCCGGCCACCGGCCAGGGTCGCGCGTTCGGTAAGGCCGATCAGGCCCTGGCCGGAACCGGGGACGGGCGGGGCCTCGGATTCGGGGGCGGCGTTGGTGACCGTGACGGTGAGGCCGTCGGCGGTAGCGCCCGTGAGGCGGAGACGGACCTCGGTGCCGGGAGCGTGTTTACGGGCGTTGGTGAGGGCCTCCTGCGCGATGCGGTAGGCGGTGCGGCCGACGGAGGCGGGGACGGCGGCGGGGTCGGTGACGCGGTGGTCGAGGGTCACCTTCATGCCGGCCTCGCGGCACTCGGCGACGAGGGTGTCCAGGGCGGCCAGGGTCGGCTGCGGGCGGCTCCCGGCCGCGTCGTCCGCCTCCCCGGTGCGCAGTACGCCGATGATCTCCCGCAGATCCTGCAACGCCTCGTGGGCACTCTCCCGGATCACCCCCGCCGCCCGCACGATCTCCTCCCGGGGCGCGTCCGGCCGGAACTCCAGGGCTCCGGCGTGCACGCTGAGCAGGGTGAGCCGGTGGGCCAGCACGTCGTGCATCTCACGCGCGATGGCCTCACGGGCGAGCCGCTGCGCCTGTTCGGCGCGCAGCCGTGCCTCGCTCTCCGCCTGGCGGGCGCGGTCGTGCAGGCTGAGCATGAGCTGCCGCTTGGAGCGGACGAACATGCCCCAGCCGATGACGGTGATGGTGAGCAGCACCGAGAAGGCGACGATCCCGGCGTACGGCAGGTCGGGGTCGGGCCGCAGCCAGTAGTAGAGCGGGGTCAGCGCGAGCTCGGTCCCCCCGATCCAGGCCACGTAGCGGAAGGGCCGGTGCACGGCGAGCGTGAACACGGCGACCATCGCCGCGCCGCCCGCGGTGGAGGACGCGAAACTGACCGCGACCAGCGCGACGGCCAGCTCGACCGGCAGGCGGCGCCGCAGCCAGACCGCCGCGCACGCGACGACGCCGAGTGCCACGTCGAGGACGGCGAGGGAGTGCGGAAGCCCGGGTTCGTCGCGCAGGGACCGCGCAGCCACCAGACCGAGTCCGACGGCGAGCAGGAAGCAGCAGAAGTCGACGACCCAGTCGCGGGCGGTGCGCCGTGGCCGGCGGCCTGAGGCGGTGGTGTCGGGGGCCAGCTCATGGACCAGGGCGGACGGGAACAGCCACCGGCGGCCCACGAAATCCTGCGGCGCCCGGGCCGGTTCGTCGTTGCTCACGGTCGACAAATCTACGCAGGATCGGGCCCCGCTTCCGCTCCGTGCGGACGATCACCGACCAAAGTCGCACGACCGTGGACTTTGGGTGGTCCCCCGCACGCGGGACCACGTTCACACTGTGCGCCGACACTGCCGCAGTCGCAGCCACCGGCACCGCCGGGGGACGGAGATCCGGCCGAGTGTGGCCTTCCGTCCCCCGAGGGTGGGCGCGCGCCGTCGCCTCGAACCCGTCCGGTCGGCTCAGCAGCCGAAGTCGATCAGGTCGAACGTGACGTAGTGGTCGGACGTGTAGTAGTCCTCCTGGTACCCCTCGCCCGTGACGATGCGCCGGGCACCGCGGGTGGAGGAGCCGGGGGTCTTCACCGTGTACTCGTGGTAGTAGCCGGTGGGTTCCGAGGGCAGGACGTGCTCGCGGTTCTGGAAGACGACGCCGTCCTGCGGGTACGGGAAGGGGCCGCCCTGGTCGATGAGGTCCAGGGTGTCGTACGCCTGTGCCGGGAGGTCGCCGGCGCAGATGCTGCCGACGGACGTGGCGGCGGCGTCCGCCGTGGTGGCGGAGACGGTGCCGCCGACGAGGAGTGCGGACAGGAGCGCCGCTGCGGCGCCGATACGAGATGCGTGTGGGGGGAATCTCATGCCCTCATGATGACGCGCGTAGATGATGGCATGTCAATGACAGGAACGAGGTTTCACCCGTCAAGTCCCATGATTTCTCGGGAATTCAACCCGCCGCCCGTCGTCCCCACGCGGTCCCCACGAGCACCAGCGCACCGCCCGCGAGACCGAGCACGCCGAGCCGTTCCCCGCCGAGCGCGAGGCCGGCCGCGGTGGCCCACAGCGGTTCGGTGCCGAGCAGCAGACTGACCCGGGACGGGGAGGTGCGGCGGACCGCCCACATCTGGACGAAGAAGGCGACCAGGGTGCACAGCACGGACAGGAACAGCAGTCCGGCCCACTCGCGCACGCCGAATCCGGCCGCGGTGGCCCACGGCGTGGGGCCGGTCCCCGCCGACAGAGCCGCGAACACGGCGACCCCGGTGCCCAGCTGGACCGTGGTGAGCGGCAGCGGGTCGGCGTCCTGTACGGCCCGGATCCGCGACATCGCGAGGACGTGCAGGGTGCGGGCCAGGGCGGCGAGCAGCATCAGCAGGTCGCCGAGTGAGGGCCGGGTGAAGCCGCCGCCCTGGGTGAGCAGGACGACGCCGAGCACCGACAGGGCCGCGGCGCCGAGGAAGGACGAGGCGGGCCGGGTGCGGGTGACGGCGGCCTCGGCGAGCGGGGTGAAGATCATGGTGAGGCTGATGATCAGGCCCGCGTTCGTCGCCGACGTGTGGACGACGCCGTACGTCTCCAGCAGGAAGATGCCGCTGAGGATCAGCCCCAGCAGGGCGGCCCCGCGCCACTGGGCGCCGGTGAGGGCGCGCAGCGAACGCCTCGCCGCGAGGGCCAGGAAGGGCACGGCCAGCGCGAACCGCAGCACCAGCACGGCGAGCACCGTGCCGGCGGTGGTGATGTCCTTGGCGGCCAGATAGCTCGCGCCCCAGACGACCGCGACGAGCAGGACGGGCAGGTCGGTGTGCCGGGCACGGCGGGGCGTGACGGCTGCGCCCGGTACGGCGACGGTCGACATGGGCAAGCTCTCCGGGGCTGCGGACGGCGTGCGCGGACGTCGGCGGCTCGCACGGGGACGATCACCGTACCTACCGGCGGCCCGTCCGGACCAGGGGATTACGGCGACAAAGGAGCCAGGGCCCGGGTGTTGACGGTCTGGTGTTGACGGTCAGCCCACGTTCGTGGAGAACAGTCCTCCGGTCGGGCCCTGCTTGTCGCCGCCCTGGGCCTTCTTCAGGGCGTTGGCGAGGCTCTCGATGGTGAGGGACTGGAGAATCACGCGGCCGTTGCCCTCCAGGGTGGCCAGGGACAGGCCCTCCCCGCCGAAGACGGCGTTCATGATGCCCTGGCGGTTGAGACCGCCGACGCGCTGGACGCCGTACTGGATGCCCTCCTCGAAGGCGACGACGCAGCCGGTGTCGACCTCGATGCGGCCGCCGAAGTCGGCCGGGTTCAGGTCGATGAAGTTGCCGGCTCCCGCGAGGATCACTGTGCCGTGGCCGGTGAACTTCTCCAGGACGAAGCCCTCGCCGCCGCTCATGCCGGTGCGGCCGCCCTGGAAGGCGATGCCGAACTCGACGGTGGACTCGGCGGCCACGAAGGCGTCCTTCTCCGCGAACCACGCGCGCGTGCCGTCGAGCTCCAGTGCGCGCATCTCGCCGGGCAGCACGCCCGCGAAGCCGACCGTGCCCTGGCCGCCCTGGGCGCTGAAGTACTGGAACGCCAGCGACTCGCCGGCCAGCACGCGCTGGCCGACCTGCATGGCGGTGCCCATGGCCTGGCGCAGCATGCCGCCCATGCCGCCGCCTCCGCCGCCTCCGCTCTGCTGCCGGCCGCCGTTGTCCGACGGGCCGGACAGGCGCGTCTCCATGGTCACGTTCGTCGTCTTGAACAGGAACTTCCCGGCCTCGCAGTACACGGTCTGGCCGGGGTGCAGGTTGACGACCGCCATCTGCATGGCGGTGCCGACGATCTCTTGCTGAAGGGTCACGTGGGGGGAACGCGCGGGGTGACGGAAAGAGTTCCGAGGGACCCCAGGGAACCCGGGGCCACCCGGGGCACCCGAGAGACCCAGGGCGCCCAGGGTCCCTAAGGACCCCAGGGCACCAGCCAGGGAGGTCTCAGCCGCCCAGCTCCTGGTGGCGGGCCGACAGCGCGGACGCGCCCTCTTCCGTCAACGACCCGAACAGGCGCAGACGGGCGATGCCGCCGTCGGGGTGGATGTCCACGCGCGCGTGGGTGGCGACGGCGGGGTCGGGGAGGACGAACCGGTGGCCGGCGTCCGGCTGGAGGCGGGTGCGCGGAAGGATCTCGGTCCAGTCGCCGCTCTCGCCGTCCCGCACCGAGACCGCCGCCCAGCCCGCGCTGTTGCCCTTCAGGTACGCCGTGTCGATCTCGATCGCGCGGATCCGGGACCGGGCGACGAGGCGGTAGCGGATCCAGTCGTTGCCGTGGTCGCGGCGGCGGCGCGTCTCCCAGCCGTCGTCCATCCGGCGGGAGCGGCCGGGCTGGATGGTGTTCGTGGCCGGGGAGTAGAAGAGGTCGGAGGCGTCCTCGACCTGGCCGCCGTTCTCCAGGGCGACGACATCGAAGGTGCCGATCGCCGCCAGCCACGCCGGGTCGGGCGCGACCTCGCCGTACACGCGCAGGCGCGCGATGCCGCCGTCGGGGTGCTGGTTGAGGCGCAGGTGGGTGAAGCGCTGTTCCACGTCCACCGCGAAGCCGTTGGCCGCGTGGCCTCCGACCGGCGTGCGCGGGACCAGTGTCGTCCACTTCACGTCGTCGGAGAGCAGCTCCCCGGGCGAGGGGGAGCCGGGCACCGACGCGCCCTCGACCGAGACGGCCTGCGGGTAATTGCCGCGGAAGTGGGCCGTGTCCACGACGATGCCCCGTACGACACCCGGCGCGCCGAGGCGGATCAGCGCCCAGTCGTGGTCGTCGGCGGCCGGCCAGGGGTGCTCCGCTGACGGCCCGCGCCGGCGGCGGGTCTCCCAGCCGTCCATGATCTTGCCCTTGTGACCGAAGCGCTCGGGGTCGAACTCGGCCCGTCCGGGGAGGAGCAGGTTCTCGCGCTGGGCGAAGAACTCGTCGTTGGCGGCGACGACCCCGGCGCCGAGCCGCCGGTCGGCGAGGTCGGCGAACCGGGTGAAGGGGAAGTCGGCGGTGCGGTAGTCGGCGTACGGGTCACCACCTGTGTAGGGGTTCGCGTCGCCGGTGAAGCCGGCCCGGCCGGCTGGATCCTGCGCCGTCACGGTGATCAGGGGCTCCTTACGGACGTCGGGGGTCGGGAGGTGGGGGGAGGGGAAGTGGAAGGGGCCGCCGGGGACAGGTCACCGGGGTCGGGTGAGCAGTGTGCCCGTCGGTTCGGTGAACTCGCCGTCGGCGAAGACGCGCCGGCCGCGCAGCCAGGTGGACTTCACGACGCCGTACAGGGTCTTGCCCGCGTACGCGGTGACCGGGTTGCGGTGCTGGAGTCCGGCCGGGTCGACGGTGAAGGTCTCGTCGGGGGCGAGGACGGCGAAGTCGGCGTCGCGGCCTGCCGCGATGGCACCCTTCCGGGCGTCGAGGCCGACCAGCCGGGCCGTGTGCGCCGACATCCAGCGGACGACGTCGTCCAGGCCGTGGCCGCGCCGACGGGCCTCGGTCCACACCGCCGGCAGGCTCAGCTGGAGGCCGGAGATGCCGCCCCAGGCGGTCGCGAAGTCGGAGGTCTTCAGGTCGGCGGTCGAAGGTGAGTGGTCCGTGACGACGCAGTCGATGGCGCCGTCGGCGAGTGCCCGCCAGAGCAGATCCTGGTTGGCGGCCTCGCGGATGGGCGGGCAGCACTTGAACTCGCTGGCTCCGTCGGGGACTTCCTCGGCGGTCAGGGTGAGGTAGTGCGGGCAGGTCTCCACGGTGACGCGGACGCCGTCGGCGCGGGCGGCGGCGATGAGCGGCAGTGCGTCGCTGGAGGACAGGTGCAGGACGTGCACGCGCGCGTGCAGGCGGCGGGCCTGCGCGACGAGGTGGGCGATGGCCGTGTCCTCGGCGTCACGCGGCCGCGAGGCGAGGAAGTCGGCGTACCTGGACCCGCCGCGCTGCGGGGCGGCGGCCAGCCGGTGCGGGTCCTCGGCGTGCGCGATCAGCAGGCCGTCGAAGCCGGCCGTCTCCGTCAGGGTCCGGGCCAGCTCCTCCTGGTCCAGGTGCGGGAACTCGTCGACGCCGGACGGGGAGAGGAAGGCCTTGAAGCCGAAGACTCCGGCGTCGTGCAGGGGGCGCAGGTCCTTGACGTTGCCGGGGAGCGCGCCGCCCCAGAAGCCGACGTCGATGTGCGCCTTGCCGGCGGCGGCCTCCCGTTTCACCCGCAGGTTCTCGACCGTGGTGGTCGGCGGCAGGGAGTTGAGGGGCATGTCGACGAGGGTGGTGATGCCACCGGCGGCCGCCGCGCGCGTGGCGGTCCAAAAGCCCTCCCACTCGGTGCGGCCGGGGTCGTTGACGTGGACGTGGGTGTCGACCAGGCCGGGCAGCAGGACGTGGTCGCCGACGTCCTCCAGCCGGGCCGTGGCGGGCACTTCCGCGTCGTGCGGCAGTACGGCCGTGATCTTCCCGGCGGCGACGGCGACCGTGGCGGCCCGCGTCCCGTCCGGGGTGATGACGCGCGTGGAGCGCAACACCAGGTCGGCGTCGGACACCCGAACCCCTTTCTCCGCCGTCTGCTGTTCTACGTCCAGGAAACGGGATTTACCCCCATGTAACGGAATTCAACGTTCTGTTGAAGGAGTCTTCACGTGGGCGGCCCCCGGCGTCAAGGGGCGCGGCGAACGACCGCCCGGTACGCTTCTGGCTTCCCCGCCAGCCCCGAAAGGAACGCGCCGTGCCGACGTCCCGCGCCAGCGCCAACGCATCCGCCAGAGCCGCCGGCGGCGGGGTCCAGTCCCTGGAGCGCGCCTTCGACCTGCTGGAGCGGATGGCGGACGCGGGTGGCGAGGTCGGCCTGAGCGAACTGTCCGCGGCCGGCGGGCTGCCGCTGCCCACCATCCACCGGCTCATGCGCACGCTGGTCTCCTGCGGTTACGTACGACAGCAGCCGAACCGCCGGTACGCGCTCGGGCCCCGCCTGATCCGGCTCGGCGAGTCCGCCTCCCGGCTGCTCGGCACCTGGGCGCGGCCGCACCTGGCCTGCCTGGTGGAGGAGACCGGCGAGACGGCGAACATGGCACTGCTGGACGGCGACGAGATCGTCTACGTGGCGCAGGTGCCGTCGAAGCACTCGATGCGGATGTTCACGGAGGTGGGCCGGCGCGTCCTTCCGCACGCGACCGGCGTGGGCAAGGCGCTGCTGGCGGAGTTGCCCGACGCGGAGGTGCGGGCGCTGCTGTCCCGGACGGGCATGCCGGCCGCGACGGAGCGGACGATCACCACGCCGGAGGACTTCCTGACGTCTCTCGACGAGGTACGTCGGCTCGGCTACGCCGTGGACGACAACGAGCAGGAGATCGGGGTGCGGTGCCTCGCGGTGTCCGTGCCGGACTCCCCCACCGCGGCGGCCGTCTCCGTCTCCGGGCCCGCGGGGCGGCTCACGGACGCCACCACGGCGCGGAGTGTGGCCGCGCTTCAGCGAGTGGCCCTTGAGCTGTCGCGAACGCTGGCGAGCTCCAGCACCTGAGGGGCCGTCGCACGGTGTGCTCCGAGGACGGGCGGGGGCACACTGGCGGCCGGGGCCGCGGGGGCCTGGGGGCTGTGCGCCACGTAGGGACCCTGCGACCTGTAAGGGCCGCACGACCCGCAGGGGCCACAGAGCCCGTAGGGGGCCGTACGTGACGTAGGGGCCGTAGGGGCCGTAGGGGCCGTAGAGACCCGTACAGGCCGTAGGGGCCGTAGGGGCCGTACGGGCCGTACGGGACGTAGGGGCCGCAGGGGCCGCAGGGGCCGTAGGGACCCGTACGGGACGTAGATGCTGTGGGACCTGTAGGGAACCGTGCGACCCGCAGGGCCCGCAGAACCCCCAGGGCCACCGATCCCGTAGGGACCCCCCGGCGCCGCAGAACCCCTGGGCCCCTGCGGGCCCGGCCTCGCCGTGGCTCGCGTGTTCGAGGCGGGAGAGGGAGGCCCTCCCAGGCGCCTTCAGGTGCCCGGGGACCCGCCCAGCACGTCCATCGCCGCTCTCAGTTCGGCGAGGCCCCGGGCCAGTGCGCTGACCGAGCCGATCGCCCCGGCGATCAGGAGCAGGGAACGGCGCAGGCGGGGAATCTCCGGCGCGCCGCCGGTGATCATCGCGGCGAGGGCCGCCAGTTCGTCCTCGGCGATGCCCCGGTCGGGGAACTCCGACGGCAGCGCGGCGAGTTCGCGGCGCAGGCGGGCCACGGCGGACCGCAGTTCCGCCACCCGCGGGTCCTCTTCGCTGCCGGTCACTGGCCTCTGCCCCAAGCTCCGCAACCCAGCCCTCCCCTTCGCACGGCCTTGTGCGCGGGTCAGTTAACGCGACGGGATGCGGGAACGCCACCGCGCGGACCGAAATTCAGCCCAAGGGGAGCGGCCCTCCCCGGCCCGCGCCGGGTATGCAGGATCCATGACGGACGATCAGCACGAGCACGGCCATCGGCATCCCCGCCCGGAGATCGCCGGACTGCTGCTGGCCGCCGGCGGGGGCAGCCGGCTGGGCGGTCGCCCCAAGGCGCTGCTGGAACACCGGGGGCGGCCCCTGGCCGAGCACGCGGTGGGTGTGCTGCGCGCGGCCGGATGCGGGCGGATCCACGTCGTCCTGGGCGCGGCGGCGGACGACGTCCGGGCGCGCGCCGACCTGAGCGGGTGCGTACTGGTCGACAACCCCCGCTGGGCCGAGGGCATGGGCTCCTCGCTGCGCGCGGGGCTCGCCTCGCTCGCGGGTACGGGTGTGCGCGCGGTCCTGGTCAGCCTGGTCGACCAGCCGGGCATCGGGCCGGAGGCGGTGGCCCGGGTGCTCGGCGCGTACGACGGCGAGTCCTCGCTGGCCGCGGCCGCCTACGACGGCGTACGCGGACACCCTGTCCTGTTCGGGGTGGCGCACTGGCCCGGCATCGCCGCGACGGCCACCGGCGACCAGGGGGCCCGCGCCTACCTGCGGGAGCACACGGCGCGGACCCGGCTCGTGGAGTGCGCGGACGTCGCCGAGCCGTACGACATCGACACCGAGGCCGATCTGCGCCGCCTGCGGTGAACGGGGTGACACCGGGGGCCACTTCGCCGCGCCCGGAGCGCCTCGACGTCAACGGAACATTGAAGCTCCACCATGAGGAAACTAGTATCCACAGACCAGAAGCGTCCCATCGCGCAGCGGGCGCCGACTGTCCGATTCATGCCCCTTGGCATCTGATGCCACTGCTGAAGGAAGTGACAGCTCATGTCCGCACCCGCGCCGTCCCCCCTGACCGTCGCCGGCGCCGAGCCGCTGCCCCGGCAGGAGGAGGTCCTCACCGACGCCGCGCTCGGCTTCGTGGCGGAACTGCACCGGCGGTTCACCCCGCGCCGTGACGAACTCCTCGTCCGCCGCGCCGAGCGCCGCGCCGAGATCGCCCGTACCGGCACGCTCGACTTCCTGCCCGAGACGGCCGCCGTCCGCGCGGACGACTCCTGGCGGGTGGCCCCGGCCCCGGCCGCGCTGGACGACCGGCGGGTGGAGATCACGGGCCCCACCGACCGCAAGATGACGGTCAACGCACTCAACTCGGGCGCGAGGGTGTGGCTCGCGGACTTCGAGGACGCCTCCGCGCCCACCTGGGAGAACGTGGTCCTCGGCCAGGTGAACCTGATCGACGCCTACGCCCGGGACATCGACTTCACCGACCCGGCGTCGGGCAAGTCCTACGCCCTGCGCCCAAAGGAGGAGCTGGCGACGGTCGTCATGCGGCCGCGCGGCTGGCACCTGGACGAACGGCACCTCGTCGACGCCGACGGCACGGCGGTCCCCGGTGCGCTCGTCGACTTCGGCCTGTACTTCTTCCACAACGCCCGGCGCCTGCTCGACCTCGGCAAAGGCCCGTACTTCTACCTGCCGAAGACCGAGTCGCACCTCGAAGCCCGGCTGTGGAACGACGTGTTCGTGTTCGCGCAGGACCGGCTCGGCATCCCGCAGGGCACCGTGCGCGCGACCGTCCTGATCGAGACGATCACGGCGGCGTACGAGATGGAGGAGATCCTCTACGAACTTCGCGACCACGCTTCGGGGTTGAACGCGGGACGCTGGGACTACCTGTTCTCCCTCGTGAAGAACTTCCGTGACGGCGGAACGAAGTTCGTCCTGCCGGACCGCAACGCGGTGACGATGACGGCCCCGTTCATGCGGGCGTACACCGAACTCCTCGTCCGCACCTGCCACAAGCGCGGCGCGCACGCGATCGGCGGTATGGCGGCGTTCATCCCATCCCGCCGGGACGCCGAGGTGAACCGGGTCGCCTTCGAGAAGGTGCGCGCCGACAAGGACCGCGAGGCGGCCGACGGTTTCGACGGCTCCTGGGTCGCCCACCCCGACCTGGTGCCGATCGCCATGGAGTCCTTCGACAAGGTCCTCGGCGACCGGCCGAACCAGAAGGACCGGCTGCGCGAGGACGTCCACGTCGAGGCCGCCGACCTGATCGCCGTCGACTCCCTCGAGGCGAAGCCGACGTACGGCGGTCTGGTCAACGCCGTCCAGGTCGGCATCCGTTACATCGAGGCGTGGCTGCGCGGACTCGGCGCGGTCGCCATCTTCAACCTGATGGAGGACGCGGCCACCGCCGAGATCTCCCGCTCGCAGATCTGGCAGTGGATCAACGCGGGTGTCGAGTTCGAGAACGGTGAGAAGGCCACGCCGGAACTGGCCCGGCGGGTAGCCGCGCAGGAGCTGGCCGCCGTCCGCGAGGAGATCGGCGCGGAGGCCTTCGCCGCCGGCCACTGGCAGGAGGCGCACGACCTGCTGCTGCGGGTGTCCCTGGACGAGGACTACGTCGACTTCCTGACCCTCCCGGCGTACCGGCAGCTCCAGGGCTGACCCTGTCGGCCTACTGGCGGCTCAGGGGATGAGCCGGCCGGCGTCTCGGGGACTGATCCGGGCGGCGTCTCGGGGGCGCGCGGGCTCGGACTCGGCCCGCCCCCGGCCCCGCCCCCGGTGCGCCGCCGCTCTCAGCCCAGGTGGACCGACCAGTCCTGCTCCGCCGCCGGCTTGCCGTGCAGGTCGGGGACGCGCTTGAGCCAGTCGGGGCGGCCCTGCTCGGTCCGTCGCGCGCGGGCGCTCTCCTCGGCGGCGAGTTCCTCGCGGCTCGGGAAGTCGGTGGGCAGCCACTCGTGCGAGAGCCGTACGCGCCGCAGGAGGTAGTCGACGTAGGCGGCGCGGACGTCGTCGGGCGTGGCGAAGCCCGCGTCCTCGGCGAGCCAGGCGTCCGGCACCTCGGCGACGATGCCGCGCAGCAGTTCCTCGGTCAGCTTGGGTGCCAGTTCGGCGTCGGCGCCGCGGACGTCGGGGCCGTAGTGGCCGAGGGCGTGGTGGCGGAAGTCGTACTTCTTGCCCGGGGTCGTGGTGTCCCAGCGGTGGTGGAAGACGAGCGCGGCGCCGTGGTCGATGAGCCACAGCCGCGGGGGCACGATGCCGAGGGTGGGCCAGACCATGAGGTTGGAGCTGTGGACCGTACGGTCGACGTTGACGGTCAGCGCGTCCAGCCAGACGATCCTGCCCGCCTCCAGGGGGTCGACGGGGAAGTCCCTGGCGATCTCGGGCGTGAGGTCGCGGGCGCCCGGCAGATAGTCCATGCCGAGGTTGACGCCCGCGCTGGCGCCGTGCAGCTCGCGCACCTCCTGGTGGGGCTCGGCGGCGGCGATGGCGGGGTCGAAGTGGACGAGGACCAGTTCGGGGAAGCGCAGGCCGAGCGCGCGGGCGAGTTCGCCGACGATCACCTCGGCGACCAGTGCCTTGTGGCCCTGCGCCGAACCGGTGAACTTGACGACGTACGTACCCAGGTCATCGGCCTCGACAAGCGCCGGCAGCGAGCCGCCTTCACGCAGGGGCGCGATGTAGCGGGTCACGGTGACCTCTTTTAGCATTTTCCCAGGCCACCCATCTCTTCAACCTTGCAATCCATGGCCGCCTTCAGAGGCGGTGGAGCAGCGGGAATCACCCGTCAACGGGCCTGGGGAGAATCTGGGGAGTTTCGACCGGCATGCCGATCCCCCCGCTCCCCAAGCAGTCCGTCAATGGCGGTGCGCCCCTTGCTTCCGGCCTCCGACATGAAGTGAGCATAGTAACCGAGGGTGATCGCGGGCGAGGAGTGCCCGAGCCACCGCGCCAAGGTCACGACAGACTCTCCGGCCTCCAGCATGATCGAGGCATAGGTGTGCCGCAGCACGTGGAAGCCGTCCTTCGGGGCCGCCGCCCACTGCCAGGGTTTCACTCCCTCGGCGCGCGGCGGGATGATGCCGGCCTCGGCCAGCGCGGGCTTCCAGGTGTAGGTGTTCCACGTGTTCACCGCGACTGCGTTGCCGAGTCGCGTGGTGAGCAGCAGGGAGAACTTCCGCCCCTGCCCCTCCGGCTTCCCCCACGGAAGCTCCACCTCGACCGGTGGGAACGCTTCGACATGCCCTCCTCGGCCACCGAGGAGGGCATGTCGACGATACGGGTCTTCTTCCCCTTCGGCAGGGCGAAGTACAACCTTCCACGGATCGCCTGGATTTGGCGGCGGACGTGGAGGACGCCTCGGGCGTAGTCGATGCCCTCCGGGCTCAACCCAAACACCTCGCCCTGACGGAGCCCGCATCCCAGGCCGACTACGACGGCTATCCGGTTGTGCGCGCTGATGACGTCTCGGACTCGCAGCGCCGTCTCCAACGGCCACGCGTCGCGTCGCTCTTGCGGCGCCTTTGGCCACCGCACGGACTTCGCACGCATGGGGTTCCTGGCGAGCCGCTTGTCGTCGACAGCCGCTTCCAGAATGGAGGAGAGCTCGGACAGAATGCCGCGCTGGTAGTCGACCGAGGAGACGGTTGACTCCAACTTGGCTATGTATGCACATAGATCCGCCGCCGTGATGTTCCTGAAAGAAGGGCGACCCGCCCTACGACTACCGTCGAAAGCCCGGAACAGGACAGCGTGAGGCCAACGAGGCGGACCTGCAGCGCGACTTTCACCAGTGGCTGCTCAGCGGCCCCCTGCACAGCATTGTTCAGGGGGAGACGAACAACGTCGGCATGGGCCGCGCCGACGTTCTGGTCCAGTTCGGGGCACTGCGCTACCTGACGGAGATGAAACAGGACCCCGACGACAGCAGCCGCGCTCATATCGAGGGCAAGTAAGCTCTCTTCCTCTTCGGGCCGAGCGTCTGGCGGCGGCCCGCTTTCCGTGCCCGCGGTGTCTGTGCAGGTCACGGCATATCCGCAAGGTGTCTCCGTTTTGAGCGGGTTGGGCGTACGGGTTAGCGGAAGCAGGCGGTGAAGGTCGCGGTCAGGGCGTCCAGGGCGGACGCGTAGGCGTGTTCGGGGGGACGGCCGTAGCCGATGATGACGCCCTGGGCGGTGGAGGGGAGTGCGCGGCGTTCCGACAGGTAGCCGAGGGCGAGGCCGTGTGTCTCCGCGGCCGTGCGGACGTCGGCCTCGGTGGGCCCGTCCGGGGGAAGGACGGCCAGGGCGTGCAGACCCGCGGCGATGCCGGTCAGGGAGACGGGAACGTCCAACGAGGCGGCGGCGAAGCTGGTCGCGGCGGCGGAGGTATCGCTGGCGGGAGGCGCGGATGTGCCGGTCGTAGCCGTGACGAGTGATCAGGTCGGCCAGGATCAGCTGGCCGAGATGTTCGGTGTGGTGGTCGGCGTGCAGCTTGGCGTCGACCACCGGGTCGATCAGACGGGGCGGCAGGACCATCCAGCCGATCCGCAGCGCCGGGCCGAGGGCCTTGGACGTCGTGCCCAGATAGGCCACGTCCTCGGGGCCGGCGCCCTGCAGCGCGCCGACGGGCTTGCGGTCGTAGCGGAACTCCGCGTCGTAGTCGTTCTCGACGACCAAACCGCCGCACGAGCGCGCCCAGTCCAGCAGGGCGCGCCGTCGCCCGGGACGGAGCGTCCGGCCGGTCGGGTACTGATGGGCCGGGGTGACCTCGACCGCGTTCGGCGCCAGAGCGCCGACGAGATCGGTGCGGGCGCCCAGATCGTCGACCGGCAGCGGCACCACTCGTGCCCCGGCACGGCGGACCGCCTCGCGATGCAGCGGAACACCCGGGTCCTCCATGGCGAAGGTCCCGCCGACGACGGCGGCCAGCAGCGTCAGACCCTGCAGATACCCGTTGGTTATCACGATGGAATCCGGATGGGCCGACACGTCTCGTGCCCGCCCCAGATACCCGGCCAGCGCGGTCCGCAACTCGGCGCGTCCCCGCGGATCGCCGTAGCCGAAGGCGTCGGCCGGAGCCGAGCCGAGGGCACGCCGCGACGACTCCAGCCACGCCGCCACCGGAAACGCCGATGCGTCCGGACTCCCCGGACGCAGATCATGCCGTGGCCGCTCCGCCCGTACCGGCTCGGCCGTGGCCACCGGCACGACGCGCGACAGTAGCGCCACCACGGTGCCCGAACCCTGCCGTGCGGTCAGATACCCCTCCGCGATCAGCTGGTCGTACGCCGCCCGTACCGTGCCCCGCGCCACCCCCAGGTCCTCCGCGAGCCTCCGCGTCGCCGGCAACCGCGTCCCGGGCGCCAGCCGCCCCGACCGCACGGCCGCTCGCAACGCCCGCTCGAGACCCGTCCGGAGCCCGTCGGTGACGTCCAGTTCCAGATGCAGGTCCAGGCCAGGATTGGGCCACTGATCCGCCATGCGATTGGATCTTACCCACGGCCCAATCGGCTCCCTAGGTTCGTCCAAGTGACCTTGATCGAACCTCCGCAGAGCGTCTCTCCCCGGACCGGCCGGCTGCTCGCGACGGCCTACGGACTGACGATCGCGAACCTCTACTACTGCCAGCCCCTCCTCCCACAGATCTCCCGGTCCATCGGCCCCCACGCGGCCGACCATCTCATCGCCGTCGGCCAACTCGGCTACGCCCTCGCCCTGATCCTGATCGTCCCGCTCGGCGACATCGTCCCCCGCCGCCCCCTACTCGCCGTCCTGCTCTGCGCCGACGCCGCCGCCGTCGCCCTGACCGCCGCCGCCCGCACCACCGGCCTCCTCCTGACCGCCGGAGCACTCATCGGGCTCACCGCCGCCGCCTTCGTCAACACCCTCATCCCTTATGCCGCCACCATGGCCGCACCCCACGAACGCGGACGCGCCGTCGGGACAATGCTCACCGGCGGACTCACCGGCATCCTCCTGTCCCGCACCGTCGCCGGCCTGGTCTCGCAGGCCGTCGGTTGGCGTGCACTGTTCACCGCGGCCGCGGTCAGCACCCTGCTGCTCGCCGTCGTCCTCACCCGCGCCCTTCCACCCGCCCCACCCGACCTGCCCGTCCCGTACCGGTCCCAGCTCCACGCCACGCTTCGCCTGGCCGCCACCCACCGGCTGCTGCGCCGCCGGACCTTCATCGGAGGCTGCTCCTTCGCCGCCTTCGGCGTCTTCTGGTCGACCGCGGCCTTCCGCCTCTCCGAACCCCCCTACGGCTACGGCCCCGCCCAGATCGGACTCCTTGCACTGGCCGGCGCCGCCGGAGCACTCACCGCCCGCCCCATCGGCCGCGCCGCCGACCGAGCCGACCGCAGACGGCTCACCAGGACGGCACTGGTCCTCGGCGTGGCATCTTTCGCCGCACTCTGGGCCGGCGGCCACCACCTGGCCTGGCTCCTCATCGGGCTCTTCGCCATGGACACCGCCGTCCACGCCACCCACTTGCTGAACATGAGCGTCGTCTACGGCATCGACGACGCCCGAGCCCGCCTCGCCTCGGTCTACATGACCGGCTACACCCTCGGCGGCATCGCCGGTACGGCCCTCGGACCCGCCGCTTACACGGCCGGCGGCTGGACCGCGACCTGCCTCCTCGGCGCCGCCTTCCTCGCGATCGCCCTCACCGCGACCTTCAACCGGGCGGAGACCCCGTGAAACCCCAGCTGATCATCTTCGACAACGACGGCGTGCTCGTCGACAGCGAGCCCATCGCTCACCGTGTGCTCTCCGGCTACCTCACAGAACTGGGTTTCCCCTTCACCTTGGAAGAGTCCTACCGGCACTTCCTCGGCAACGCCGGCCGCACCGTCCACACGGTCGTCGCGCACAGATTCGGCGGCACACTGCCCGCGGACTTCACCACCCGCCTCCACGAGCGGGTGTTCGCCGCCTTCCGGGAGAAGCTGGACGCCGTCCAGGGCGCCTCCACCGTGCTCACCGAACTGCGGCGCCGCAGCATTCCCTACTGCCTGGCGTCCTCCTCCGACCACGCCTGGATCGACCTCACCCTCGACCGGTCCGGCCTGCGCCCCCTCCTGCCGCCCGACGTGGTCTTCAGCGCCCAGGACGTCCGAGGCGTCGGCAAACCCGCTCCCGACCTCTTCCTCCACGCCGCCGCCGCACTCCATACCGACCCGCACGACTGCCTCGTCATCGAGGACAGCCCAGGCGGCGTCCGCGCGGCGAAGGCCGCGGGCATGCCCGTGCTCGGCTACACCGCCCTCACCCCGGCGAGCAGCCTCATCGGAGCGACGTCCTACATCACCCACTTGACCGGCCTCCTCGACCACCTTGGCCAGGATCATTGAATCCATGTGCACCGTAGTGAGCTTCTGCACGGTCAGCGGTGCGCCACGACCGTGATCACCGAGAGTCCCCAAGAAGGGCGAGCACAGTGAAGATCGTGGTGGACGACCTCTCCGGCCCAGAGATCGCCGGGGTCCTCAACGAGCACGTTCCGCAGATGCGGTCCATCACACCTCCGGAGAGCAAGCACGCCCTCGATCTCGACGGCCTCCGCAAGCGGGTCTGTACGTGAGCGGCCCTGTCTCGCGTCTGCTGCGAGAGGCCCAGCACGAGCACTGGCGCCAGGTCGATCGTGAGATCGAGGCCGAGGCTGAGCTCGCGACCACTGAGGACGCCGAAGAGGTCGAAGAGGAGGCGGCAACGTCGGCAGTCGACTACAAGGAGGGGACTCGAGCGGAAGGATGCGATCGGCCGCAACACGGGCTCCCAGTTCGAGCGCGGCAAGGCGTGGATCCGTGACCACCAATGCGGCAACGAGAAGACCAACTTCACCCTGGTTCACGGCCGCTATGCCGCCACGAACGACATTGACAAGGCCAAGCTCTACGCGGCTTCGAGACTGGAGTCGCTGCACAGGGCGGCCGTGCGCGTCTACAAGTGCTCCCTGGCGAACCTACCGCCGGAGGCACAGAGCGACCTGTCGATCATGCTGCTGACCAAGACCTGCAAGGACATTGTCGCCGCGATGCAGTTCCTGGAGGATGCAGGCTTCTCGCCGCAGGCCGCAACAGTGGCCGCGAAGGCGAAACCCGAAACGTCTACGGCATCAGCAAGGGGCCGGAAGGCGTCGGGGGCCACGGGGCGTCACTGATCGGAAGGGGCACGAGCCGGGCCCACAGCAAGGGTGGGCCCGACCCGCGTACGTCGAGCGTCACCGGAGTGGGTCTGCTCTGCAAGTCGATCCGGTCGACTGGCCGGATCAGGCACGCGAGATCACACTCTCCCCAGGGGGTGCACACGCACTTCGTCAACCAGCAAGAGAGACGAAGGAAGGCCGCTGTAGGGCTCCGCGCAAGCTCCCCCTCGCGAGGCTTCGCAACCGCCCCCAGGGGCCTAACTAAGCTGTGCGGGCTGTCGGTCCACCTCTCCGAGCAGGCTGGTCCTCCGGCGTGGCCCCGGCGAGTGCACGGAAGTAACGGGCTCAGGGGATCGCTTGAGGGCTGTGGAGTGATCACACGTGAGCCACCCGTGGCCCACAGGCGAGATCTGGCAGATCCTGCGGCACGTTATCGTCTGACGAGGTCACACAGGGGATAGTGGGGAGCGAACGTGCGCGGTGCAGGGCGACTTCCGCTGCCGATGGCGGCGGACGGTCGACGCTGGGTGAGTGTGGCGGCGAAGCGAACCGTTCTCGGCGTGGTCCACAACATCACATCCGCGACGCGGCTGCTCGACCTGCTCACCGTGTTCGAAGGCGACCGGCGCGTCCAAACGGTCTTCACCTGCACCGAATCCTCGGCTCTTGACGAGGGGATTTTTGAATTCTTCACTTCCCGGGGAATGCTACATATACCGTGGGAAGAAGCAACGGCTCAAAAATTCGACTTGGCGATTGCCACAAGCCGGGGCGGCGACCTTCAAAATTTGCGCACTCCATTGATTGGCGCACCGCATGGCGCGGGGTACAATAAGCTGTTGAAGCGGGAAGCGGGAAGCGGGAAGCGGGAAGCGGGAAGCGGGAAGCGGGAAGCGGGAAGCGGGAAGCGGGAAGCGGGAAGCGGGAAGCGGGAAGCGGGAAGCGGGAAGCATTTGGCTTGTCGCCAGAGTGGTTGACACATGAAGGCCGGATGGTTCCGTCGGCGATCATTCTCTCTCATGATGAACAACGCCAGCGGCTCGCTGCTAGTTGCCCCGAGGCCGTACCCATAAGCGTGGTGGCGGGGGATCCCTGCTTCGATCAGCTACAGGTGAGCGCTCCGTTCCGGGAGGACTACCGGCGGGCTATGGGTGTTCTCCCAGGCCAAAAGCTCATTGTTGTCTCGTCCACGTGGGGACGCGGGTCGATTCTGGCGTCGGGCGAGAGTGAATCGGATTTACTTCGCCGTGTCCTGGCGGAGCTACCGGTCGACGAATATCGTGTTTTGGCGGCCGTCCATTGCAATGCCTTTTACGGTCATGGCGCCTGGCAATTGCAGAACTGGTTGGCTCCGCTTACCGAGCATGGGCTACTGCTTCCGGTACCGGATACGGAAACCTGGAAGGCCGCGTTGCTGGCTGCGGATGGAATTCTTGGCGACCATGGCTCTTTGACGATGTACGGATTCGCGTTGGGTATCCCGACTATTTTGGGTTCTTTCGCAGAATCGAAGGTGGCTTCTCAGTCCCCCATGGCTCGTCTCGGCCAGATACTTCCCCGGCTTTCGGCTCGCCGGCCTTTCCTGTCGCAGATCAAGGAAGCGGCCGCAGTCCAGCAGGACAGCACCGAACTGGGTCAGCTGCGTGGGGCTGTAACGTCACGGCCCGGGGAATCGGCCGTCCTACTGCGGCGCCTGTTCTATGAATGGCTCGAACTTCCCGAGCCCGTGACACCTGCCAGGTCGCGATTGGTTCCGGTTCCCTCCACCGTGCCGGTTGGATACTCCTCCCCCGCCCAGCGACCGGTGTACGTGTCCGTCGCCTCCGGAAAGGGCCGGGCCACGGTGCAGCGCTATCCCGCACCCTTGCAGCGCCGCACCATGGAACGGCATCTGTCGGGAGCCCACCTGGTGGCCGACATCGACGATCCGGACATCAACTGGCCCCACTCCGCGGACGTACTGATCGTGCCGCTGGGTCGACCGCGTCACGTCGCCGGATTGGTGAACTGGGAGGCCGTCGCCGCCGTCTACCCCGGGTGCGCCCTGCTCGCCCTCGAAGAACCCGAGGGCGGCTGCCTGGCGTTGCTGCGGGACGGCACGCGCCTGAGCGCCCGCTGGGACGGCAGGCGCCCGTCGTGGGCATCAGCGGCCATCGCGGCCTCGGTGATCCATGACCACGCGATGTCCGCCGTGGGCGGACCCGGCCCGTTGCACGTTCAGGTGGCGATCGGAGCGGATACCGAGACTGGCCTACTCGTCGTCGACGTCCCGTGACCCGTCCTCGTCACCCGGACTCGGGGCATCTGTGAGACGCTGGTCGGCCTCCTGCGCCCGCAGACTGTTCGCTTCGCGGAACAGGTCGCCCGCTGTGACCCAGTCGAGCGTCGCCCGTACGTGGTCGCCCTGTTCACTCAGCAGATCACCTCTGAGCAGAAGAATCCCGGCCCGTTGGTAGGGCGGACCGTTCACGGTCATGATCTCGATCGCATCATCGAGTGCCTGAACAGCCGCACCCAGCTGGTCGGCGGCACGCCGGTCCTCGGCGCAACGGGTCAGAGCACGAGCTACGTTGTAAGGATCGGGCGCCGACAGATCCGCAAACTGTTCGCGGGCGGAGCGCAGTTCCCGGGCCGCCTCGTCGTGACGCCGCAGATCAGTGAACGCCACACCACGATGGAGGGCAAACAAGGCTCGGCCACGCTTGTGGTCGATGCCGTTCAACGCGCGCAGCCCCACGGCGTAGTACTCAAGGGCGACCGCAGGATTGCCCAACTTACGTTCCAGCAGGCCGAGACCCTCCAGCGCACTGGACTCCGTCCGCCGCTGCCCTTCGGTGGCGTTGCCATCGGCCGGGCGTACGAGTTCAAGTGCCCGCTCGAAGTGTTCGCGGGCGGTCTGCGGGTCGCCCTGGCGTGTGCTCCACCGCTCGAGATAAGCGAAGCCGAGTTCGAAGTGCATACGGGCGATGGCCATTTGGTCACGGCATTCGTAGGCCGATTTGAGCGCTAGTTCGTGTGTCGTGATCCAAGGACTGTGCAGGCCGCATTTGAGGTAGAAGGTGTGCTGCCCCTGAGCCAGCCGCCAGGTCTGGTCATGCCGACCCATCTCGTGAGCCACGCGGACCACATTCTCCAGGCTCTCCCTGCGTCGCTCCAGACTCGCGATCACCTTTGGTGCGTCAACGTTCCCGGTGGGTGCGTACGCCGCGTACGTACCCGCGGGATCATAGCGGTGGCGGGAGGACAGAGCCGCCTCCGCGCGTTCGGCGAACTCCAGGTAGTGCGCGATGATCCGGTCCAGCACCGCTTCACGGGCCTCGGCCGGTTCGTCGGCGAGAGCACACGCGAGCGCATGGTCGTGGATGAGATGGTGACGCACCCGGTAGCCGTCCCCGTCCGGCTCAATCAGGTTCGCGTCGGTGAGCTGTCGAACAACCTTGTTCCGGGCAGCGGTGTCCATGTCCGGGAGCATGGCCCGTACGACATCTACCTCGAACCTTCCGGCTGGGTGAAGGCCGATGCAACGGTACAGACGCGCGGCATCACCGGTGAGGCCGCGATAACCGGGGTCCAGCGCGGCGGAGATCTCGTCATCCATGTCGAGCGTTTCCAGCCTGGTCGTGCGGTCGGACAGTTCCGTCGCCAGCTCATGCACCCGGCCGGCGTGACCGAGTGCCAGCTGTGCCCCGGCGATGCACAGTGCGAGAGGGAGATCGCCACATCCGTCGGCGATCAGGTCGAGTTCCTTCTCGTACGCCGTCGTGTCGCCTTTGATCCTGCCCACGTTGATGAGCAGCCTCAGGCTGTGCACTCGACTCAGCGGCTTCATCTCGAAAGGCTCCGCGCCGACGGTGCGGACCAGTCGGGGTAGACGGGAGTGGCTGGTGATGAGGGCCACGCTGCCCGGAGTGCCCGGCAGCAGCGGTTCGACCTGGGAGGCGACTACGACGTCCTCAAGCAGCACGACGATCGGGCCACGGGCAGCGATCCTACGGAAGTACGCCGACCGCTCCCCGGGGTCGGCAGGCACGTCTTCAGCCGGGACGCCCAGCTCGCGGAACCAGCGTTCCAGGATCGCTGAGGGCTCCGGCAGGTTTCCCCAGGTGTCTCTGCCCAGCGACGCTTCGAGTTGAGGTCCCGCCAGTTCGTCTCTGTGCGTGCGCAGCCACCTACGTGCAGCGGCGGACGTCCCACTACCCGGCACACCCTGCATATACAGTGTGGCGGCGACCCCGGCGGCCTGGCTTTGCTCCCACACGGTGTCCATGCGCCGTAGCAGGCTGTCGTTGTTCTCGTAGTGCTCCATCGGCCACAGAACGATTCGGGGCAACGGCGCCGCATCGCTCCGAAGGGCCTGTCGAGGGGGAGCCGAACCCCCGTCGTAGTAGTGGTTGTACACATTCGACACCTGTGTGTGACTTCCCACTACCAAGGTGCCGTTGGTGACAACGTTCCTTACCTCTGTGTGCAGGTCCCTCAGCTCTCCAGCCAGAGAGGGCTGCTCGCCCAGGAGCTGTCGCAGTTCGCTGCGCAGCAGTTCCTCGATCTCTGAGACCAGCTCCGCCACCCGGGCTTCGTCACCCCTGTCCCGAGCCAGGACCAGATCGTTACGTCGCTCCTCCAGTTCGCTGAGGAAAGAGTCCGCCCGCTCCTGCCTGTCCCGCCTGAAAAGTGCCCCCAGCCGGTTCTTGAACGCGGTATATGCGTCGGTACCGATCGCCCCGGCCATGGTGGTCGCAACAGACGCGACCAGCCGCACCAACTCGGCTTCCACTCAGCCCCCTTGAACGGCCCTGATTCGGCTCGCTCCACACTATCGGCTTCCGATCGGCGCGCAGCAGAGGTTGCCCGGTCAACCGCGGACCGCTTCAGCGAACAAGCATCCCAAAGGATCTGCGCAGACCACTCACGACGCAATCGCTCAAGGCGTTCACGGCTCCCGGAAGAAGACGAGCGGGACACTGACGGCTGAGGCGTACCGCGGCGTCAGGCCGCCTGCCACTCATGCGCTGGGCGACCGGACCACTCAACCCATCGCAGACCTCTAGCAGCCAATCGGGGTCTGCGATGGCCCGCAGCCTCAAGGAAGACGATCAGATCGTGGCCCGAATAGGCCGTGCCAAGGTGATCGTCGTACCCACGAGTGCGCAATGTGACGCGCCGGCCACCCGCCACCGAGGGCCGGTGCACGACGACCGGAGCAGTACCTCCGCCATCACCCCTTCAGGGTGACACCGGCCGGGCACCAGGACCATTCGAGAGCGGAATATCCGGTGGGGCACGCCGGCCCTCGGCCTCCGAGTGTCGAGGACCCGCTCTGGCATGACGAGGGCGGACTCTCGTGCTTCGCATACTGGGCGACGGCCCCCTGGCCTACCAGCAGTGTGGCCCCGCGAACGGGGGGATACCACGGGGCCACAGGCAGCGCCCTACTCGGCAAGCAGGGCGCTCGCAGGCTGCACAGCGTCGGTCTGGATCTGGCGTGCTCGCTCGGCACTACCAGTTAGCGACCGGCCAAAGCACCCAAGCATCTGAGTTCGGACCGGCGCCCGAAAGCTTCGGGGCCTCCGCCCGAACTCCGCGCTGCCGCCCGAGTGCTGCAGTTCGCAGCCAACCATGACACGCTCGCCTCATGGCCCTCGTACACACCTACCGGCCCTTCGGCCCGGCCTGCTTCCCGCACCCGGAGCCGACCGCCACGGCCTCTCCGCCCGTGCTTGCGGCCACGGCTGCGGCCATGGATCCGTCCACCGCGTCCTCCTCCGCGTCTTCCGCCGCTTCCGTCTTCGTCGGCTGCTGAGCAGCGGCGGCCTGAGTGTGGTCGGCGACCCGGCCCGCGAGGGCCAGGGTGCCGAGCGCGGTGAGGGTGCCGGCGACCAGGGCCGTCCACCACAGGACCGCCGGGCCGAGACCCGTGTACAGGGAGACGCCGAGGGTGAGGGCGGCGAAGCGGGCGACGCCCCAGGTCCAGCTGAAGGCGCCCTGGTAGCGGCCCCGGGCGTGGGCCGGCGCGAGATTGGCGACGACGGCGGCGGCAATGCCCGCGACGGCCACCTCGCCCAGGGACCAGACGACCACCGACACGGTGTAGCCGACGACGCCGCCCGCGAGACCGGTCAGAGCCACACCCGTGGCGATCAGCACACTGCCCGCGCACTGGACCGGAAGCTGGGGCAACCGGGCCAGCCGGGCGGTCACGAAGGGCTGGAGCGCAACCACCAGGACCGCGTTGACCGCCGCCATCGCGCCGTACACCGCCGGGGAGAGGCCGCTGTCGTGGATGGCGAGCGGAAGGGCGACCTCGGTGAGGGAGTAGACGAAGAGCTGGACACCGAAGAGGGGAAGCAGCGCGAGCGCCAGGGGGTCCCGGAGGACGACTCCGTAGCCGATGCCGTCCTTTTCCTCCGCCTGGGTTGCCACGCGAGGCGGTTCGCTCAACCGGGTCGCGACCACGATGGCGTAGGTCAGCATCGTGCCGGCGTCGACCGCGAACAGCAGCCAGTACCCGTGCGCGGCGAGGAGGCCGCCGAGCACACCCGCCACGGCCGTACCGATGTTGACGCCCCAGCCGAACAAGGCGTACGCGCGCTGCCTGCGCTCCGCGTCGACGGCGTCGGCCATGAGCGCGTAGGCCGCGGGCGGCACCATCATGCCCGCGGCGCTGATCACCAGCGCCGCGGCGGCCATCGTCCACACGCCCGGCGCCACGAAGAGCACACCCTGGGCCGAGGCCGCACCGAGGAGCCCGATGAGCATAGTGGGACGGCGCCCGATGCGGTCGGCGAGCACGCCACCGAGCGCCGGGCCGAGCAGGTTGCCGGCGCCCAACGCGCCGAGGACGTACGGGGTTTCGGTTCCCGTGACTCCGCGTGCGGCGAGGAAGAAAACCAGGAAGGGCGTGACCATGAAGCCGAGCCGGTTGATGACCGTGCCGGCGAAGACGGTCCAGACGGTGCGCGGGAGTCCGCGGAAGGTGGAGAGCATGCGAGGAGACTGCTCCCCTCCCTGCCGGCGATCCATTGATTAAGCTCAGACCGAATCCATCGGCGGTACAGGGAGGGTGACGGCGCATGAAATCGGGACTCAGCTTCTCCGCGGCGGACCTGGCGCAGACCCGGTTCGCGGTTTCCCCCATGTGGGAGGTCGTCACCAGCTTCCGGCTGCTCCAGGATGCCAACGACCCTCCGCTGCACCGGCGGTGGGCGGCACAGGTGCGGCCCCGCCTCGTCCACGCCGGGCTCGACCGCGGCTGGCTGGCCGAGCTCGTCCCCGCCCGCGGCTATCTCGCGGACTTCCTCAACCCGACCCCTGCCAGCCCCTTCCCCACCCTCGTCGCCGAACTGGACGCGATCCGACGGACCACACCCGCGCAGGTGCGCAAGGACCTGGAGATGCTCGGAGTCGAGCGCACCGACCGCCCCTCCCCCCGGCTCAGGCTCCTCGACGAAGCCCCCGAGGCGACCCTGGAGAAGGTCGCCGCCGAGATCGAGTGCTACTGGGAGCTCGCCCTCGCCCCCTACTGGGCCCGCATCCGCAAGCTCCTGGAGGCCGACGTCTTCCATCGCGCCCGGCAGGTGGCCGAGCACGGCTCCGCCCGCGTTCTGAGCGAACTCCACGAGACCGTACGGTGGGACGACGGCACCCTGCACCTCGTCCGGCGCCACTGTGCGCTGACCCGCGACGAGGCCGGCTCGGGGCTGCTGCTCGTCCCCTCGACGTTCGCCTGGCCGCGTGTCATGACCCGCGCGGTCTCGCCCGACCCACCCCAACTCGCCTATCCCGCACGGGGCATCGGCAACCTGTGGGAGCCAAGGGCCACCAGCGCCACCGACGCGGTCGCCGTCGTCCTCGGCCGCTCCCGCACCCTGCTCCTCGCCGAACTCGACACCCCGTCCTCCACCACCCAACTCGCCCAGCACAGCGGCCTGTCCGCCGCCGGTGTCTCCCAGCACCTCACCGCCCTGCGCAACGCGGGGCTCGTCACCGCCCACCGCAGCGGCCGCTCGGTGCTCTACGCCCGCACGTCCATCGCGGACGCACTGCTCACACCATCGGCAGAGCCCGCATGACCCGACCCGAATCCCAGTCCGAGACCCGTTCCGAGACCCGATCCCAGACCGGGCCCGAACTCGAACCCTGCGCGGGTCGCCCCGCTGATCACGACCCGCGGTGACGGCGTCGGTCACTGCGTGCGGTCGTGTCATCTGTGCCGAGGGGTTTAGCCTCGCGCTTTCACGCCGCGGGTTGTCCGATGCTTGATCAAATAAGCGGAGAGTGCTCCTGACCTGCAACGATGGGACTTGTCTAGGGTCCTGTTGGCTGCACGGGAAGAAGCACTCTCCAGGTCGCCGACCGCAACGCGCGCCCCCCAGTCGGCGCAGGCCATGCTGCTCGACCCATGGCTCAGGCCCCACGGAAGTCACTCAGCGTGCCTACGACAGGGTGGGCTTGTCGTCTCATCGCCGCTGGTGACGTCGGCCTCCCCTGGGGAGAATCCGGGGAGTGTTCGCGCCGCTGGGGAGCGCGTGGGGAGGATTGGCTACATAAAGCAGCACGAACCTGAAACGCTCCGAAAGGAGCATCCGTGCAGGTCAGCAATTCGGATTGCTGCAATACCGCAGGTCAGCGCCACCCCATGGACAACTTCACGACGTACGTCCCCAGGTCGTCGGCCTCGACGACTCCGGGCACGGAGCCGCCCGACCTGAGGGGGGTCACGTATCGAACGGCAGTCACATCGCGCAGCACACCGGCCAGCGTAATTCAGGTCAGCCGGTGGCCAGGGGGTTGGGCAGCGGCAGGTAGCGGGCGTCGGCGCCGTCCGCGCCGGTCCAGCGCAGCAGCAGGTTGGTCTTGCCGGGCAGGGTGGGCGCGGCGAGCAGGGCGGGGATCTCGGGCAGGCCGTGCCGGGCCAGCTCGCGGCGCACGGCCGGCCAGGGGTCGAGTCCGGGGTGGTGTTCGGCGAGGGCGGCGGCGATCTCGCTGAGGTGGTTGACGACCAGGCAGTACACCAGCCGCTCCCAGCCGGCGGCCCGGGAGACCTCGGGCAGCAGCTTGGTGCCCTCCGCGTCACGGAACAGCGCCTGCACGGGCATGCCGGACGCGTCCACGGCGACCAGGGAGTTCTGCAGGTGCGCCTCCAGGACCACCCCGTGGTCCCCGAACGCCGTGAGGACGGGAGGGACCACCTGCCGCAGGTACGCCTCCCACCAGGCGTCCGGATCGGGTGCGGCGGTCAGCGGGCTGCCCTCGAAGTCCTCCGCGAGACCGGCCGCGAGCAGTGGGGTGGCGCCGGGCAGCAGGTGGCCGCGAAGGCCGTCGCGGGTGAGGACGGCGAGCTCCTCGAAGGCGAAGGCCGCGGTGCGGTAGCCGCGGTCGCTGAGCCAGGCCGCGGGTCCCCCCATGGCCCCGAAGGCGGTACGGGCCGCCGTATCGGTGCGGCACAGTCTGCGCAGGTCGTGGCGCCACAGCCGGCGGATGTCGTTGGTGATGCGCACATCGAGGCTGAACTTCAGGAACATGTCGCGCGCGGGTTCGTACACCGTGCGTACCGCCGCCGTCGGCCACACGTCGTACTCCGTGGTGCCCAGTCGCAGCAGGCGCCCGTCGGCGAAGGCCGGCGCGAGGTCGCGGGCGAGGAGGTCGAGCTGCCAGGGGTGGGCGGGCAGCAGCCGGTAGCCGGGCGGGGCGGTGCCGAGGGCGTCCAGGGCGCGGGTGTCGCCCTCCTCGGCGACCTGGTCCTCGCGGACGCCGAGCAGCACCAGCGGGAAGCGGGCGTGCGCCTCCGGGGCGTACGGCAGCCAGGCCGCGACCGGGCCGCCGCCGCGCGCCTTGGGGGCCGGGTGGTAGGGGTGGCCGGTGATCAGGGACTGCTCGGAGCGCACGTACGGGTCCTCGGGCGCGGTCGTCCGGGCGCGGGCGGTGAGCAGCGCGGCGACGGTGTCCCGGCTGTCGATCATCTCGGCGGGCAGGTCGCCGTTCGGCTGTCCGGTGTGCCGGCGCAGTTCCTCGGCGACCAGTTTGACCAGTTCGGTGTGGCCGATCCGCTGCCAGGCGCCGCCGACGTGCACCTCGGGGTCGGCGGGACGCCGCCCGGCGCGCACCCGCAGCAGCCGGCCGGTGCCGGGCAGCCGGTGGACGGGCCGGTCCCCGGCGGCGTCCGGGAGCGGCTGGGCCACTTCGCGCAGCAGGCAGTTGAGCAGGGGCGCGGCGGCGTAGGCGTCTGCGCGCCGGCCGATGTCGTCGGTGGGGCGGCCGGCGGCGTCGGTGGGGGGCTTGAGGTCCACGCGGTCCATTCGTTCTCGTCGGGGGAGTCGGTCGTGGTTCTTGGCCGCCCGGGGCCGATGCGCCGATCGGCTCCGGCGTCGTCCGGGGGGCCGGTCGCGACCAGTATGTCTGCCGTATCCGACAATCGTGCCCTGAGCCGCCTGCTGCCTGCACGTCCCCGAGGAGACGACCGTGTACCACTCTCGCACCGCCGAGGCCGAGGTGGCCGAGGAGCTCGCCGCTGTACGGCCCGGCCTGCTCGACCGGTACCGGGCCGCGCTGCCGGGCGCTCGCGCGGCGGTGCTGACGCGACTGTGGCGGGCGCTCGTCCATGAGCCGCTGCCGTGGATCTCCGGCCGGTCCCGGGGCGCGCACGGCCTCGCCCTGCGCCTCGCCGACGGCCGGAGTCTGTACGGGCCGCACACCGACCCGTACGCCACCGGCGACCGTGTCACCGCCGTGCGCCTGGACCGGGAGCGGTACGACGATCCGGCGCTGCTGATGACCGACCTCGCGGTGCCGCACGCGGCCTCCTTCGCGGTGGAACTCGCGGGCAGTGTGGCCTCGCTGGCGCTGTCGCGGGCGGGCGCGGGTCGTTCGGAGGCGGAACGTACGGAGGCAGGTCGTACGGAGGCGGATCGTACGGAGGCAGGTCGCGGGGAGGCGTGGCCGGAGCGGGACTGGGAGTGGGAGCAGCGGGTGGTCGACGGGCATCCGTTCCACCCCAACTGCCGTTCCCGGCCCGGGTTCTCGGTGGCGGACCAGCTGGCGTACGGACCGGAGCACGGTCCGGTGGTGGTGCTCGGCACGGTGCCGGTACCGGTGACGGAGTGCCTGGTGTCCGGGGAGTGGCCGGAGGAACTGCGGGACGGGGAACGGCTGTTGGTGCCGGTGCATCCCTGGCAGGCGGCGCATGTGCTCAAGCGGTCGTACGCCCCCTGGCGTCCGGCGCACCCGCTGATGTCGCTGCGCACGCTGGCGCTGCCCGAAGGCCCGCACGTGAAGACCGCGTTGAGCGCCCGGCTGACCTCCTCGGTGCGGGACATCTCCGTGTACTCCGTCGAGGCGTCGGCGGCCCTGTCCTCGTTCGCGACGGAGCTGGCGGCGCGCACGGGCGGGCTCGTGCACGTCACCCGCACCCTGGGCGCGGTCACGGCCCACTCCCCCGACCTGGCGGCGCTGCTGCGGGAGTCGCCCGAGGAGTACGCGGGGCCGGGCGAGCGTGTCCTGCCCGTCGCCGCCCTCGCCACCACCCGGCTCCCGGACTCCCCCGCCTGGCTGGCCGCCTTCACCCGCCTGGCCCTCACGGCCGGCCTGCGCCTGCTCGACCTGGGCGTCGCGCTGGAGGCGCACGGCCAGAACCTGCTGGTGATCCTCTCCGCCGCCGACGGCACCCCGCTCCGGCTCGTCTACCGCGACCTCGCCGACATCCGCATCAGCCCCGAGCGGCTGGCCCGCCACGGCATCACCTCGCCTGCCCTGACCGGCCGTCTGATCACCGACGACGAGACCACCCTGCGTCGCAAGCTGTTCGGCTCCCTGGTGGCGGGCGCGCTCGCCGGCACGGCGGGCTCCGGTCCAGCCCTGGGCGCGGCGCTCAGCGCCGCCCTGCCGGACCTCCCCCACACCCCGGACCTCACCGCCTTGCGCGAAGGCCCCCTGCCCGCAAAGGCATTGACCCTGATGCGCCTCTCCCCCGAAACCCCGGGCGACCAGTGGACGGACCTGCCCAACCCGCAGGCCTTTCTGGACTGATACGGCGTCACCGTCGCGCACCGCGCGGTCCTCGACGCGGTCCTGACGTGGTCCTCGACGCGGTCCTGACGTGGTCCTGACGTGGTCCTCGACCTGCGCATCGACTCCCCCGCCTTCGGTCGGCGTGGTTACGGTCGCCCGCGATGAGGAGTCGGCCGGTGACCGAAGTCCCTTGGGGCAGAACCGTGTTCCGCACGCGCGAGCGCCCTGCCGACGGCACGAGGGCCCGCGCATGGAGGTTGCGGGCGCGCGACGGCAAACGGCGACGCAGTCCGACAGCATCGCGTCCGCCGCCTGCCGCTGCCCGCGTTTGGCACCCGGCGTGTGCGATCAATACGATCCACCGATGATCAGAAGACAACGGCTGGCGGCAGGCATATGTGCTCTGCTCGCCGCCCTGGCGGCCGGGATCGCGTTCCCTGGCGGAGCTGTCGCCGACGAGACGGAGCAGCAGCCCGCTCCGAAGGTAGAACTCGTCCTGGACGTCAGTGGCTCCATGCGTGCGCGTGACATAGACGGCGGCTCCCGGATGGCCGCGGCGAAGCAGGCGTTCAACGAGGTGCTCGACGCGACGCCGGAGGAGGTCCAGCTGGGTATCCGCACGCTGGGCGCCAACTACCCCGGCATTGACCGAAAGACGGGGTGCAAGGACACCGCTCAGCTCTACCCGGTCGGCCCGCTGGACCGGACCGACGCGAAGACCGCGGTGGCCACGCTGGCGCCGACCGGCTGGACGCCGATCGGTCCCGCGCTGCTGAAGGCGGCCGGCGACCTCCAGGGCGGCGACGGCACCCGCCGGATCGTCCTGATCAGCGACGGCGAGGACACCTGCCAGCCGCTGGACCCGTGCGAGGTCGCCCGCGAGATCGCCGCCAAGGGCATCGGGCTGACCATCGACACTCTCGGCCTGGTGCCGGACACCAAGACCCGTGAGCAGCTCAGCTGCATCGCGGACGCGACCGGCGGCACCTACACCTCCGTGCAGCACAAGAAGGAACTGAGCGACCGAGTCGGTCAGTTGGTGGACCGGGCGGCCGATCCCGTGGTGACCCCGGTGGCCACCACCGGCGCCGACCAGTGCGCGCAGGCGCCGTCGCTCAAGTCCGGGCTGTACACCGACCACGAGGAGTTCGGGCAGCAGCGCTGGTACAAGGTCGACGTCGCCCCGGGCAAGGAGCTGCGCGCCTCGGTGAGCGTGGCGAACGACCGGGCCGTGAACCCGAACTACGGGGTGCTGCTGCGGGCGGTGACCACGCAGGGCCGGGAGATCGTGCGCGGCGAGGCCGCGGGCAACGGCCGTACGGACGCGGTCTCGACCGGACTCCGCTACCCGAGGCCCGAGAACGACGACGACACCGCGACCGCGGAGACGGTGTGTCTCCAGGTCACCCACTCCTTCTCGGCGGCCGCGGGCGTGAAGACCACGCCGGGTATGCCGCTGGAGCTGACCGTCGACGTGGTGGACAGCCCGTCGCCGGCGAGCGACGTGGCCTCCTTCGGCCTCGGGCGCGGCTGGTGGCTGCTGGGCGCGCTGGTACTGACCGGCTTCGTCGCCGGTCTGCTGTGGGGCTGGCTGTCGCGCTGGCGGGTCGCGGTCTGGAGGACGAACTGATGCGTATCAGACATGTGTTGACCGTCGCGGCGCTGGCGCTGGGGCTGGCCGCCGGACCGGCCGCCGCCGACTCCTCGCCGTCGCCGAGCGCCTCGTCCGAGGACAGCGCCCCCACCCAGGCGGGCACCTCGTTCCGTACGGCGACGGAGATCGAGCAGGGCGAGCGGGCCACCGCGTCCGGCTCCACCGGTGACTACCTGTACTGGTCGTTCCCGGCGGACGCCGGCCAGCGTCCCACGGTCAGGGCGACGGTGAAGCTGCCGCAGGCCCACTCCGCCGAGACCTGGCAGATCGACGTCTACGACGGCCTGCGCCGCCGCCAGGCCTGCCAGTACGGCTCGGCCACGCGCACCGCCACCCAGGGGTCGGCCTCGGTCGAGCTGGCCTGCGTGCTGCGCACGGTGCGCGCCTGGTCGGAGCCGTGGGCCGACGACCCGCTGCCGGGCACGTACTACATCCGGCTGACGGTTCTCGGCCTGGGCTCCTCCGACCTCGGCCAGCCGGTGAGCACCGAGGTGCGCGTCGACTCCAAGGACATCGGCGGCGCCGCCGCGGTGGACGGCTCCCTCGCCAAGCCGCTGGTGCCCGGGATCGCCGTCAAGTCCGAGGCCGAGGAGGACGGTTCGAAGTCGGCGGTGCTCTCCAGCATCGAGCCGGACGACGGCTGGTCCTCCGGCTGGTGGTCCGACCGCTGGGTGTGGACGGCGATCGGCGGCATCCTGGCCGCGCTCGCCGGCATCGGCGGGTACGCGCTCACGCGCGGTTCGGGACGGCCGTCCCGGGTGCCCCCGAGCATCTGAGCCCACGCGAACCACGGAGAAGGCCCGCCCGAACGGCGGGCCTTCGCTGTTTCCGCCGACGCCGAAGCAGAAGCTTGAGTCCGATCCCGAGCCCGAGCCTGCGTCGGCGCCGAACGCCGGCACCGGCACCGGCACCGACGCACCGCGCCTCACGCCTCACGCCTCACGAAGGCTCTTCGCGACGGCGCCGTCCCCGGTCACGCTGATCCGCCCCGCCCGGACGGCGTCCGGCACGCCCAGCTCGCCCCGGCCGACAGCCAGGCACGTGGCGGTGTCCATCGCGAGCCGCGCGTCCACCGCGCCGGGCGCGGGCCCGTCGCCGTACGCCGCCCCGTCCTCGGCGCCGAGGTACAGATGGAAGTCCCCTTCCTCCAGGGCGACTTCGACGACTCCCTCGCCCTGAAGAGCCCGCAGCAGGGGCAACGCGAACCAGTGGGCGCGGACCGCGTCGGTGGGGCGCCGTTCGCCCAGCTCGGCCTGACCCCACTCACCCAGAGCCTGGAGCACCGGCAGCAACCGGCGCCCGTGCACGGTGAGTTCGTACACGTTCGCCGCGGCCGGCGGCGGAAGGCGCCGCCGGGTGGCGAGCCCGTCGCGCTCCATGTCCTTCAGCCGTGAGGCGAGGACGTCCGTGCTCACACCGGGCAGGTCCGCGTGCAGGTCCGTGTAGCGCCGGGGTCCGGCCAGCAGCTCACGGACGATCAGCAGGGTCCAGCGGTCTCCGACGAGGTCGAGGGCGCAGGCCGCGGAGCAGTACTGGTCGTAGCGTCGGCGAGGTGGCATGCGACGCAGTCTAGACGGGTTGTTGGACTTTCCAAGCTCCTACTTGGTAAAACCAAGTGACACCAGATACCGGAGAGGTAGCGGCGCATGGAGTTCCGGCAGTCGAACAAACTCAGCGAGGTCTGTTACGAGATCCGCGGCCCGGTGATCGAACACGCCGACGCACTGGAGGAGGCGGGGCACAGTGTGCTGCGCCTGAACACGGGCAATCCCGCGCTCTTCGGCTTCGAGGCGCCGGAGGAGATCCTCCAGGACATGATCCGGATGCTGCCGCGGGCGCACGGCTACACGGACTCGCGCGGCATCCTCTCGGCCCGCCGCGCCGTCGCCCAGCGCTACCAGTCCCTCGGCCTGGAGGTGGGCGTCGACGACGTGTTCCTGGGCAACGGCGTCTCGGAGCTGGTCTCCATGGCCGTCCAGGCCCTCGTCGAGGACGGCGACGAGATCCTCATCCCCGCACCGGACTTCCCCCTCTGGACGGCGGTGACCACGCTCGCCGGCGGCAAGGCGGTCCACTACCTCTGCGACGAACAGGCCGACTGGACCCCCGACCTGGCCGACATGGCGTCGAAGATCACGGACCGCACGAAGGCCGTGGTCATCATCAACCCCAACAACCCCACGGGCGCGGTGTACCCCAAGGAGGTCCTGGAGGGCATCCTCGACCTCGCCCGCCGGCACGGCCTGATGGTCTTCGCCGACGAGATCTACGACCAGATCCTCTACGACGACGCCGTGCACCACTCGACCGCCGCCCTCGCCCCCGACCTGGTGGTGCTCACCTTCTGCGGACTGTCGAAGACCCACCGCGTGGCGGGCTTCCGCTCCGGCTGGCTGGTGATCACGGGGCCCCGGCAGCACGCCAAGGACTACATCGAGGGCCTGACCATGCTGGCCTCCATGCGGCTGTGCCCCAACGCCCCCGCGCAGTACGCCATCCAGGCCGCGCTCGGCGGCCGCCAGTCCATCGGCGAACTCGCCGCGCCCGGCGGCCGGCTGTACGAGCAGCGGAACGTGGCCTGGGAGAAGCTGAACGAGATCCCGGGCGTGTCCTGCGTCAAGCCCAAGGGCGCCCTGTACGCCTTCCCGCGCCTCGACCCCAAGGTCCACAAGATCCACGACGACGAGAAGTTCGTCCTGGACCTGCTGCTGAGGGAGAAGATCCAGGTGGTCCAGGGAACGGGCTTCAACTGGCCTGCCCCCGACCACTTCCGCATCCTCACCCTCCCCCACGCGGACGACCTGGAGGCGGCGATCGGCCGGATCGGCCGGTTCCTCAGCGGGTACCGGCAGTGACCGCTCGCCGGCCGTGTCACGCGAGGGCGACCTCGCACCAGACCGTCTTGGTGTACGGGTCCGCGCACGTCGTCCCCCAGTGAGCGGCCAGCGCCTCGACGAGAACCAGGCCCCGGCCGGACTCCTCCTCGGGCCGGGGCGGCATGAGCGTGCCGGGGGTGGGCGGACGACGCTCGGGACGGGCGTCGGTCACTTCGATCCGGAGCGTGGCGTCGTCGTGGTGGAGCGTGAGACGCAGCCGGAAGTCGCGGCCCCGCACCTGGCCGTGCACCACCGCGTTCGCGGCGAGTTCGGCCACGAGGAGCGCGGCCGTGCGGTGCGCCTCCGTGTCGTACGACCAGCCCCAGCGGTGGAGTTGTTCGGCGGCCAGGTGACGGGCGAGGCGGGCGCCTCTCGGCGTGGCCGACAGCCGGACGACGGAGACGGAAGCGGAGGCGTCGGAGGTGGACACGGTCGAGTGAGCGATATCGGCGTTCATGTCACTCAGCGTGGTCGGCTGTCTCTACTCTGAACAGCGACACGGGTGGTACGCGGCTTCGCTGTCCGGGCGCCGTCCGGCTCTGTACGGGCGGCGACGCGTGACGCGGCGGACCGACCGGGAGTTGGCGTACGGGCGGCAGGTGGAGGTGTCGGAGCGTGGGCGTTGGCGTGACGGGACAGGGGCCGCAGACCGGTGACGGCATGGAACCGTACGGCGCGGACGAGGAGTCGGCGGCCGTACTGCGGACCGTCGGCAAGGTCGTCAAGATGTGCCGCGAGCGTAAGGGACTCACTCAGGCCGAGCTGGGCACGGCCATCGGCTACAGCGAGGAGCAGGTGTCCTCGGTCGAACGGGGTCGGCGCGCGCCGAAGAGTCAGTTCCTGGAGGCGGCGGACGAGGCGCTGGGCGCCGGGGGAATGATCGCCTGCCTGAAGAGGGACGTGGAGGAGGCCCGGTACCCGAAGAAGGTGCGGGATCTGGCCAAGCTGGAGGGGGAGGCGGTGGAGTTGTGCGCCTACGCCAACACCGTCGTCCATGGACTGCTCCAGACCCCGGAGTACGCGCAGGCTCTGTACGGGATGCGCCGACCGCCCTTCACCGAGGACGAGTTGGGACGACTTGTCGCCGCGCGCATGGCGCGCCAGGAGGTCTTCGACCGGCAGCCCACGCCCGTCTTCAGTTTCGTCCAGGAAGAGGTGACTCTGCGCCGCCCTCTCGGGGGCAGGATGGTGATGCGCAAGCAACTCGAACGTCTGCTGGAAATCGGTCAGCGACGGAACGTGGAGATCCAGGTGATGCCCACGGACCGCGACGATCACGCCGGTCTCGCGGGATCGCTCCAACTCCTGCGGCTCAAGGGAGGGGACACCGTAGGACACAACGAGGTACAGCTCATCAGCAGCCTGATCTCCCACCCCAGGGAGATTCAGATCCTTGAGATCCGCTATGGCATCATCCGGGCCCAGGCCTTCACTCCCCGTGAATCGCTGTCCTTCATCGAGAAAGTGCTGGGAGAGACATGATGACCAACCCCTCGGTGGGGAACGGTTCCGCGCTGGAGTGGTTCAAGAGCAGCTACAGCACGAACGACGGCCCGGAGTGCGTCGAGGTCGCCACCACCCCCCACACCATCCACGTACGCGACTCCAAGCACACGCGGGGTCCCCAACTCGCCTTCTCTTTCGCCGGTTGGACCGCCTTCGTCAGTTCGGCGGCTTGGCCGCACCGGGCGGAGTGACACGGTGCGGCACGGTCGTGGCGTACCGCCGACCGCCGCACAGCGGCGTGTCATCGACGCCGCCGACCCGGTCACCGGGCGGCTGCGGGGCACGGAGGCGCAGCTCGCGGCGCTGGTGCGGCTCGGTCTCGCCTTCCGGCATCCGCGGCCGCCGCACGACTGCTTCCTGACACCGGCGGGTCATCGCATACAGACGGCGGAGACGGAGCCGGAGCCTGCAACGAAGGCGAACGCGAAGGCGGAGGCGCAACCGCCCGGAGCCGGCGAGGCCCCGGCGACCGGTTCCTCCGGAGTCTTCGCGGCCCGCGTCGGCGGCGAGGAGGACGAGGTGGAGCCGGGACCCGGGGAGGTGGCCCGGGTGCGTGAGGTGCACAGTGCCTGGCAGGGGCTGCTGGAGCTGCGCCGGATGACCAACCCGGACGGGGCGACCGACCGGCCCTGCGGCTGGGAGCGCACGCATCTGGTGCGGGCCGCCGCGCTCGCCCTGGAGGCCGCCGGACAACGGCCGGCCGGCCGGGACCGCGACGGCTACCGCGTGCGGGGCACCCCGCAGCCGGAGGCGGTCGCCGTGTACGCGCCGGACGCGGCGACGCTGGAGGCCTGCGCGGCCACGCTGGAGCGGGCCGGGTGGCAGTCCGGCGAGTACACCGAGCCGCGGACCAGGGTGCGTTATCTGCTGGCGTCGCCCCGCCGGACGTAAGAGCGTGCCAAGATCGGATCACCGGAGAAACACAACGCGAGAAGGGCAAGCAGTGTCCGAACCGTTTTCCGTCCGTGTGACCGTCCGTGGCTACGAGACCGACGTGCAGGGTCACCTCAACCAGGCGGTGTACCTCAACTACGCGGAACACGCCCGCTGGTCACTGCTCCAGGCAGCCGGGATCAGCCAGGCCCGGTTCCTCGGCCGGGGTGTGGGCCCTGTCGCGCTGGAGACGACCATCCGCTACCGGCGCGAACTGCTCGCCGGTGAAGAGGTCGACGTGACCTGCGCGTTCGAGTGGGGCGAGGGCAAGACCTTCCGGATCCGCCAGGAGGTGCGCAAGTCCGACGGCACGGTCGCGGCCGAGGTCACGGCGGTCGGCGGGATCATGGACCTGAAGGCACGCAAGCTGGTCGCCGACCCGCGGGACGTCTTCAAGGAACTGGCCGCGGACCTCGGCCTCTTCGGTCTCTGACCACCGGCGGCCGCCTCTACGCGTCGAGCAACTCCGGCCGGTGCTCGGCGTCGTAGGCCGCCCGCGCCTCGGCGACGTACACCCGGTTGCGCTCGGCCACGGCGAGGCCCTCATCCCGGCCACCGCCGTGGGCACCGGCCGGAGTTACGCGCCCTGTCAGTCCTGGGCGGCGATCCGCGCCAGCCGCTGGGCCTCGGCCCGGGTGGAGCGGGCGATGGCGTCCTCGTCGACGGTGAGGAGGCGGCCGTTCTCGACGATCTGGCGGCCGTCGACGAAGGACGCGGTGACCGGGGCCGCCGCGCCGAGGACCAGAGCCGTCACCGGGTCGGCGATGGAGGCGTGGGCGATGGTGTCCAGCTTCCACAGCACCAGGTCGGCCAGCTTGCCGGGCTCCACCGAACCGGTCTCGGCGGCGCGGCCGAGCACCTGGGCGCCGCCGTAGGTGCCCAGGCGCAGCGCCTGGCGGGCGGTGAGGGCCGCCTCCCGGTGGGCGCCGAGGCGGTTGATCAGCAGCGCGTTGCGCAGCTCGGTGTGGAGTTCGCCGGACTCGTTGGAGGCGGTGCCGTCCACGCCGAGGCCGACCGGGACGCCGGCCCGGAGCATGTCGGGGACGCGGGCGATGCCGGCCGCGAGGCGGGCGTTGGAGGATGGGCAGTGGGCGACGCCGGTCCCGGTACGGGCGAAGGCGGCGATGTCGGTGTCGTTCATGTGGACGCAGTGCGCCATCCACACGTCCTCGCCGAGCCAGCCGGTGGACTCGAAGTAGTCGGTCGGGCCCATGCCGAACAGCTCGTGGCAGAACTTCTCCTCCTCCACCGTCTCCGAGCCGTGGGTGTGCAGCCGTACGCCGAGGTGGCGGGCCAACTCGGCGCCCTGCCGGAGTAGTTCGGTGGAGACGGAGAAGGGTGAGCAGGGGGCCACGGCGACCTGGGTCATCGCGTCGAAGGAGGCGTCGTGGTACTGCCGTACGGTCTCCTCGGTCGCGGCGAGGGCGTCCCGCAGCGTCTCGACGGCGAAGTCCGGCGGCAGCCCGCCGTCGCTCTCGCCGCGGTCCATGGAGCCGCGGGCCAGGGTGAAGCGGACGCCTGTCTCGCGGGCGGCGCGGATGATCGCGCCGGAGAGGTCGCCGGAGCCGCGCGGGAAGACGTAGTGGTGGTCCATGGCGGTGGTGACGCCGCCGCGGGCCATCATCGCGAGCGAGCCCTGGGCCGCCGCGTAGACCATCGGCTCGTCGATGCGTGCCCAGGTCGGGTAGAGCGCGACCAGCCAGTCGAAGAGGTTGTGGTCGGTCGCCAGGCCCCGGGTGATCCACTGGTAGAAGTGGTGGTGGGTGTTGACCAGGCCGGGGGTCACGAGGTGCCCGGTGGCGTCGATCCGGCGTACGACGCGCTCCAGGCCCTCGGGGGCCCTGCCCGCGCCGACCGCCTCGATGCGGTTGCCGGCGATGACCACGTGCCCAAAGGCGTACTCGGTGTCCTCGGCGTCGACGGTCGCGATCGCGCAGTTCTCGATGACGACGCGCTGGGCTGCTGCCATGGTTCGTCCTTCTCCGGGAGGGCTCACGAGGTGGCTCAGAGGCGGGGCGCGAAGGCGGGGGCGTGAAGGCGTGGGAGCTCAGAGGTTGGTGAGGTCCGCCGGTATCCGCGCCTCGCAGCCGTCCCGCAGGACGGTCGCCTCGATCAGGCCGTACGGCCGGTCGGCGGCGAAGTAGACCTCGTTGTCGTTCTTCAGCCCGAAGGGTTCCAGGTCGACCAGGAAGTGGTGCTGGTTCGGCAGCGAGAAGCGGACCTCGTCGATCTCGTCGCGGCGGTCGATGATCCGCGCGCCCATCTGGTAGAGCGTCTGCTGGAGCGAGAGGGAGTACGTCTCGGCGAAGGCCTGGAGCAGGTGCCTGCGGGTCTCGGCGTACGACCGCTCCCAGTCGGGCATCTCCTCTTCGTCGTCGGACCAGCCGAAGCGCCAGCGGGCGGCGACCCGGGTGGCCAGGATGCGGTCGTACGCCTCCTTGAGGGTGGTGTACCCGTCCTTGGCGAAACCCCAGAACTCGGAGTCGGTCGAGTTCATCACGACCAGGTCCTTCAGGCCGGAGACGACCTCCCACGACGAGCCGTCGTAGGTGATCTGCGCCAGCCGGACCTCCTGTCCCGTGCGTGCGAAGGAGTGTCCGGCCTCGTCGGCGCCGGAGGTCACGATCCGCTCCCAGCCGTACTCCTCGATGCGGATGCGGGCCGTGCGGATCGGCTCCTGGGAGGTGACGAAGTGGCGGGCGAGGTGGATGCCGAACTGCTCGGCGGACTCGATGCCGTGCTCCTTGGCGAACGCGTACACCGTGTTCTTGGTGGTGTCGGTCGGCAGGACGTGGGCGTTGGAGCCGGAGTAGTGGACCTCGTCCATGGCTCCGCTCAGCGACACGGAGACGTTGAGGTCCTTGATGTGGTGGGTGGCGCCGTCCCGCGTGATCCTGACGACCCGGTTCTCGGCCTTGCCGTACTGGTTCTGTCCCAGGACCACGGGGCGGCCCGGAAGGTGCTCGTCTGTCATGTGGTGCTAGCTCCCTCGGTATACGGAGTAGCCGAACGGGTTGAGCAGCAGTGGCACGTGGAAGTGCTCGCCGGGGCGCACGGCGAAGGTGACCGTCACCTCGGGGAAGAACGCGGCACCGCCGTCCGGGCCCGCGGTGGCGTCCCGCCGCTTCTCGAGGTAGGCCTCGACGGCGAAGTCGAGCCGTACATGGGTGCTCCCCTCCGGCGGGACCGGCAGGTCCTTGCACCGGCCGTCGGAGTCGGTCGCGGAGCCGCCGAGCGCCTGCCAGTCCGCGTCGCGCCCGGCACGGGCGGACAGGCGGACGGTGACGCCCCCGGCGGGGCGGCCGGCGGACGTGTCCAGGATGTGCGTGGACACCGAGGCGGTGGTGGTGCGGGTGCTCATGGTGTCAGGCGTCCTCTTCGACGAGTCGGGCCAGCCGGATGCGGTTGATCCTTCCCAGTTCGGTACGGACGGTCTCCCACTCCCGCTCCGGCGTGTTGCCCAGCCGCTCCTTGAGCGCGTCACGCATCTGCTCCCCGGTCCGGCCGGTGGCGCAGATGAGGAAGACGTGGCCGAACCTGTCCTGGTAGGTGAGATTGAGTGCGAGCATCTCCGCCTTGAGCGTCTCGGAGGCACCGGCCATGCCGTGCTGTTCCCGGGTGGAGGCCGGGTCGCCGGGCTTCGGGCGGCCGATCGGCGGATGGGCGGCCAGCGCCTCTTCGAGGTCCGCGGTGCTCAGCCCGGCCAGCGCGGCGTCGGCGGCGACGTAGAGGTCGTCCGTGGTGGCGTACGGACGTACGACGAGCAGCCGGCGGGCCCACACGGCGCAGGCGCACGCCTCGCGGAGGGCGGCGAGGGCCGCGCTCTCCTCCAGGGCGTTGAACCGGGCCAGGCCCGGGGGCGGGGAAGTCGTCGTCACGGAAGCCTCCGTGGCCGCGAGGGCCGTCGTCGCCGCGAGTGGCCGTCATGCTCGACGGGCTGCCGCCAGCTAACGCCCCCGGAACGTCGACGTCAACACTTTGTTGAAGATTCTGGGTTTCGGGCGCGCCCCCCGGAGGGGTGCGGGGAACCGTTCAGTTCCCCTTCTCCCGGTTGAGGTAGTTGTAGACCGTGAAACGGCTGACGCCGAGCGCGTTGGCCACCGTCTCCACGCCGTGCCGCACCGCGAAGGCGCCCCGCGCCTCCAGCGTCCGTACGACCTCCTGCTTGGCCTTGCGGTCCAGGTCGGCCAGCGGCCGGCCGTGCCGCCGTTCCAGGGCGGCGAGGATGTGGTCCAGGGACTCCGCGAGCTGGGGCAGCCGTACGGCGACGACGTCGGCGCCCTCCCATGCGAGGACGACGTCCTCGCGGCCGGCCTCGTCGGGCGGGACCAGCCGGCCGCCCATGGCGTCGACCAGCGGCTTCAGCGCCGCGACGAACGCCTCTTCCCCGGTCACCGCAGCTCCTCCCCGGCCGACTCGCCGACTGTTTCCCCAGCCGTCTCCCCGACTGTTTCCCCAGCCGTCTCCCCGGCTGTTTCGCCGGCCGTTTCGCCGACTGTTTCGCCGATCACGTTGACCTGGAGCGAGATCCGGGTGGCACCGGCGTCCAGGGCCCGGCGCAGCAGCGCGTCGACGGTGGTGAGCACGTCGCCGGCACTCCCTTCGGCCGTGTTGCCGAACGGGCCGACGTCGACGGCGTCCAGCTTCGCGCCCTCGATGACCTCACGGGCCACGACGGCGTGCGCGGGGGCCTCCTCCAGGTCGAACGGTTCGGTCGTGAACTCCACCCGCAATCGCACTGCGCCCCCTCGATATCGACTCCGACCTGCGTGTTCTCCCAGGATCCCACCGACAGGACGCATCCGGACGCCCCTCCCCCGGGCCTCGGGCGGGCGGCCGGCCCGCCACCTGCCGCGGCGACTGGGGCACGACCCTAACGGAAGCCCCCCGCAGCGGAGATGACGCGTCGGGCCCGGCCATCACGCGGATGACCGGGCCCGTGGCGGGACATGCGGGATCGGCTACTTGATGTAAACCAGTCCGTCGGTGGTGACGGTCGGGCGTCCGGAGGTGCCGACCACGACGATCTTGATGGTGTGGGCCGCGCCGGCGGACCAGGTCTTGGTCCACAGCGCGTCGCGGTACTTGGTGGTGCTGGACTTCAGGTCCACGGTGGCCGTCTTGGTGCCGTCGACGTAGACGTACGCCTGGCCGGAGGTGCTGGCCCGCGAGACCGCCCAGGCCACCGAGCGGCCGGTGAACTTCCAGGTGAGCGAGGCGTTCTTGGAGCTGGAGCTGTAGGACTTGCCGCCCAGGTAGCTGCTGGAGGACTTGGTGGTCCAGGTGCCGGTCCGGGTGGCCGAGGTCTCCTGGAGGATGACCGGAGTGGCCGCGACGGTGGCTCGGGCGGTGTTGCCGGCCTGGTCGTACGCCGTCATCGACCACGTGGTGGCGGTGCCGGAGTTCGAGGTCAGAGCCGCGCTGTAGACGGTCGGACCATAGGTGTGCGCGGACGGGGACGTCAGGCGCGCCTCCTTCAGCGCCGCGCTGTCGGCGGCCTTCCAGCCCAGCGTGACGGGAACGGCGGTGGTGTTGACGGTGCCGGCGCGCAGCGCCACCGAGGGCTTGGTGGCGAAGGAGGGTGCGGTGGTGTCGGCGACGACGGTGGCGTTGGGGGTCACCGCGGTGCGGCCCGAGACGTGCACCGCTCGCACGGCGACGGTGTGCGTACCGGGGGCCAGTGACAGCGAGGCGGAAGTGGCGGTGGGGGTCGCGGTGTTCGCGACCTTGCCGTCGACGAGCACCTCGTAGCGGCTGACCAGCGCCGTCGGGGAGGTGATGGCCCAGTTCACCGTGAGCGGGCCCTTGGTGTAGGCGGTGCTGCCGGAGACGCTCGCCTGACCGAAGGTCTTGAGGGCGAGTCCGCTGACGGGACCGCCCGCGAGGGTGCGGATCCCGGGCAGGGAGGCGTAGAGCTTGTCGCCCGGGCACTCGGTGGAGAAGCCGTCGCGGTGGCCGGAGATCCGGTAGAAACTGGCCGTCTGCCCGAGCTTGAACTTGCCGTTGTCCATACCGGCCGTCAGGTCGACCTTGCCGGTGGGGTCGTAGTGGTACTGCCCGAGCTTCCAGGCGGCCACGCGGGCCACCGAGGCCTTGGCGGCGGCGGAGGCGTCGATCGAGGTGTACTCACCCAGGACCGAGATGCCGACGGTGTTGGTGTTGAAGCCCGGGTTGTGGGCGCCGATCACCGGCCGGTCCACGCCTCCCTTGCGCCCCTCGAAGATCGTTCCGCACTTGTCGACGAGGAAGTTGTAGCCGATGTCCTTCCAGCCGTTGGACTGGATGTGGTACGTGCGGATGGCGCGGACCATGGCGGCGGAGTCGGCGCAGGAGTAGTCGTTGGCGTCCACGGTGTGGTGGACGAAGACCGCCTTGACCTCCGTGCCGTACTCGGGCGCTTCGTTGTTCAGCGACTCGTCCGCGCCCCACTGGGCGCGGGTGACGACCGGCGGCTCGGGCGCGGTCGAGACCGGGGCCGGCGGCAGCGTGGCGGTGCCCGACGCGGTCGGCGTCGGGGTCGGAGCCGGGGTGGTCGTGGCCGTCGGCGCCGGGTCGCTCGCGGACGGCGTGCTGGGCGACGGGGTCGGCTCGTCCGTGGGCGCCTGTGTGGGCGCCTCCGTGGCCGTGTCCGCCGGCGCGCTCGTCTCGTCGCCCGGGGTCGCCGTGGGGTCGTCGGCCGCGAACGCGACCGGATCGGCGTTCATCGCGACACGGCCGGCGCCCGGGTCGACCATCTCCAGCCGCATCCCGGCTGGAAGGGGTGTGCCGCGGCCGTCCACGCGGGCCTGGACGCCGTCGGACGGCCCGACCCAGGCGGGTTCGGTCGCGCCGCGCCGGCTCTCCTCCGCGGCGGCACCGTGGCCGCCGGTGTCAAGGGTGATCCACGATCCCCACGCGCCGGTGCGGGCGCTGCGGGTGCGCACCTGGACGGTGCCCGGTATCTGCGCGGACGGCTTGGTCCATGACAGACCGACGAGGCTGAACGCGGCGGTATCGCGCTCGGGCACCTCGGCCCGGTCGCCCTCGGCCTTCACGGACGCCGTGTGCACCGAGGTGCGCACGGGCCCGGTCACCAACGGCGCGTTCGCGCCGTTCTTCCCTCCGTCATCCCCCTGAACCCCCTGGAACACGACGACGCCGGTCACCGCGGCCACCACGGCGGCAGCGGTCCCCCACACACGTCTCTTCATGCTTTTTCGTCGCCCTTTCACGGCATACGGCATCGCGCATCGGGAGCAATCCTCGACCGATGCGTGCCGGGGCAATGGAAGCACGACGACGGGATCTTCACAGCATCGTTCTGCCTGACCCGCGCCCCATTTGCACCCCGTTGGCACCGCACCGGCACTCCACTGGCGCTTTGTTGACGCTTAGTTGATGCTTCATCGGTGCCACAGGTTGTGAACGGCGGCCGGATCGAGGCCGTTTCGTGATCCGTGAGCGTCAGCGGGTCTCGACGGTCACCGACTCGATGACGACGTCCTGCACCGGGCGGTCCGTGCGGGGGTCGGTCTCCGTCGTCGCGATGGCGTCGACGACCTTCCGGCTCGCCTCGTCGGCCACTTCACCGAAGACGGTGTGCTTGCCGGTGAGCCAGGTGGTCGGGGAGACGGTGATGAAGAACTGGGAGCCGTTCGTGCCGGGGCCGGCGTTCGCCATGGCCAGCAGGTAGGGCTTGGTGAAGGCCAGGTCGGGGTGGAACTCGTCCGCGAACTTGTAACCGGGGCCCCCTGTGCCGTTCCCCAGCGGGTCGCCGCCCTGGATCATGAAGCCTTCGATCACGCGATGGATGACCGTGCCGTCGTACAGCCGGTCCGTGGTCGGCTGCCCCGTCTCCGGGTTCACCCACTCCCGCTCCCCCTTGGCCAGCTCGGTGAAGTTCCGCACCGTCTTCGGCGCGTGGTTCGGCAGCAGCCGGACCACGATATCGCCCCGGTCGGTCTTCAGCGTCGCGTACAGCTCCTCTGCCACGGCGATACCCTCTCTGCGCTACGTCACGGACGGTATTCGATAATCACACACGGTCACCTCGATGTGTACTGTCACCGCCCGCGGACCACTCCTGTGGAGGCGCGGTCTCCGGGTGCGCGTCCCCGGCTTCCGCAGCACGCTGAAGCCATGGGCAATCCGACGCACTACCCGCACATCGTGGTCCACTCCCCGGCCCTCGACGGGTCCCGGCGGGTCACCGAGGGGGACGTGACGCTGGGGCTCGCCTCGCATCTGGACGACGTCGTCGAGATCCTGCGACTCGCCGACCTGGACCGGATCGAGGTGGAGGAGAGCGACCTCATCGAGTGGCAGGGCGGCGGCCCGGACGACTGGCCCGGGCTGTCCGAGCACGAGGTGTAGCCGCACCGGCTACGGCAGCCGTCGTACCCGGTCTACGTCACCCTCAAATGAAGCTCTGAACACCGCCGGGCAGGCTTCGGCGACCGTCGGCGGCGGGGAGACTGTGAGCACGCGGGGCCCGTCGGCACGGGGGCGGCGGGCCCCGCCCGGGGGTAGCTATGGGGCGTACGGCGACGGAACCACTGGACCCGTACGCGCTCGCCCTGCTGCGCGGGGGCGCCCGGGGTGCCGTGACGGTCGTCGGTCGTGAGGTGCCGGCGGAGCGGCCTGCCCCCGCCGGGAGTGGGCGGGTTCGGGCGGGGCAGAGGCGGCAACGGCCGGACAGGCGGGGTGCGGCAGGAGGAGGATGAGCCACGCCGACCCGGCGTGAGTGTCCCGGCACGACTGTCCCCGCACGAGTGTCCCGGCACGACCGTCCGGGCGCGGCGGTCCCGAGACGACGCGACCCGGGGGTGGGTCATGGGTGAGAGCGTGCCGGTGCGCTGTCCGGCCTGTGGGCGCGAGCACGTCCACACCGTGCCGTCGTACCCCTGCGTCTGCGGCACTTCCACCACCCTCCGGCCGGATCCGGCCGCCGTGCCGGCCGCCCTGGCGCACCGGACCTGGGACGAGGACTGGGTCACCGTCCCCTGCGCCTCCTGCGGTCGCCGCAACCAGTGGCCGCAGCCGGAGCTGGGCTGCTCGTGCGGCACGCTCCTGCGCCTGCCGGTGGCCGGTGCGGGTGCGCCTCCCCGGCACACCTCGTCCGCGGACCGGCCCGGCGCCGCCACCCGGCGGCCCGCCTTCCAGCCCGTCACCATCCGCACCGCCCTCGACGCGGTCACCACCGCCGCGCTCTATCTGCGCTGGCTGGGCTACGGCGACATACGCCGCGCGGACCAGCGGCCGCCGTCCGGTATCGGGCTCGCCGCGCCCGGCCTGGTCGCCCAGGTCGACCCGACCGTGCGCCCGGCGGCGCCGCGGGACGTGGAGTGCCTGTGGCTGACGGCCATGACGGAGTCCGCCTGCGGGGTCTACTTCTCCCTCGCCGGATTCACCGAGGACGCCCGCGCCCGCGCCGACACCCTGGGCGTCCCCCTGTTCGTCCTCGACCTCACCGGCACCCCGACGCCGGTGAACGGCCCCGGGGTGCGGCTCACCGAGTCGGGCGCGGCACGCCCGGCCGCCCGCGGACGCGGCGGCGGCGACAACGGCGGCGGCACCCGCGGTCGCGACGGGGGGACGTGACGGCACCCGCGGCCGCGGCGGGCGGCACGACCGCACCGGCCGCCGCGGCACACCGCCCCGCCCGCCGAGGCGTCACCCCCCGTACGTCTCCCGCAGCTCCACCTTCCGCACCTTCCCCGACACGGTCATCGGGAAGGAGGCGAGGATCTGGAGCCGGCTCGGGATCTTGTAGTGGGCGAGGCGGCCCCGGCAGAAGGCGTGGAGTTCCTCCAGGGTGAGGGGGGCGTCGGTGTCGTGCGGGATGACGCAGGCGAGGACCTCCTCGCCGTAGGTCTCGTGCGGTACGCCGACGACCTGGACGTCGCGGATCTTGGGGTGGGCGTAGAGGAACTCCTCGATCTCGCGCGGGTAGATGTTCTCGCCGCCCCGGATGATCATGTCCTTGATGCGGCCGACGATCTCGACGTACCCGTCCTCGCGCATGACCGCGAGGTCCCCGGTGTGCATCCAGCGGCCCGCGTCGACGACCTCGGCGGTCTTCGCGGGCTCGTTCCAGTAGCCGAGCATCACGCTGTAGCCGCGGGTGCACAACTCCCCGGGCACTCCACGTGGTTGCGTGACGCCGTTCGCCGGGTCGACGACCTTCACCTCGATGTGCGGCAGGACCCGGCCGACCGTTCCGGTGCGGTGTTCGAGGTCGTCGTCCATCCGTGTCTGGAGGGAGACAGGTGACGTCTCGGTCATGCCGTAGCAGATGGAGACCTGCTCCATGTGCATCTCGGCGACGACCCGCTTCATGACCTCCACCGGGCAGGGGGAGCCCGCCATGATGCCGGTGCGCAGGGTCGAGAGGTCGTACGCCGCGAAGTCCGGCAGGTTCAACTCGGCGATGAACATGGTCGGTACGCCGTACAGGGACGTGCACCGCTCCCGCTGGACCGCCTCCAGCGTGGCCTTCGGATCGAAGGAGGGGGCCGGGATGACCATGCAGGCGCCGTGCGAGGTGGCCGCCAGGTTGCCCATGACCATGCCGAAGCAGTGGTAGAAGGGCACCGGGATGCAGATCCGGTCCTGCTCCGTGTAGGCGATCGACTCACCGACGAAATAGCCGTTGTTGAGGATGTTGTGGTGGGAGAGCGTGGCCCCCTTGGGGAAGCCCGTCGTGCCCGAGGTGTACTGGATGTTGATGGGGTCGTCGCAGGACAGTTCGCTCCTGCGGGTCCAGAACTCCTCGTAGTGGTCGGGTGTCCCGCGCCCGAGCAGTCCCTCCCAGCCGGGATCTCCTATGTACACGACCTCCCGCAACTGCGGGCAGGCGCCCCGGACTTCCTCGATCATCGCCCGGTAGTCGCTCGTCTTGTGGCTGACGGAGGCGAACAGCAGGGAGATCCCGGCCTGGTTGAGGACGTACTCGACCTCGTGGGTGCGGTAGGCCGGGTTGATGTTGACCATGACGGCGCCGATGCGGGCGGTGGCGTACTGGACCAGTACCCACTCCGCGCAGTTGACCGCCCAGATGCCCACCCGGTCGCCCTTGGCGATGCCGCTCGCGAGCAGCGCGTACGCCAACTGGTCGACGTCGCGGGAGAGTTCGGAGTAGGTCCAGCGTCGCCCGGAGGGGACGTCGACCAGGGCCTCACGGCCGGGCCACGCGGCCACGGCCCGGTCGAGGTTGGCTCCGATGGTGTCGCCGAGCAGGGCGGTGGTGCCCGTGCCGTGCGTGTACGACGGTTCCGTGGTCACCGGAAGTCCTCCTCGCGGTATTCGTCGCCGGCGCCCGCCGCCGTGGCCTCGCGCAGCTCGATGCGGCGGATCTTGCCGGAGATGGTCTTGGGCAGCGCGCCGAACTCCAGCCGGCGGATGCGCTTGTAGGGGGCGAGTGTCTCGCGGGAGTGCTCGAAGATGGCCTTCGCCGTGCCGGGGCCGGGCTCCCAGCCCTCGGCGAGGACGACGTACGCCTTGGGCACGGCCAGCCGCACCGCGTCGGGTGCGGGCACGACGGCCGCCTCGGCGACCGCCTCGTGCTCCAGCAGGGCGCTCTCCAGCTCGAACGGACTGATCTTGTAGTCCGAGGCCTTGAACACGTCATCCGCTCGCCCGACATAGACGACATAGCCGTCTTCGTCCCGGCTGCCGATGTCGCCGGTGCGGTAGTAGCCGCCGGCCATCGCCTCCGCCGTACGGTCGGGGTCGCCGTGGTAGCCGGCCATCAGGCCCACCGGGCGGTCGGACAGGTCGAGGGCGATCTCGCCCTCGTCGGCGCCGGGCGCGCCGGTGACCGGGTCGAGGAGTTCCACACGGAAGCCGGGGCTGGGCCGGCCCATGGAGCCGGTCTTCAGCGGCTGGCCGGGGCTGTTGGAGACCTGCACGGCGGTCTCGGTCTGCCCGAAGCCGTCCCGGATGGTGACGTCCCAGGCCCGGCGGACCTGCTCGATGACCTCGGGGTTGAGCGGTTCGCCGGCCGCGACGGCCTCGCGGGGCGGGGTGGCGAGCTGGGTGAGGTCGGCCTGGATGAGCATGCGCCAGACGGTGGGCGGCGCGCAGAACGTGGTGACGCCGGCCCGGTCCATCTCGGCCATCAGGCGGCCCGCGTCGAAGCGCGTGTAGTTGAAGAGGAAGACGGTCGCCTCGGCGTTCCACGGGGCGAACAGGTTGGACCAGGCGTGCTTGGCCCAGCCGGGCGAGGAGATGTTGAGGTGCACGTCGCCGGGCTTGAGACCGATCCAGTACATGGTGGACAGATGCCCGACCGGGTACGAGGTGTGGGTGTGCTCGACCAGCTTGGGGCGGGCGGTCGTACCGGAGGTGAAGTACAGCATCAGGGGGTCGTCGGCGAGGGTGGGGCCGTCCGGGACGAAGCCGGCGGGGGCGGTGTACGCGTCCTCGTACGGCTCCCAGCCCTCCTGGAGCCGGCCGCCGACCGCGACACGGGTGTAGGCACCGGGCACGTCCGCGAACTTGGCGGCGTCCTCGGCCCGTGCGATCACGTGCTTCACCCGGCCCCGCTCGACGCGGTCACGCAGGTCCGCGGGCCCGAGCAGCGGGGTCGCCGGGATGACCACGGCGCGCAGCTTCATCGCGGCCAGCGCGGTCTCCCACAGCTCCGCCTGGTTGCCGAGCATGACCAGGACGCGGTCGCCGGCCGCGACGCCCCGGGCGCGCAGGTGGTTGGCGACCCGGTCCGAGCGCTCGGACAGCTCGGCGAAGGAGAGCCGGGTCTCGCCGCCGTCCTCCTCGACGATGTGCAGCGCGGTCCGGTCGTTGCCCGCGGCGATCACGTCGAACCAGTCCAGCGCCCAGTTGAAGTGCCCGGGGCGCGGCCAGCGGAAGCCGCCGTAGGCGGTGGCATAGTCCTCGCGGTGTTCCAGCAGGAAGTCCCGGGCGCTGCGGAACGCCTCCGTCGCCGTGGTCATCCGTCCTCCTTGGCTCATGGGCGCGGTCGCCTCCGGCCTGTTTTCGACCGGTTGGGCCCGCTCCCGGGTTCCGGACCATTGCCGGGCGGCTCTCTGGCATCGTCTAATCCGTGATGCGGGTCTCACCACCCCCGAACGGGGGTAGGGCCTGTCTTCCGGATCGGGCCGGCTCCACCCACTGTGCCGGACTTCGCCCCGCGGCCCCGGCGAGATCCGCAGGACAGGCCCGGTGGGACCGAACGGGACGGCCGCGCCGAAGGAGCGATGTGGTGGCAGCAGAGACCGTGGCCGCGGAGGAGTTCGGTGGTGCGCTGGCCCGGCTGCGGCGGACGACGGGGCTTCCTGTCGCGTTCGGGGGGCTGATCGACTCCGGCCGGCCGCGGATCCGCATCAGCGAACTGAGCGGCACGGCCACCGCCGCCCTGCGCTCGCTCGCGGTGACCTCCGGCAGCGGGCTGGGCGGCAAGGCCGTCGCGCTGGCCCGTCCGTGCGCCGTCACGGACTATTCGCACTCGCGGCAGATCAGTCACGAGTACGACCTTCCGGTGGCCGTCGAGGGCATCCGTTCCGTGCTGGCGGTGCCGGTGGTCGTACGGCGGCGGGTGCGCGGGGTGCTCTACGGCGCGCTGCGCACGGCCCAGCCGCTGGGCGACCGGACCCTGAACGCCGCGGTGGCGGCGGCGCGGGACGTGGAACAGGCGCTGCTGGTGCGGGACGAGGCACGGGGGCTGCTGGCGGCGGCCCGGCCGGAGCCGGCCGACGGACCCCGGGGCGCGGGGGCCGGGTGGGAGCAGGTGCGCGAGGCGCATGCGGCGCTGCGGGCGCTCGCGCCCCGGATCGTCGATCCCGGTCTGCGGGGCGAACTGCTGGCGGCCTGCGGTTTGCTGACCGCGCCGGGGCCGTCCGTCGGCGTGAGCCTGGCGCCGCGCGAGCTGGACGTGCTGTCCTGGGTGGCGGCGGGCGCCACCAACGCGGTCGTGGCCGAGCGGCTGGGGCTGCGTCCGGAGACGGTGAAGGGGTATCTGCGCTCGGCGATGCGCAAGTTGGGCGCGCACACACGAGGGGAGGCGGTGACCGCGGCACGCCGGGCCGGGCTGCTGCCGTAGCCGGGGCCGTGCGCCGGACCGGCCGGGGCCGCGAGGGCGGTCGGGGCGGCGAGAGCGGTCGGGGCGGCGAGAGCGGTCGGGGCGGTCGTGGCGGTGACAACCTGGTGATGGCGGCCAAGGCGGTGACGACCGTGGTGATGATGACCGTGGCGGTGACGACCGTGGTGACGGCTGTGGTGACGGCTGTGGTGACGGCTGTGGTGGTGACGACCGCGCGGAAACCCGGGCGCGCGCGTGCCGTCGCTTTGAATTCCCCTTGCCCGTTTGTTATTTCCCTCACCAGGGCTTCCGTCCGAATTTCAGGGATCGTTGCCTAGAATTTGGCCCGAACACGACACACGAGGGGAGCGGTGACCGTGCGACGGGACTTCCAGGAGCCTGCCCGATGCCGCCCCGACCTGGTCATCGGCCGCGAGGAGCTGTTCGCGAGCGCACGGGAGCAAATCGCCTCCGGGGGCAGTGTGCTGCTCCACGGCCCCGCCGGAATTGGGAAATCGACCGTCCTGCGGGCATTGGCCGAGGAATACGGCGCGACGGCGCGCACGGTGTTGCGCTGCTCCGCGACGGAGTCCGAATCGCACCTCCCCTTCCTCGCCCTCGCCGACCTCCTCGGCCTGGTCCTCGACGAGGTCGCGCCGCGGCTGCCCGTCGCCCAGCGCACCGCCCTGGAGTCGGCGCTGACCGGCCGCGGCGAGTCCAGCCTCCTGCGCGACGGCCTCGCCCTGCGCCTGGCGGTGCTCTCCGCGCTGCGCACGCTCGCCGCCCGGGGTCCGGTGCTGGTCGTCGCCGACGACCTGCAGTGGCTGGACCCGGCCAGCGCCGAACTGCTCGGCTTCGCCGCCCGCCGCCTGGAGGGCACCCCGGTGCAACTGCTGTGCGCGGTCCGCACGGAGGGACCGCAGAGCCAGGAGTACGACCGCCACCTGCGCGCCTGCCCGCCGGGCACCGTCGCCGTCCGCCTCGGCCCGCTGAACCGCACCCAGGTGGCGCGGCTGCTCGACCACCGCGGTCACGGCGGCCTGCCCCGCTCCACCGTCCGCGAGATCCACCGCACCAGCGGCGGCAACCCGCTGTTCGCCCTGGAACTCGGCCGCGCCCTCGCCGACAGCCCCACCCCGCCCCGGCCGGGCGAGCCGCTGCCGGTGCCGACCTCGCTGCGCGCGCTGGTGCTCAGCCGGCTGGACATGCTGTCGGTCGAGGCCCGCCGCACCCTGCTGGTGGCCAGCGCCGGCGCCCGGCCCACCCCGGCGCTGCTGCACGCGGCCGGCCGGGAGAACGCCGAGGCCGAGTGCGCCCAGGCCGCCGAACTCGGGCTGCTCGCCACCGAGCCGGACGCCCCGGCCGTACGGTTCGCGCACCCGCTCATCTCCGCCGCGCTGTACGCGGAGGCGCCCGCGCCGGAACGGCGGGCCGCGCACGCCGCGTTGTCCACCGCGGCCTCCGACCCGATCGAACGGGCCCGGCACCTGGCCCTGGCCACCGCCGGCACCGACCCGGAGGTGGCGGCCCGGCTCGCCGGGGCCGCGACCCTCGCCCGGGACCGGGGCGCCCCGTCGGTGGCGGCCCAGCTGGGGCTGCTCGCGGCCCGGCGAACCCCCGCCGACAGCCGCCCCGGTCCCGAGGAGCGCCGGCTCCAGGCCGCCGAGGACGCGATCACCGCGGGCGAGGTCGATCTGGCCCGGGACATCGCCCGCGAGGTGCTCAGCCGGTCGAGTGTGCCCGCCGAGCGGGTGCGGGCCTGGATGATCGTCATCGACACCGCGGGCCACACCATGGCCGTGGTCGACTCGGTCTTCCCGCAGGCGCTCGCCGACGCCGGGGACGACCCGCGGCTGCTGGCCCTCGTGCACTACCAGCTGGCCTGGCGGGCGCTGATCGTGGAGGGCGACTTCACCGAGGCCCGCGAGGCCGCCGCGCACGCGGCCGACCTCGCCGCGCGCGGCGCCGACCGGCGCACCGAGCTGCTCGCGCTGGCCTTCCAGGCGCAGACGGAGACCCTGATGGGTCATCCGGAGGCCCCGCGCACCATCAAGCGTGCCCTGAAGGAGCCCCAGGATCCCCGGGTGGCGTGCCATCACAACGGCGCGGGCAGCGCCCGGTTCCGCTGGCTGGTCATGGGCGACCAGCTGGGCGAGGCCCGGACGACGGTGACCGCGCTGCTGGGCGAGGTGCGCCGGCGAGGCTCGGTGGAGAGCGAGGTGCACTTCCTGCGCGGGCTGGCCGAGACCGAGCTGCACGCCGGGCACTGCGGGCGCGCCCTGGAACTGGCCCGCGACAGCCTCCGGCTGGCCCGGGACTCCGGGATCGGGGAGACCGCCTCGGCGATGCTCACCTCGCTGGCCGAGGCCTCGGGCGGGGACGTGGACCGTGCCCTGGCCCTGGCCCGGGAGGCGGTGGAGCACGCCGAGGAGGACGGCGACCAGATGTACCTGTCCCGGGCCCTGGCCGCTCTCGGCTACGCCCAGTTGGTGGCCGGCGATCCCTCGGGCACGGTCCGCTCGCTGCGCCGGGTGCGCCGGCTGGAGCGGGACCTCGGCATCACCGACCCGGCGCGCGGCCGCTGGCACGGTGACCTCGCCGAGGCGCTGGTCCGTATCGGTGAACCGGCCGAGGCCCAGGACCTCATCGACGCCAGCCGCGAGCACGCCCTCCGGCTCGGCCGGGAGAGCGTGCTCGCCGTCCTCGACCGGGCCGAGGCCCTGGTCCGGGCCGCCCGCGGCGACCAGGAGGCCGCCGTCGCCCAGCTGACGTCCGCTCAGGACCGGCTCGCCAAGCTCGGCTACGGCCTGGAGGAGGCGCGGGCCGCGTTCGCCCTGGCCCGGCTGCGCGCCCGGCGCGCGGAGGACGGCGGCGGCCGCGCGGAGGACGGGATCGGGCCGGCCGAGGGCGGGGACGGCAGGCGGACGGACAGCGGGAACAGGCGGACGGCGGCGTACGACGAGGCCACCCGGCTGTTCCGGCGCTGCCGGGCGCTGCCGTGGCTGCGCCAAGTGGACGAAGCCCGTGCCACGCCCGAGCCCGGACCCGCCGTCGAGGTGCCGGACGCGCTGGACGCCCTGGCCCCGCTGGCCTCGATGGAGCGTCAGGTCGCCGCGCTGGTCATGGAGGGAGCCACCAACCGGGAGATAGCCGCCCGGCTGTTCGTCAGTGTCAAGACGGTGGAGGCGACCCTGACCCGGGTCTACCGCAAGCTGGGGATCCGGTCGCGGGTGGACATCGTCCGATTGGCGGCAGGTCGCCGAGCGAAGTGACCCCGCCCCCGGTTAACTGAGCCGGACCGAGGGTTTTCCCTCCCCTGCCCCCCTAGGGGGTTCCCTCATTGGGAGGCGGGAGTTCCGGGTCCTAGCGTAAGGGCGTGCCGCTCGCCCGGGCACACGGGGTCGGTCCGCCGCCCCGTGCTCTACCCCCCACACCCGTGCGAACCCCACCGGCAACCCTCACTGAGGAGACTCATGTTCGGGCTCAGAGGTGCCAGAAAGACCGCCATGACCGTGGCGGCCGCCGCCGCGGCGGCCACGACCGCGCTGCTCGTCGCCCCCACCGCGAGCGCCGCCCCCCAGCCCATCGTGGGCGGTACCACCACGACCACGACCGCGTACCCGTTCATGATGCAGATCACGGACGCCTCCGGTAACCAGTTTTGCGGTGGCACCCTGGTCGCGGCCAAGAAGGTCGTGACGGCCGCGCACTGCATGGTCGGCGAGTCGACCGGGAGTGTCCGCGTGGTCGGCGGCCGCACCTACCTCAACGGCACCAACGGCACCGTGAGCCGGGTCAGCAAGATCTGGATCAACCCTGACTACACCGACGCCACCAACGGCGACGACGTGGCCGTACTGACCCTTTCGACGTCGATGCCGTACACGCCGGCGTCGTACGTCTCCTCCTCCCAGACGGGCGTCTACGCGGCCGGCACCACGGCCCGGATCCTCGGCTGGGGCACCACATCGGAGAACGGCAGCTCCTCCAACCAGCTGCGGACCGCGACCGTCCCGGTCGTGTCCGACTCGAGCTGCCAGAGCTCCTACGGTTCGGACTTCGTCCAGACCGACATGGTTTGCGCCGGATACACGTCCGGCGGCGTAGACACCTGCCAGGGCGACAGCGGCGGTCCCCTGCTCATCGGGGGCGCCCTGGCAGGGATCACTTCCTGGGGAGAGGGGTGCGCGGAGGCCGGTTTCCCGGGTGTCTACACCCGGCTGACCACCTTCTCGGACCTGGTGACCGCACAGGTCAACTCCTGACCCGGAACACTTCCCGAGCCTCCCTCGGGTGACAGCCAGGGGGGCGCTGCGAGCGACCACGAGCGGCCCGCAGCGCCTCCCTATCCATCTCCACACGCTCGGCGTCCTTCACGGGCGTGCGACGCGCCTTCCCCGCGTACGTTTCACGCCCCCCGGTGCGCCGGGCCGCCGCTATCCTGCACGTACCCCGCTTCGTGATCACGGCGTACGCAGGTTCGACGGAGAGGCAGCCGATGCCCGAGCGTCCTGACGGCAGGAACGGCGGCCGCGACGGCGGCAGGAACGGCGGCCGGAGGCCGGTCCGGCGCCGCGCCCCCGCGTCACCGCAGCCGGGGGCGGGCGAGCCCGGGGCGGCCCAGGGGCAGCCCGAGGAGCCGGCCGGGCCCGCGAGCGTCGTCCAGGCGGCCCTGTACCGGGACGGTGTCCGCGTCTCCTCCCCCGCCGGCCTCGCCGAGACCTTCCGCGAGCTGCGCGAGCGGCCGGCCGGCATGGCGTGGATCGGCCTCGCCCGCCCCACGGAGGACGAACTCCTGTCGCTGGCGGCCGAGTTCGACCTGCATCCGCTCGCGGTCGAGGACGCGATGGAGGCGCATCAGCGGCCGAAACTGGAGAGGTACGGCGACACGCTGTTCGTGGTCCTGCGCGCCGCCCGCTACCTGGACGCGTCGGAGGAGGTCGACTTCGGGGAACTGCACGTCTTCGTGGGCCCCGACTTCGTCATCACGGTCCGGCACGGCGCGGCCCCGGACCTGTCCGCGGTCCGCCGCCGCATGGAGGACTCCCCCGAACTGCTGGCGCTGGGTCCGGAGGCGGTCCTGTACGCGATCCTCGACGCGGTGGTCGACGGGTACGCGCCGGTCGTCGCCGGGGTGCAGAACGACATCGACGAGATCGAGACCGAGGTCTTCCGCGGCGACCCCGAGGTCTCCCGGCGCATCTACGAACTCTCCCGCGAGACGGTCGAGTTCCAGCGGGCCACCCGCCCGCTCGTGGGCATGCTGCACGGCCTGATGGCGGGCTTCGCCAAGTACGAGACCGACGAGGAACTCCAGCGCTACCTGCGGGACGTCGCCGACCACGTCACGCACATCAGCGAACGCGTCGACGTCTTCCGCCAGGCACTCACCGACATCCTCACCGTCAACGCGACGCTGGTCACCCAGCAGCAGAACGCGGAGATGCGGGCGCTGGCGGAGGCGGGGTTCGAGCAGAACGAGGAGGTCAAGAAGATCTCCAGCTGGGCGGCCATCCTGTTCGCGCCGACACTCGTCGGCACCATCTACGGCATGAACTTCGCCCATATGCCGGAGCTGCACTGGTGGCTGGGCTACCCGTTCGCGATCGGGCTGATGGGCGTCGTCTGCACGACCCTGTACCTCGTCTTCAAGCGCCGCGACTGGCTCTGACAGGACCCCTGATGGAACGCTCGCGGCCGGGTCCGGCGTCCTCACCGGAGGGCCGTCGACGGGTTCACGGACTTCAAGGAGCGTGTATGAGCGAGGCGTTGGTGCTGGGCGGTGGCGGTGTGGGCGGGATCGCCTGGATCACCGGACTGCTGGCGGGGCTCGCCGACGGCGGGCAGGACGTGACCGGGGCCGGTCTGCTGGTGGGTACGTCCGCGGGGGCGGCCGTCGCGGCCCAGGTGGGCAGCGGACTCGGCCTGGAGGAGCTGTACGCCCGGCAGGTGGACCCCGCGCTGCAGTCCGCCGAGATCATGGCCGAGATGGACCTGGAGAAGTTCGCCGCGGAGATCGGCGCCGCACTGGGCGCCGCCGCGTCGGTGCCGGAGATGCGGCGCGCGGTAGGACGCGTGGCGCTGGCGGCCCGTACCGTCTCCGAACCGGAGCGCCTCGCGGTGATCGAGTCCCGGCTGCCGTCGCGCACCTGGCCGGGGCGCGCGCTGAAGGTCGTCGCCGTCGACGCCGGGAGCGGCGAGCCCCGTGTCTTCGACAAGGACTCCGGCGTACCGCTCGTCGACGCCGTCGCCGCGAGCTGCGCCGTGCCGGGCGTCTGGCCCCCGGTCTCCATCGACGGCCGCCGCTACGTCGACGGCGGTGTCCGCTCGATGGCGAACGCCGACTACGCCGCCGGCGCCGACCGGGTGCTGGTCGTCGTCCCGATGGGCGTCACCGAGCCCTTCCCCAGCGAACGGCCCGTGGAGCGCGCGATCGAGGAACTCCGAGCCCGGGGCGCCGAGGTGGCGGTCGTCGCCCCCGACGAGGCATCGCTGGAGGCCATCGGCGACAACCCCCTTGACCCCGCCACCCGCCGCCCGGCCGCGGAGGCGGGCCGCGCGCAGGGGCGAGGGCTGGGGGCGCTCTGGGGACAGGGCTGAGGAGGGCGGGCTGAAGAGCGCGGGGCGGCCCGAGGGGTCCGGACCGGACCTCCGAGCGCCCCTCCCGGGGCCTGTCCTGTGGGTCGGGTCCGCCGACGAAAGCGCGCGGGCTCGGACGCCGGGCTCAGCCGCCCGAGCCCGGCCGGCGCGCCTCCCATCCCGTCCACCGCCGTACGGTGACAGCGATGACCGGTCCGGTCGGCGGACGGTCACGGTACTGCGGGTACTTCGCCCGGAGGGCCTCGACGGCGGTCTCGTACGCGTGTCGTACGGCCGCGTCGGCAGCGTCGGTCGGGCGGGCCTCGTCGGCCGGGCCGGCCGTGCCGGGGTCGCGGGGCAGTGCTCCCGCGTCTTCGGCCTCGCCCGGCGCGTCGGCCGGGTCGGGCCGGGCCGGCGGCGGCGGGAGGACACATGCCTCGCCGTCGACGCGGGCCCACCACAGCTGGTCCCAGTCCTCGTCGTAGGCGTCGGCGAGGAGGCAGACCGAGGGGTGGGCGGCGATGTTGGCGAGCCGCTTGAGGTCGGTGGTCGTCTTGGGCTTGTGGTCCACCGCGGTGACGATGCGATCGGTGCCGCCTTCGGTGTGCCGGGCGAAGACGACCGGGACCTGATGGGGGCGGCCCGTCGCGTCGGTCGTGGCCAGGCGGGCCACGCGCGCCGTGGTGAAGCGGCGGCGCGCCTCGGCCGCGTTCAGTGCGGGCATGCGCACTCCCTGGGGGCTCAGTCGGTGTGCGGCGCGTCGAGCGCGTCGAGCACTTCCGCGTCGGTCAGTTGTGCGAAGTCGTCGTACCACTGACCGACCGCGCAGAAACCGGCCGGCCGGAGCGGACAGACCACCATGTCGGCCTCTGCGGCCAGCAGGGCGACGGACTCCGGGGCACCTACGGGGACGGCGAGGACGAGCCGGGCCGGCTGCCGACGGCGCGCATGGCGCAGGGCGGCGCGGGCGGTGGCGCCGGTGGCGAGGCCGTCGTCGACGACGATCACCGTACGGCCCGTCAGGTCGAGGGGCGGGCGGTCGCCCCGGTAGCGGCGCTCGCGGCGCCGCAGTTCCCGCCGCTCCCGCTCCACCACGGAGGCGAGCCGCCCCTCGGTCAGGCCGAGACGGGCGAGGGTGGCGAGGTCGAAGAGGGGCGGGTCGTCGGCGGCGAGCGCGCCGACGGCGAACTCCTCGTGGTGCGGAGCGCCGATCTTGCGGACGACGAGCACGTCGAGCGGGGCCCCGAGGGCGCGGGCGACCGGCCCGGCGACGGCGATCCCCCCGCGGGGCAGGGCCAGGACGACGGGGTCGGGGAGTTCCCCGCGGTCGTGCAGGTCCTTGAGCAGGCCGGCGAGTTCCCGGCCGGCCTCGGCGCGGTCCCGGAAACGCATGGGCCCGTCCTCTCCGCAGAGGTCCTTTCCGCCTTCGTACCTCCATGGTGCTACGGCGCCGCCTCGCGGCGCTCACCCGGTCCGGGGGCGAGCAGCCAGGGCGAGGATTCGTACACACATACTATGAACACCGTGTATAGCTGTCGGCCCGTGCCCCTCGCGCCCGGGAGGCCGGAGTCCCGGCGAAGCCGCCGTCCCGGAGTCGGCGAGCGACGGTACGAACGTCGTACCGCGGACTGTCCGCCAGGCAGGTGAGGCGGCGGCCAACGCGCTGGTGGCGGGCCACGATTCCCTACGATCGTGCCGTGCCCCTCTTCACGCTTGAACGTACGGTGCCGCTCCCCCTCGACGAGGCGTGGCGGCGGCTCACGGACTGGCCCCGCCACGGTGACGTGGTACCGCTGACCCACGTCACCGTGCTCACCCCCGGGCCGACCCGCGAGGGCACCCGTGTCGTGGCCCGCTCGGGCATCGGGCCGTTCGTCTTCGAGGACCCGATGGAGGTGACGCTCTGGCATCCGCCGGCCGACGGCGAGCCGGGGCTGTGCCACCTGGAGAAGCGTGGCCGGGTGGTCCTGGGCTGGGCCGCGATCGAGGTCAGGCCGGGGCCCGGTGGCCGTACCCGTGTGCTGTGGCGGGAGGACCTGCGGATCCGCTTCCTGCCCGGCGCCTTCGACGGCGTGGTGGAGGGAACGGCGCGCACGGTGTTCGGGCGGGCGGTGAACCAGCTGCTCAGGAAGGAGTGAGCCGGAGCGCCGGGTCCCTGCCGGGTGATGCCGAAGGACCCGGTCAGTCCTTGCGGCCGGTCACCGCGACCGTCACCCCCAGGCCGACCATCGCCAGTCCGCCCACTCCGCCGACGGCCGCGAGCCGCCGGGGCGAGCGGGCGAACCAGTCGCGGGCGGCCGAGGCGCCCAGCCCCCAGACGCTGTCGGAGGCGAGGGCGATGGCGTTGAAGACCAGGCCGAGCAGCAGCATCTGGGCCGGGACGTGCCCCTGGTCGCGGCTCACGAACTGGGGCAGGACGGCGGCGAAGAAGACCATCGTCTTGGGGTTGGCCACGCCGACCGCGAACCCCTCCCCCAGCGTGCGCAGGCCGCCGTGCGCCGGGCCGCCGGACTCCGCGAACGCGGCCCGCAGCGAACCGCGTTGCCGCCATGCCCGCACGCCGAGGTACACCAGGTAGGCGGCGCCGGCGAGCTTCAGCACCGTGAAGACCAGTACCGAGCGCTCCACGATCGATCCGATGCCGAGCGCCACGGCCACGACGAGCACGTAGGCGCCGATCGTGTTGCCCACGACGGTGGTCAGCGCCGCCCGGCGCCCGTGCGCCAGCGCCCGCCCGACCACGAACAGCACGCTGGGGCCGGGCACCACGATGAGCAGGAGGGACAGGGCCGCGAAGGCCGACAACCGGTCGGTGGACACCATGGGCCCATGCAAGCACAGGGGTGGCGGCGGGCGGCAAGCGCTTTTCGGCGCCCTGCGGCCCTCTGCCGCCGCTCCCTGCCCCCGCCGGCTCGTCCCCTCCGGCCTCTGGCGCCTCGGGCACCCTCGGGCGCCCCGGCGGGGCCTCAGGTGCCCTGAGGCCGCCTCAGGCGGTCTCGGGCGGCCTCAGGCCACCGACCCGATCCGGACCGCCGGCCGTGCGGCCGTGTCCCGGTGGATCGGGGTGTGCGCCCCGGTGAGCGACAGCCCGCTCCCGCCCCGCCGGTCGGCGACGATCTCCGCCGCGATGGACAGCGCCGTCTCCTCCGGGGTCCGGGCACCGAGGTCGAGGCCGATCGGGGAACGCAGGCGGGCCAGCTCCAGTTCGGTGGCGCCGGCTTCGCGCAGGCGCTCGCAGCGGTCGAGGTGGGTGCGCCGGGATCCCATCGCACCGACGTAGGCGACCGGCAGGCGCAGGGCCAGCCGCAGCAGCGGTACGTCGAACTTGGCGTCGTGGGTGAGGACGCACAGGACGGTACGGCCGTCGGTCTCGGTGCGCTCCAGGTACCGGTGCGGCCAGTCGACGACGATCTCGTCGGCCTCGGGGAAGCGGGCCCGGGTGGCGAACACGGGGCGGGCGTCGCACACCGTGACGTGGTGGCCGAGGAACTTCCCCACCCTGACCAGGGCCGCCGCGAAGTCGATCGCGCCGAACACGATCATCCGGGGCGGGGGGACGGAGGACTCGACCAGGACGGTGAGCGGGGAGCCGCAGCGCGCGCCCTGCTCACCGACCTCCAGGGTGCCGGTGCGGCCCGCGTCCAGGAAGGCACCGGCCTCGGCGGCGACGGTCCGGTCCAGCTCGGGGTGGACGCCGAAGCCGCCGTCGTAGGAGCCGTGTGAGCTGTGCGCACTACGGGCACTGTGGGAGCCGTGGGGGAAACGGTCGCGGGAGCCGTCGTAGGCGCTGTCCGAGGTGCCGTCGCGGCGCACGAGCAGGGCGCGGCCCAGCAGCTCGGCCGGGCCCGCCACGATCCGCGCGAGCGCCGCCGTCTCCCCCCGCGCGGCCGCCGACAGCGTCGCCGCGAGCACCGGCCGGGCGGCGTCGGCCGCGCGGACCGGCGTGACGAGGACGTCGATGACGCCGCCGCAGGTCAGGCCGACGGCGAAGGCGTCCGCGTCGCTGTACCCGAAGCGCTCCAGCACGGTCTCGCCGTCCTGGAGCGCCTGCCGGCACAGCTCGTACACGGCACCCTCCACGCACCCGCCGGAGACCGAGCCGAGGGCGGCGCCGTCGGCGTCCACCGCGAGGGCGGCGCCGGGCCCGTGCGGGGCGCTGCCGCCGACGGCCACCACGGTGGCGACGGCGAAGTCACGGCCCTGCTCGGCCCACCGGTTCAGTTCCTCGGCGATGTCCAGCATCTCTCGGCCTCCTCACGGGATCGCGCGACAGCGGGAGTTCGGCGGGGGACGTCTCCCGCGCACCGCACGCGCGCGGGAGTCACGGCCCCGGACGTGCGCCGGCCGAGGCCCCGGAGGGTCATGGCCCCGTGAGGTGTTCGGGCCGTACCGGCGTACGGTCGAGCTCCAGCCCGGTCGCGTCCCGGATCGCCGCGAGGACGGCCGGTGTGGACGACAGGGTGGGGGCCTCGCCGACGCCGCGCAGGCCGTACGGGGCGTTGTGGTCGGCGAGTTCGAGGAGGTCGACGGGGATGCTCGGCGTGTCGAGGATGGTCGGGATCAGGTAGTCCGTGAACGACGGGTTGCGCACCTTCGCCGTCTTCGGGTCGACGACGATCTCCTCCATGACGGCGATGCCCAGACCCTGGGTCGTACCGCCCTGGATCTGCCCGGTGACGGAGAGCGGGTTGAGGGCCTTGCCGACGTCCTGGGCGCAGGCCAGTTCGATCACCTTGACCAGGCCGAGTTCGGTGTCGACCTCGACGACCGCGCGGTGCGCGGCGAAGGAGTACTGGACGTGCCCGTTGCCCTGGCCGGTGCGCAGGTCGAAGGGCTCGGTCGGCCGGTGCCGCCATTCCTCCTCGACCTCGACGGCCTCGTCGCCGAGGACGTCCGCCAGGCCGGCGAGCACCTCGCCCGCGTCGGTGACGACCTTGCCGCCCTCCAGCAGGAGTTCGGCGGTGGCCCAGGCGGGGTGGTAGCTGCCGAACCGGCGCCGGCCCAGCTCCAGGACCTGCTCGCGGACCAGCTCGCAGGCGTGCCGTACGGCGCCGCCGGTGACGTACGTCTGCCGGGAGGCGGAGGTCGAACCGGCGCTGCCCACCTGGGTGTCGGCGGGGTGGATGGTCACCTGGGAGACGCCGAGTTCGGTACGGGCGATCTGTGCGTGGACGGTGACCCCGCCCTGGCCGACCTCCGCCATCGCGGTGTGCACGGTGGCGACGGGTTCGCCGCCCACCACCTCCATGCGCACCTTGGCGGTGGAGTAGTCGTCGAAGCCCTCGGAGAAGCCGACGTTCTTGATGCCGACCGCGTAGCCGATCCCCCGTACGACGCCCTCGCCGTGGGTGGTGTTGGACAGACCGCCGGGCAGCTGCCGTACGTCGGCGCCCTCGCTGGACTCCCACTGGCGTTCGGGCGGCAGGGGCATCGCCCTGACGCGGCGCAGGAGTTCGGCGACCGGGGCCGGGGAGTCGACCCGTTGTCCGGTCGGCAGGAGGCTGCCCTGCTCCATCGCGTTGCGCTGCCGGAACTCCACCGGGTCCATGCCGAGGCGCTTCGCCAGCTTGTCCATCTGCGCCTCGTAGGCGAAGCAGGCCTGGACCGCGCCGAAGCCGCGCATGGCGCCGCAGGGCGGGTTGTTGGTGTAGAGCGCGAGGGCCTCGATGTCGACGTCGTCGACGACGTACGGTCCCACCCCTAGTGAGGCGGCGTTGCCCACCACCGCCGGGGAGGAGGACGCGTACGCGCCGCCGTCCAGGACGATGCGGGCCCTGACGTGCGTGAGCTTGCCGTCCCTGGTGGCTCCGTGCTCGTAGGTGAGCTTCGCCGGGTGCCGGTGCACGTGTCCGAAGAAGGACTCGAAGCGGTTGTAGACGATCTTCACGGGCTTGCCGGTGCGCAGGGCGAGCAGGCAGGCGTGGATCTGCATCGACAGGTCCTCGCGGCCGCCGAAGGCTCCGCCGACGCCCGACAGGGTCATGCGGACCTTGTCCTCGGGCAGGCCGAGGACGGGCGCCATCTGGCGCAGGTCGGCGTGCAGCCACTGGGTGGCGATGTAGAGGTGGACGCCGCCGTCCTCCTCGGGGACGGCGAGGCCGGATTCGGGGCCGAGGAAGGCCTGGTCCTGCATGCCGAAGGTGTACTCGCCGGTCACGATCACGTCGGCCCGCCGGGCGGCCGCCGCCGCGTCGCCGCGGACGATCGGCTGGCGGTGGACGATGTTCGGGTGCGGGACGTGACGGCTGTGGTGATCGGTGCGGTGCTCGTGGACGAGGACCGCGTCCGGGGCGGTCGCGGAGGCCTCGTCGGTGATGACGGGCAGTTCCCGGTACTCGACCCTGATCTTGGCGGCGGCGCGACGGGCCGTCTCCGGGTGGTCGGCGGCGACGATGGCGACGGGTTCGCCGTGGTGGCGGACCTTGCCGTGGGCGAGGACGGGGGTGTCCTGGATCTCCAGTCCGTAGGTGCGCGCGTCGGTGGGCAGGTCGTCGTAGGTCATGACGGCGTGGACGCCGGGGAGGGCGAGGGCCTCGGCCGTGTCGATCGACACGATCTCGGCGTGCGCGACGGTGGAGCGCAGGATCTGGCCCCACAGCATGTCCTCGTGCCACATGTCGGACGCGTACGCGAACTCGCCGGTGACCTTGAGGATGCCGTCGGGGCGCAGCGTGGACTCGCCGACGCCGCCCTTGGTCCGGGAGCCCTGCGTGATCTTCGTGGGGGCGCCGGCGGGCGCGCGGTCCCTGGCGGCAGCGGCGGTGGGCCTGCGGGGTGGCATGTCAGACCCCCTCGGACTGCCGGGCGGCCGCGAGGCGGACCGCGTCCATGATCTTCTCGTAGCCCGTGCAGCGGCACAGGTTGCCCGACAGTGCCTCGCGGATGTCCGCGTCGGTCGGGTCGGGGGTGCGCTCCAGCATCTCGTCGGCGGCGACGAGCAGGCCCGGGGTGCAGAAGCCGCACTGGACGGCGCCCGCGTCGATGAACGCCTGCTGGACCGGGGAGAGGGCGTCGGGCGCCTCGGCGGCCGGCCTGGCCTCCCAGCGCCTGGCCTCGTCCAGTGACGTGCCGGGCTCGCCGAGTGACGTGCCGGGCGCGTCGGTCGCGTCGGTCCCGTCGGTCGCGTGGGACCGCTGCCTGGCGTACTCCGCGAGGCCCTCGACGGTGACGACCTCGCGGCCCTCGGCCTGGCCGGCCGCGACCAGGCACGCGCACACCGGTACGCCGTCCAGGCGGACGGTGCAGGATCCGCACTCGCCCTGTTCACAGGCGTTCTTGGAGCCGGGCAGGCCGAGACGTTCGCGCAGGACGTACAGCAGGGACTCGCCCTCCCAGACGTCGTCGGCCTCCTGCGGGCGTCCGTTGACGGTGAGATTGACGCGCATCAGGCGGCGCCCCCTTCCGGAAAGGCGGCACGGCGGCCGCCGCGGTAGGACTCCCAGGTCCAGGTGAGCGTCCGGCGGGCCATGACGCCGACCGCGCGGCGGCGGTAGCTCGCGGTGCCGCGTACGTCGTCGATCGGGTTGCAGGCGGCGGAGCACAGGTCCGCGAACTGCTTGAGGACCGACGGGGGGAGGGTCTGACCGCCGTCCCAGAAGCCGCCCTCCTCCAGGGCAGCGTTCAGGAACTCCTCGGCGGTCGTGGCCCGTACCGGCGTGGGCGCGGCCGAGCCGATGCCGGTGCGTACGGTGCGCGTCTGCGGGTGCAGCGCGAGGCCGAAGGCGCAGACGGCGATGACCATGGCGTTGCGGGTGCCGACCTTGGAGAACTGCTGCGGGCCGTCGGCCTTCCTGATGTGCACGGCGCGGATCAGTTCGTCCGGCCGGAGCGCGTTGCGCTTGACGCCGGTGTAGAACGCGTCGATCGGGATCATCCGGATGCCGCGGGCCGCCGACTCGGCCTCGACCTCCGCGCCGGCGGCGAGCAGGGCGGGGTGGGCGTCGCCGGCGGGCGAGGCCGTGCCGAGGTTGCCGCCGACGCCGCCGCGGTTGCGGATCTGCGGGGAGGCGACCGTGTGCGAGGCGAGCGCGAGGCCCGGCAGCTCGGCACGGAGGTGCTCCATGATCCTGGTGTACGGCACGGACGCGCCCAGCCGTACGGTGTCGGCGCCCACCTCCCACTCGTGGAGATCGCCGACGCGGTCGAGGTCCATCAGGTACTCGGGCCTGCGGTGGTCGAAGTTGATCTCGACCATCACATCGGTGCCACCCGCGATCGGCACAGCCGCGGGGTGCTCGGCCTTCGCGGCGAGCGCCTCCTCCCAGCTGGCGGGGCGAAGGAAGTCCATGACCGGCTCTCTTCTTCGTGTTGTGGGCCGTGCGGACCGAGCCGATCCCCGTCCTGCGGACCCGGCTCGTCCATGACCTGTTCACGCGGCGCGGACTCAGTACACCGCCGCGTACTCCGGCAGGGTCAGTCACCGAAACCATGAAGGAGTTGGCTGGCCACAACGGTAATCTTGTAGATTCGTATGAACGGAGGTCATCGGTAACCTCTCCGTTTTCCTCAGGAAACGTTTCCTCTGGAGACGCAGGGCACGGCCGGACGACCCGGAGTACGGCCCGCGCGCCCCTGCGCCGGACCGCTCCCCCCGTCACCCGACAAGACTCATCGTAGATTTCTAGACAAAGAACGGCGGCGACGAGATGCGGCTGCGCGCACTGCTGGACACCGACGCGCTGGGCCTGCGGCTGCTCGGCGGCGAGGACGAACTGGACCGCGCGGTACGCGGTGTCATGACCACCGACCTGCGCGACCCGAGCCGCTATCTCTCCGGCGGCGAGCTGGTGCTGACGGGCCTGGCCTGGCGCCGGGACGCCGGCGACTCCGAGGCGTTCGTACGGATCCTGGTGCAGGCCGGGGTGGCCGCGCTGGCGGCCGGCGAGGCCGAGCTCAGCGACGTGCCGGACGACCTGGTGCTGGCCTGCGCCCGGCACCGGCTGCCGCTGTTCGCGGTGGACGAGTCGGTTGCGTTCGCGACGATCACCGAGCACGTCGTACGGCAGGTGTCCGGCGAGCGCGCCGGGGACCTCGCGGCGGTGGTGGACCGGCACCGGCGGATGATGACCGCGGGTCCGGCGGGCGGCGGCCCGGACGTGGTCCTGGACCTGCTCGGCTCCGACCTGGACCTGCGTGCCTGGGTGCTCTCGCCGACCGGCCGGCTGATCGCCGGTTCCAAGGTCGCGGGCCCGGAGCTGCCGGCCGAGACCTGCGCGCGGCTCGCCGCGGAGCACCTTTCGGCCACCCGTGAGGGCCGGCCCGCGCCCCACCGGGTCGTGCTGGACGGCACGGCGTACTCCCTCTTCCCGGTCCGCTCCTCCGGCCGCTCCCCGCGCGGGGAGCGGGACATACGCGAGACGGTCCTGTCGGACTGGCTGCTGGCCGTCGAGGCGGACGCCGGGGACTGGCCCGAGGAGCGCATGGACCTGCTCCAGGGCGTCACCCAGCTGATCGCCGTCGAGCGGGACCGCCGGGACGCGGCGCGCACGGTACGGCGCCGGCTCGCCCAGGAGGTGCTGGAACTGGTGCAGACGGGCGCCGCGCCCGCCGAGATCGCCGCCCGCCTGCGGGTGGCCGCGCCGGTGCTGCTGCCCGGACTCGGGGCGGCCCCGCACTGGCAGGTGGTCGTGGCCCGCGTCGAGTGGGACGGCGCCGAGGGCGAGGGCGGCCCGGTCGCCCAGTCGCTGCTGGAGGAGGTCCTGGTCGACCCGACGGCCACGGGCCCGGAGCCCTCGGACCGCATCGCCGTCGCCCACACCGGCGACGAGGCCGTCGCCCTGGTGCCGCTGCCCGCGGTCTCCTCCGAGCACGACGGCTCGGAGTCCGGCCTGCTCGCCGACGCGCTGCTCCGGGCCGTACGGGACCCGCTGTCGGCGGGCCTGACCGACGACGGGCGGCTCACCCTCGGCGTCAGCGCGGCCGTGCACTCCGCCGAGGGGCTGCGCGGCGCCCTGGAGGAGGCCCGGCACGCCCGCCGGGTCGCCGCGGCCCGCCCGGGCCGGGTCTGCGCCGCCGGCCACCAGGAGCTGGCCTCGCACGTGCTGCTGCTCCCGTTCGTCCCGGACGACGTCCGCCGCGCCTTCACGGCACGCCTGCTGGACCCGCTAAAGGAGTACGACCGACGCCACCGCGCGGAGCTGATCCCGACGCTGGAGGCGTTCCTGGAGTGCGACGGCTCCTGGACGCGCTGCGCCACCCGGCTGCACCTGCACGTCAACACGCTGCGCTACCGGGTGGGCCGCATCGAGCAGTTGACGGGTCGTGACCTTTCACGGCTGGAGGACAAGCTCGATTTCTTCCTGGCACTGCGCATGAGCTGAGGTCAGCGGGGTGCGGGGCGGTCCGGCCCGGACACGTCCCCGCCCCGCCACTTTGTGAAATCTTTCACCCACCCTCTTGGCCGGGGCCGGGCATTGGTGCTGGAATGCCGCCACCACTCAACAGCTCGACGGCGTGCTCGGGGAGGGCAACGTGGCGCATTCCGCCATGTCTGGTTACGGAACGACCCCCGGTGACGATCCTCTCCAGACCGCGGTGTGGCGGTTGCGCTCGCGGGCCTGCTGGGCCGACGCGGCGGCCCTCCTGCCGCACGACACCCCGGCGACCGCGCTGCAACGGGCCACGCTGATGGTCGAGCGGTGCCTGTACACCGAGCGGGGCTGGGCGGAGGCGGAGGACGCGCTGCGCACGGCCGAGGCGGCGGCGCACACCGACGAGGAGCGGGGGGCCGCCGCGTGCGAGCGCGGCCAGCTCGCCTACGCGGCCACGCTGCACGGGGTGCGGGACCGCGCCGACGAGGCGCGGGCCGCGCTGGGGCGGGCGGCCGCGCTGATCCCTCCGGGGACGGCGGGACGGGCCCTGCTGGACTTCCGGCGCGGGCTGATCGCCGAGAACCTCGCGCGTTCCCCGCAGGCGGCCCGCGCGGCCTACCGCCGCGCCCACGCCGGCGCCACCACCCACCCCGACCCGCTGCTGCTGTCCTTCACGTGGCGCCACCTCGCCGGACTGGCCCTGCGTGACGGGGAACTGGCCGAGGCCCGGCACGGCTTCGCCGAATCCCTGCGCATCCGTGAGGAGTTGGGGTACCTGGTGGGCACGGCTCCCGCGCTGGCGTCCCTGGCCGACGCGGAGTCCGAGCCGGAGGCGTCCCGCCTCCGGGAGGAGGCGCGCCGCCTCTTCCGCCTCCTGGGCGGCGTCCCCACCTGGCTGGCCCACCAACTGACCCCACCGGCCGCGGGAGCGGCTACCGCGTAGTGCGGGGCGGGGGCGGGGTGTTCGGGGGTGGGGCGGTTGCGGGTGGGGGCGGGGCGGTTGCGGGTGGGTGCGGGATCATCGCCGGTGCGGTCCGGTGGGGGCTCGTCGCGCAGTTCCCCGCGCCCCTATGGGCGCACAGGTCCGCCGGAAGAGTCCCGTAACCGAGGGCTCCGCACGACAAGCAGCGGGACCACCCCCAGGGGCGCGAGGAACTGCGCGACCAACCACAGCGAGCCCGCACCCGGAAGCCGGCCGCACTGAGAACCTCTAAGCCGCGCCGGCGAAGTGCTCGGACACCAGCGCGCGCACCACGTCCAGGTCCCGCGCGATCAACGCCTCGAGCAGCGCCGTGTGTTCGGCCGCGTCCGCCACGAGGTTCGCCCGGCCGTGCAGGACCGGACCGCTGACGAGCGGCCACTGGGAACGGCGGTGCAGATCCTCCGTGATCCGGACGAGCTGCTCGTTGCCGGAGAGGGCCAGCACGGCCCGGTGGAAGGCGCGGTCGGACTCCGCGTAGACGGCCGCGCACCCGGAGGACGCCGCGCGTACCGTCTCCTCCGCGAGGGGAAGGAGCGCGGCCCAGCACTCGGCGGGCACGGTGCGGGCCAGCCGCAGCATCACCGGCACCTCGATCAGCGCCCGCACCTCGGCCAGTTCGGCCAGTTCGCGGGAGCCCCGCTCGACGACCCGGAAGCCGCGGTTGGGAACGACCTCGACGGCGCCCTCGATCGCGAGCTGCTGCATGGCCTCGCGCACCGGCGTGGCCGACACCCCGAAGCGGTCGCCGAGGACCGGCGCGGAGTAGACCTCGCCGGGTACCAGTTCGCCCGACACCAGCGCCGTACGCAGCGCGTCGAGGATCTGCCCGCGCACCGAGGAGCGCTGCACGACGGTCTTCACCGGCGGCATCGGCGGCTCGCTGTGCGTGTGCTCACCGCGCACCTCCGGCGCCCCGGTGGCCCGGCCGCGGGCCACGGCCACGGCGTCGGCCTCGGCGGCGGTGGCAGCGGCGGAGCGCTGCTGCATCGGCACCCGGGCAACTGCGGCCCGCGTCACGGCGGAGTCATAGGGGCCGTGCGGCACGGGATCCTCCTCCGGCTGGTCGGCGGTCGGGGTCAGAGACGGCGGATTGTCACTTGTCCGTCAAGCACCTTAGGCGCACAAGGCGGCAGTTCAAATTCTCTCAAGAACGGCTAAGGTTAGGCTTACCTTTGCGCTCCAGCCCGCGATCAAGGATCGGTGACCTCGCCATGCCCGCTGCGGCCTCGCCGCTCACCACCGCGTACGCCCGCCTGGCCGAGGCATACCCCGGCCTGACCGTGGAGGTCCTGGACCCGGCTGCACGGGAACCGCTGCCCGAGGGCGGCGGCTGGGTCACCGGCGCCGGACTGGCAAAGGGCGGCGCCCACCTCGACGCCTTCCTCGCCTGGGACGACGCGCAGGTGCTGCGGGACTACGGCAGCCGGGCCCGCCCGGACGTCGTCGCGAGCTTCGGCCTGCACCGCTACGCGTGGCCGGCCTGCCTGCTGATCACCCTCCCCTGGTTCCTGCACCGCCGGGTGCCCCGGCTGCCCGCGGCGCACGTCGCGTACGACCGCACCGCCGGCCGCATGACCGTACGCCCCGCCTCCTTCGCCTGCCTGCCGGACGACCCGGCGGCCACCCTGCCCGGCGCCGTCGTCGTACCGGACGAGGAGGCGCTGCGCACCGAGGTGCGGGCGGCCGTCGCCGAGCACCTGGAGCCGCTGCTCGCCGCCTTCGGGCCGCGGATGCGGCGGCGCGGGCGGGCGCTGTGGGGCATGGTGACCGACGAGATCGTGGAGGGGCTCTGGTACGTCGCCGGCGTGCTCGGGGAGACGGAGGAGCGGCGGGCCGTACGGGAGCTGGAACTGCTGCTGCCGGGGGCGACCCGGCCGTACGTCGGCTCGGCCGCGTTCCGGGCGCTGACGGGTCCGGACGGCGAGCCGCTGCCCACCCGGGACCGGGCCAGCTGCTGCATGTTCTACACCGTGCGCCCCGAGGACACCTGCGTCACCTGCCCGCGCACCTGCGACACCGACCGGATCGCCAAACTGACGACGGCCGCAGCCGCCTGAGGGCCAATCAGGCCCGGGCCGCCATCCGGAGAACAGCCGGGAGCGCAGCCAGGAGCACAGCCCGGCGCCCACCGAGATCATCGCGATGGGATCGCTCGCTCCGGGCAAGGAAGCCACCACTTCCCCACACATTGCGGGAACTTTTGGCGGAACCATCCGTACGGTCAATCTTATTCGAACTCAATTCCCGCCCATCATGCGGTAGTTCGACCAGAACGCCGCCCCGGGCATCCCCTTGCACCTCCTTGGCGGCCTCTTGCCCCGAAACCCCCTGAGGGCTGTCCGGAGTGGGCCACTATGGCGGGCGTTACGCCCTATCCCAATGCAAGGGACCCCCTGATGAGATTGACCGACATATCGCTGACCTGGCTGCTTCCGGGCGCCGTGCTGCTCCTGGGCATGCTGGCGGCGGTTGCGGTACTCGCGCGCGGCAAGCGCTCGTCCAGGGAGAACGCGAGCACGGACGACTCCTGGGAACGCAGCGAGGAGCGCCGCAGGCGCAAGGAAGCCTTCTACGGCACGGCCTCCTACGTGCTCCTGTTCTGTTGTGCGGCGGTGGCGGCCGCCCTGTCCTTCCACGGCCTGGTCGGCTTCGGCGAGCAGAACCTGGGGCTGACCGGGGGCTGGCAGTACCTGGTGCCGTTCGGCCTGGACGGCGCGGCCATGTTCTGTTCCGTCCTCGCGGTGCGCGAGGCGAGCCACGGTGACGCGGCCCTCGGTTCCCGGATGCTCGTGTGGCTGTTCGCCGCCGCGGCTGCGTGGTTCAACTGGGTGCACGCACCCCGGGGCGCGGGGCACGACGGTGCGCCGCAGTTCTTCTCCGGCATGTCCCTGTCGGCGGCCGTCCTGTTCGACCGGGCGCTGAAGCAGACCCGCCGGGCCGCGCTGCGCGAACAGGGTCTGGTGCCGCGCCCGCTGCCGCAGATCCGCATAGTCCGCTGGCTGCGGGCCCCCCGCGAGACCTACAGGGCCTGGTCGCTCATGCTGCTGGAGAACGTGCGAAGTCTGGACGAGGCGGTCGACGAGGTCCGCGACGACCAGCGCCAGAAGGAGGAGGAGCGCCAGCGCCGGCGCGACCAGCAGCGTCTGGACCGCGCCCAGTTGAAGGCGATCAGCCGGGGTCACCGCGGCTTCGTCGGGCGCGGCCGGCAGGTCGAGGTGCAGGCGGTGGAGCGCGGTGCGGCGCCGGCGACCGCGGAGCCTGTCATACCGGCGGCGGAACAGTTGCCCGTACGCTCTCGGCCCTCCCTTCAGCCGGTCCGCAACGGCGCTGAGCCCGCGACCGTCGACCTCACCGCGGAGGACGACACCATGGCCCTCCCGCGCCTCGACTCACTGGAGCGCAAGCTGAAGGACCTCGAGCAGCAGTTCGGCTAGGGCTTCGGCTCGGGCTTCGGCCAGGGTTTCGGCTCGGCGACGGGACGGGGGCGTGACCGCGTGAGTCACGCCCCCGTCCCGTCGCCGTGCGCGTGCCCGGTACGAATCACGCGGCCTCGGTGCCGAGTTCGAACCACACCGCCTTGCCCACCCCGTGCGGCCGTACCCCCCAGGCGTCCGCGAGGTTCTGCACCAGGACCAGGCCGCGGCCGTGGGTGCCGTCGCTCGCCTCCGGGGCGCACAGGCGCGGCCTGCGGGCGACGAAGTCCCTCACCTCCACGCGCAGTCCGCCCGGTGAGAGGACGGCGGTCAGGACGGCGTCGCGGTCGGTGTGCACGAGCGCGTTGGTGACGAGTTCACTGGTGAGCAGTTCGGCTATCTCCGAGCGGCCCGGCCTGCCCCAGTGCCGCAGCAGTTCGCGCAGTTCCCGGCGCGCCTCGGGGACCGCCCCCAGGTCCGCGCGGCCCAGGGTACGACTGAGCCTGCGCGCGCGTCCTGCGATGGTCCCGGCCTGTTCCCCCGTCGTCGCCGAGGAGTCACCGGCCCTCCCGGGACCTCCCCCTCGCACCTGCCTCGTCATGGCCCCCGCCCACACGTTTCGGACCTGCCCCTCCTGGTCGAACACGTTCACGGGGATCCATGCCCAGTGGGCCTCCGGCCAGTCATGGCCACCCGCCGACGCCCGCCTGTTCGGCCACCCCGGCAGGGCGCCCCGGCCGTGCCCGGCCCCGCCTCCGGCCGGTCCGGGCGGCCGTACGACGTCACGTGCGCCCCATCGCCGCAGCAAGCGGCGGTCCTACACGCGCTGCCGACGGTCCGTCACTCGGTGTGAAACTGGCCGGAAACCACCGCCCGGCCCGACGGACGCGGAGCCTTCTCCGGCGCGTGCGGGACCCCGGCGGGCTCAAGGCCTCGGCACGTTCCTCAGGTTGGAGCGGGCCATCTGGAGCATGCGGCCGACGCCGCCGTCCAGCACCATCTTCGAGGCGGACAGCGCGAACCCGGTCACCATCTCGGCGCTGATCTTCGGCGGGATCGACAGCGCGTTGGGGTCGGTGACGACGTCCACCAGGGCCGGACCCTTGTGGCGCAAGGCGTCCCTGAGAGCTCCGGCGAGGTGTTTCGGCTTCTCCACCCGTACCCCGAAGACGCCGCAGGCACGGGCGACGGCGGCGAAGTCCGGGTTGACGTCGGTGGTGCCGTACGCGGGCAGTCCCGCGACCAGCATCTCCAACTCGACCATGCCGAGGGAGGAGTTGTTGAACAGCACGACCTTGACCGGCAGATCGCACTGCACGAGGGTCAGGAAGTCACCCATCAGCATGGTGAACCCGCCGTCGCCGGACATGGAGATGACCTGCCGGTGCCGGTCGGTGAACTGGGCGCCGATCGCCATGGGCAGCGCGTTGGCCATCGAGCCGTGTGTGAAGGAACCGATAATCCGGCGGCGCCCGTTGGGCGAGATGTACCGGGCGGCCCATACGTTGCACATCCCGGTGTCGACGGTGAACACGGCGTCGTCGTCGGCGACTTCGTCGAGGACGGCGGCCACGTACTCGGGGTGGATCGGGACGTGCTTCTCCACCTTGCGGGTGTACGCGCGGACCACGCCCTCCAGTGCGTCGGCATGCTTCTTCAGCATCCGGTCGAGGAAGCGCCGGTCCGTCTTCTCCTTCACCCGAGGGATCAGACAGCGCAGCGTCTCGCGCACGTCGCCCCACACCGCGAGGTCCAGCCGGCAGCGTCGTCCCAGGACTTCGGGCCGCACGTCGATCTGCGCGATCCGTACGTCGTCCGGCAGGAACGCGTTGTAGGGGAAGTCGGTGCCGAGCAGGAGCAGCAGGTCGCACTCGTGGGTGGCCTCGTAGGCGGCGCCGTACCCGAGCAGACCGCTCATGCCGACGTCGTAGGGGTTGTCGTACTGGATCCACTCCTTGCCGCGCAGGGCGTGTCCCACGGGGGACTTGATGCGCCCGGCGAACTCCATGACCTCGGCGTGCGCGCCGGCCGTGCCGCTGCCGCAGAACAGGGTCACCCTGCCGGCCCGGTCGATCAGCTCGACGAGCCGGTCGATCTCGGCGTCGCCGGGCCGGATACTGGGCCGGGAGGTGACCAGCGCGCTCTCGAAGGACGTGTCGGGGGCGGGTTCGGCGGCGACGTCGCCGGGCAGCGTGACCACGGAGACGCCGCTCTGCCCGATCGCGTGCTGGATGGCGGTCTGCAGCAGGCGGGGCATCTGCTGGGGGTTGGAGATCATCTCGCTGTAGTGGCTGCACTCCTGGAACAGCCGGTCCGGGTGGGTCTCCTGGAAGTAGCTGAGACCGATCTCGCCGGACGGGATGTGGGAGGCGAGGGCGAGCACCGGGGCCATGGAGCGGTGGGCGTCGTACAGGCCGTTGACGAGGTGGAGGTTGCCGGGGCCGCAGGAACCGGCGCAGGCGGCCAGCTTGCCGGTGATCTGGGCCTCGGCGCCGGCCGCGAACGCGGCGGTCTCCTCGTGGCGCACATGGACCCAGTCGATGGCGGAGTTGCGGCGGATCGCGTCCACGACCGGGTTGAGGCTGTCCCCGACGACGCCGTACATCCGCTTGACGCCCGCGCGGACGAGGATGTCGATGAACTGCTCGGCGACGTTCTGCTTGGCCATGGCTGCCGTCCTGCCCCTTCGGTGACCCGGAAGTCCCCCCTGCCGTTCCATCAAGTCACAGGGGCCGGGGTCGCGCCTCCTCACGCCTCCCAGACGGCCGCCGCCGTACGGTCGTCCGCGTAGCCCTTCACCCGCACCCGCGCGTCCGCGAGGAACTCGGCGAGGCCGGGCGGGGTGCCGCAGGACCAGCGGCGGGACAGGTAGGCGCAGAGGGCGGGCTCGCCGCGCAGCGGGTCGGCGAGGCCGCTGCTGCACATCACCAGCACGTCACCCGGCCGGGCTACCGAGGCCCGGAACCGGAACGGTTCGCGGGGGGGCCCGGGCTCCCGCGGCGGCTCCAGGGACGGTTCGTACGGACTGGGCGGCGTCGGGATGCCGAAGTCCATGGTGAGACGGTCCCCGTCGGGCGTCTCGGCCGGCGGCGAACCGAAGCCGACGACGGGTCCGGCGACGCCGTCCGGTGCCACGGACGGCTCGATGTCCTGCCACTCGCCCTCCCGCAGCCGGAACAGCCCGCCGTCGCCCGCGCCGAAGAACACGCGGGTGCGGCAGTCGGGGTCGGCGGGCAGCAGGAGACAGCGCAGGGTCGCCGTGTACTCCTCCGGGTCCAGGTCCCGCGCGGCGGCACCGGCCCGCAGCCTGCCGAGGCTGCGGTCGGTCAGCCGCTGGAGTCCTGACTTCAGCTCACCGCGCCGGGCCGCCCGGATGTCCTCGGCCAGCCGCTGGTGACTGCGGCCCACGGCCTGCCCGATCAGCCGGCACGCCTCGGCCGCGGCCCGCTGCGCACTCGGCGTACCCCGCGCGCCGGTCGCCATCGCGACCAGCACCAACGCCTGCTCCCCCGTCCCGAACCGGGCGGTGAGCAACGCGTCCCGGCGCGACTCGCCCCGGTACCGCGCCGAGTCCCCCCGCAACGACACGGCCCGCAGCACACACGCCCCGTACCGCGCCCCGTCCAGCACGGTGTCGGCGACCAGCTCCCCCAACTCCTCGGGATCGGCACCCGGAAGGGCGCCGGGCTCGGGGTCGTAGGTGGGCGGCCCGGAGCCGACGTAGTCGAGAGCGGAGGGCGGCGCCGGGGGCGGTTCGAGGGAAGCGGGAACTCCCTGAGGGGCCGGGCGCTCGGGGGACGCGGAGGGCGCGAAGGGCTCGGAGGAGGCGGTGGCCTCGGGTGGTGTCGCGGGCCTGGGCGGTACGACGGACTCGGGGGCGCCGGTCGGTACGACGGCCGGGGGTGCCGGGGGTGCCGGGGGTACGGCCCCCGAGGCGGGCTCCGGGCGTGGCTCCAGGGCGGGCGCCGCCTCGGCCGGCCCCCAGGGCCTGCCCGGTGCCGGGGCGTAGCTCCGAAGGGGTTCGGGGGCGACGGGCGGAACATCCCACGGAGTCTGCCGCCCGGGTGGTCCTGCGGGGGCCTCAGGCGGCACGGCGGGGGCGGGAGGCGCCTCAGCGGGGGCGGGCGGCACAGCCGCCGTGGGCGGTACGGCAGGGGTGGGCGGTACGGCAGGGGTGGGCGGTACGGCAGGGGTGGGCGGTACGGCAGGGGTGGGCGGCGCCTCAGCGAAGTTGGGCGGTGCAGCCGCCGTGGGGGGTGGGGAGGTGGTGCGCTGGGCCGGGAGCGTGGGGGTCGGGTGGGGTCCTTCGGGCGGCTCCCACTCCTGCTCCCGTTCCTGCTCCTGCTCCTGCTCCTGCTCCTGCTCCGGAGACGCCTTCGGCCCGGACGGTCCCCGCGCCCCCCGCGGATGTCCCGCCACCGCGTTCTTCGCCGAGGTGAAGCGGTCGTCCAGGGAATCGGGCGCGGCCGTGGGGCCGGTGTCCTCGGTGGAGTCGTCGTACAGCTCTTCCCACCAGTCGTCCTCGTGACGGGCGGGCCTTCCCCCCTGCTGGCTCATGCCCTTGATTGTCCACGGCACGGGCCGCGTGAAAACGGTGCATCGGGAAATTGCGGCACGCCGACCCCCCTCGAACGGCGTATCGAGGGACAGGCCGAACGGTCGTACGAAAGGGGGAACCGCCGTCTCGGAGGTCGCCGGACGGCCCCACCCCCCAGGGGAGAACCGCCCGGCGACGGCTGGAGTGACCCGGCCCCGGATTCCCCTTCGCGTGCCTCACGCACGCCCGGGCCCAGGCCACCGTCTCTCGCGGCCGGCCCACCGAGGGAGCCTGCCAGAACGGCCGGATCGCGATGGTTTCCGGCGTCGCCGCCGCGGTCCACGAGCACGGTCGCGGGTGCCGCGGTGCAGCCACCTTGGCAGAGTCACCGCCGCTGCGGCGATGATGTCCGGCGGCGGGTTCGCGCCGTGGCCGGTTCCCGCCACGGCACACCGCCCGGATTGCCGGCCGTCGGGTGCCTGGCTCTCCGTCGCCCGCTCTCAGGGGAGGAACGTAGGTCGATGCTGGCTGCGATAGGGCTGGACGAGGCGCACGAGGCGGCGTACCGGGCGCTGGTGTCCGTGGGCGCGGCCGAGGTGGCGGATCTGGCGCGGCGCCTGTCGCTGGCAGAGCCGGACACCGAGCGCGCGTTGCGGAGGCTGGAGCGGCAGGGGCTGGCCGCCCAGTCCCCGGCGCGGCCGGGCCGCTGGGTCGCGGCGCCGCCCGGGGTGGGGCTGGGCGCGCTGCTCACCCAGCAGCGGCACGAGCTGGAGAAGGCGGAGCTGGCGGCGGCGCTGCTCGCGCGGGAGTACCGGGCGGCGGCGGCCGAACCCGAGGTGCACGACCTGGTGGAGGTGGTGACCGGAGCGTCGGCGGTCACGCAGCGCTTCCTGCAGCTCCAGCTGGGCGCCGCCGAGGAGGTGTGCGCGCTGGTCACCGGAGATCCGATGGTGGTCTCCGGTGCGGAGAACGACGCGGAGGAGCAGGCGGCCGGGCGCGGGGTCCGCTACCGGGTGGTGGTCGAACGCGCGGTGCTGGACCTGCCGGACGCGCTGAGCGGCCTGACGGAGGCGCTCGGCCGGGACGAGCGCGTACGGGTGGCGGACCGGGTGCCGACGAAGCTGGTGATCGCCGACCGCTCCCTCGCCATGGTGCCGCTGACGTCGAGGACGGCCGGGCCGGCCGCGCTGGTGGTCCACGCGAGCGGGCTGCTGGAGCTGCTGGCCGGGCTGTTCGAGTCGGTGTGGCGCGAGGCGCTGCCGCTCAGGCTGGGCGCGGCCGGGGTGAGTGAGGACCGGCCCGACGGCCCCGACGCCACGGATCTGGAGGTGCTGTCGCTGCTGCTGGCCGGGCTGACCGACGCGAGCGTGGCCAAACAGCTCGGCATGGGCTTGAGGACCGTGCAGCGGCGGGTGCGGCGGCTGATGGTGCTGACCGGTGCGACGACCCGGCTCCAGCTGGGCTGGCACGCCTACGAACGCGGCTGGGTTTCCCGTGGGGGCGGCTCCTGACCTGCGGCCCGCCCCGGCCTCCTGCACTCTGGGCAGATGGGAGTGTGGGAACTCCTGCTGGTCGGTCTGGTGATCGTGCTCGGCCTGTGCGGAGTGCTGGTGCCCGGGGTGCCGGGGTCGTGGCTGGTGTGGGCCGGGGTGCTGTGGTGGGCGCTGCAGGACCCGCGGCCGGTCGCCTGGGCCGTCCTGGTGGGCGCCACCGTCGTCCTGCTGCTGTCCCTCCTGGTCCGCTGGGCCCTGCCCCCGCGCCGGCTGCGCGAGAGCGGCGCCACGCCCCCTCTGGCCGGGTACGCGGGGGCGGGCGCGTTCCTCGGCTTCTTCCTGCTCCCGGTGGTGGGCGCCCTGCCGGGCTTCATGGCCGGCATCTACCTGCACGAGCGGCGCCGCCTCGGCCGGCACGGCGAGGCCATGGCCGCCCTGCGCACGGTGATGCGCTCGGGCGGCTCCAGCGTGCTGGCCGAACTGTTCGCCTGCCAGCTGATCGCGGGGGCCTGGCTGGGGGCGGTGATCTGGGGGTGAGGATGGTCGGTGCCGTGGAGCCGGCGCGGCGGGCGCGGCCGGAGCGGCCGGAGCGGCGGGCTGGGGCTCAGCGCGGCAGGGCGTGGCCTACGGCGTCGGCCACCGCCCGCATGCCCCTGTCATTGAAGTGCAGATGGTCGCCGGGGTCGTAGGCGGGCAGGATGCGTCGCGGGTCGGCGGGGTCGCGTACGGCGGTGTCGGCGTCGGCGACCGCGTCGAAGATCCGGCCGGTGCGGATGAGCTCGTTGACCCGCTGCCGGACCGCCTCGCGGGCCGGCGTGTAGGCGGAGTAACCGCCGAACGGGGTCAGGGTGACTCCGACGACCCGGATGCCGCGGGCGTGGGCGCGGGTGACGAGGGTGCGGTACGCGTCCGCGTAGGCGCCGGCGTCGAGGGCGTCCGGGGAGCCCTTGATGTCGTTGATGCCCTCCAGGACGACCAGGAACCGGGCCCCGGCCCGGTCCAGTGCGTCGGCGTCCAGACGGGCGAGGGCGCTCGGTCCGCCGCTGTCGCGCAGCAGGCGGTTGCCGGAGATGCCCGCGTTGAGGACGCCGAGGAGGCGGTCGCGCAGGCGTTGGGCGAGCAGGTCGGGCCAGCGGTGGTTGGCCTCGGGGGTGGAGCCGTCGCCGTCGGTGAGGGAGTCCCCGAAGGCGACCACGCTGCCGGCCGCGGTGCCGCGGACGTCGACGCCGGTGACGTAGTACCAGTTGCTGATGGCCGTCGTGTACGCGCCACCGCCCAGGTCGTCGGCCCGGCCGGCACCGGCCCGCGCCAGGTAGCTGGTCTGCAGGGCGGTGCGGTGGTAGGTGGCGGGTCCGGAGTTGTCCGGGGTGAACACCGTGACCAGGAGGTCGGCCGCCGCCGGGACGGCCAGCCGCACCGGGTCGCTCAGCAGGTCCTGGCCCGGTGCGACGGTGGCGGTCCGTGCGCCGTGGAAGGTGGCGGTGCGCATCGTGCCGCGCACGGCGTCCGCACCGGACCCCCGCCGCAGGGCGACCGTGACCGCGCCGAGCCGCAGAGGCGCACTGCCGAGCCGGTTGCTGAGCCGGACGCGCAGGGTGCCACCGCCGGCGCTCAGATGGACGACGTTCCTGACGGCGGCACCGGGGAGCGCGGCGGCGGTACCGGAGGGGGCGGTCTCCCAGCTTCCGGCCCACGAGCGCGCGGCGGCATGGGCGGTGCCCGCCGTACGCCGGGGCGGCGCTGCCCCGGGCACCGCCGACGCCGTACCCGGCACCGTCGCGAGCAGGAGTGTCGCCAGGATGCCTGCGGCCCTGCCGCTGTGCGCCATGTATGCGTCCGCCCTTCCCGTGGCCCGGCCCGTCCGTCCGTCCGTCCGTCCGTCCGTCCGTCGCAGGTGACCGTGCCACACGGGTGCCGCGCAACAGCGGAACGTCACCAGCGGGTCCACCCGCACGGCCCAGCGGGGCACGGGGGCGGGTGACACAAGGGGATCTGGGCGTGGGTCCGGCGCGCGGGCTCGGGGCGTGGGCACGGCGCGTGGGCTCGGGGCGTGGGTTCAGGACCCGGAGTCAGGGGGCTGGGTGGCGGTCGTCACCTGGCGTGCGGCGCGCCGCGACGTGCCGTACCGGCGGGCTCAGAGGTGCCGGGGCAGCGCGTCCGGGACGGCTTCGGCTTCGACTTCGGCTCCGGCGAGGCGGAGCAGGAGGCGGCAGTGGTCCTCGGCCTCGACGATCACCCGCCGGCCCCAGTGCTCGGTGAGCCGGTGCGCGACCTCGACCAGCCGGCGGCGGTCCTCGGGCGTGTACGCCGGGAAACGGGCCCAGCCCCGGTCGGCGATCGTATTGCCGAGTTCGCTGAACAGCACCGCCCGGAAGCGCTGTTCCTCCTCGTCGGTCAGCGGCGAGGGAGCGTCGTCCGCGGGCCGCAGCCTGACGTTGTACAAATCTCGTATCACCGTGCGGCTCGCAATCTGGCTCAAGGTCCGCTTCGTACGAGCCTAACCGGTCAGCCGAGCACACCCTCCAGGGTGAGCAGCCACACCTTCCGCTCAAGTCCCCCCGCGTATCCGGTCATCGAGCCGTCGGCCCCGATGACACGGTGGCAAGGCCGCACGATGAGCAGGGGGTTGGCGCCGATCGCCCCGCCCACGGCCCGAACGGCCGCCCGGGAGGCGCCGATACGCCGGGCGATCTCGCCGTAGGTGCTCGTGGCGCCGTACGGCACCGCGTCCAGCGCGTCCCAGACCCGCTCCCGGAACTCGGTTCCGTGGGTGCGCAACGGCAGCCGGAATTCCTTGAGTTCACCGGCGAAGTAGGCGTCGAGCTGCCGCGCGGCCTCCCGGAAAGGGCCCGGATCGTGCCGCCAGCCGTCCTGGACGCTTTGGCCGCCCTTCTGCCCGGGCACGGACAGCGAGGTGAGCGCGCCGTCCGCGTCGGCGGTGAGCAGCAACGGCCCGACCGGCGCCTCCACGTGCGTCCAGTAGACGGCCCCCGCCGTCTCCGTCGTCTCCACCGTTTCCGCCATCTCCGTCGCCGCCCTCGCGCCCATCACATTCATCGCATTCATCGCATCCATCGCGTTCATGGTTCTCGCAGTCTCCCTCATGTCCGTCGCCTCCCTCACTCCCCCGGCATTCCCGCCGTTCCCGCTGTTCCCACCGTTCCCGCCACCCGCAGGTGCTGGACGGCGTACGACCGCCAGGGCCGCCACGCCTCGGGCACCTCCGCCCCGGGCGGGGCGACGTCCGGGTCGCCCAGGGCGCGCGCCCGCAGTACGGCGACGACGGCCGGGTCCATGCCGGGCAGCGCGAGCAGCGTCTGCTGGGCCTGGTCCCGGTCGGCCCCCGGGTCCAGTCGTACGGCCCCGTCGGCGAGGGCGGCGGCCAGCGAGCCCAAGGGCCCCTCGGGCTCGGCCTCGGCGAGAGCGGAAGCCTCGGGGAACAGATGGGTGAGGCTCCCGGACGGCGCGTCGAGTGCCTTGCCGTACCGCCGTACGAGTCTGTCCAGGGCGGCCTCCGTCCCCACCAGGGCCCGTACCGCGGGCTCCAGCGGGTCGACGGCGCCCGGTGAGCGCAGTCCGGGCCGGGCGGCGACCAGCGGAGCGAGCCGTGGGTCGGCGGCGAGCCGCTCGTCCACCGCGTAGGGGTCGGCGTCGAGATCGAACAGCCTGCGCAGCCGCTGCACGGCGGTGGTCAGGTCCCGGAGGTCGGTGAGGTGCAGCCGCGCGTCGAGCCAGCCGCCCGGATGCGTGGCGCCGCCCGCCTTCGGCTCGCGCGCGCGTTCGTCGACGGCGGCGAGCGCGGTGCCGTACGGCAGCCGCAGGGTGCGCCGGTAGGTGCGGGCACCCGGGGCGCCGCTCACCTCCTCGACGCCGGGCACGGCCTCCCGTGCCAACTGGTCGAAGACGGCGCCGGACTGGTACGGCCCGCGGTGGGCGAGCCGCAGCGGGATGCCGGCGCCCGGGGCGGCCCGGCGGGCGCCCCTGCCCCGGGGCGCGGCGGCGCGTACCTCGGTCGGTGTGGAGGCGTACACCTCCCGGACGGTGTCGTTGAACTGGCGCAGGCTCCCGAACCCGGCCGCGAACGCGATCTCGGTGACGGGCAGCTCGGTGGTCTGCAGCAGCGTGCGGGCGGTGTGTGCCCGCTGGGCGCGGGCGAGCGCCACCGGGCCGGCGCCGAGTTCCGCGGTGAGCTGCCGCTGCACCTGCCGGGCGCTGTAGCCGAGCCGGGAGGCCAGCCCGGCCACGCCCTCGCGGTCGACGACGCCGTCGGCGATCAGCCGCATGGCCCGGCCGACGACGTCCGCCCGCGCGTTCCAGTCCGCGGACCCCGGCACGGCGTCCGGCCGGCACCGCCGGCAGGCCCGGAATCCGGAGCCCTGCGCGGCGGCCGCCGTCGGGAAGAACCGCACGTTCCGCCGCTTCGGCGTCACCGCCGGGCAGCTGGGCCGGCAGTAGATCCCGGTGGTCCGCACAGCGAAGAAGAAGGCCCCGTCGAACCGCCCGTCCCGGCTCCGCACCGCCTCGTACCTGCTGTCTTCGTCCATCACGCTTTCCAGTGTCGGACGACCCGCCGATCCGGGCTGGCGGAAATCGGACGTGCAGTCGGTGTACGGCCGGCGTACGACCGACGCGCGGCCGGCGTACGACCGACGGGGTCAGATCAGGCGAGGTCAGGTCGGGCGGGGTCAGGTCAGGCGGGGCGGGGCCGTGACGGGTGCCCGGGAGCGGCAGCCCCCGGGCACCCGTCACGGCGCGGCGCGGGGAGGCTACGCCCACCGCCCCCGCTTGGCCTGCATCGCCGCCCGCCCCTCGGCGCCCTTCCGCTTCCAGTCCCGCCGGATCTCCGCACGGACCCGCGCGTCGGTCTTCGCGACGATCCACTGGTTCTCCCGGGTCAGCTTCCGGTAGCTCTCCAGCCGCCGCACCGCAAGCTCCCCGCTCTCCAGGGCGGAGAGCACCGCGCAGCCGGGCTCGGACTCGTGCGCGCAGTCGTGGAACCGGCACCGCCGGGCCAGTTCCTCGATCTCGGTGAACACCTGCCCGACCCCGCTCCCGGCGTCGTACAGGCCGACGCCCCGCAGCCCGGGGGTGTCGATGAGCACGCCTCCGCCGGGCAGGACGAGCAGGTTGCGGGTGGTCGTGGTGTGGCGTCCCTTGCCGTCGACGTCGCGGGCCGCCTGTACGTCCATGACGTCCTCGCCGGTGAGGGAGTTGGCGAGGGTGGACTTGCCCGCGCCGGACTGGCCGAGCAGCACGGTCGTACCGGAGCCGGTGAGGGCGCGCAGGACGTCGAGGCCGTCGCCGTTCAGGGCGCTGACGGGGAGCACGGGCACGCCGGGGGCGCTCGTCTCCACGTCCTGCGCGAGGTGGGCGAGGGTCGCCGGGTCGGGCACGAGGTCGGCCTTGGTGAGGACGACCACGGGCTGTGCGGCGGACTCCGGGGAGGAGCCCGGCCCGCGCAGCAGCGCGTCGCCGGACGAACAGGACATCGCCAGCGCGAGGAACCGCTCGATCCGCCCGAGGTCGAGTTCGGCCGCGAGCGAGACGCAGACGACGACGTGGTCAATGTTGGTGGCCAGCACCTGGCCGTCGGAACGCTTGGACGACGTCGACCGCACGAAGGCGGTGCGGCGTGGCAGGAGCGTCCGCACGTACCGCGGATCGCCGCCCTCGGGGTCGACGGCGACCCAGTCGCCCGTGCACACGACCTTCATCGGGTCGCGGGGCACGACGAACTCGGTGTCGGCGCGGACGACACCCTCGGCGGTGACCACATCGCACTGGCCGCGGTCGACCCGTACGACACGGCCGGGCAGGAGACCCTGCTCGGCGTAGGGGGTGAACTCGGACTCCCAGCCGGCGTCCCAGCCATAGGGCGCGAGCGACTGGAGGGAGGACGGGTTCGGAACAGAGGAGGAAGACAAGGGGTGACCCTTCACAGAGGTGCCCCCGGCGTCGCGCGTGGCGCGCGGATGGAGAGGTGAGATCAGCCGGAGGCCACGGAGGTGGACTTGACGAACTTCCGGATGTGGGCAGCGCCCATCGCGGCGACAGTCATCGGTCAACACCTCCTGGATCACACACGCATCGTTCCGGTGGCCCGCGGCCACCGGATGAAAAGGACCGTAACCTCCGGCGGCGTCCGCGCGCCACCCTTTTTCCCCGGCGCGCCGGGACGGACCGCGACGCGCGTACGAGGCCCCGGCCGGGCCGCCGGCGGCACCGGCGCGGCACGTGACCCGACACCGGCATGAGCAGGGATGAGAACGGTGCCGGCTGATAACCTGAGGTATTCCGGGGTGACACAACTTTTCCTCTTCAGACGGGACTTGTCTGTCCGTCAGATACTCGTTGCTGGTGCGGGGGTGCCGGGTGAGTGAAGCTGTCGAGTGGGCAACGGCTGTGGACTGCTACACCACATCGCTGGCGACCGGCACTGCACTCCATCAGGACGTCGCGGCGGCGGCCGCCCCCGTGGCGGTCGTGATCGCCCGCAAGGCGATCTTCCACGCGCACGCCGTCGCACCGGAGAAGTCGCTCGCCGTGGGTCATGTCGACGCCCTGGCGCGGACCTTCACGGGGGACGACCCCTCAGGCGTGGGCGCCCTCCTCGACTTCTGGCACTTCGCGTGGACCGGCCGGTTCGCCACCGGGACCTTCCTCGGCGACGAGACCCTTCCCCACCCCCTCAAGGTCTCCCTGCAGACCATCGTGTCCGCGCGAGGCCGGCCCGCCCTGCAGGCCGCCCAGGGAGGCCTGCTGCGCGAGGCGTGGCGCAGGCTGGAGTCGGAGGCCCAGGCGGCCGCCGCCGCCAACCACGTGATGGGCAAGGACCTCTTCCTGCGCCCCTTGCAGGTGTTCACCGAGGAGGGCCCCGACACCTGCCTGCTGCTGACCAGGACGCCGGACGACGCCGTCAAGTCGGTCAACGGCGCCTTGCTGAAGCCCCTGACGATGGGCGGGGTCCGGTATCAGCAGACGGTGGAGACGACGGCGCGGATCGCCGGCCGCATGCGGGAGGTGCTGGAACTCACCGACATCGTCCGCGACTCGCCGCCGCCCGAGCCGCTCCGCCTCGGTGCCGACGACGTCGCCCAGCTGTCCGAGGCGGCCCGCTGTCTGCTGCCGATGGTCCTGCTGGACCTGGTCGAGCAGGACGGCGAGGCGTTCGACCCGGCCCCCGTGCTCGAACTGGTCGAGGAACGCCTGTCCCTGCTGGAGGCGCCGGAGGCGGTCCGTCCCGCGCTCGCGCTCGCCGAGACGGGCCGTAAGGGCGGAGCGGTCGCGGAGGCCCAGGCGTACCTGACGTCGGTCCGGGGCCGTCTCGACGGCGTCGCCCGGCACATGTCGGAGAGCCCCGAACTGGTCGAGTTCCTCGAAGAGGTCCGCGCGGAGGTCGCACAGGGGTGGACCGGACAGGTCGACTCGCTCATCGAGCTGGCGCGCCCGCTGGTCGCGCGGGGCAGACGCCTGGAGCGGACCCGCGCCCTGCGCGACAAGCTGGCGAAGAGCGGCGCGGGGAGCGCCGAGGGCGACGACGAGGAGCGCACCGGCGACGCGAACGCCGGACTGGCCCGTCTCGCGACGGTGGTGGACACCGCGGAGCGCACCGAGGACGAGGAGGCCGCCGAGCAACTGCTCACCATGGCCGAGGAGATGGCACAGCGGCTGACACCCGACGGGGCGGCCGTCGGCGGTGCCCGCCGCACCGGACCGCGGGGAGCAGCCGTCGTACCGAGCGGCGAGCCCGTGTCCGTCCCGCCCATCCTGCTGCTCGCGGAGCTGCTGGAGGAACCGTGGCATCCGTTGCTGCCGCGGGCCCTGCGCGGCGTGATCGGAGCCGGTGCGGTGACCGCGGTGGGCGCGCCGGCCGGAGCCGGCGCGGCCGCCGCCGCGTTCGAGGAGATGGCGGCCGACGGATCGGGCCGGGCGCAGCGGGCCGCGGCCGTGTGCGCCATCGGATGGTCCGTGTTCGGCGGGGAGCCCGACCGCGCGCTGGAGCAGCACGCGCGGCTCGCCGAGCAGGCCAGCGGCTCGGCGACCCGGTACTGGAACGAGGGATGCGCCCGCGCCGCGCTCGGCGACATCGACGGCGCCGTCACCGCCTTCGAAAGCGTCGTCAGGCTGGGCGACAGCACGCCCCAGCTCGTCGTGAAACCGGTGCTGGACATCTTCCGGGCGGCAGGACGCCCCTGCCCGTTCCGCCCGCCCCTCAAGCACGGTCCGGTCCCCGACGCCCGGATCGACGCCTTCGTACGACAGCGGTTCGAGGCCACCGCCAAGCGGATGCGGCTGAGCGGGCGCACGGCCGACGCCGAGCTGCTCCTGGGTGCACTCACCGAGGTCAGCGCGACGGCTCCCGGCCGCTCCCTGCTGATGAAGATCTACCGGGAGGAGCACCGGCTCGCCGACGCCGAGCAGTTCGTGTCCCGCATCACCTCGCGTGGCGCCGCCGACTGGATGCTCCAGTTCGACCTCGCGCTGGTGGCCGCCGAGAGCGGTGACATGCGCCGGGCGACGGAACTGCGGGACCGGCTGGCCGTGTCCGGGGCTCCGGAGCAGCACCTGCTGCAACTGAACCGCCGGCTCACGCCCACCCGTCCCGCCGTCGCCGTGCCTTCGGTGCCCGCGCAGGCTCCGGCGGCGTACAGCGCGCCCTTCTCGCCGACGGCGCGGCCCCACGCGGACGCGGGGAGCCTGCCGCCCATCCTGCTGCACGAGGACCTGCTGGCACTGGACACGGACAGCCTGCCCGCGGGGCTCCTGTCCGCGCTGACCCGGATCGAGAACCCGTCGGAGGCCGCGCAGGGCTTCGCCGACTGGGCCGCCGACGCCCACGGTGCCGCCGCGCAGGCCGCCGCGGCGTGCGCCGTCGGCTGGGCCTGCCGGGCCGGTGACGCCGACCTCGCCGGCGACTGGGCCGACAGCCTGCTGCCCGCCGACGCCTCCGGCTGGCTGCTGTGGAACCGCGCCTGCGCGCGGGAACTCCTGCGGGACGCGGAGGGCGCCGCCCGCGACCTGGAGAGGGCCCTCGGCACCGGGGACCAGCCGCCGCCGGCGGTGTGGCCGCTCGTCGCCGAGCGCCTCGCCGCGGCCGGCATTCCGGTGCCGCCGTCCCCGCACAGTCCCTCGGCCGCCCCCCGGCCGCCCGCCCGCATCAGCAGTACCACCGTGCAGCACTTCGAGTCGCTCGCCAAGCGCCTCTTCACGGTCGGCCGGCTGCGGGACGCCGAATGGCTGCTGCGTGCCCTGGTCGAGGCCGCGCCCCGCACCCCGGGCCGGCTGCTGCTGATGAAGATCTGGCGCGAGAGCCGACGGCTGGACGACGCGCTCGCCCTGGTCTCCCAGCGGCGCGCACTCGGCGAGGACGACTGGCGGCTCTGCTACGAGGCCGGTCTGGTGGCGGTCGCGGCCGGACGGCCCAACGTCGCCCTGGACATGCGGCGGCAGGCCGGCGCGCTGGGCGGCCCCGCCGACTGGATCGCACAGCTGGACCGGCGGATCGGGCTCCCGCACGTACCCAACGGGCCGCGGGCGCCGGGCGTCGGCCACACCGCCCCGACGCCGGAACAGCACATCGTCCAGCAGGCGCTGAACGGCCGCCAGAACAAGGCCTCGCTGCTGGAGCCGGCCCGGCAGCTGCTCGACGAGCGGGGCCCGTCGCCGGTCCTGGCGGTCGCCCGCCAGCTGGAACGCACGGCGCCCTGGGTCTGTCTGACCCTGCTCGACCTGCTGATCGACCGGGTCGCCGAGCAACCGGACCTGGAGGCCCCGGCCGGGCTCGTCGAGCAGGTGGTGGCCGGGGGCGACGCCAAACTCGTCGAGCGGCTCGCCTCGGCGCTCGACGACTCCGGGGACCACCGGGAGGCCATCCGGCTGCTGACCGAGTTCGCCGAGCAGTGCAAGCCGACCCTGCGGCCCAGGATCCGGCACCGGCTGGTCGGGCTGCTGCGTGGCAACGGGCAGGAGGAGGAGGCCGACCGGCTCGTCGCCCGGACCACCCCGCCGCTGCCCGCGCAGCCGCTGCGCCCCGACCCCGGCCGGGCCGTACGGCTGCTGCCCCGCCGCTCGCACCTGGTGCTGCCGTCCCGCCCGGAGGACGGTCCCGCCCCTCTCCACGAGGCGCAGGAGCTGGAGCAGTTGCGCGGCCCCGGAGCGGCCGCCGACCTCTGGTGCGCCGCGCTGGAGTCCGGACAGGTGCTGGCCTACCCGCACACGCTCGGCACCCTGGTCACCGCGGGCCGCGCCGAAGAGGCCCTGGAGCTGTACCGGAGGTACGCGGACCGGCTCTGGACCGGTTCCATGGCGGCCTGGAACATCGCGACGGCGTACGCCCAGCTGGGCCTGCTGGAGCAGGCCGCGGACACGCTCGAGATCGAGGCACAGATCAGCAGCTGGACGGCGCTGGGGGCGGAGGACAGGGCGGACGTGGACGAGATCTTCCGGCTGGTGGGCCGGCCGTCGCCCCGCGGGCTGCTCACCCCGAGCAGTGCCTCCGTCATCGCCCGGTCGGTACTTCCCGGTTCGGGACCTTCCCCGGACGGTTCCGCTCCGAACGGCAGTGCTCTGGACGGCACTGCCCCGGACGGCAGCACTCCGGACGGTTCCTCAGCGGACGGCAGCGCTCCGGACGGTTCCGCTCCGCACGGGGCCGCTCCGCACACCTCCGGGCTCGGCGCCGTACAGGAGCCGTCCCCGGCCGCGCCGCTGCGGGCAAAGCCCGAGGAGTGGGAGAACCGCCGCCTCAGCGACGCGTTCCGCAACGCACTGCGCGGCAGCGAACCGGGCACCCCCCGGTTCCAGCAGCAGACCCTGCTGCTGCGTGCCGACTACGAGCGCCTCATCGCGGGACTGGCCGGGGAGGCCGAGCGCTTCGTCCGGCCGGCGCCCGGGCCGCTCAGCCCCGAACTCCTCATGCGGATGAGCCCGGTCGCGGCCGCCGCCTTCACCACGGGCCTCACCGCGGCGCAGGAGAAGCGCTGGCGCGAGGCGGCCGACGCGTGGCGTACGGCCTACGACGCCCACCCGCGCAACGAGGTGGTCGCCTCCGGTCTGGTGCTGGCCCTGCTGCACACCGAGGAACACGCCCTGGCCCGGCAACTCGTCGACGGGTTCGCGTTCAGCAGTTCCTTCATCCGTCCGCGGGTCGCGCTGGCCCACGCCGTCGGCGGTCCGGCCGGGGCGATCGAGGAGATCGCCCGGATGCGCGACGAGGATCTCGGCCTCGGCCGTACCGACCTGCCGCTGGCGCAGGCCGGACTCGAGCTGCACAGTCTGGGGGACCCCCTCGCCGCGGGCCGCACCCTGCTGTCCGTGGCCACCGACCGCCCGCCGGGCCTCGCGCGCATGTTCGGCGTGGTCGCCCTGCTGCTGGGGCAGGACGCCAGGGACCAGGAACTGGTCGCGGAGGCGTACCGGAGCCTGATGCCGCCGATCCAGCACGTCAACGAGATCGTGGCGGCGTCGCTGCGCGAGCGCCGCCCCGACCACCTCCAGTTGGTCCGGGGCCTCCTCGGCGCCGGCCCGCTCAAGAAGCTGGCGGAGGCGCGCTCGGCGGAACTCGGGCGGGACCAGCCCTCGCACCGCCGGCTGCGGGTGATGCGCACCCTGCTGGAACAGCGGCGCGCGGTGTCCCCGGACGCACGGTGGCTGTGGGCCCGGATGCTCTGGCAGGACGGGGAGAGCGCCGAGGCCGCGCAGGCCTACCGCGAGGTCGTCCATGAACTGGCGTACGCCCCCGGGCGTCCGCGGCTGGCGCCCGCCGTCGAGGAGTGGATCCAGGCGGCCCGCAGCAGCGGCGACCCGGCCCTGCACCAGGAGGCCCTGACCACCAAGCAGGATCTGGACCTGCCGATGCGGACCCGGGAGCTGGAGATCCTGCGCGGTGACGAAGTGGCGCAGGAGAGCCTCCTGTTCGACCTCAACGCGGACCTGGTCTCCTTCGAGGCCTCCGACGTCGTCAACGCCCGGCAGGAGGCGGCCCACCGGCTGGAGCGGGTCGTGGAGTCGGTGCGCTCCGTCGCCGCCGGCGGCCAGGACCAGGCGACCGTCGATCAGCTGGTGGACGTCTGGTACCACCAGCTCGCCCAGGACATCAGCACCGAGGAGGGCCGCGCCCGCCTGATGGTCCTGCGCCGGCAGGCCAGGAAGCTGACCAGCCGGGTCGGCGACCGCCCGCTGCGCGACGCCTCCCAGCGGGTCAGCATGGTCACCTACCGGCTCTGGGAGGAGTCCGGCCGCCGCCTGCTGCCGCCGCGGATCGCCGCGGCCTTCCTGGTGGCCGAGTCGGAGCTGTGGTGCCACGACGAGGGCCCCCTGCACGTGCACCTCACCGTGGAACCGCAGGAGGACGAGGGACGCGTACGGATCGGCTGCAACGGGTCTCCGTACACGGAGGTGGAACTGGCCCAGGGCCGCAGGCAACAGGTCGTCTTCCGGGTGGACGAGCTGTACGGCGTCGACCGGGTCGAACTGGACTTCTGGGTCTACCGCCCGGACACGGCCGAGGCGGAGAAGCTGAGCCTGCCCTTCCCGGTCGAGCGCCGTAGCTGGGCGGAGAAGCTCGCCGGGCACGCGTTCGCCGCCGGCAGCCCCGCCGACCAGCGGATCCGGGTGCCGCGTGAGGCCGAACTCACCCAGCTGCGCCACCACTACCGCAACCGCCAGGCGGCTCCCGTACGGTTCCTGCACGGTCCGCGGCAGGTGGGCAAGACCACGCTGGCCCGTTCGCTGCTGGCACACCCGCTCCCCGAGGACCAGGCCGACTGGCCGCTGCCCGGGGTGCTGGCCGTGGAGGTCAACGGCGAGAGCTGGAGCCATCTGCACAATGTGTCCCTGTGGAAGTGGCTCGCCGACCAGATCTGCCGGGGCGTGCAGAAGGCGTGGCCCGGGGCGTCCTGGGACCGGACGCTGCCCGTCACGGGCTACGAGTTCGGCACCTGGCTGACCGGCATACGGCTGGAGGGCCTCGACGGCTGGCGTCTGCTCCTGATGATCGACGAGTTCCAGACGCTGCTCGACCGGGTCCACGAGTCCGGTCAGCCGATCGCCCACCTCGGCGACCAGCTGCGGGCCATGACGAGCGACCCCGACATGCCGCTCCTGCTGCTGACCCTGGGGTCCTGCAGCTTCGAGAGCCTCAAGGCGCGGCTGGTGCCGCACGGGAGCAACCTCACCGACGAGATCCGCGAGTTCCCGGTCGGGTTCATGGAGCCGGAACAGGCCCGGATGATCTTCGAGCGGGGCTTCGACGAGGGCGTCTTCCTGCACCGGGCGGTCGTCGAGCGCGTGGTGGAGTACACCGGCGGCTACCCGTACCACGTCCACTGCATGGGTGAGGAGCTGGCCAAGCTGCTGGCGGGCCGGAAGGCCTCCATCATCACCCTCGAGGACGTCGAGTCCGCCGCCCAGGCCCTGGTCGAACGGCCGGAGGTCAGCAAGCCGTTCTCGGACATGGAGCGGGAGCCCGGTGTGGGGGAGGCGATCGCCTACCTGCTGGAGAACGAGACGGCTCCCGACGAACCCACCATCGACGGCGACACGGTCGACCTGGCGACCCGTCCGGAGGTCGACCGCGGACTGGACCGGATCAAGGAACTCGGCCTCATCCGCCGCTACGGCCACAGCGACTGGGTGTGGTCGAACATGCTGATCTACATCTGGCTGAAGCAGCGGGACGCCAGACAGCGGCTCAAGGCACAGGCCCGGGAGGCGGCCCGGCCCGCCCCCGTCCCGGTGCCGGACACGGCGGAGGACCTGGCCGACGACCCGCCCGGCGACCCCGCCGAGGCGCTGCGCGGCGCGGGGTTCGTCGTGGGGGCGCCGCTGGGCGAGCAGACGGTCTACGAGTTCCCCGCCACCCGCAGGGTCACCCTCAAGGGCGGTCGCAGCGCCGTCGCCAAGCTCCTCAACCCCGACCGCGACGAGACCGTCCTCGCGGCGCTGCGTGACCGGTTCGCGGCGCTGGACCGGAGCGTGGGCAAGAGCGCGCCCCAACTGCTGCGGGAGCACCCCGTGGTCGACGGCCGCTGGTTCGTCTTCGAATGGACCGACGGCCGCACCCTCGACGAGGTCATGCGCGACGCGGACCGGCTCCCTTACGTCTGGGAGCAGGCGGTGCGCTGGATCACCGACGCGGCGGACATCATCGCGCGCGCCTACCGCGAGGGCGCGCTCACCCACGGGGACGTCAAGCCGGAGAACCTCGTCCTGGCACCCGACGGGCGGGTGACCGTCCTCGACTGGGGCGGCGGAAACCTCGGCGGCGAGCCCAGCCCGATCCTCACCGACCATGCCTTCGACCCCCGTTACGCGCCCGAGGAGCGGCGGTTCGACGCGGGCAGCCCGCAGGGGCCCTCCGGTGTCTCGCCCCGGGACGACGCGTACTCCCTGGGCGCCACCCTGTTCAAGCTCGTCCATCCCCGGCGCAGGACGCTCAGCGACCTGGCCCTCGGCGATCTCGGCGCCATGGACCCGCAGATCGTCGACGTGGAGTTCGACCACATCGAGGACAAGACGTCCTGGCAGCTCGCGGGTCTCCTGCGCAAGGCGCTGCTCGCACGCCCCGAGCGCCGCTTCCAGAACGCCGAGGAACTGGCCGCCGCACTGAGGGAGATCCCCCGCGCATGACCGCCCCCGCCTCCAGCCCCGTCCCCGGACCGCGTCCGGTACCGAAGCCGGGCCCCGCGGGCTCCGGCTGGCCCGCCCGGCTCAGCGCGGCGCTGTCCGCGCGGCCCGGCCGGATCGTCCTGCCGCACCACTCGCCCGCCGGGGAGGAGGCGTCGTACTCCTACCCGACGGAGGACGACGCGGTGGTGCTGCTGCCCGGCGCCGCCGTCGTCGTGCAACTGCTGCCCGCCGAGGCGGGCAGGGTGCTGGGCCACTACGCGGCCTACCACTGGCACCACGAACAGGGCGCGGTGCGCACCGTCGTGCCCAACCCGCTCGCCCGTATCCGGCACAAGCAGTCCGTCCTCTACACGAAGCTGGGCCGCAGGATCGGCACCCAGGGCGTCGTCGTCCACTACGACGAGGTCGACGTCTCCGCGGTGGAACGGGACCCCGGGCACCCGCTGGTGGCGCTGAGCGCGCTGGACTCCTGGCTGGCCGGCCTGGCGCAGGGCCGGCGTCCGACGGCCGGCCCCGAGGAGCTGCGCCGCCGTCTCCACAGCCGCCGCACGCGGAACTGGCCCGAAAACGGCTACCACCGCGGGCGGGTGCTCACCTACCAGGACACCTGGGTCGTCCACGAGGGCGTCCACAGCGATCCGGCCGGCCGTGACCAGCGGGTGGCCCTGGTCATCGGGCCCAACGACACCAAGACCCGCTACGGCGCGCGCCGCGACCACGACGTCGCCCACCGGTCGGCGTCCGGCCCGGTGCTCGCCCCGTTCACCGTGGAGAACGGGACCCGTCTCGTGGTCCCCCTGCCGCTGCCGGCCGGCCCCGATCTCGGCGCCCTCCTGCACACCGGCCTGGCCGCGCACGAGGCGCTGCGCCACTCCCTGGCCCTGCTCCGCACCATCGCCGACCGGCACGCCCGGTACGTCGTGCATCAGGCGATCAGGCCCGAGCTCGTCTTCCCCGACGAGGACGGCCGGACGGTCACCCTGATCGGCGCCGCCTACGCGCGCATCGGCGGCCAGGGCGGCGGCACGGACCTCCTGCGCTCCGCCGTGCGGGACGCGCACGTGGCGCCGGAGATCCGGGAGGGAGCGGAGCGTACGGCTCCACAGGCGGCGGACCTGTGGTCCTGGGCCACCGTCACGCTGGCGCTGCTGCTCGGCCCCGGGGCCGGGGAGCATCCGCCGGCCGACCTGCCCCGGCTCCCGGCGGACGTGCCCGGCGTGTGGCGCCGTGCCCTGGAACGCTGCCTCGGCCGCCAGGGGGAACGCCCCACCGCCACCGCGCTGCTCGCGCTCCTCGACGGCTCAGCGGTAGTACCGGCGGCGGCCTCCGGTGAGCCCGCCGCGCCTGTCGCTGCCGCGGCCACCGCCTCCCCCGCCGCTCCTGCCGCTGCCGTCGCGCCTGCCTCCCCCGTCGCGCCGTCGCGGGCCGGGAATCAGCCTCGGCCGCCGGCCGTGGTCTCCTCGCCGGCGCGCGGGGCACGCCTCTATCAGCTCGGTCCGTACCAGACGGAGCAGGAGCGGACGGTCGCCCACGTCCTGGCCAAGGGCCTCGACCCGGCGGACGCCGTGATCGTCGCCGCGCGTGCCGAACGACGGGGCCGGCCGACCGACGTGGACTGCGTGATCCTGCGCGGGGATGTCCTGATCGCCGTCGAGTGCAAGAACTGGCGGCTGCCCGAGGGCCTCGACCCGGCGGCCGCGATCTGGCCGCCCGGACCCGGCGTGACCCGTGCCTACACCAGTCATTCGCCGCTTCCGCTGCTGCGCGAACTCGCCCCGGCCCTCAAGCGGCAGATCGGCTGGCCGGGACGCACCGCCTGTCTGCTGGCCGTCCCGCGCGTGCCGGCGCTCGCCGACCCCGGTTCCGCGGACGCCGCGGTACTGGTCGCCCAGAACCCCGCCGACCTGCTCGCACGGGTACGCCGGATCGCGCCCGGCGACCACCGCCCACCCGAGTTCGCCGACTGTCTCCGACGCCTGGTCGGCGAGATCGCCACCCCACCGGTCCTCTCGGGCTTCCGTCTGGAGTCCCCGCACGCCCTCGGCGACGGCTGGCAGGCGTTCCGGGCGGAGGCCAACGGCCTGCCCCACTACCTCAGGATCATCGGCGAGAACATGACCACCCTGCCCCGCGCCGAGGCCGTCCGCCTGCGCCGCGCGCTGAGCGGCCGCACGCACGAGGTGGCGCGGCTGCTGGGCACCCGGCCGGCGCTGGCCCGCCGCGTCTTCCGGCCGGTGGAACTGCCCAGGGACACCTCCGAGGTCGAACCGCACCTGCTCATCGCCTACGTCTGGGAACACGACGACCCGGTACGACGGCTTCCCGCTCCCCTGCCCGCCGCCCGGGCCGCGGAGGTCGTCGCCGGACTCGCGGCCGCGGTGGCCGAGCTGCACGCCGGCGACGTCATCCTGCGGGACCTCTCCCCGGACTCCGCCTACCGGTGTACGCCGCCGCCCGGTTCACCCCCGGACGAGCCGTACTACAAGGTGTCCATGCTCGAGTGGATGCGTGTGCCCCAGGCGTCCACCGCCTCGGTCTCCCAGCTCTTCTCGCGCTTCCCGTCGCCCTACGTGGCGCCCGAGATCCGCGACGGCGACGCCCGCCGGGTGCCGGCCTGCGACCTGTACTCCCTTGCCGCCGTGGCCCATTGGCTGCTCACCGGTGAGGATCCGCCGTACCACGGTGCCGCCGTCGAGGCCCCCGGCGTCCTCGCCGCGCACGGGGTCTCCCAGCCGCTCGCCGACGTGATCTCGGCGGCTCTGCGCCCGAGCGCCGCCCGCCCCGCCTGGACGGCTCGGGGGTTCTCCGCCCGCCTGAACGCGGCAGCGGCCGGCCCCGGCGCTCCCGCCACGGCCGCCGGACACGAGGCGTGACGGCAAGGAGGTGCGCCGCCCCCGTGTACGGGGTGTCAGCCCGCGGCGCAGGGAGCCCCGTTGAGGGTGAAGGCGGACGGGGCCGGGTTCTCGCCCTGTGAGGAGCCGACGAAGCCGAAGGTGACCGGGGAGTGCGCGGTGACGTCCTTGTTGTAGCCGGTGGCGGAGGCGGTGACGTGGGAGCCGTTCTGGTGGGCGCGCGCGTCCCACATCTGGCTGACCCGCTGGCCGTCCCGGTAGGTCCAGTCGACGTGCCAGTCGGTGAGGGCGGTGCCGGCGGTGAAGGTGACGGTGGCCTGGAAGCCGTCGGCCCACTGGTCGACGACGTCGTAGGCGACCTCGCAGGTGGTGGTGGCGGGCGGCGTCGTGCGCGGGGCGGCGGGGGTGGCCTGGGAGGTACCCGGGGGTGAGGGGGCAAGGCTCCTGCGGCGGGTGCCGCTCCTGGCCGCGGTCGCGGACGGGGAGTCGGTGACCGGGGCGGTGTGTTCCGACGCGGCGGCGGAGGGCGCCGACGAGGGGGCCGGCTCGCGGGCGGTGCGGGAGCCGGCGGGGTCGGCGACCGGCTGACGGTCGTCGTGGGCGGCCGCGCTGCCGCCGGTGGAGTCGCCGAACGGCATCAGTGACACGCCGAGCGCCAGGGCGGACAGCAGGACCGCGGCGGCGAGCAGGCCGTTGCGCAGGACGCGGCTGCGGCCGGTGCCCTCCTCCAGGTCGCCGGTGCCGGCCGCGCTCGGCCGGCCCACGCCGAGGCGGACCTCGGTGGCGCGGCGCCGGCGTTCCAGGTAGGCGAGGCCGCCCCAGCCGATGACACCGCCGGCCAGGGCGGCGGGCAGGGCGCCTCCGTGCAGGCGCAGACAGGCGGCGGCCTCGGCACACCGCACGCAGGTGGCGAGGTGGCGGGACAGGTCCTCGGGGGTGTCGGCGGAGGGCGAGCGGGTGACCGCGTCCAGCAGGCGGGCGTAGCTGCGGCACTGCGCGTCCATCGGGCTGTCGAGGTGGGCGCGGTGGCAGCGGTCCCTGAACAGCACGCGGACCTGGTCGAGTTCGTCGGCGACGGTCCCGGTGTCCAGGCCGAGGCGGCGGGCGACGGTGGGCAGCGGCAGCGCCTCCACCTCGGCGAGCCACAGCAGCGAGGCGTCCGTGTCCTGCATGTCCCGCAGGCCGCGCAGCGCGACCGGGCGCTGCAGGGGCGGGCCGGCGTAGCGGGCCGCGTTGCCGGAGTTGAGCCAGAGCCGCAGTTCGGGGTCGAGCCGGTGGCCCTGGCCACCGGTCTCCCAGGCGGCGGCGGTGTCGCGTACGGCGGTGAGTAGCTCCGCGATCACCGGCAGCCGGGCGGCCGGCCGTACCGTGCCGTGCCCGGGCGCTCCCGCGGCGCGCAGCTCCCGCATGCCGAGCGTGAACGCCTCGTTCGCCAGCTGGGGCGCCTTCTGGGAACCGGCGGTGCACAGATCGGCGTACGAGAGGACCGCGTCCCAGCACTCGGAGAACAGCGTGGCCTCGGTGGCGTCCTGGGGGGTCGGCAGGTCGGGCATGAGACTCCTGCATCCACGAGCGAGGTCAACTCACGAGAGACGAGATGGAGTTGAAGGAAACCTCGCGGAGAGAAGGAGCCTTTCACGCCCTCGACACAACTGACAAGCGACTCATCCGAATCCAGTGACCCGGCCGTCGCACGGCGTGATGGCGCCCGCCCCGGACCCACAACTCCGCCGTGGAGTACGGATACGGGCGCTCACGCGTTCAACGCGCCGCCGACCGAGCGGGGTTCAGGCCTCCACCGGCTCCACCGCGGGCAGGCTGTCCATGAAGGAGCTGACCGAGAACACCGCGCGTCCGGGGCCGGGTTCGCCGTAGCCGGGCGGCGAGGTCAGGCCGAACTCGTCCATGGTGGCGCGGTAGGCCTCCAGCAGCCGGATGTGGTACTCCAGCGGCGCGCCCTGGGGGTTGGCCTTGCCCAGCGGGGTGGTGGGCTCGGGGCACCAGGTGGTGAAGCGGGGCGTGATGCCCTGCGACATGAAGAAGCGCAGGCCCTCCGTGGTGGAGGCGATGGCCTCGTCGACGGTGGTGAAGCCGAACGGCTCGGCCATCTCCACGCCCGCGACGAAGTTGGGGATGACGTTGCGGGCGCCGAAGATCTCCGCCGAGTCGAGGATCCGCTTGTGCCACTCGTCGCGGCCGACGTAGCGCTCCTTGCCGGGGCAGTACAGCTCGAACAGCCGGCGGTCCCACACCTCGAAGTTGGGGTGGTAGATCTGCACGCCGTAGTCCTTGAACCGCTGCACGTCCGCCTTCGGCAGCGCCTGCGCGACGACCTTGCCGATCCAGCGGCCCGGGAAACGCTCCTCGATGGCCTTGGCGTAGTGGCCGTAGAAGTCGGCCTCGTCCCGGCCCGCGACCGTCTTGGTGATCGCGCCGCCGGTCAGCGTGTAGGCGGTGGACGCCTTCTGGGTGTCGTACCGGTCGATGATCTCCAGGGCTTCGAGGACCTCCTCGACGTCCTTCACCCCGGTGTAGGGCCGCCCCGCCGCCTTGTGCTGGCGCCAGTTGTGGTTGATGTCGCAGTACTGGCACTCCTCCTTGGCGCCGAAGTACTGGCAGACCCGGAAGACGGTCAGGTAGATCAGGTAGCCCCACTGGATGGTGGGGGCGACCTCCATGACGGACTTCCCGTTGGACAGGGTGTGCCGGTAGTACTCCGGCATGGGCGGCACGCCGACGTCGGCGATCCGCTTGCCGTCGAGGTAGAGGCCGAGCTGCCCCTCGTCGTCGGCGGCGACCCGGTACGGCGAGGCGGGATTCACCCGAACGGAGACCACCGTACGGCGCAGGCCGTACGGGCCGCCGGTGAGGATGATCTCCTCCGGCGGCCGGCGCAGCGCGGCCTCGCCCAGCTCGGGCAGGGTGCCGTGGTCGAAGGAGAAGATGAAGTACGACTTCGGCTTGACCTCGCCGTTCTCGTTGTCACTGAGCGCGGACGGGTCGAACGCGACGCCGCCCCGGAGCAGATCCTCCTTGAAGACGGCTTCCCGCGGCACATGCGGGAAACGCTCCATCAGATCCTCGACCAGCGCGGTGCGGCTGCCCATCCCGTCTCTCCTCCCGGCTCGGCGTTCGAGTCCTCACGGTATGCCCCCGAGCGGGTGTCCGCCGTACCGGGTCCCCTCGTGGCGCGCGCTGTGCCGTGCGGGACGACGCTCGTACCGGGTCCCCTCGTGGCGCGCGCCGTGCCGTATGGGGCGACGCGGTCACCCGGCGCCGAAAGCCCCCGGCGCGGGCTTGCCGCACACGGCCGTGCGGCAGGAACCCGGCGGACCGCACCGGCGATCTTCCGCTCCGGCCACCGATGGCCCAGCATGGGCAGGTCCCGCCCGACCGGGGCAGGAGGCGGAGGAGACGCCATGGCAGCTGAACGCTTCGACGCGACGCAGGCGCAACAGGCCGTGGAGAAGCTGTCCGGACAAGGGGTCCGCGCCGTCGCGGTGAGCTGGGTCGACAACGCGGGCATCAGCCGGGTCAAGGGCGTGCCCCTGCACCGCCTGCCCGAGGCGGCGGAGTGGGGCATCGGGATGGCCCCGGTCTTCGACACCTTCCTGGTGGACGACTCCCACGCCGAATCCCCGTCGCGGAGCGGCCCCGTCGGAGACCTCCGGCTGATGCCCGACCTGGACCGGCTCACCCCGCTGGCCGCGCAGCCCGGTTGGGCCTGGGCACCGGCCGACCGGCACACCCAGGACGGCACCGTGCACCCGGGCTGCCAGCGGTCCTTCGCCGCGCGCCAGACGCGGCAGGCCACGGATGCCGGGCTCGGCATCCGTATGGGCTTCGAGACGGAGTGGACGGTGGCCCCCGAGCGTCCGCGGTCCGGCGAAGGCGCGGCCCTCGGGCAGGCGCCGGACCCCGGCGGCGCACCCGCTTACGGCATGACACGGCTCCTGGAGGCGGACGCCTATCTGCTGGCGGTCTGCGACGCGCTCACCGCGCAGGACATCGACGTCCTGCAGATCCATCCCGAGTACGCGGCCGGGCAGTTCGAGGTGTCCACCGCAGCGGAGGACCCGCTCGGCGCGGCCGACAGCGCGGTCCTCGTCCGGCACACGGTGCGGGCGGCCTCCCTGCGGCACGGGCTGCGCCCCTCCTTCGCCCCGCTGACCGACCTCGCGGGCACGGGAAACGGCGGCCATCTGCACCTCAGCGTCTGGGCGGACGGCCGTAACCTCCTCCAGGGCGGCGAAGGCCCCCGCGGCATGACCCGGACCGGAGAGGCCTTCCTCGCCGGAATCCTCGAGGCGCTGCCCGCGCTCACGGCCATCGGCTGCCCCACGCCCGCCAGTTATCTGCGGCTGGCCCCTTCCCGGTGGGCGGGCGCCTACCAGTGCTGGGGCTGGGAGAACCGGGAGGCGGCGGTCCGGTTCGTCACGGGCATGCCGCACCAGCGCGGCACCGCGGCCAACGCGGAGGTCAAGTGCTTCGACCTGGCCGCGAACCCCTATCTGGTGGTCGGATCCGTGATCGCTGCCGGGCTGGCTGGTGTCGGTGCGGGGCTGCGGCTGCCGCCCGAGTTCACCTCCGATCCCGCCACCGCCTCCGCCGAGACCCTCGCGGAAGGGGGGGTACGGAGGCTGCCGTCGACGCTGCCGGAGGCCATCGGGCACTACGAGGCGTCCCGGACGCTGCGCCGGGCCATGGGAGACGGTCTGTTCGAGGCGGTGCTCGCGGTACGACGGGCGGAGGCCGCGCTCTTCGACGGACAGTCCCCGGAAGAAGTGGTCCGCGCCACCCGGTGGCGGTACTGAGGACTGTCCCGAAGTCCCGCCCGGCTCACGGCGCCTGGCGCGTCCCGGGCGACGGAACCGGTCTTGTGCGCTCCCGTGATCATTGACATTCTGACGAGGCATGAGATGTTCGGCGGCCCGCCCGGTGCCGGCCGCCGACCGAAACGGCCAGGGGGAGTCGGAGACAGTGGACGCCTCGGACGCGATTTCATTTGTGGCGGTCCTCGTTTCGGTGATCGCCGCCTGGATGGCGACCCGCGTGTCGGCGAAGACGCACGAGACCACCTCGTACCACGCGGGGACGGACCTGTTCATGGAGGTCAACCGGGTGTTCGTGGAACACCCGGAGGTGCGCCCGTACTTCTACGACGGCAAAGAGCTGACCGAGGGCGATCCGAACTCCAACCGCGTCCAGGCGGTCGCCGAACTCATGCTGGACGTCTTCGAATGGATCTGGCACCGGCGCGAGGGCATCACCGAGGCCGACCGGCAGGCGTGGGCCGACTACGTGGGCCAGATGTTCCGGCTCAGCCCGGCGCTCCGGAAGTACCACCTCGACCATCTCGCCTGGCATCCCACGATCACCGAACTCTACTTCTCGGAGACGTCGTTCACGGGCACCACGATCCCCCGTCCGACGACACCCGGTCCCGGGGCCGACGCCCCGGACAAGCCACCCGGGCCACCGGCGGCGGCAGGTCCCGGAACACCGCAGGAGCCGCAGAGTTGACGGTGCCGGGTATAGAGGTGACGGCCGACGTCGCTCACCAGATCGGGGCGCGGGGATTCCACTTCGTCGGTGGAAGCCGGTTCCGGCTCGACAGCGCACACGCCAGGTCCCTGGCCGACTTCGCGCGAGCATGGCGGGAGCTGCCCACGGACCGGTATCTGCCGGACGGCGCCGTGTACCGCCGCCGCAGACACGCCCGCTTCCTGCTCGACACCCGGACCGGCGCGCTGACCCGGGACACGGCCGGCGGCTACCTCCAGTCGAAGGAGGCGAACCCGCTCACCGGAGGCATGGTCCGGCACTTCGCGCCGCTCCTCGACGACCAGGCGGAGAACCGGTTCCTGCGCGGTCTCGTGCGCGCGAATGCCGAGATCTTCGGCAGATGCGCGCGGACCGTACCCGAGGTCTGGTCGGTCGAGGTCCACGTCATCCGTGTCGTCACCTCGGGAGGAACCGCGACCCTGCCCTCCCCCGAAGGCAGACACCGGGACGGATTCGACTACATCGCCCTGCACCACATGGACCGTGAGAACGTCGTCGGCGGCGCCAGCGAGGTCTACGACCCGGGCGGCTCCCTGCTCGTCCGGCGCACGTACACCGCCCGGCTCGACAGCCTGTACGCCGACGACGCGCGCGTGCTGCACGACGTGACGCCTGTACTGCCGCGGGACGACGGCCTCCCGGGCCACCGGGACATGCTGCTCACCAGCTACACGGGGACCCGCCCCGCCACCGGCCCGTCCGTACGGGCGGGGCGCTGAGGCGAGGGGCCGCGGGCCCGCGCCGGCCCCCTGGGATCCGGCCCCGCCGCCCGTCGGCGCACACGGGCTTCCGTCGGGCGCACGTGGCCTTGTGTCGGGTGCACGCGGGCGTCCGTCACGCGGAGTGTTCCAGCACGGCGGGGTCGACCGCGTGCGCCAGAGCGCTGCCGGACACCAGCCGTTCGGCCTCCTGTACGACAGTCAGGCCCAGGCGGGCGAGTTCGTTGCCCTGGGATCCGGCGACGTGCGGGGTGATGACGGCGTTGGGGAGGTCGAAGAGGGGGGAATCCGGGGGCAGGGGTTCGGGGTCCGTCACGTCGAGGACGGCGCTCAGGCGTCCGGCGCGCAGTTCCCCGGTCAGGGCGTCGTGGTCGACGAGGGCGCCGCGCGCGGTGTTCACGAGCACCGATCCGGTGGGCATCAGGGCCAGTTCCCGGGCGCCGAGAAGATGCCGGGCCTCGGCGGTGTCCGGGGCGTGCAGGGTGACGATGTCGGAGGTGCGCAGCAGGTCGTCCAGGGGCAGCAGGGGGACGCCGAGGCGGGCGGCTTCGGTCGGGTCGACGTAGGGGTCGGTGAGGCTGACGCGCACGTCGAAGGGGCGCAGGAGGTGGATCAGCCGGCGGCCGACGCGGGAGGCGCCGATGACGCCGACGCGGCGGCCGTGGTTGCCGATGCCGTGGTTTCCGGTGCCGGGGTCGATGTCGCCGTCGCCGTCGCCGTCACGGAAGGTGCGGCGGGTGCGGAGCAGGTCGCGCCGGGCGAGGACGTCCTTGCCGGCGAGCAGGATCATGGCGAGGGCGTACTCGGCCACGGGCAGGGCGTTGGCCTCGGCGGCCGAGGAGACGACGATGCCGCGCCGCCACACCTCCGGGGTGGTGAACCCCTTGACCGAGCCCGCCGCGTGCAGCACCGCGCGCAGTCGCGGGGCGGCCTCCAGCGCGGCCGCGTCGAGGCGGGGGCAGCCCCAGCCCGTGACGAGGACCTCGGTGCGGGCCAGGACCCGCCGGACCCGGGGGTCGGTGAAGTCGTGCGCCACCAGAGCGGGGTCGATGTCCACGTACGCGCGCAGCCGGGCGAGCAGCTCCGGCGGGAAGAGGTGCGGCACGTTCCGGGCTGTCAGGGCGAAGAGGGCCTGGGGACGCTCGGGCAAGGAAGTGCCTTCCGGCTCGGTCACACGCGGACAGCAACCGCCTTCCACCGTAGGTCGCGGCGGATGAGAGGGTCAACGCACACGCACTCCGGCAGAGGGACGGCAGGGATGACACAGTCGACGCGGGCGGTCACCAACTGGGCGCGGAACATCACGTACACGGCGGCGGAGTTCCACCGTCCGGACACGCTGGACGCGCTCAGGACCCTGGTGGCCGGCAGTGCGAAGGTGCGGGTGCTGGGCAGCGGCCACTCGTTCAACCGCATCGCGGACCCCGGCGGCGAGGGGGTGCTGCTGTCGCTCGCCGGCCTTCCGCCGGAGACCGACGTGGACACCGCGGCACGCACGGTGCGCGTCGCGGGCGGTGTCCGGTACGCGGAACTCGCCCGCGCCGTCCACGCGCGCGGGCTCGCGCTGCCCAACATGGCGTCGCTGCCGCACATCTCGGTGGCGGGGTCGGTGGCGACGGGCACCCACGGCTCCGGGGTCGCCAACGGGCCCCTCGCGGCGGCGGTGCGGGAGGTGGAACTGGTCACCTCGGACGGTACGCCGGTGACGATCGCCCGGGAGGACGCCCGCTTCGACGGAGCCGTGACCTCGCTCGGCGCGCTCGGCGTGGTCACCGCGCTCACGCTCGATCTGGAGCCGTCGTACGAGGTCGAGCAGCATGTGTTCACCGAACTGCCCCTCGCCGGGCTGGACTACGCGGCGGTGGCGTCGTCGGCGTACAGCGTGAGCCTGTTCACCGACTGGCGGGAGCCGGGGTTCCGGCAGGTGTGGGTGAAGCGGCGCACCGACCGGGCGACCGTGGAATTCCCGTGGGCCGCACCCGCGACGGAGGCGCTGCACCCGGTTCCGGGGATGCCGGCGGTGCACTGCACCGAGCAGTTCGGGGTGCCGGGTCCGTGGCACGAGCGACTGCCGCATTTCCGGGCGGAGTTCACGCCGAGCAGCGGAGCTGAGCTGCAGTCGGAGTACCTGCTGCCGCGAGCGTCCGCCGTCGACGCCCTGCACGCGCTCGACGCCATCCGCTCGGCGGTCGCCGGTGTTCTGCTGACCTGCGAGGTGCGTACGGTCGCCGCCGACCGGCAGTGGCTCAGCCCGGCCCACGCCCGTGACTCGGTGGCCCTGCACTTCACCTGGGTCGAGGACACCGCGGCCGTCCTGCCGGTGGTACGCCGGGTCGAGGAGGCGCTCGACGCCTTCGAGCCGCGCCCGCACTGGGGCAAGGTGTTCTGTGTGCCGGCGGCCGTGCTCCGGCGCCGGTACGCGCGCCTGGCCGACTTCCGGGCCCTGACCGAAGCCCTCGATCCCGCGGGCAAGTTCAGCAACGCCTTCGTGCGGGACGTCCTCGGCGACTGAGGCGACTGGCGTGAAGTCGCCCTCGGATCGCCGCTGTTGCGTCCCGAGGGCGACTGCGGTCACCATCGACACACGGCCCGGGCGGCCGCGTCCCTGAAGGAGCCCCGCTGTCCAGGGCCGAGCCAGGAGGCCGATGGCTTTGCGCACCAGCACCGACTACGTCGAGGACGTCTCCCCGGGCAGCGGATGCCTCCCACCCCGGTCCTGGTACGCGCCCTCGGACGCCACGTCCCTCTCACTGAACGGCAGTTGGCGGTTCAGACTGTCGACAACGGCCGACGCGGAGGACGACTCCTTCGCGCGGGAGGGGTACGACGCCGGCGGCTGGGCGCGGGTGTCGGTACCCGGCCACTGGGTCCTCCAGGGGCACGGCTCCCCGGTGTACACGAACCACCGGTACCCGTTCCCGGTCGACCCGCCCCGGGTGCCGACCGAGAATCCGACCGGCGACCATCTGCGCGTCTTCGACCTGCCCGCCGACTGGCCGGACGGCGGGGCGGCGGTGCTGCGCTTCGACGGCGTGGAGTCCTGTGCCCGTGTGTGGCTGAACGGCACGCTACTCGGCGAGTTCAAGGGCTCCAGGCTGCCGCACGAGTTCGCGGTCGGCCCCCTGCTGCGGGCGGGGGGCAATGTGCTGGCGGTCCGTGTCCACCAGTGGTCGGCGGGCTCGTACCTGGAGGATCAGGACCAGTGGTGGCTGCCCGGCATCTTCCGTGACGTCACCCTGCTGCACCGCCCGGCGGGCAGTGCCCGGGACTTCTTCGTGCACGCCTCCTACGACCACCTCGGCGGTACCGGCACCCTGCGCGTCGACTCCGACGTGGACGGCCGGGTGACCGTGCCCGGACTCGGCCTCGACATAGCCACCGGCGAGGCGGTGACCGTGCCGGCCGAGCCGTGGTCGGCCGAGACGCCGAGGCTGTACGACGGGGTGCTGGCCACCGCGGGCGAGCGGGTGCCGCTGCGCATCGGCTTTCGCACGGTGGAACTGTCGGACGGCCTGATCAGGGTCAACGGCAAGGCGGTGCTCTTCAAGGGCGTCAACCGGCACGAGTGGCATCCGCGGCGGGGGCGCGCGCTGGACCTCGCGACCATGCGCGAGGACGTGCTGCTGATGAAACAGCACAACATCAACGCCGTCCGCACCTCCCACTATCCGCCGCACCCCGCGTTCCTGGACCTCTGCGACGAGTTGGGCCTGTGGGTCGTCGACGAGTGCGACCTGGAGACGCACGGCTTCACCGAACAGGCCTGGCGCGGCAACCCCGTCGACGACGACCGCTGGACCCCGGCCCTGCTCGACCGCGCCGCCCGGATGGTCGAGCGGGACAAGAACCACCCCTCGGTCGTGATCTGGTCCCTCGGCAACGAGGCGGGCACCGGGCGCGGGCTGACCGCCATGGCCGAGTGGATCCACGGCCGCGACCCGGCGCGGCTCGTCCACTACGAGGGTGACGTCGACTGCCGTGACACGGACCTGTATTCACGCATGTACGCCGGTCACGCCGAGGTCGGACGCATCGGCCGCGGCCTGGACGGCGGCCCGCGGAAGAGGCGCGGACTCCCCTTCGTCCTCTGCGAGTACGCCCACGCCATGGGCAACGGCCCCGGCGGACTCGCGGACTACCAGAGCCTCTTCGAGGCGCACGAGCGGCTCCAGGGCGGTTTCGTCTGGGAGTGGATCGACCACGGCATCGAGGACGAGCGGTACGGCTACGCCTACGGGGGCGACTTCGGCGAGGAGCTGCACGACGGCAACTTCGTCTGCGACGGCCTGCTGTTCCCGGACCGGCGGCCGTCCCCCGGTCTGGTCGAGTACAAGAAGGTGATCGAGCCGGTCGCGATCGAGAGCGGGGAGTCCCGCCTGCCCGAAAGCGGCCGGGAGCCTGTGGGCGGCACCGGCGGCACGGTCCGCGTCACCAACAAGTACGACTTCGCCGACCTGTCCTCGCTCGCGTTCACGTGGTCGTACCAGGTGGACGGCGAGACCGTCGGCACGGGCGCCCTGCCGGTCCCCGCCCTCGCGCCCGGCGCGTCGGCCGAGGTGAAGCTGCCCGATCCGCCGGCCGACGCCCCGGCGGGCGAGGCGCACTGGACGGTACGGGCGCTGCTCGTCGCCGACACCCCGTGGGCGCCGAGGGACCACGTCGTCGCGTGGGGCCAGTTCGCGGTGTCCACGCGGCGGGCGCCGTCGGTCGCGGCGACGGCCGGGCCCGTACCCGGCGACGGGCTGATCGCCCTGGGCCCGGCGTCCTTCGACGCCCGCACCGGCGCGCTGCGGGCGATCGGCGACGTGGCGGTGACCGGCCTGCGCCTGGACGTGTGGCGGGCCACCACCGACAACGACGACGGCGCCGCCTGGCAGACCGGCACCCGCTACGGGCCGCTGTGGCGCACGCTGGGCCTGCACCGGATGCGGCACCGCCTGGACGCCGTGGAGCAGACGGGGGACGCGGTGACGGTCCGCACCCGGGTGGCCCCGGCCGCCGGCGAGATCGGGCTGTCGACCGTGTACCGCTGGACGTCGGACGGACATCGTCTGCGGCTGACGGTGTCCGTCGTGCCGGAGGGCGACTGGCAGGCGCCCCTGCCCCGGCTCGGCATCCGCTTCGGGCTGTCCGCCGCCGACCATGTGCGCTGGTACGGCGGCGGACCGGGCGAGGCGTACCCGGACAGCGCGACGGCGTCCGCGGTCGGCCTCTGGGAGTCGACCGTGGACGACCTGCAGACGCCGTACGTCCGTCCGCAGGAGAACGGCGCCCGGGCCGGCGTCCGCTGGTCGGAGCTCGGTGGCCTGCGCGTCGAGGGCGACCGCGTGTTCTTCCTCACCGCCCGCCGCTGGACCACCGAGCGGCTGGACGCGGCGGCGCATCGCACCGACCTCACCCCGGGCGACACCGTATGGATCAACCTCGACCACGCCCAGCACGGCCTCGGCTCACAGTCCTGCGGCCCCGGCCCACTCCCCCGGTACCGCCTGAGCGCCGAACCGGCGGAGTTCTCGTTCGTGTTCTCGCAGACGTTCGCCCGGGAGGCGGAGTGGCCCGGAGACCGAGGGACCGGAGTCGGAGTGACCCGGCGCCGGAATGACCCGGCGCCGGAGTGCCCCGGACAGGCCGTGACGGCTCCGTCGGGGGGCCTGGACTCCCCTGGCGTGGCCGCGCTTCCCGTCAGGCCTCCTCCTTGAGGCTCTCCGGCGGCCTGGCCTCCCTCCCGGACGAGGAAAGGGGCGTCCCCGTACCCTCGGCCCGGTCGAGGGTGCGGGTGCGCGCGATCGGGGAGAACAGGACCCACAGCACGGACAGGGCACCCCCGGCGGCGGCGACGGTGATCGTGGGGCGGAGGCCGAGCAGGGTGGCGAGGGCGCCACCGGCCAGCGCGCCGAAGGGCCGCACGCCGTAGTTGACGGTGGAGAAGGCGCCGGCGACGCGGCCGCGCAGGTGATCGGGAGTGACGGAGGCCATCAGGGAGTTGAGGTTGACGTCGTAGAGCATGACACCGACGGAGGAGAGGAACTCCGCCGCCGCCAGCACGGCGGCACGCACCCACAGCGGACCCGACGCGGCCCAGACGAGGGCGTACGGCGCCGGGAACAGGACGGCGCCCACGGCGACGCCGCGGCCTACGCCGATGAGCCGGGAGACGGCGGGGGCCGTCACCGCGCCGAGGACACCGCCGACCGCCCCGACCCCGAAGGTGAGCCCGATGGCGCCGGGTGCCAGGCCCAGATCCCGCTCGGCGAACAGCACCAGCAGGCCGGTGCCGGTGAGGAAGGTGAAGAAGTTGACGGTGGTGGCGCTGCCGAGTGCGGCCCGCAGCAGCGGGTGGCTCAGCACGAAGGAGAGGCCCTCGCGGGCGCCGCGCAGCAGCCTGGGCGGCGCGGCGGAAGCCGTGGGGGGTTCCGCGACGCGTACCGGCCTCAGCAGGAGGGCCGAGGCGAGGAACGACAGCGCGTCGGCGACCAGGGCGAACGGTGCGGTCAGCAGCTGTACGAGGACGCCGCCGAGCGCGGGACCGGCCACGAAGGAGAACGAACGGCTGGCGCTGAGCTTGCTGTTGGCGTCGACGTACGACGCCGGCGGCACGAGGCGGGCGAAGAAGGCGGGGTAGGCGGTGCCGAACACCACGCCCGCCAGGCCGGTCAGCAGGGCCACGGTGCAGAGCTGGCCGAGCGTGAGGACGCCGAGGAGCGCGGCGGCCGGCACGGTCAGCAGCAGCGCGGCACGCGCCAGGTCGGCGGCGACTATGAGAGCGCGTTTGCTCGCCCGGCGGTCGGCCCAGGCGCCCAGGAGGACGGCGAGCAGGTTCGGGGTCCAGACCAGCGCGGTGAGCCAGGACACCTGGACGGCGGAGGCGTGCAGCGCGCCCACCGCCAGCAGGGGTATGGCCAACTCGCTTATTCGGTCGCCCATTTGCGAGACGGTCTGGGCCGCCCAGAGGCTCCGGAAGCGCCGGTCCCGCCACAGGCGGGACGTCACGCCCCCGCCTCCCCGTCCGGTCCTTCGGGTCCTTCGGGTCCTTCGGGTCCTTCGGGTCCTTCGGGGAGTGCGTACAGCAGCATGCGCACGCCCCGGCTGCCCTCAGGACGCTCGACGCGGTCGCGAGTGACGTACGGCGCGAGGAGTTCCTCCATCGCCTCGCGCAGCCCCGCGAGTTCCTCCGCCGTCACGACGATCCGCGTGTTGGCCGCGTTCATCGCCCGGAGCCACTCGGGTTCCAGGTGGGGCTCGGTCTCGGTCAGCCAGCGCAGCGGAAGTCCGGCGGTGCGCGCGAACATCTCGCCGGACAGCGCCCGGGCCGCCGCCCGCCCGTCCTCGTCGTCCGGCGGCTCGAAGCGGAAACCGCGCGCCACCGCCTCCCAGCGCCGCTCCCGCCGGTCCGCCGCCGCCTCCGCGTCCCGCACCAGCCCGAAGCCCGCGAGGTGGCGCAGGTGCCAGCTGGTGACGGACGGGGTGGCGCCGACGTGCGGGGACAGCTGGGTGGCGGTGGCGGGGCCGTACCGCTGAAGCCGTTCCAGGACGGCGAGCCGCACGGGGTGGGCGAGGGCCCGCATGGCCTTGGGGTCGTCGAGTTCCAGGTCTCCGAAGCGGTTTCCCGATTCCATGGTGTGAGAGTGTTCTCCCAGAAAGTGTGAGAGTCAACTCTCAGACCTGAAAGCGTCATCGCACACGGACTCCCCGCCCGGGCACCTCCTGAGCTTCCTGGGCCTCCTAGGATTTCCCCGAGGAATCCAAGGAGGTGACCCATGGCCCGAGCGGGTCTCACCGTCGAACGGCTGGTCGCGGCCGCCGCCGAACTCGCCGACGAGGTGGGCTTCGAGAACGTCACCCTCTCCGCGCTGGCCCGGCGCTTCGGCGTGAAGGACGCGAGCCTGTACTCCCACGTCCGCAACCTCGGCGACCTGCGCACCCGGCTCGCCCTGCACGCGGGCGGCGAACTGATCGACCGGATCGCGGCGGCGGTCGCCGGGCGTGCGGGCAAGGACGCGCTGGCCGCGTTCGCCGGCGCCTACCGGTCCTACGCCCTGGAGCACCCCGGCCGGTACGCGGCCACCCAGATCCGCATCGACCAGACCCTGATCGCCGGCTCCCCCGCCATGCGCCGCACGGCCGACATCACCTACGGCATGCTGCGCGCCTACGGACTCGACGAACCCGACCTCACCGACGCCGTGCGCCTGCTGCGCAGTACCTTCCACGGCTACTGCGCCCTGGAGTCCACCGGCGGCTTCGGCGCGGCCCGGGACGTACAGGCCTCCTGGGACAAGGCGGTCGCCGCACTGCACCTCACCCTCGAACACTGGCCCCGGGAGAAGAGCGCCGGCGAGTAGCACCGCCGGAGCCGGCCCGATCAGGAAGACGAGCCCCGGCGTCGCAGCGCGCACACCTCGTCGTAGGCCGGTGTCGTACCTCCCGGGGCATGCCCGGCCGCGATGTCGGACACCGCGTCCAGGGCCGCGCCGAGCGCCCTTCGGTAGAGCAGCGAGCCGAGGCTGACGCGGCGGACCCCGAGGGCGGCGAGCTGGGGCACGGTGGGTCCGGCGGGCGAGTAGAGGATGTTGAGCGGGGTGCCGACGCTCCGCACGAGGGCCTCGATCCGGCCCGGATCGGTCACCCCCGGGACGAACATCCCGTCGGCTCCGGCCTGTTGGTAGGCGTCCAGGCGCCGCAGGGTCTCCGTCTCGTCGCCCTCACCCGACCAGTACGTGTCGGTACGGGCGTTCACGAACAGACCCGGCACCGCCGCCTTCACCGCGGCGATCTTCGCGGCGTGCCGGCGGACCGGCCCCAGCCCGTCCTCCAGGTTGATCCCCACGGCCCCCGCGGACCACAACTCGCCCGCCAGCTCGGCCACTTCATCCGGATCGTCGCTGAAGCCGCCCTCCGCGTCCACAGAGAGCAGATACGGGCCCGAACCGAGGACGCCGGCCAGGCGCAGGGTCTGGGCGCGGGTCGCGCCCTGCCCGTCGGGCAGGCCTTCCGCCGCCGCCGCGGCCAGGCTCGTCGTACCGATCGCGGGAAAGCCCCTGGCCGCGAGGGCGGCGGCCGAGGCGTGGTCCCAGGCGTTGGGCAGCAGCAGGGGCTCCCCGTCCCGGTGGTGAAGGGCGGCGAACGACGTCACGGCGGGCTCTGCGGTCATACGGCCACGCTAGGCGCCGGTCGTTTCGGCGACGGCCGAACCATGCGCACGGAAGACGTGTCGCCCCCGGCACCCGCTCCCCGCCCCTCCATTCCCGGGGCCAGGGGGTGTCTCTTCGGTCTTCGTGGATCAGGCCGCGGCGTCCGGTGCGGTGCCTCGGCGTGCGGCCGGATCGTCCTCGTACTGGGCGTACGTGGGCGATTCGGCCGTGCGGCGAGGTGCCGTGCCGGGCGTCACGGACCCACGAAGATCGGGGAGACACCCCCTAGCCCGCGCGCTCGGCCATGCTGCGCTCCACGCAGAACTCGTTGCCCTCGGGGTCGGCGAGAACCACCCAGCCGGTGCCGTCGGGGTTGCGCCGGTCGTCGACCTGCGTGGCGCCGAGGGCGAGGAGCCGGTCGACCTCCTCGTCGCGGCGGCGGTCCTGTGGCTGGACGTCGAGGTGCACCCGGTTCTTGACGGTCTTGGCCTCCGGCACGGTGACGAAGAGCAGGCCCGCGCCCTCGATCAGCGCCGCCTCGTCGCCGGGGTGGTCGTCCTCGTGCAGGGGTTCGTCCAGCACCTTCGACCAGAAGCAGGCGAGGGCGTAGGGGTCGGCGCTGTCGATCGTGACGTGCCGGATCTTGGAAGTCATGGGCGTGAGTGTGCCCGATCCGTCGACGGCTGACGACGGATTTCCACCCCGGACGCCGTCAGCCGGGCCGTCACCTCGCCTCCGTCGCTCCACCTGACCTCCACCCCGTCAACTCCCGTCGCCCGCACGGCTACCAGCCCGGACAGGGGCGCGGGATCCGGCTCGGCGGTCAGCCGCACCAGCGCCACGAACAGCGTGCCGGCCTCGCCGCCGGTGACACCCGAAAGCCCGCCACCACTGTCACTGCCACTACCGCTGTCACTGCCACTGCCACTGCCGCTGCTGCCCGCGGGTTCGGCTGAGGTGCCGGACGACAGGCCTATGGCGGGCAGGAGTTCGGCCCGTACGCCGTCCTGTGCGGCCCACCCGGTGATCCGGACCGATGTCCCGGGCCCGGCTCCCGAGACGAGGTGCGCCCGCACCTCCACCGCACCCCGGGCGAGCACCACGCTGGTGACGGTGACCCCGTCGCGCACGGTGTGACGGGAGGCGGCCCAGCCCTCGCCCGTGCCGAGCGGCACGATGTCCGTACGGCTCGGATCCCCGTGCACGATCACGCAGTTGTCGTACGACGGAACGGGCCCGGTCGCGGTCGAGTAGGCGAGCCGGGTGTAGTGGGGGTCGTAGCGGACGTCCTCGCTTCCGTGGTTGTGCAGCCGTACGAGACCGTCCGAACGGGTCGACTGGAGCAGCCAGTTGGGTGCGCGTACCGGCCTGACCCCGTCCGCCCGCTCCGCCGGTCCCGGTTCCTCCGTCGCCGTCCACACCTCGTGCTCCGGCGGGAGCAGCAGGCCGAGGAAGCCCTTGCTCGCCCAGTACGGGGAGGCCGGGCCCGAATAGCTCTGCACCACCGCCTCGTCGGGGCCGAGCCAGCCGAGGGACAGCAGGCCGCGATCGTCCACCGCGCCCCGGTCCAGGAAGTAGCGCAGCGCGCCCGAGGCCAGCCTGCGGGTCTCCCCCGCGGACAGCGGGGTGCGTCCGGTGAGCGCGCCGAGCCACAGGGGAGCGGCGGTCGCGAACCGGTAGGTGAGGGAGCGGCCCTGCCGCATCGGGGCGCCGTCGGAGCCGAACAGGTGGGCGTAGTCGGCCAGATGGGCCTGGAGGCGAGCGCCGTAGCGGTCGAGCCGCGCGCTGTCGCCGTCGAGCCAGGCGTGCAGCACGGGGTAGAGGTGCAGGGCCCAACCGTTGTAGTAGTCGTACTTGCGGCCGTCGCCGTCGGTGTACCAGCCGCCGCCCGCGTACCAGGCCTCGATCCGCTCCAGGCCGCGGTCGACCGCCTTGCCCGCCTCCTCCGGCCGGTGACCGATCTCGCGCAGGAAGCCGCCGACCGTGACCGGGAACAACTCCCAGTTGCAGGGCCAGGGTTCGGCCGTGAGCGCGTCCGTGAGCCACGCCGCCGTGCGTTCGCGCACCGGCTGGTCCAGGCGGTCCCACAACAGCGGGCGGGTCAGGCGCAGGGCGAGCGCGATCGAGGCGGCCTCGACCAGGGGCTGGCCGCGGTCGGTCACCCGGGGCCAGACACCGCCGGGGCCCGCGGCCAGGCCCTCGGCATAGCGGCCGAGCACCGTCTCGTCCCGGCACAACGCGGCCAGCAGGAACGTGCGGGCGTACCCCTCCAGGCCGTCGGACAGGTACCCCGAGTGGCTCACGTGGTCGCCGGGGAGGTGGTAGAGGGCGCGGTCGAAAGTGGCGTAGGGCTCGACGGCGGCGAGCAGGGCGTCGGCCGCGGCCTCCCAGTGGGCGCGGGTGTAGCCGGTGTACGGGCTGAGCGAGCGGTCGTCGGCGGGCAGGTGGATCACGTGGGCGGGTGTCCTTCCGTGCGGGCCTCGGCGGCCGCGTGGTGCCCTGATGCCGGGAGCCCGGGGCGTCCGAGGGATCGATCCGACTCGTGGGGCGCAGACTCGTGGGGCGGGAGGCTCATGGGGCGGGAGACTCGCGGGGGCGGGGAAGCCCGTGGGGCGGGGAGGGAGAAGGGTCCGGCGGCTGGACCCTAGCGCTTCGGGTAAGCGCTTTCCAGACCTCCGACGGAGAATCTCCGCACGTCACCGGCAGAGGTCCGCTGTCCGGCCGCCGGGACGCGCGGACCCGTCCGACCGCGCGTGGACTAGCGTCGTGACATGACCGGCAACACGTCGCCCCGCCTCGCTGACGCCCTCGCCACCGCACCCCTCGTGCTCGACGGCGGCATGTCCAACCAGCTCGAATCGGCCGGCCACGACCTGAGCGACGACCTGTGGTCCGCGCGGCTGCTCGCCGAACGCCCCGAGGCGGTTGTCGAGGCGCACCTGGCCTACTTCACGGCGGGCGCGGACGTGGCGATCACCGCCGGCTACCAGGCCACCTTCGAGGGTTTCGGCAAGCGCGGGATCGGCCGCGAGGACGCCGCACGGCTTATGGCGCTGAGCGTGGAACTGGCCCGCGAGGCGGCCCGGCGGGCACGGGACGCCAGGGTCGCCCGGCCTCTGTGGGTGGCGGCCTCGGTGGGGCCGTACGGGGCGATGCTCGCGGACGGCTCCGAGTACCGGGGGCGCTACGGGCTGAGCGTCGCCGAACTGGAGCGGTTCCACCGGCCGCGGCTGGAGGTGCTGGCAGCCGCCGGGCCCGACGTCCTGGCGCTGGAGACGGTCCCGGACGCGGACGAGGCGGCGGCGCTGCTGCGGGCGGTGCGGGGGCTGGGGGTGCCCGCGTGGCTCTCGTACACCGTGGACGGCCGGCACACCCGCGCCGGACAGCCCCTGGAGGAGGCGTTCGCGCAGGCCGCCGACGCGGACGAGGTGATCGCGGTGGGCGTGAACTGCTGTGCGCCCGAGGACGCCGACCACGCGGTCGAGACCGCGGCCCGGGTGACGGGCAAGCCGGTCGTCGTCTACCCCAACAGCGGTGAGGCGTGGGACGCGGCGGCGCGCGCCTGGAACGGCCGCCCCACCTTCACCGCCCGGCGGGTGGGCGGCTGGCGGGAGTCGGGGGCCCGCCTGATCGGCGGCTGCTGCCGCGTGGGCCCGGAGACGATCGCGGCGATCGCCCGGACACTGTCGGAGCAGGGCCCGCCCACCGGATAGAGCCCGCTCACCGGATGGGCACAGGCAGCCGGGCCACGGGACGGACCGCCACGGAGACCGCCGGACTCGCCTCAGGCAGACGTGCCCAGGCGCCGACGGGTCCACGCGGGCCGACCCGCGCGCGAGACCGGGTCAGTCGGCGGCGTGGCGGCTGATCTTCAGCCACCCCTCGACCGCGTAGTGCCCCAAGGACGGCTCGTGTCCCTCGCGGAGGGGCAGCCAGGGGGCCGTGGACGTGCCGTCGGGTTCCAGGCCGTACAGGACCAGGCGGCCCGAGCGTTCGTGGTCCCCGCTCTCCTCCCACAGCTGGGCCAGAGCCCCCACGGCGTCCGGCCTGCCCGCGTCGATCGCCGTACGGAACAGCCGCTCGGCCTCCTCGGCGTCACCGGCATCCCGGCGAACCCAGGCGAGGGAGAGCAGCGCCGGCGCGTACCCGCCCTCGGCCGCGAACCGGTACAGCCGCTCCGCGGAGGCCCTGCATGCGCTGTACCGGTCGCTGCTCCACTGACTCCGGACCGGTCTCGGCCGACCCGCCACCGAACGGCCCGCCACCGTCCGGGCCGCCACCGTCCGGGCCGTCGCCGTCCGGCCCGTCCCCTCCGGGCCGCCGCCGTCGCGGCTCTGCCGGGGCTGCGGGACAGGCGGCCTCCGTGGGGCTCAGCGCCGCCGTACTCCCACCGAGCGGCGCAGGCGGCGTACCGCCGAGGCGAGTTCCGCTCCGGGGGCCCGGGGGTCGGAGGCCGGGGTGGGTTTCGGCACCTTGGGGACGGCCGACCAGAGGGCGATCTCCGTGTCCCGTGGACCGTGTGCGACACGCGGGCCGCCATCGTCGAAGATCCGTACCGGATGGCTCGCGTCCCAGGCCGGCCAGCCCGGGTCGCCGGTCGCGGCGAACCGCACCCACGCGTCGTGCATCTCCTCGCACAGCTCGCGCGGGGCCCCCTCACCGGCCAGCATGGCCGACTCGGGGGTGTCACCGGAGTCGAAGACGAAGCCGAGTTCGAGGGCGTGGCAGGCGCCGAGGGCGGGGATGCCGGAGGGCCAGGCGAACTCGTAGAGGTAGGAGGTGCCGGGGCGGGCGTCGGCGAGCCGGTGCAGGGGGACGCGGAGCAGGTGGTCGGTGACCATCTGGCCGACGATCTCGGCGGTGCCGGCGTCCGGGTGCAGGGTGCGGTAGCCGCGGGGGACCTCGTGCCCGGCGTGGCAGCGGGCCATGGCGCCGGCCAGGACGACCGGGCCGAGCCGGTCGACGCGTTCCAGGAGTCCGCCGGGGACCAGCCACAGCCGGTACTCGTCCCGGGTCCAGCCCATCAGGAGCTCGATGCCCGGGGCGGCGTCGCCGTCGACGAGGGCCTGGAGCGGGTCGCGCGGTACGACGTCGCCGTCCACGACGATGCCGAAGGCCGGGCCGCCCAGGACGGGGCTGCTCAGCCGTCCCGCCTCCGCCTGGGTGCGCAGCAGCAGGTCGCGGTCGACGGCGGCGAAGGCCTCGGCGGTGGCGGGGATCCTCAGCCGGGCGGCCATGCGCCGCACCATCCGCCGTACCCTGTCGCGCTCCGCGACCTCCGGCGGGCCGCTCTGCAGCACGGCCCGCCGGACCAGGCCCTGGGCCTGCGGTGCGGCGATCAGGGCTCCCACGCTGATGGCGCCCGCGGACTGTCCGCACAGGGTCACGTTGCCCGGGTCGCCGCCGAAGGCCCCGATGGCCTCGTGCACCCAGCTCAGGGCGGCCAGCTGGTCCCGCAGGCCGAGGTTGGAGGGCGCGCCCGGGAACAGTCCGTAGCCTTCCACCCCCAGCCGGTAGTTGACCGAGACGCAGACGACCCCGTCACGGGCGAAGGCGCTGCCGTCGTACACGGGAACGGCCGAAGAACCCCTGGTCAGGGCTCCGCCGTGCAGCCAGACCAGGACGGGGAGCCGGGCACCGGGGTCCGGATCGGGGGTCCACACGTTGAGGTTGAGGCAGTCGTCGCCGGGGATGACCGGGTCGGACAGGTACTGGGCGAACGCCTCCGAGTACGGCGGTTTCGGCGCGGTCGGCCCGAAGGCTCCGGCGTCGCGCACGCCCTCCCAGGGCTCGGGCGGCTCGGGCGGCCGGAAGCGCCGGGGACCGAAGGGCGGGGCGGCGTACGGGATGCCCCGGAACACCGCGATCCCCCGCTCGTGACGACCGCGTACGGCACCGTGGGGCGTTCCGACCACGGGGCCTGTCTGGTTTGCCGTCATCGCCCACCAGCCCTTTCACCGAGCTCGTGCACCGTTCACATCAGAGCACCGCGGCACCCCGATGTATTCCGGCGCACGGACCCGGCGTACGACGGAACGGGACACGCCCGCCCGCACCTCACGCCCCACGTGCTCCACGTGCTCCCGTCGCGCCCCACTCCGTTCGGCCGCACTTCGGTGACCCTCTGTGACCTCGCCCATTCATGATCGTTTGTCGGGCATGACACTCACCACGCGCACCGCGGCGACGCTCGCCGCGGCCGCCGTCGCCCTGTGCACCGTCTACGGCACGGCACAGGCCGCGAGCCGGACCGTCGCCCCCGCCCAGCACCGCGCCACCGTGGCCGCCCCCGGCGACGAACACGACCCGAAGGAGGACCCCGAAGTCGACGAGAACGGCCGCCCCGACCTCAACGAGGACTGAACGGCACCTCGACGGGGGCCGGGCGGCACCGCACGCGGCGACGGCCGGGCGGTCCCCCAGGGGATGCCCGGCCGTCGGCCTGCCGCTCGCCGCTCGCCGCTTGCCGCTTGCCGCTTGCCGCACGTCACTCGCCGCTCGCCGCACGCTCGTCCGTCCTTCGCGTCGCCCCTCAGTCCTCCTCGCCCTGGCGATGCGCGCCGACCAGGGCCTCCACGACGTCCACGGCGCTGCCGTCGTGGTCGCTGCCGGCCGTACCGCTGCCGGTCTGGAGGTTGGCCGTGCGGTCGACCTCCAGGATGGAGTCGGCATGGGAGTTGTCCAGGACGGTGACCATGCTGTCGTTCGCGGCCGCCGGTACGGCGGCCGCCCCGAGGAGCGCGGCGGCGATCGCCGCGGCCGCGCCGAGGCGGGGCACCGCGGCCGCCGCACGCGCTCCGGCGACGCGAGCGCGTCGCCCACCGGCACCCGTCACACGCCCACGCTTTCGGGGGTGAGCCGCTCCGGGTCGATGTTGCGTTCCAGCAGGGTGGTGGACGCCTTCACACCGATGCCGTTGGCCGGGTCGACCTGGGGCAACCGGCCGTCGGCCGCCTTGAGTTCGGCGAGCGCGGAGTCCATCGCCTCGTGGGCGGCGAACAGGCACGGGGTGCTGTAGATCGCGACGTCGACACCGAGGTCGGACAGCTCGCCGAGGGAGAGGCGGGGCGACTTGCCGCCGCCGATCTGGTTGAACAGCAGCGGCTTGGAGCCGACGACCTCCCGGATCCGCTTGATCCACTCGATGCTGCGCACCCCGTCGACGAGGACGACGTCGGCGTCGGTCGCGGCGAGCCGTTCGGCGCGGTGCAGGATGTCGCCCTCGTCCGTGGCGTCCGTGCGGGCGACGACGACCAGGTCCTTGCGGGTCTCCAGCACCTTGTGCAGCTTCTCCAGGTACTCCTCCAGCGGCAGCACCTGCTTGCCGTCGGCGTGCCCGCAGCGGCGGGGCCGCTTCTGGTCCTCGAGGATCACCCCGGAGGCGCCGATGCGTTCGAGCTGCTCGACGACGTGGCAGGCGACCTCGGGGTCGACGTACCCGTCGTCGATGTCGACCAGCAGGTGGTGGTGCGGGAACGCGCCCCGCAGCCGCTGGACGAAGGCCACCATGTCGGGCCAGGCGATGAATCCGATGTCGGGCAGCCCGTAGTACGAGGCCGCGAAGCCGAAGCCCGAGACGAACATGCCGTCGTAGTGCTTGGCCGCGATCGACGCCGAGTACATGTCGTACACGCCGATCAGAGGTGTGGTCCCGGGCCCGGCGATGCTCTCGCGCAGATTCTTCCCGTAAGTCAAGGTCCGGCTCCTTCTGTGGGTGGGTGACGCAGGAAGGCTCGGGCCTCCGCGCCTCGACGCCCTTTACCTGGAGAAAAGGATCTCTAGATGTGGGCGTGACCCTCGCCCTGCGCGGGCTTTACTCACCTCAACGGAGGAGTGCGTTCACCGCAGAAACGTCACATGAGGAGCCGTCCCGCCCAGCTCACACCGCCACTCAGGTGAGCCAGGAAGGAGGGGTCGCGGTAGGCCTCGTCGGCATGTCCGAGGGCCGTGTAGAACACGCGTCCACTCCCCTGCTCGCGGCACCAGGCAAGGGGGTGGTCGGGGCCCATCCGACCGCCTTCGTACGACGTCTCGTCGGCGCGCAGCAGCACCCGGGCGCGGTCGCGCGGGCTGGAGCGGAAGTCGTACCACTCGTCGGTGAAGTCCCAGACGGCGGGCAGCGGCCGGGTCGCCGGGTGGGTGGGGTCCTCCACCACCGCCCGGCCCGGCTGGAGTGCGGGGTGCCGGTCGAAGCGGGCGCCGAGGAGTTCCCCGTAGTACGGCCAGTCGTACTCGGTGCAGGCGGCCGCGTGGACGCCGGCGAAGCCGCCGCCCGACTCCACGTAGGCGGCGAGGCGTTCGCGTCCGGCGGGCGTCAGCACCTCGCCGCTGGTGGAGAGGAAGACGAGGACCGCGTAGTGCTCCAGGGGGAGTTCGAGGTCGGCGGGGTCCTCGGTGTGGTCGACGGCGAAGGTGTCCATCGCGCGTACGGCGGCGACGGCGGCGGGGATCGAGTCGTGGCGGTAGGCGGTGGTGCGCGTGTAGAGCAGCAGCCGGGGCGTCATGGCGGCGACCCTACGCCGGGCGCCGCGCCGAGCGGTGAGAGGCGTTTCGGCGGTTTGGTTCACGCTCCTCCGCCACGCGGGAACCGGGAGCCGGTGGTCTTCGGCCGGGGAGCGTGCCCCGGCCCGGGCCCGGCGGTGGCACTCGCGGCAGCCGTGTCCGATTCGTTCAAGACCGGTGGCCGGCTTCGTGTCTACGGTGGCCGCATGACTCCACGATTCGCCGTGATCGGCGTGGTGGCCTCCGACCTGGCCGCCTCGCTCGCCTTCTACCGTCGCCTCGGGCTGGTCTTCCCCGACGGCGCCGAGGCCCAGCCGCATGTCGAGGCCGAGCTGCCGGGAGGGCTGGTGCTCGCGCTGGACACCGAGGAGACCATGCGGTCCTTCCACCCCGGGTGGCGGCCGCCGGCCGGTGGCGGCCGGGTGGCGCTCGCGTTCCGGTGCGACTCGCCGGCCGAGGTGGACACCGTGTACGAGGACCTGGTGGGTGCCGGATGCCACGGTGAACTCAAGCCGTGGGACGCGTTCTGGGGGCAGCGGTACGCGACCGTGCACGACCCGGACGGCAACGGGGTGGACCTGTTCGCGCCGCTACCCGGGGCCGTCGCCGAGTAGCCGGCCGAGCGGCATCCCGGTCAACCGGCGGACGTCCCGGGACAGGTGGGGCTGGTCGGCGTATCCGGCGCGGGCGGCCGTCTCGGCGTACGGCACGCCGGAGCGGGCCAGTTCCAGGGCGCGGCGCAGACGCAGGATGCAGGCGAGGGTCTTGGGGCCGTAGCCGAAGGCGGTGAGGCAGCGGCGGTGCAACGTGCGTGCGCCGATGCCGAGTTCGTCGGCCGTGGCCGAGACCGGCTGTCCCTGGTCGAGGCGTTCGACGAGCCTGCGCAGGAGCGGGTCGGGCGGTGCGGAGCCGGCCGCACGGTCGAGGGCGATGCCTTCGAGACCCGTGCCGGGGTCGGGGGCCGCCTCGACGCGGTCGAGCAGGCGCCGTACCCGTCCGGCGGGCCACAGGTCGGCCAAGTCGATCCGGCTGTCGAGAAGTTCGTGCGCGGGTACGCCGAGGAGCGTGGGCGCGGTGCCCGGGTGGAACCGGATGCCCGCCCAGGCGCGGGGCGGCCCTTCGACGGCGTGGGCGCGGGTGTCGGGTCCGGCGATCAGCAGCCGGCCCTCGCAGTACAGCAGGTCCATGCAGCCGTCGGGCAGGACGTGGCGTGTCCCGGTCCCGCTCGGCGTGTTCGTCCAGACGGCGGCGCCGGCCAGCCGGGACGCCCGCTCGGTGTACACGTGTGTCAGCGTACGTCGGCCGCCCCGGGACCTGGGGTCTGCCCGGCGGATCAGGTCACGGGGAAGCAGCGGTGCCTTGCTGGTGCCGGTGAGCGGGGTGTGGTGCGTGCGCGGGGCGGAGGAGGGCGCACCAGACCCCGCGTCTGAGGCACGATCCGCCGGACAGGCCTTGAGGGGTGCCGGGAATCCGCGCCCGGGGCCCGTGCCCTTCCGCCGTGGACGCGGGAGGGAGCGGGGGCGCAGACGGCTGCGGACCTACTGGGGGGTCGGAAAAGGCTACGGACCTACCGGGGGCCGGAGAGAGCTACAGGCCGGCCGAAGGGCCGACAAGGGCTGCGGACCTGCCGGGGAGCGCCGAGGAAGGCGCCGAACCGCCGCGCAGGTGCCCGCACGCGCCAGGGAGGGGCGACCGGACCGCCGTAGTCCTGGCCGGAGGCCCGAGAGACGCGCGGCGGCGCGGGGAAGGGGCGACAGCGCGAGGGAAGGGGTAGCGGGCCGCCCCTGCGCCGAAGCCGGAGCCGGAGCCGGAGCCCGAGCCGCGCGGCGGCGGCTTCCCCTCACTTCTGCGGCTGCGTCGTCCCCCCGCCGCCCTTCCGCGTGTGATGGGTGTTCCTGGCGTGGGTGCGCAGGCGGGCGGTGACGTCCTCCGGGGGGAGGAAGCGGGACCAGCGTTCGGGGAATTCGGAGGGCATGTCGGGGTCGTCGGGGTCGGCCTCGCGGGCGGCGGCGCGGGCGACGTACTCGACGACCTGGGCCTTGCGGAGCTGCTCGTTGGCGGCACGGGCGGCGGCCGTGGAGGCGGCGGGCCAGACGCGGTCGATGGCGGCGTTGACGGCCGCCCCGACGAGCACGGCGAAGGCGCCCACCCCGATCCACAGGAGCACGGCGACGGCCGCGGCCAGGGAGCCGTAGATCGTGGCTCCCTCGATGGTGTGGGTGAGGTAGATGCGCAGCAGGAAGCTGCCGAGGACCCACATGGCGAGGGCGACGAGGGAGCCGGGGACGTCCTCGATCCAGGGCGAGCGGACCGGGACGGAGACGTGGTAGAGGGTGGTGAGGAAGACGATGGACAGGACGATGACCACCGGCCAGTACAGGACCTGGACGACCGTCTCCGACCAGGGCAGGACCCGTACCACCGCGTCCGGTCCGGCCACCATCAGCGGCAGCGCGACCGAGCCGATCAGCAGGGCCACGATGAACAGCAGGAAGGCCATGATCCGGGTCTTGACGATGCCGCGGACGCCGTCGAGGCCGTACATGACGGTGATGGTGTCGATGAAGACGTTCACCGCGCGGGAGCCCGACCACAGGGCGAACAGGAAGCCGATGGAGATGACGTCGGGTCTGCCGCCTCTCATCACGTCGTTCAGGATCGGCTCGGCGATCTCCTTGACGCCCTTGTCCGACAGGACCGTGCGGGCGGCGTCGAGGAGGTTGGTCTCCAGGCTCTGGATGGTGTCGGCGCCTGTCCAGTCGTCGACGTAGCCGAGAAGGCCGATGAGACTGAGCAGCAGAGGCGGCACGGAGAGCAGCGTGAAGAACGCCGCCTCGGCGGCGAGGCCGAGGATGCGGTACTCCATGCAGGAGTTGACGGTGTCCTTCAGCAGCAGCCAGACGGTCCTGCGCTTGGAGACGTTCCGGTAGAGGGCTCGGGCGCGGTGGAGCCGGCCGGCGGGCCGTTCGGGGGTTTCACTTGCTGGCTGCACGTCCTAACGGTATCCGTCGCAGGGGACCGCCCTCACCTTCCGGGGGCGGGAGAACGGCCCGGACCCGCTCCACACCGGCTCCACGACGCCCTCGGACCCGCCTCACACCGGCTCCACGACGCCCTCGGGCCCGCTCCACACCGGCTCCACGACGCCCTCGGACCCGCTCCACGGCGCCTTGACGGCGCCTCCGGAACCCGCTGTGCCAGGCTGGGGCCATCATCCCCGCCGTCCCAGGTAGGTTCGCCATCATGGCAGGCATCTCCACCCACACCGTGACGAACCAGCCGCCCCCGCTGGTCGAGTACGACGTCTTCACCGCGGACCGCGCCCTCGTCGAGGCGGTCGAGCGGTACACGGAGCCCGCACTGCGCGAGGAGGTGCTGGCCGAGCTGTCCGCGCTGGGCCGGGCCTCGGGATCGGCGCAGGCGCAGGAGTGGGGGGTGCGCGCGAACGAGCATCCGCCGCGGCTGCGCACCCACGACCGGTACGGCCACCGGATCGACGAGGTCGACTACGACCCGGCCTGGCACCGGCTGCTCGGCAAGGGCGTCGGGGCGGGGCTGACCGACGCCTGGACCCGGCCGGCCGGGCATGTGCGCAGGGCGGCGGGCTTCACCGTGTGGACCCAGGTGGAGGCGGGCAACTGCTGTCCGCTGTCGATGACACACGCGGCGGTACCGGCGCTGCGGACCGACCCGGAGCTGGCCGCCGAGTGGGAGCCGCTGCTGACGTCGGCGGTCTACGACCCCGCGCTGCGCCCGGCGGCCCTGAAGCCCGGCGCCCTCTTCGGTATGGGCATGACGGAAAAACAGGGCGGCAGCGACGTACGGGCGAACACCACCGAGGCCCGGCCGCTCGCCGAGGACGGGACGTACACGCTCACCGGACACAAGTGGTTCTGCTCGGCGCCGATGTCGGACGGCTTCCTGGTGCTGGCGCAGGCCCCCGGCGGCCTGACCTGCTTCCTGGTTCCGCGCGTCCTCGCGGACGGCACCCGGAACACCTTCCTCATCCAGCGGCTGAAGGACAAGCTGGGCAACCGGTCCAACGCCTCCGCCGAGGTCGAGTTCGCCGGGACCTGGGCCCGCCGGGTCGGCGAGGAGGGGCGCGGGGTGCGCACCATCATCGACATGGTCGCCGCGACCCGCCTGGACTGCGCGCTCGGCTCGGCCGGCCTGATGCGGCAGGCGGTGGCGCAGGCGGTCCACCACTGCGCCCACCGGGAGGCCTTCGGCGGCAAGCTGATCGACAAACCGCTGATGCGCAACGTGCTCGCCGATCTCGCGCTGGAGGCCGAGGCCGCGACCGCGCTGACCCTCCGCCTCGCGGCCGCCCACGACGACGGGAGCGAGCGGGAGCGCGCCTTCCTGCGGCTCGCGGTGCCGGCCGCGAAGTACTGGATCACCAAGCGCTGCGCGCCGCTCGCGGTCGAGGCCGCCGAGTGCCTGGGCGGCAACGGGTACGTCGAGGAGTCCGGTCTGCCCCGGCTGGTGCGCGAGTCGCCGCTGAACTCGATCTGGGAGGGCGCGGGCAACGTCCAGGCGCTGGACGTGCTGCGGGCCCTGCAACGCGAGCCGGGCGCCCTGGACGCCTGCCTCACCGAGATCGGGCGCGCGCACGGCGCCGATCACCGGCTGGACCGCGCGGTCAAGGACCTGTTCACCGAGCTGGCCGACCTGGAAGGCGTCGAGGGCCGCGCCCGGCGCCTGGTGGAGCGCCTCGCCCTCGTCCTGCAGGGATCACTGCTGGTACGTCACGCGCCGTCCGCGGTCGCCGACGCCTTCTGCGCCTCCCGCCTGGGCGGCGACCACGGCGCCGCCTTCGGCACGCTGCCCTCCGGGCTGGACCTGGCGTCGGTGGTGGAACGGGCCCGACCGGTCTCCTGAGGTCCCCGCACGACCGCTGCCGGCCGCCCCGGCGGGGGTGGTGCTGCGCCGACACGGCACCACCCCCGCCTCATGGGCCCGTTGGAGGCCGTGAACGCCACCCGGAGGCGGCGCACTGGTCAAGTCTCGGCCACCCCGGTGAGGTTCACCAGGGTTGCAGGGGGTTGCAACTTATCGGCGTCAGTGCCCGGAGCGTGTGCTTCCGGCATGCCTCGACCGGCAGTATGTGGGGGAACGGCCCGGCCGGAAAACGTCGTCCGGCCGGCTTCGCGCACGCGGTTCGACGAGAATGTCCGACACGCTTCCCGGGAGGACCCCCGTGGTGAACCCGCCGATGGACGTGACGCGCCTGGTCGCCGTGGACGCGGCGCGGGCGGCGCGGGTGCTGAACGAGGTGCGGGAGGCGACACTCGCGGGCCGGCGGGCCCGGATCGCGCCCCGGCCGGTGATCGAGCAGTCCTGGGAACGCATGCTGCGCGGCGGGGTCGATCCCGAACGTGACTTCAGATCCGGGCTGCTGTCCGCCGAGGAGGTGCGACACCGGCGGGACGAGTCGCCGCTGCGGCATGTCCTTCCGGTCCTGCGCGAGGGGCTGCTCTCGGTCGCGGACGCCGCCCGGCACATCGTGGTCGTCGCGGACGCCGAGGGGCGCGTGCTGTGGCGCGAGGGATCACCGGCGGTGCTGCGCAAGGCCGACGGTCTCGGCTTCGAAGTCGGCGCGGACTGGCGGGAGGAGGTCGTCGGCACCAACGGCGTGGGCACCCCGGCGGTCGTACGGCGGCCCGTCCAGGTCTTCGCCGCCGAGCACTTCGTCCGCTCGCACACCACCTGGACCTGCGCGGGCGCCCCGGTCACCGACCCCCGCGACGGCCGGCTCCTCGGCGTGGTGGACGTCAGCGGCCCGCTGGAGACCATGCACCCGGCGACCCTGGCCTGGGTGGACGCGGTGGCCAAGCTCGCCGAGGCCCGCCTGCGGGAGCTGCACCTGGACTCGCTGGAGCGGCTGCGCACGGTGGGGGCGCCGGTGCTGGCCCGGCTGGACGGGCGGGCGCTGGTGGTGGACCGGGACGGCTGGGCGGCGGCGGTGACCGGGATACCGTACGTGCGGCGGGTGTCGCTGCCCAAGTCCCTGTCGCCGGGCCGCCGGTGGCTGGCCACGCTGGGTCCGTGCGTGGTGGAACCGCTGGCCGGGGGCTGGTTGCTGCGCGCGGCCGACGAGCCGCCGGCCACGGCCGCGACCCGCCTCGCGCTGGACCTGACGCGGCCGGACCGCGGTGCGCTCACCGTCGCCGGTCCGGCGGGTTCGTGGTCCCGCGAACTCAGCCCCCGGCACGCCGAATTGCTCTATCTGCTCACCGAGCACCCGGCCGGGCGCGGTGCGGCGGACCTGGCCGGGGACCTGTTCGGCGACGCGTCGCGAACGGTCACGGTGCGGGCGGAGATGTCACGGGTACGGCGTTATCTGGGGGCTCTTCTGCAGCATCGGCCGTATCGTTTCCGCGCGGATGTCGAGGTGACTGTACTGCTGCCCGAGGACCCCCGTGACCTGCTGCCCCGCTCGGCGGCACCGGCCGTGGCCCGGCGGCGGACGGCGGAACGGGGCGGCTGAGCGGGGCTCTGCGCGGGGCGCCCGAGCCGGGGCGTGCCCCTTTTCGCACGGGTGTCCCTCGCCTGTTTGCGGGGTCTTGGCCCTGCGGCGCACACCACTGCCGTAGCATCCCCTGACGGGACTTCCCAGCTGCTCCTCGGTCAACGTAACGATCATCAGGCGCAGTTGGCTCGCCCCGGGAGGAGACCATGAAGCATCGCGGCAGACACCGCCGACGCAGACGGGGCGCGGCGCTGCGCGCGGTCCTGGCCGGGACCGCGCTGGCGCTCACCGCGGCGGCCACGATGATCAGCGCCTCGCAGGCCACGGTCGCCGGCAACCCCGGCGCGCTCAAGCAGCTGACCTCCTCCTCCGACACCGCCCCGCTGCGGCTCCAGGAGCAGTTGGTGCCCGCCCGTACGCTGGACCGGCTCGCCTCGTCCATGGGCCGCCCGGTCGGCGTGGACGCCGTGCTGCGCAGCGCCGACCACACGCTTCGCGAGGGCGCCGACTGCGGCGCCCGGGACCGCGCCTCCCTGCCCGTCGATCCGGCCCCCGCCCGGGCTTGGTGCTGGGACCGGGCGGACGCCGCGGACACGGCCTGGCGGCCGGCCTCGGTGACCACCTCCGGGGACGCCGACGACGACGGCTTCTGGGGCCCCCACCGGGTGGTCCTCAGCGGCTGGACGCACCGTGCCGGCACCGGACCCGCCGCGGAGCGCGGCCTGGCGAAGGTCGCCTTCGTCGACGCCGACGACCCGGCCCGGCCCGTCTACCGCTGGGTCCTCCTCGTGGTCCCGGTCGACGGCGGCCGGAACTACCGCGGCCTGGTGTCCCGGGTCTCCGGCATGGTCTGGTACCAGGACAAGCTGCTGGTCACCACGGAGAGCGGCGGTGACGAGTCCCTCTACGTCTACAACCTGCACCGCATCCAGCGCACCACCGTGGACAGCCCCGCGATCGGCCGGGTGCCCGGCGGCTGGTCCGCCGACGGCTACCAGTACGTGATGCCCGCCGTGGGCTCCTACCGCCCGCGCACCGGCCACTGCGCGTCCTCCGGCCCGGTGGCCTGCCCCGGCGCCCTCTCCCTGGACCGCACCACGGCGCCGGACAGTCTCGTCGCGGGCGAGTGGACCGCCCCCGGCGGCGAGCGGCGCGCCCGCCTGTGGCGGTACGCGTTCAGCAAGGACCCCGCGCGCAGCGGGCTGCTCGCCACCGACGCGGCCGGGCGGGCGGACCCGGTGGAGGTCTACCGGACGCGGGCGAGCGGGGTCCGGGGCGTGCTGTCGTACCGGAAGGCCGGGGCGGCCCGCTCGTCCTGGTACGTGGGACGGCTGCCCGGTTCCAGGGCCGGTCACGGCGGACTCTGGCGGCAGGACACCGAGGCCGCGAAGGCCGCCCGCTGCGGCACGGACCACTCCCACCACTGCTGGGCCCAAGGCCCGGGTTCGCTGTCGTACTGGCAGGAGACGGGTGAGGTGTGGTCGGTGTCGGACCGGATGCTGTTCACGGTGCCGCTGGACACGCTCGACCGCTCGCTGGAGTGACCCGGCCGTTCGGACCGCCGCCGGACGACGAGGGCCGTCCGGAACGCGCCGGGCGGCGAGGGCCGTCCGGAACGCGCCGGGTCGACCGATGCGGCCGGGGCGACAAGGCGATCGACAGGTGGCCGGGCGGGATGATTGCCTGGCCCGCATGAGCAGCGTCCCCGTCACCACCTGGTACCTGGAGCAGACCTCCCCGGCCGACGTCCTGCCGGCCGCCGCCCCCGAGGGCGACGGCCTGCGGATCGTGCGCGCCGAGGTCCCCTCCCCCGAGTTCAGCCGCTTCCTGTACGCCTCGGTCGGCGGCGACATCACCTGGACCGACCGGCTCGGCTGGTCCTACGCCCGCTGGCAGGAGTACCTGGACCGGCCCGGCGTGGAGACGTGGGTGGCGTACGACAGCGGCACCCCGGCCGGCTACATCGAGCTGGACGCGCACGACGAGGGCGCGGTCGAGATCGCCTACTTCGGCCTGATCCCCGCCTTCCGCGGCCGGCGCATCGGCGGCCACCTGCTGTCGTACGGGACCGCCCGCGCCTGGGACCTGGCCGAGCGGTGGCCGCAGCGGCCCGCGACCGAGCGGGTGTGGGTGCACACGTGCAGCAAGGACGGCGAGTTCGCGATGGAGAACTACCAGCGACGCGGGTTCAAGCTGTACGAGACGAAGGTGGAGCTGGAGCCGGACGTGCCGGCCCCGGGCCCGTGGCCCGGGGCGTTCGCCGGCTGACAACCGTTCCCGGGCGTGCCGGGCGGGCGCCCGACGGCCCTCGCCCGGCACCCCACTCACCTGTCTCACTGTTCGGAATACTTTCGTCCAGATGACGGACAATGGTGGACTGGCCGGAGATCCCCGTGACAGGCTTCCGTCATGCCCGGAACTGGAGTTGCCTTGGTGAGTCGGCGGCACGTCGACCTCGGCCGCATGTCCAGCGCCATCTGTCCGGCGAGCTGACCTACTCAGCACCGCCGATCCCCCCGGTCTCACCTCTCGCTGCGCAATGACGCGCACGCGTCTCCGTGTGCGCACGTGTACGCAGGTCAGAGCCTTGCCTCGCCGCCCGACCAGCACTCTTCATCGACGGCGCCGCGCGCCGCCCCCCATCCCTTGCTGTCCCGAAGGATGTAGAACCATGGCCGCCACCCCGCAGAATCCCGCTGCCTCAGCGCCCCGCCGCAAGGTGAGTCGTCACCGCGGTGAGGGTCAGTGGGCCGCGGGTCACTTCACCCCGCTCAACGGCAACGAACAGCTCAAGAAGGACGACGACGGTCTCAACGTGCGGACACGCATTGAGACGATCTACTCCAAGCGGGGCTTCGACTCGATCGACCCGAACGATCTGCGCGGCCGGATGCGCTGGTGGGGTCTGTACACCCAGCGCAAGCCCGGGATCGACGGCGGCAAGACCGCGATCCTGGAGCCGGAGGAGCTGGACGACGAGTACTTCATGATGCGGGTGCGGATCGACGGCGGCCGGCTGACGACCGCGCAGCTGCGGGTCATCGGGGAGATCTCGCAGGAGTTCGCCCGTGGCACGGCCGACATCACCGACCGGCAGAACATCCAGCTGCACTGGGTGCGGATCGAGGACGTGCCCGCGATCTGGGAGCGGCTCGAAGCGGTCGGCCTGTCCACCACCGAGGCCTGCGGCGACGTGCCCCGGGTCATCCTCGGCTCGCCGGTCGCGGGCATCGCCGAGGACGAGATCGTCGACGGCACCCCGGCCATCGAGGAGATCCACCGGCGGGTCATCGGCAACAAGGCGTTCTCGAACCTGCCCCGCAAGTTCAAGTCCGCGGTCTCCGGTTCGCCCCTGCTGGACGTGGCGCACGAGATCAACGACATCGCGTTCGTCGGCGTCGAACACCCCGAGCACGGGCCCGGTTTCGACCTGTGGGTGGGCGGCGGTCTGTCGACCAACCCGAAGATCGGCGTGCGACTGGGCGCCTGGGTGCCGCTGGCGGAGGTCCCGGACGTCTTCGAGGGCGTCATCTCCATCTTCCGCGACTACGGCTACCGGCGGCTGCGCACCCGGGCCCGGCTGAAGTTCCTGGTCGCCGACTGGGGCGCGGAGCGGTTCCGGGAGGTGCTGGAGGAGGAGTACCTGAAGCGGCCCCTCGTCGACGGTCCGGCGCCCGCGCAGCCGGTGGAGCGGTGGCGCGACCACGTCGGTGTGCACCGGCAGCGGGACGGCCGGTACTACGTCGGTTTCGCGCCGCGTGTCGGACGCGTCGACGGCAGCACGCTGGCGAAGATCGCCGGCCTCGCCGAGGTGCACGGCTCCGGCCGTATCCGGACCACGGCCGAGCAGAAGATGATCGTGCTGGACGTCGAGGAGGCGCGGGTCGAGTCCCTGGTGGCCGGCCTGGAGGCGCTGGACCTCACGGTGCACCCGTCCCCGTTCCGGCGCGGCACCATGGCCTGCACCGGCATCGAGTTCTGCAAGCTCGCCATCGTCGAGACCAAGGCGCGGGGCAGCGCGCTCATCGACGAACTGGAGCGCCGGCTCCCGGACTTCGACGAGCCGCTCACCATCAACATCAACGGCTGCCCGAACGCCTGCGCCCGCATCCAGGTGGCGGACATCGGTCTCAAGGGCCAGCTCGTCCTGGACGAGAACGGCGACCAGGTCGAGGGCTTCCAGGTGCACCTCGGCGGCGCGCTCGGTCTGGATCCGGGCTTCGGCCGCAAGGTCCGCGGCCTGAAGGTGACTTCGCAGGAGCTGGCGGACTACATCGAGCGGGTGCTCAGGCGCTACCGGGCGGAGCGCGAGGACGGCGAGCGGTTCGCCACCTGGGCCGCGCGCGCCTCCGAGGAGGCCCTGTCGTGAGCGAACGTGCCGCGCCGTTCCACTGCCCCTACTGCGGCGACGAGGACCTGCGTCCCAACGAGCAGGGCCATGGCGCCTGGGAATGCGGGGCGTGCAACCGCGCATTCCAGCTGAAGTTCCTCGGGCTGCTCGCCCGGGGGCTGCGGCGAGCCGACGACGCAGGGGAGAAGCGCACATGACGGACGACCAGGAGCCGCGCACGCAGGCGGAGTTGCGGGAACTCGCCGAGCAGGCGGGGCGCGACCTCGAGGACGCCACCGCAGCGGACATCCTCCGGTGGGCGGTGGACACCTTCGGCAGGAACTTCTGCGTCACCTCCTCCATGGAGGACGCCGTGGTCGCCCACCTCGCCTCCCGCGTACTGAAGGGCGTCGACGTCGTCTTCCTCGACACCGGCTACCACTTCCCGGAGACCATCGGCACCCGGGACGCCGTCGAGGCCGTGATGGACGTCAACGTCATCACGCTCACCCCGCGGCAGACGGTCGCCGAGCAGGACGCGGAGTACGGCCCCGAGCTGCACGACCGCGATCCCGACCTGTGCTGCGCGCTGCGCAAGGTGCGGCCGCTGGAGGAGGGCCTGGCCGGTTACCAGGCCTGGGCGACGGGCCTGCGCCGCGACGAGTCGCCGACCCGGGCGAACACGCCGGTCGTCGGCTGGGACGAGAAGCGGGGCAAGGTCAAGGTCTCCCCGATCGCACGCTGGACGCAGGACGACGTGGACGCCTACGTTGCCGAACACGGCGTACTGACCAACCCGTTGCTGATGGACGGCTACGCCTCCGTCGGCTGTGCCCCGTGCACACGGCGGGTCCTGGAGGGCGAGGACGCGCGGGCCGGCCGCTGGGCAGGCCGGGCCAAGACCGAATGCGGGCTGCACGCATGACGCACGATCGGATTGAGGAGAGCCTGGTGACGAGCGGAGCCACTGTCTGGCTCACGGGTCTGCCGAGCGCGGGCAAGACCACCATCGCGTACGAACTGGCCGGCCGGCTGCGCGCCGAGGGCCACCGCGTCGAGGTCCTCGACGGGGACGAGATCCGCGAGTTCATCTCGGCGGGCCTCGGCTTCTCCCGCGCTGACCGGCACACCAACGTACGGCGCGTCGGCTTCGTGGCCGAACTGCTGGCCCGCAACGGCGTCAAGGCGCTGGTGCCGGTGATCGCGCCCTACGCGGACAGCCGGGAGGCGGTGCGCGAGCGGCACGAGAAGAACGGGACGCCGTACCTGGAGGTCCATGTGGCGACCCCGGTCGAGGTGTGCTCGGCGCGGGACGTGAAGGGGCTCTACGCCAAGCAGGCCGCGGGCGAACTGTCGGGTCTGACCGGGGTCGACGACCCCTACGAGGAGCCGGCCGAGCCCGACCTGCGGATCGAGTCGCAGCACCAGACCGTGCCGGAGTCCGCGGCGCTGGTCCGCGCGCTGCTCAGCGAGAGGGGACTGGCATGACGACCGTCGCCGAGGTGACGGGCGGCGAGGAGGGCACGGCCGGTCCGTACGCCCTCTCCCACCTGGACGCGCTGGAGTCCGAGGCGGTGCACATCTTCCGCGAGGTGGCGGGCGAGTTCGAGAACCCGGTGATCCTGTTCTCCGGGGGCAAGGACTCCATCGTCATGCTGCACCTCGCGCTGAAGGCGTTCGCCCCGGCCCCGGTCCCCTTCTCACTCCTCCATGTGGACACGGGACACAACTTCCCCGAGGTGCTGGAGTACCGGGACCGTGTGGTCGCCGCCCATGGGCTGCGCCTCCATGTGGCCTCCGTACAGGACTACATCGACCGGGGTGTGCTCAAGGAACGTCCCGACGGCACCCGTAACCCGCTGCAGACGCTGCCGCTCACGGAGAAGATCCAGAGCGAGAAGTTCGACGCGGTCTTCGGCGGTGGCCGGCGCGACGAGGAGAAGGCCCGCGCCAAGGAGCGGGTGTTCTCGCTGCGGGACGAGTTCTCCCAGTGGGACCCGCGCCGGCAGCGGCCCGAGCTGTGGAACCTGTACAACGGGCGGCACGCGCCCGGCGAGCACGTACGCGTCTTCCCGCTGTCCAACTGGACCGAGCTGGACGTGTGGCAGTACATCGCCCGCGAGGGCATCGAGCTGCCGGAGATCTACTTCGCGCACGAGCGCGAGGTGTTCCGGCGGGCCGGGATGTGGCTGACGGCCGGCGAGTGGGGCGGCCCGAAGGACACCGAGACCACCGAGAAGCGGCTGGTGCGGTACCGGACGGTGGGTGACATGTCCTGCACGGGCGCCGTCGACTCCGACGCGACCACGCTGGACGCCGTGATCACCGAGATCGCCGCCTCCCGGCTCACCGAGCGGGGCGCGACCCGCGCCGACGACAAGCTCTCCGAGGCCGCGATGGAAGACCGCAAGCGCGAGGGGTACTTCTGAGCATGACCACGACGACGACCGAGGCACTCTCGGCCACCACCCTGCTGCGGTTCGCCACCGCCGGCTCCGTCGACGACGGCAAGTCCACACTCGTCGGACGGCTGCTGCACGACTCCAAGTCGGTCCTCACCGACCAGCTGGAGGCCGTGGAGCGGGCGTCCGCTAGCCGCGGCCAGGACGGCCCCGACCTCGCGCTGCTGACCGACGGCCTGCGCGCCGAGCGGGAGCAGGGCATCACCATCGACGTGGCCTACCGCTACTTCGCGACCCCGCGCCGCCGGTTCATCCTGGCCGACACGCCCGGCCATGTGCAGTACACGCGCAACATGGTCACCGGCGCCTCCACGGCCGAGCTGACCGTGGTCCTGGTCGACGCCCGCAACGGCGTGGTCGAGCAGACCCGCCGGCACGCGGCGATCGCCGCGCTGCTGCGCGTGCCGCACGTGGTGCTGACCGTGAACAAGATGGACCTCGTCGACTACCAGGAGTCCGTGTTCGCCGCGATAGCCGAGGAGTTCACGGCGTACGCGACCGAACTGGGCGTCCCCGCGGTCACCGCGATCCCGATCTCGGCGCTCACCGGCGACAACGTGGTGGAGCCGTCCGCGCACATGGACTGGTACGGCGGCCCGACCGTCCTTGAGTACCTGGAGACCGTGCCGGTCAGCCACGACCTGTCGCACTGCCACGCCCGGCTGCCCGTGCAGTACGTGATCCGCCCGCAGACCGCCGAGCACCCCGACTACCGGGGTTACGCGGGCCAGATCGCGGCCGGCAGCTTCCGGGTGGGCGAGGAGGTCACCGTCCTGCCGTCCGGGCGCACGACGCGGATCTCCGGCATCGACCTGCTCGGTGCGCCGGTGGACGTGGCCTGGACGACGCAGTCGGTGACGGTCCTGCTCCAGGACGACATCGACGTCTCGCGCGGCGACCTGATCGTGCCGTCGAAGGACGCGCCGGCCACCACGCAGGACGTGGAGGCGACCGTCTGCCATGTCGCCGACCAGCCGCTGACCGTCGGGCACCGGGTGCTGCTCAAGCACGGCACGCGCACGGTCAAGGCCGTGGTGCGGGACATCCCGTCCCGGCTCACGCTCGACGACCTGTCCCTGCATCCGCATCCGGGCCGGCTCGTCGCCAACGACATCGGGCGGGTGAAGATCCGTACCGCCGAGCCGCTGCCGGTCGACTCCTACGCCGACTCGCGCCGCACGGGCTCCTTCATCCTGATCGACCCGAGCGACGGCACCACGCTCACGGCGGGCATGGTCGGCGAGTCGTTCGCCGCGCCCGAACCGGTCAAGAACGCATCTGAAGAAGAGGGCTGGGACTTCTGACCATGAACTCCACCGACTTCTACGCCACGTTCGCGAAGGAGGGCGGCCGCGTCGGCAGCGGGACCCTCGGTAGCGGGCAGGGCGGAGTCGCGCGATGTGCGTGCTGACGTACGCGCACCGCTCGCGCGCCCGGCTCCCCCACGTGAAGCACCAGCAGCGACGAAGACCCTTTGCCGACCTCCCGGCCACGGCCTGATAACCCGTGACCGCCGGGCCACCGAGAGGACCACCTCCCGTGCCTGCCACCAGCTCGAAACTGTTCCGCCGCGGTGTGACCGCGATCGCCGCGCTGCCCCTGCTGGCCCTCGCGTCCTGCGGCTACGGCTCCGAGGCCAAGGACGACGGCGCCAACCAGAAGGTCGCCGCCGGGTCGAAGAAGATCGACGGCCTGGACTCCGTGAAGATCGGCTACTTCGGGAACCTCACGCACGCGACCGCGCTGGTCGGCCGGCGGCAGGGCGTCTTCCAGAAGCAGCTGGGCGCCACCAAGGCCGAGTACGCCACCTTCAACGCGGGCCCCTCCGAGATCGAGGCGCTCAACTCCGGCTCCATCGACATCGGCTGGATAGGCCCGTCCCCGGCGATCAACGGCTACACCAAGTCGGGCGGCACGGACCTGAGGATCATCGGGGGTTCGGCGTCCGGCGGTGTGAAGCTCGTCGTCGACCCGAAGAAGATCAAGTCCCTGAAGGACGTCAAGGGCAGGAAGATCGCCACGCCTCAGCTGGGCAACACGCAGGACGTGGCGTTCCTCAACTGGGCCGCGGATCAGGGCTGGAAGGTCGACGCGCAGAGCGGCAAGGGTGACGTCACGGTCGTCCGCAGCGACAACAAGGTGACCCCGGACGCCTTCAAGTCCGGCTCCATAGACGGCGCGTGGGTGCCGGAGCCGACCGCGTCCAAGCTGGTCGCCGAGGGCGGCAAGGTGCTGCTCGACGAGTCGTCGCTGTGGCCGGACAAGAAGTTCGTGATCACGAACATCATCGTGTCGCAGAAGTTCCTCAAGGCACACCCCAAGGCCGTCGAGGCGGTGCTGAAGGCCTCCGTCGAGACCAACAAGTGGATCAAGGCCAACCCCGACGCGGCCAAGGCGGCGACGAACGAGCAGCTGGAGACGGACTCCGGCAAGGCGCTGCCCGCGGCCGTCCTGGACCCTGCGTGGAAGTCCATCCAGGTCACCGACGACCCGCTGGCCGCCACCCTGGACGCCGAGGCCGAGCACGCGGTCAAGGCCGGCCTGCTGGACAAGCCGGACCTGAAGGGGATCTACGACCTGACGATCCTCAACAAGGTCCTGAGGGGCCAGGGCGCCGGCACCGTCGACGCCGCCGGTCTCGGTACCGACTGACGCCCCGCCCCGCCGATCTCCCAGGAGGTGACGACCATGGCCACGACCCTCGCCAAAGCCGACCAGTCGGTCGGGTACGCCGCACGCCTCGACGACGTCTCGAAGTCCTTCGCGGGCCCGGACGGCCGGCAGCTCGTCCTGGACGGCATCAGTCTCGATGTCGCGCCCGGCGAGTTCGTCACGCTCCTGGGAGCGTCGGGCTGCGGCAAGTCCACGCTGCTGAACCTGGTGGCGGGACTGGACCGGCCCACCTCCGGGTCCATCAGCACGGACGGCCGGCCCGCGCTGATGTTCCAGGAGCACGCGCTGTTCCCGTGGCTGACCGCGGGCAAGAACATCGAACTCGCCCTGAAACTGCGCGGAGTTCCCAAGCCGGCGCGGCGCGCCAGGGCCGAGGAACTGCTCGAACTCGTCCGGCTGCAGGGCGCCCACGGCAAGCGCGTCCACGAGCTGTCGGGCGGGATGCGCCAGCGTGTGGCACTGGCCCGCGCGCTGGCCCAGGAGAGCAGCCTGCTGCTGATGGACGAGCCGTTCGCGGCGCTGGACGCCATCACCCGGGACGTGCTGCACGACGAGCTGACCCGGATCTGGAAGGAGACCGGCCTCTCCGTCCTGTTCGTCACACACAACGTGCGCGAGGCCGTACGACTGGCCCAGCGCGTGGTGCTGCTGTCCTCCCGCCCCGGCCGGGTGGCCCGGGAGTGGGCCGTGGACATCCCGCAGCCGCGCCGCATCGAGGACGCTCCGGTGGCGGAACTGTCCCTGGAGATCACCGAAGTCCTGCGTGGGGAGATCCGCCGCCATGGCCAGCACTGAGACGACGCCCGCTCCCGGGACGGGGAGCACCGGAAGCGTGGAGGCGGGCCTCGACGCGCTGGAGACGGTGCGGTCGGGCCGTACTCCGCTGCGCCGCACCCTCCTCGACAAGGTCGTGCCGCCGGTCACCGCGGTCCTGGTGGTCCTGGTGGTCTGGCAGGCGCTGATCTCCCTGAAGGTCGTCGACGACCCGAGCAAGCTGCCCTCGCCTGCCGCGGTGTGGCACGCGATCGAGCGGGACTGGCTGGAGGGCAAGCTCCTCGGCTACATCTGGACCAGCGTCTCGCGCGGCCTGCTCGGCTTCTTCTTCGCCCTGCTCATCGGCACCCCGCTGGGGCTGCTGGTGGCCCGGGTGCGGTTCGTGCGCGCGGCGATCGGGCCGATCCTGTCGGGCCTGCAGTCGCTGCCGTCGGTGGCGTGGGTGCCGCCGGCCGTGATCTGGCTGGGCCTGAACAACTCGATGATGTACGCCGTGATCCTGCTGGGCGCGGTCCCTTCCATCGCCAACGGTCTGGTGTCCGGCGTCGACCAGGTGCCGCCGCTGTTCCTGCGGGCGGGCCGCACCATGGGGGCCTCCGGTCTGCGCGGCGTCCGGCACGTCCTGCTGCCCGCGGCGCTGCCCGGGTACGTGGCGGGCATGAAGCAGGGCTGGGCGTTCTCGTGGCGCTCGCTGATGGCCGCCGAGATCATCGCGTCCTTCCCCGATCTGGGCGTCGGGCTGGGCCAGTTGCTGGAGAACGGCCGCAACGCCCTCGACATGGCCATGGTGTTCGAGGCGATCCTGCTCATCCTGTTCGTCGGCATCGCCATCGACCTGCTCCTCTTCAGCCCGCTGGAGCGGTGGGTGCTGCGCAGCCGCGGCCTGCTGGTGAAGAGCTGACGTCCCGTGCCCGGCACCCCGGTCCTCCTCGTCATCGCCCACGGCAGCCGCGACCCGCGGCACGCCGCGACCGTGCACGCCCTCGTACGGCGGCTGCGGTCGCTGCGGCCGGGCCTGCGCGTGGAGACCGGCTTCCTCGACTTCAACCTCCCCTCCGTCCACGGCGTGCTGGAGTCGCTGGCGGCCGACGGGGTCCGTGATGTCGTGGCGCTGCCCCTGCTGCTGACGCGTGCCTTCCACGCCAAGGCCGACATCCCCGCCGTCCTGCGGGACGCGCCGGCGCGGCTGCGGATCCGGCAGGCGGAGGTGCTCGGGCCGTCCCCGCTGCTGCTGTCCGCGCTGGAACGGCGGCTGTACGAGTCGGGGCTGAGTCCCGCCGACAAGTCCTCGACCGGGGTCGTGCTGGCCTCGGCGGGGTCCTCCGACCCGGAGGCGATCGCGGTGATCGCCGACATCGCGCGGGAGTGGTGGCACACCGGTTGGTGCGCCGTGCGACCCGCGTTCGCCTCCGCCGGCTCTCCCGCGGGCTTCCCGCGCACCGAGCAGGCCGTCGCCGAGCTGCGCGCCCTCGGCTGCGCCCGGGTGGCCGTCGCGCCGTACGTCCTCGCCCCCGGCTTCCTCCCGGACCGCATCGCGCGGGGCGCGGCCGAGGCGGACGTGCTGGCGGACGTGCTGGGACCGGCGCCCGAGGTGGCCCGGGTGCTGCTCGAACGTTACGCGGAGGCGGTCGTGTCGGCGCCGCTGGCGCTGGGCGCCTGAAGCGGTCCGGGCGGCCTGCGGCGGCGGGGTCCGTGACGGCCGGCCCCGTGACGGCGGGGCCGGTGGCGGCGGGGCCGGTGGGTCACAGGCCGAGGGCGTTCATGAGCTGCTGGGTGTAGGCGAGGCTGCCGGTGCCGGCCATCGCTCCGATGCTGACGGCCTCCAGGGCGGAGCGGATGCGGCCCCGGTTGGGCGGGTAGCCGTCCTCCACGGCCTGGGCCAGCTCGTCCTGGATCACCTCGCCGTGGCCGGCGAGCACCGGGTACTCCGTCCGCAGCGCCTCGGCGAGGCCGTCCGCGAGCCGGGTCAGGGCCTCCAGGTCGAGTTCGGCGCCTGGCTCGTAGCGGGCGGGGGTGCTGCCGTGGAAGTTGTACGTACTCAATTCGTGTCCTCACTCCTGATCCGACCGGGCCGTGGGGTGCGGGCCACGGCGAGGGCGCTGGTGCCGACATCGCCGGACCGCTGACGTTACCGATGTCGCGGGGCGCCCCACCGGTTCTCAACAGTGGATCAGAGGGCCACGAGCGTGGACAGAGGGCCGAAAATCGCCGCCCGTTCGGGTGATGGATGGCCGTTGACCCCTTCTCGCGGGGCGCTCCCCGCCCCTCGTGCGCCGTGGTGGGCGGGCGCCGTGCGAGGGACGGCGCGGGGTGCCCGTAGCGGGGTTCACGTGGGCGGGTCCGTGACGGAGGGGCGTACGGGAAGGGCCGCCCACGTTCCGGCGTTCCCCTGTGACGTCGGATCGTGGGCGGCCCTTCGTTCTGCGCCACACCGGAGGTAAATGTCACAGGGGGGCACCGTGTCGTCACACCGCACCGATGGTTATCGGCCAACCTGCTTTCGGTGCGGCATGGTTGACATCTGCCGGTAAGCACTGTTCCATCTCTCGCGTCCGGTCAGTCGAAGCAAAGTCCGCCCGTGCGGGTGCGCTTGAGCTCGAAGAAGTCCGGGTGGCGCGCCAAAGTCCGGAAACTGTCGAAGAGTTCTGCGGCCTCGGCGCCACGTGGTACAGCCCGCAGCACGGGCCCGAACCACACGGTTCCGTCGACATGGATGGTGGGCGTGCCCACATAGCCCCCCGTCTCCGGCTCCATGCCCTCCTCGTGACTGCGGCGCACCGCGTCGTCGTACGACTCGTCGCGCGCCGCGTCGGCCAGTTCGGCCGGGAGCCCGAGTTCGGCCAGGGACTCCGCGATCACCACGTCGAAGTCCTCGACCCCCCGCTCGTGGATCCGGACGCCGAACGCGGTGTACAGCTCCCGCAGCACCTTCTCGCCGTGCCGCTCGGCCGCGGCCACGGCGACCCGTACGGGCCCGATCGACCGGTCGACCAGGTCCCGGTACCAGTCCGGCAGTTCGTTGCCCCTGTTGTGCACGTACAGACTCATGACGTGGAACCGGAGGTCGAGCCGGCGTGACCGCTCGACCTCAAGCATCCAGCGGGACGTGATCCAGGCGAAGGGACAGGCGGGGTCGAAGTAGAAGTCGACCCGCGTGGGTTCGGCCGTCGGGCGGTTCTCGGACTCGGGCTGTGTCATGCCGTCGACGCTAGTGCGCCACCGGCCTCGTATCGCGGTCCAATCGGCCACCGTCCCCTTGGGCCATTCCGGCTCCTGTGACGCACCGGAACACGATCTCCTCAGTCGCGGGTCATCTCGACGAGCTTGAGCACGGTGTTCCAGTTCCGGCTGGTGGCGATCAGGCCCTTGGTGACCCTGGGGCGGGACAGCTCCCCGGCCAGCTTGGAGGGGGTGGGGCCGCCGGGGGTGTACAGGTACAGGCAGCGGTCGCCCGTACGGAACTCCTCGGGGAGGCGGGCGGGCTGGTCGATCGACGCGAAGCGGTCGGGGGTGACCGGCGCGGAGAGATAGGTGACGTGCAGCTGCCTGCCCTGCAGTTCGGCGGCCGGGAAGGGGCAGGCGTCGGCGACCGCCGCGAGATAGGCGTGGTCGCGCACGAGCACGTCGACGGCGAAACCGAAGCGCGCTTCGATTGCCCGGGTCAACTCGGCCGCCAGGGACTCCTCTTCACCGCGTCCGGCGGTGAACACGGCCTGGCCGCTCTGCAGATAAGTCCGTACGTCGTCGTGACCGAGGCCCGTCATGAGGGTGCGCAGGTCGGCCATCGGGAGCTTCCTGCTGCCGCCGACGTTGATCCCGCGCAGCAGCGCCGCATAGGTCGTCATCCGGACACGATAGAGCGGTCGTCGTGCCCCGTGGGGGCGGGCACGACGACCATGCCCCGGCGTGCGCCGGGTTGCGCGAAACTCTGGCCGATCAGGCAGGTGCGGGGCAACCTCTACACGCAGCTGTGACTTGTTCAACAAGCTTTCGAAATCACAAAGTGGATCTCTGTCGGCGGATCGGACAGGACGGTCCGGGAAGCCGGCACCGGGAGTACCCGAGCCGTCCCCGAGCGTCGCGACCGGAGGCGTCCCCAAGGGGCGACCCCGAGACGGCATCCCCGAGAGGCGCCCCCGAGAACCGCCGATAGATGTAAGGGGTCGTCGTCCTCCCCAGCGGTGAGCCGGACCCCGCGCACGTCACCGGTCAGTACGACGAGACGCCGGCACCCCGCGCCTACTGTCGAAGCGGAGAAACGAAGGCGTGGCGGCAGGGGGCCGTCACCGCGGACGAGGGGGACATCCCGTCATGGGGAAGACAGACGTGCGGGTACGGGGGCTGGCCGCCCGCGCCGGCGGGTGGAGCGCCCGGCACCGCTGGGCCGCCGTCGGCATATGGGTGCTGTTCGTCGTGCTGGCCGTGGGACTCGGCTCGGCGGCGGGCCGGGTGGACGTGAACGAGAGCGACCAGCTCAAGGGCGAGACACACACCGCCGCACGCATCATCGAGGACGCGGGGATCAAGGAGCCGGCCGGCGAGACCGTCCTGATCCAGTCCAGGGACGGCTCACTGCGGGCCACGAGCGGCGAGTTCCGCACCGCCGTCGCCGATGTCGTCAAGGCCGTCGAGGGCACCGGCAGGGCCACCCACGTCACGTCGCCGTACGACACGGACACCATCTCCCGTGACGGGCGCAGCGCCCTGGTGCGCTTCGACATGCGCGGCGACGCCGACACCGCCGGCGAACGGGTGGAGCCGGTGCTGGACGCCGTGGCCGGGGTGCGGAAGGCCCACGGCGGGCTGCGGATCGAGGAGATCGGCGGCGCCAGCATGAACAAGCAGTACAAGGACGCCTTCGGGGACGACTTCCAGAAGGCCGAGTACTCGGCGGTCCCGGTCGCCTTCGGCATCCTGCTGATCGCGTTCGGCGCGCTGGTGGCGGCGCTGCTGCCGATGGGCCTGGCGATCACCGCGATCATGGCGACGATGGGGCTGATGGGCCTGGTCAGTCATGTACAGCCGATGAGCGACACCGCCAGCTCCGTGATGCTGCTGGTCGGAATGGCCGTCGGCGTCGACTACTGCCTGTTCTACCTGCGCCGCGAGCGTGAGGAACGGGCCGCCGGGCACGACCCGGGCACCGCGCTCAGGATCGCCGCCGCCACCAGTGGCCGCGCGGTCATCGTCTCCGGTGTCACGGTGTGCGTGGCGATGGCGGGCATGCTCTTCACCGGCCTCGCCGAGTTCGAGGCGATGGGACTGGCCTCGCTGATGGTGGTGGCGGTCGCCATGGTCGGCTCCGTGACGGTGCTGCCCGCGCTGCTGTCGCTGCTGGGCGAGCGGGTGGAGAAGGGCCGGATCCCGTTCCTGCGCCGCCGCACGGCCGGACCGGGCGAGGGCAGCCGGTTCTGGACCGCCGTGCTGCGCCGTGTGCTGGCCAAGCCGCTGCTCTCCGTCGTGGTGGCCGCGGGCGCGCTGCTGGCGGTGGCCGCGCCCGCACTGGGCATGAACACCCAACAGCTCACCCTGGACCAGGAGTTCGGCCACTCGTTGCCGATCGTGCAGACGTACGAGCGGCTCAATGACGCCTTCCCGGGCGGTTCCGAGCCCGCCGAGGTGGTCGTCAGGGCCAAGGACATCGGCGCGCCGGAAGTCCAGCGGGCGATGGAGGACTTCAAGCAGCTGGCGATCTCCTCGGGCGCCTCGCGCGGCCCTGTCGACATCACGCTGCACGAGGAGCGGAACGTCGCCCTGATCGACGTTCCCCTGGTCGGCGGCTCCGACATGGACCAGGCCGTCAAAAGCCTCACCAAGCTGCGCGACGAGGTGCGGCCCGCCACGCTCGGCAGGGTCGCGGGCGTCGAGGCGCCCGTCACCGGGCAGGTCGCGGGCAACCACGACTTCAACGACCAGCTGCTCGGGTCCGTCGTCCCGGTCTTCGCGTTCGTGGTCGTCTTCGCCTTCCTGCTGATGCTGCTGTCCTTCCGCTCGCTGACGGTCGCGATCACCTCGATCGTCCTCAACCTGCTGTCCGTGGGCGCGGCTTACGGCATCCTCGTCGCGGTCTTCCAGCACGGCTGGGGGGCGTCGCTGGTGGGGGCGGAGGGCGTCGGCGCGATCGTCACCTGGCTGCCGCTGTTCCTGTTCGTGATCCTGTTCGGCCTGTCGATGGACTACCACGTGTTCGTGGTCTCCCGGATCCGCGAGGCCCGGCTGCGCGGCCGCGACACGATGGAGGCGATCCAGCACGGGGTGGTCACCACGGCCGGGGTCGTCACCAGTGCCGCCGTCATCATGGTCGCGGTGTTCGCGATCTTCGGCACGCTGTCCATGCAGTCCATGAAGCAGATGGGCGTGGGTCTGGCCGCCGCCGTGCTCATCGACGCGACGGTCATCCGCGGGGTGCTGCTGCCGGCCGTGATGGCCCTGCTCGGCGAGCGCAACTGGTACCTGCCGAAGTGGCTGCACCGCCTGCCCGACCTCACCCATGACGAGGCGCCGCAGCCGGCCGACGCGCTCCCCGCGCGCGGCGAGGGCGAACGGCTGGGCGTCTGACCCCGGTCACGGTGCGGGCGTGGGCCCGCCGGCCTCCCAGGAGGCCGGCGGGCCCACGCGGGTCAGCGCTGGTAGCGGGCGAGGACCAGGTTGCCGTCCCGCTCCAGGCGCCGGCGCAGCCCGGCGAGGCCGGTGGCGCCGCTGTAGTACTCCTGGAAGGCGGGGGTGGCCACCTTGTCCTTCCACTCGGGGTATCCGCGCACGGACTGGGCGGGTGCCGGACGGAGATGGGCGGCCAGGGCGGTGCCGGTCGCCCAGCCGTCCTTCGCGGTGTGCAGCGCGGGGTCCTTCAGTGCCTCGGTGCCGGTGGGCAGCATCCAGTCGCCGAGGGCGAGGCGGACCATGTTCCGCGGCCGCAACAGGAAGGCGATGAACTCGGCGGCCTCCCTCTTGTGGGGGCAGTCCGCGCTGATGGACAGGGTCTGCGGGCTGACACCCTGGGTGAGGCCGTCGGCGCCGGCGGGAGCGGGCAGCACCTTCCAGTCGAAGCCCTTCGGGGCCTGCTGCGCGATCTGCTGACGGTAGGAGAAGCCGAGCGGGACCATCGCGTACCGGCCGCCGAAGAAGCCGGGCAGCGTGTCCGAGCCGCCGCTGCCGAGCGTCGAGGCGGGCGCGCTGTGGTCGACGGCGACCTGGTCGTGGACGGTTCGCGGTACGACGGACTCGCCGGCGCCGAACCGCACGGTCACCTTGCCGCCGGCGTCCCGCTGAAAGAGCCGGCCGCCCGCCGAGAGCGAGAGGTTGAGGGTGGCGGACACGGGTTCCTTCAGCGGCCAGGCCACTCCGTACTTGCCGTCGCCGCTGAGGCTCTTGGTGACCTGCCGGAACTCGGCCCAGCTCCACGGATGTGCCGGGGTCGGTATGCGCACCCCGGCCGTGCGCAGCCATGCGGCGTTGGCGATCAGCACCCGGGGTTCCTGGAGGAACGGCACGCCGTACACGCCCTTCCCGAAGGCCGCCGTGTCCCAACTGCGCTGCGGGATGGCGGACTTGAGGCGAGCGGGCAGGAGGTCGTCGAGGTCCGCGAGGTAGCCGCCGTACGCGAAGTCGGCGAGGTCGTCGGAGGCGTCGTGGATGACGTCGGGGGCCTCGCCGCCCTCGAAGGAGGTGAGCAGCTGGTCGTGCACACTGTCCCAACTGCCCTGGACATACTCGACCTTGACGTCCGGGTGGCTCGCGTTCCACTCCTGGACCAGTTCCTTGTTGGCGGCGACGGAGTCCTGCTGCCAGGCCAGGGACTGGAAGCGCAGGGTGACCGGGCCGCCCTTGTCGCGGGCTCCCGGGGAGCACCCGGCGAGGAGCAGCAGGAGGACGGCGGCGACCGCCGTGGTGAGCCTGGTCCGCGTGCTCGGGCTCCGCATCAGCTCTTCACCGCCCCGGTGATCAGGCCACCCGTGATCCGCCGTTGGACAAGGGCGAACACGGCCAGGGAGGGCAAAGTGGCGAGGAGCGCGGCGGCTGCCAGCGGGCCGAGGTCCGCGACGCCCTCCGCGCCGATGAAATGGGTGAGGACGACCGGGAGGGTCTGGTTGCCCGGGCTCTTCAGCAGCACCAGCGCGAAGAAGAACTCGTTCCACGCGGTGACGAACGCGAACAGCGCCGTCGCCGCGATCCCCGGCGCGAGCAGCGGCGCCGTCACCGACACCAGGGTCCGCAGCCGCCCGGCCCCGTCGACGGCGGCCGCCTCCTCCAGCTCGACGGGCACCGCCCGCACGTATCCGGTGAGCATCCACAGCGCGAAGGGCAGCGCCCACACCACGTAGACCATCACCAGTCCGGCCAGCGAGTCGATCAGCCGCAGGTTCTTCAGCACCAGGAACAGCGGGATGACGAGCAGCACGAACGGAAAGGCCTGGCTGACCACCACCCAGCCGCTCGCCGCCCGGGCCAGCGGGCCGCGCCGCCTGGCCGTGACGTACGCCATCGGTGTCGCGATCAGTACGGCGACGACGGCCGCGCCGAGCGCCGCGAGCAGGGAGTTGAGGGCGGCGTGCAGCAGCGGCTGCTCGTCGAAGGCCTGGCGGAAGTTGGCGAGCGTGGGATGGCGCGGGATCCAGGTGGGGTGGAGACTGCCCAGCTCGCGCGGCGACTTGAACGCGGTGGACAGCAGCCACAGCAGCGGGAAGGCCAGGAAGAGCAGGTAGGCGAGCAGGGCGGCGTACTGTCCGGCGCGCGCCGCGGGGCGGGTCCTCAGCGCGCTCACGCGTCCTCGCCTCCTCGCAGCCGGCCGGCCAGGAACACCGCGAGCAGGACCGAGATCACCGCGACCATCACGCATCCCATCGCCGCCGCGTAGCCGAACTGGCCGTAGCGGAAGGCTTCTTCGTAGGCGAACAGCATGGGCAGCCGGGTCCTGCCGCCGGGTCCGCCGTTCGTGAGGACGTACACGAGAGCGAAGGAGTTGAAGTTCCAGATGAGGTTGAGCGCGGTGATGGCGAGGGCGACCGGGCGGAGGGCGGGCCAGGTGACCGTGCGGAAGCGGCGCCAGGCGCCGGCGCCGTCCACGGCCGCCGCCTCGTGCAGTTCGCGCGGGGTGTTCTGGAGTCCGGCGAGCAGGGCGACCGTGGTCTGTGGCATGCCGGCCCAGACGCCGACGACGATGACGGCGGGCAGCGCGGTGGCCAGTCCGCTCAGCCAGTCCCGGCCGGCGCCGAGGCCGAGATCGCGCAGGGTCTCGTTGAGGATGCCGGCGTCCGGGTTGTAGACGAGGCGCCACATGATGCCGACGACGACCTCGGGCATCGCCCAGGGGACGATCGCGAGGGCGCGGGCCAGCCAGCGCAGCCGCAAATCCTGGTCGAGCAGGAGGGCGAGGCCGAGGGCCAGCAGGAACTGGGGCACGGTCACGCCGACCGCCCACACCAGGCCGATCCGGAACGACTCCCAGAACAGCGTGTCGTGCAGCAGGTCCCGGAAGTTCAGGACACCGGTCCACGCGGTGGGCGTGGTGCGGCCGGACTGGGCGTCGGTGAACGCCAGCAGGATGCCGTACAGCAGCGGTCCCACGCTGAGGACGAGGATCGGGATCAGGGCGGGCAGGACCAGGAACCAGGCGCCGGGACCGGCGGCCCGTCCGCTCGCCCGTCTGACCCGTCTCGCCCGTCCCGCTTCGGCCACCGATGCCACGGAATCAGCCCCCGCTCTTCCACCCGTGCCGCTTGACGCGTTCATGGTTGTAAAGGTGTGAAGTCACGTCAAGAGCCCGCGCACACCGCACGACCTGTACGAATGCGAGACTGACCGGAGTCGGGACACACCCGGCACGGGACGAACGGCGTGAGAAGAACGGCACGGAGGCGGACGATGGACGAGGCACGGGCGCGGGACGTACTGGCCGCGGCGAAGGTGCTGCCGGGCCCGGCACGGGACGCGCGGCTCCTCGCTCTCGGCGAGAACGCGGTGTTCGCCGCCGGTGACCTCGTCGTCAAGGTCGGCCGCGACCCCGAACTGCTGGACCGCGCCCGCCGCGAGCTGGACATCGCCGGCTGGCTGGCCGGGGCAAACGTACCGGCGGTGCGCGCGGCCGAGCCGGAGCCGCTGCTGGTGGACGGACACCCGGTCACCGTGTGGCACCGGCTGCCGGACGCCGTACGCCCGGCCGAACCCCGGGACCTGGCCCAGCTGCTGCGCACTGTGCACGCGCTGCCCGCTCCCCCCTTCGCACTGCCGCCCCGCGAGCTGCTGGGCGGCGTGGAACGCTGGCTGCGGCTCGCGGGCGACGCGATCGCGCCGCAGGACGCGGCCTACCTGCGCGAGCGCCGCGACGGCTTCGCGGCGGCCGCGGCCGCGCTCACGCCCCACCTCACACCGGGCCCCATCCACGGCGACGCGCTCCCCCGCAATGTGCACATCGGCCCCGACGGCCCGGTCCTGGTCGACCTGGAGACCTTCTCCGCCGACCTGCGCGAGCACGACCTGGTGGTCATGGCCCTCTCCCACGACCGCTACGGACTCCCCGACGAGGCGTACGACTCCTTCACCGAGGCCTACGGCTGGGACGTGCGCGCGTGGGAGGGCTGCTCGGTGCTGCGCGGCGCCCGCGAGACCGCCAGCTGCGCCTGGGTCGCCCAACACGCCCCGGCCAACCCCAAGGCCCTCACCGAGTTCGAACGTCGCGTGGCGTCCCTGCGCGCCGGCGACGAGACGGTGCGCTGGTATCCGTTCTGAGTGGTACGCACGGCCCTGCATACGACCTCACGACAGCCGGGCATCGGCGGGCACAGAGGGTCTGCGGCCAATTGGAATAAAAGATCTCCGCGGAAGTCCAAACACTTCAAGGCTGTGATTCAGATCACCAATCGATCTTTGATGGTATGCGTCTTTGGCGCATCCCGTCACGTTGCCGCATTCACATTTGACTGCAAGCATCAGATCGCTTTTCAGGATGAAGTCTCGCAGGTCACCTTTTAGATAAAGCTTCGAAGGAGAAAAATGTCGTCGCTGAGGAAGAGAGTTGCCGCGATGCTTACCGTTGCGGCGTCCATCACTGGTCTGGCTATTGCGACGGCTCCCAGTGCGAGTGCCGCCGGCAGTGCGCCGTACAACGGCGCATGCGGCTCCGGGTACAGCGTGATCGACTCGCTTCCGCTCACGGGCGGCATCGTGTACCTGACGTATAGCGGCGCGACCGGCAAAAACTGCGTGGTCACCATCCGCAACACCGCCGGCAGCCCCATCGGGATAAGCGCGTGGGTCTCGCGAGCGGACGGGACGGGCTACGACAGCGACGGGGGTCAGTACACGACCTACGCGGGGCCGGTCTACGTTTCCGCCCCGGGCACTTGCATCAACTGGGGAGGCACCTTCAACGAAAGCAGCGATTACCGGGTGAACTCCCACTGCGGGTGATGATTCATATCGGACCGTCAGCCGTTTTCGGCTGACAGCTTCGGTGCACGTGGCATGATTTGTTTCGGTGGCCTGATGTCTTTTCACCGAGCGTTTTCAGCGTTGCCGCTCCAGGGTGAGGACGGCTCTGGCGATGACGGTCATGCGCACGCCGATGCGGCGGTAGTCTGCACCGTCCTCCACCCTCACGGATGACGCTGCGCATCGCGACCCACTCGACCAGGGCATGCGGGAGGTCGAGTGCGGCAGCACAGGTATCCAACAAGGCTCCTGTGCCGCTGGGTCGAGGCTTCGATACCTCACTCAACGGCGCAGGAGCCTCGTGCGTTGCGGGTCCTTCCATCGCCCCGGCCACGTCACCCGGTCAAGGGGCCACACTGAAGACGTTCACCGAGCGCGGGGTCACCCTCCAACCCCGGTCTGACAGCAGTGGCCCCGCACGTTCGACCCAGGAGGAACTCCTACTCCTTCAGGCCCACCGCTCCGGCCGCGTGGCCCTGCTCGCGGGGGATGCCCGCGGAGTCGGGGTCCGGGCGCCAGTCGGCGGACCTGACCAGGCCTGGTTCGACCAGGCGCAGCCCCTGCAGAAAGCTCCCGATGCGCTCGGGCGAGCGCAGGTGGTACGTGTTGACGGACTGCGCGTTGTACGCCTCGACGGCCGCCTTGAGCGGTTCGCTGGTGGCCGTGCCGTCGCTCAGGGCCACGTAGCTGCCCCGCGGCAGAGCGTCGATCAGCTCGGCCACGATCCGCTCGGGCTCCTCCTCGTCCGAGACCTGGCCCATGATGTTGAGCAGCATCAGGCCGATGGGCTGGTCGAAGTCCAGCGTGTGAGCGGCCTCGGTGAGGATCTTCTGCGGGTCGCGCACATCGGCGTCGAGGTAAGCGCACTTTCCTTCCGGCTTGCTGCGCAACAACGCGTCGGCGTGGGCCAGGACGATGGGGTCGTTGTCCACGTAGACGATCTTGCTCTCGGGCGCGACGCCCTGGGCGACCTCGTGGGTGTTGTCGGTGGTGGGCAACCCGGTGCCGATGTCGAGGAACTGGCGGATCCCGGCATCGCGCGCCAGAAACCGCACCGCTCGTACCAGGAAGCGCCGTTGCACTCGGGCGATGGCTGCGAACTCGGGGAAGTGCTGGAGGATCAGGTCGCCGGCCTGACTATCCACCGGGTAGTGGTTCTTCCCGCCGAGCAGGTAGTCCCACACACGCGCTGAGTGGGGTCGATCGGTCTGCAGCCTGCTGCCCCAGTCGTCTCGGTCAGTCATGGCCGAAGCATGACACACGGCAGTCCTCAGGGCCTCCAACTCCCCTGCCTCCCCTCATTGTTGCCCGTCAGCCGAGGCTCTCGGCAACAATGCGCACCCGCGCCGCGCCGGCCCGGCGGCCCTCACCGGACGGGCAGCGACGACCGGCCAGGCCTCACGGCCTCCGGGGTATGAGCGGCCACGCCGGCTCGACGACAGCCGCCGGATCCGCGGTGCGCCGCAGATAGGCCTGCAGGGAAACCGACTGCTCGGCCGCGGCGCGCACCTGAAGGGCATGAAGCTCCGCCAAGGGCATCATCCCGACGAGCTGGTGCTTCTCCCCCATGCGCCGCACCACCCGGCCGGCGGCCACGGCGTCGGCCCTCGCGTTGTGCGCGTCGTCGAGCGACACCCCGTAGTGAGCGCACAGCGCGTGAAGGGCCCGCTTCCCCTTGCGGTACTTGTCCACGTGCTTGTCGATCACCAGCGGGTCGATGACCGTCAAAGTCCCGCCGCCCAGCCGCTCGCTGATCGACTCGACCCCGTACCGCCGGCACTCACGGTCGAGCAGTGACAGGTCATAGCGTGCGTTCATCACCACCAGAGGCGTCCCCGAACGCATCCCCTCGGCGACGGCCTCCGCTATCTCCTCGACCGCGGAAGCGGGCGGTGCCCCGTACGCGCGGGCACGCTCCGTCGAGATTCCGTGGATCGCCGACGCCTGCTCCGGTATCGCGACGCCGGGATCGAGCAGCCAGTTCCGCTCCCCCGAGACGGCCCCGTCCGGGTCCAGCCGCACGACCGCCGCCGTGACGATGCGGTCGGTCTCCACGTCGGTGCCCGTGGTCTCCAGGTCGAAGGCCATCAACGGCCCACTGATCCAGCTCATCGCACGACCCCCGCACCGGCGAGGGCGACGGCCTGAGTGCCCGTCCGCCCGCAGGACGTGAGCACGCCGGCGACCGCGCCGGTGGCGACGCGCGCCTCGTGCGGATCGGTCCCGGCCGTCTCCAGGTCGAAGCCGGTCAGCGGCTTCCGGTGCCGTCCCATGGGTGGTCCCCCTTCTCGGTGGTGCTTTCCCCCAGTGGGTTCCACCCTCGCACGGGGTACTGACAATCCGAGGACCGCGTTCCGCCTGCCCGGGGACAGGTCAGGACACAGGGCGCGAATCCGACCAAGCCAGCTCGAATTCCTCGCGGTATGTGGGGAAGAGTCCGGATTCGACCACATCGTCCGACTTGACCAGCCGGCTGCCGCCTCGCAGCACCAGCACCGGAGACTCCATCCCGCGCGCCCCGCGCAGATACGACTGCACCACGGCGACACCGTCGGCCCCGTCCCCGTCCACCAGGTAGGCGGTGAAGCGCGGCGTCTCGTCGTACACCTGGATCTCGAAGGCGCCCGGGTCGCGCAGCCGGGAGCGCACCCGGCGCATGTGCAGGATGTTCATCTCCACGGCGCGGCTCAGCTCGCCCCGCTTCATCCCGAGCTCGCGCTCGCGGCGCTTGACCGCGCTGGAGGCCGGGTTGAGGAAGAGCAGGCGCACCCGGGTGCCGCCCTCGGCGAGCCGGACCAGACGGCGGCCTGAGAAGTTCTGCACCAGCAGGTTGAGCCCGATGCCGATGGCGTCCAGGCGCCGGGCGCGGCCGAAGAAGTCCTCGGCCGGGAACTGGCGCATGAGCCGCACCCGGTCCGGGTGGACGGCGACCACGTCCGCGTACCGGTCGCCGACCAGGTCCTCGACCGCGTCGACGGGCAGCCGGCGCGCGGAGGGCACGTCGGCCCCGGCGCCGAGCAGTTCCAGCAGCCGGGCCGAGGCGCGCTCGGCCTGGTTCAGCACGGCCTCGGACAGGGCCCGGTTGCGGGAGACGACGTTGCGGGTCACCTCCAGCTCGTCCAGGGCGAGTTCGAGGTCTCTGCGCTCCTCGAAGTAGGGCGCGAAGCACGGCCAGTGCTGCACCATCAGCTCGCGAAGCTGGGGCAGTGTCAGGAAGCTGAGCACGTTGTCGTCGGCCGGGTCGAGCAAGTAGCCCTTGCGGCGGCTGACTTCGCGCACGGCGACCGCCCGCTGCATCCATTCCTGTCCGGTGTGGCCGGCCGCGGCCACCACCCACTCGTCACCGTGCACGGGTTCGTAGACGGGGCGCAGCACCGCCGCGACGACGGCCCGCATCCGCTGTTCGACGAGGTTCAGCCAGATGTAGGCCCGGCCCGCCCGCTGGGCGCGGGTGCGCACCTCGTGCCAGGCGTCGGCGTCCCAGTCCAGTTCCGGCCCGATGGACCCCGCGCCCATCGGACGGGCCAGGGACACCGCGCCGGGCGGGACGTCTGTGGAGTTTCCCTCGTGACCCTCGCCACCAGGAGGCAGCTCCAGCCCTCCCGAGCCCACCCGTGCACCGCCTTCCGTCCCCCGGACCTTCCCCGTCCCAACGATCAAGGAAGGGTACTCCGGGAGCGGCGGCCGGTGCAGCCGGATGGACAGGTCGGTTTCTCAACTACGCGGACGCCAATGGCCGTTCTGCCCAGCCAGCTCGCCGGGAGTGAGCGGATTCATAGCCGTGACGTCGCGAGGTGCGATGCTGAAGCCCTGCCAGTGGACCGGCATGGGCTGTTGGTCCTCGTCGCGGGCGATGTGATGGAAGCCCACGTTCATCCACACCACCGGGTGAGTGAGGGCCTGTCCGTTGACCCATCGGTCGACCGAACGGGGCGCCCCGGCGGGGCATCCGGGGTTGTTGCTGGCGAACAGCTCGCACGCTTCGTACTCGGTGAAGTACACGTCGTGGCGGGTGAACGCGCGGCCCGGGTACCTGGTGGTGGGTCCGGGCACGATCTCGTACGAACGGGCGTGTCCGTCCCGGTTCTTGCCGGCCGCGCTGACGATCCGCCACCAGCGGTACGTCTTGGCGTCGCCGCCGAGTTCCTTGGTGACCCTGGTCCGGGTGGTCTTGTTGGTGGGCGCCTGGCGCCCCCGGGCGGGGGCGGTGACGGCCGAGTCGTACTGCTCGACCTTCGTCTTCGAGGAGCCGTCGAGGCCGAAGTCCAGTCGCCAGAAGACGTTGTGGCTGTGGCTGGTGGCGTAGGCCTTGGCGCCCTTGCCGATGGGCCAGCCGCGGCCGTCGCCGGCGTCGTAGTCGTCCCAGGAGAGGCTGCCGGTGGCGCCGACGTTCATGTGGACGGTGCCGTCGTCCTGGAAGCGCCATTCGGTCAAGTACTCGTACCAGCCGACCTGGTTGACCGTGTAGACGAGCAGGTCCTTGCCCTGGGCCTGGAAGACCGTGTTCGCGCTGTTGCCCTGCATGCGGTAGGCGTGTCCGCGTGAACGGGTGGTCGTGCACAGGCCCTTGACGTCCGCATGGTCCGGGTCCACGGCGTCCGGGACGCGCACGGTCGTGATGGTGCCGCCGGGGCACTCGCCCGGTGCCAGGTTCACCAGGCCCTGGGCGAAGCCGAAGCCGGTCAGGTCGTCGTACTCGACGCTGCCGTCGTCGTAGGGGACGTCGATCTGGGCGAGGCGGGCGCTGTTGAGGACCTTGATGGGTGCGGGTTCGCCCTTGGACCGGTAGGAGACGTCCTCCAGGACGAGCCCGGCCTTGCTGTCGTAGCGCCAGCACATCCGCCAGGTGGTGCCGCCGGCCAGCTTCTGTTCGATGCGGTGGGCGGCGCCGCAGTCGGCGGCAGCGGCGGTGCCGGTCCGCTGCTGGGCGGTGGCGGTCGCCGGACGGGCGGCGGCCGGTCCCGCGCCCACCGCGGCGCCGACGGCGAGCACGGCCACGGTGAGGCCGACGGAGGCCCGGGTGCGGGCGCGCGTGATCCTGTTCACGGGCATGACGAGACGACTCTCCTGAAGTGCGAGCGTGGAGGATGGGTGGGCGAACAGCCGGGCGGTGCGGCGTACTTCGCCGTCCGGGGCATGCCGGGGCCCCGACGCCGTGCGCCGGTCATCGGATGCCGGGCGAGGACACCGCGCGCCGAAGCCGGCGCCGGTGTTCAGTGCCGGTCGAGACGGGCGACCTTGCGGGCGCTCAGGTCGACGACCAGCCACCGGGCGTCGATCCAGGGGCCGTTCCTGACCTTCGGGAACAGCCGAACGCAGCGGTGTTCACCGCACGCTCCCAGAGCGGCGGGTTGCCCGCCCGGGACGGCCCGGTAGACCGCTCCGTTGAGCAAGAGCTGGTCCGCGGTGGTCAGTTCGCGGCCGGTGGCGTCCTTGTAGTCCGCCCTGAGGCCCGCGCCGAGCGGGTCGGCGATCAGCAGCTCGGCTGCCTCGGCGTTCTCGGCCCGGCTCAGCGGCGGCTGGACGCCGTGGCTGACCACCGTCCGTTCGACGGTACCGGCCTCCAGGTCGACCGTCCTGGTGACGAGCGAGTCGCTCCGGTAGTCGTAGAAGGTCACGTCGGCCCGCCGCGGCGGGCTCGGGTCGTCCACTTCGTCCGCGTGCGGTTCGGCGAGGTCGACGCCGAGGCGCTGCGGACCCCGGTCGCCGGCGACGTTCTCGCCGGCGGTCAGCAACTGCCCCGTCCTGGCGATCCTGTCGACCCGCCGGATCTCGTCGCCGGTCAGCGGGTCGCGGCCGGTCCCCTTCTCGCCCTCGGCCGGCGCCGGTTCGACCACGCCCGGCGGTACCGGGTCCGCTCCCTGCCCGGACTGCCACGCGGCCTGCCTGCCGCCCGCTCCTCCGCCGCCGCCTCCGCCGCCGCCGTCGTCCGCCCCCGCCGTGCCCGGCAGGGTGACGGCGGCCATCATCGCGGTCCCGGCGGTCGCCAGGCCCACCCCCGCCATCACCTTGCCCAGATGGCGGCGCACTGTCTCGCGCACATCTTCCCCCTACTCCCCCTGTGTCCCGGGAGTACGTGTCTGTCCACTGGCTCGACACACGGCCGGCACCCGCGCTGGTCGACGCGAGTCGCCATCGGTCACGATCGGTCGCGGTCGGTCCCCCAGAGCTCCCCGAGCATCCGGAGTGCCCCGAGCACCTCCAGGTACCTCTTGCCACCCTCGATCCACGATGTGCCGTATGCACCGGTCGGCCCGTAAGAGGGGTGTAAGTCACGGGAGGTTCCCTTACTTTCGCGCAGACTCGCGGTCAACGCGCCCCCGGCGGGGCGCCACACCTGGAAGAGTCGTAGCCATGCAGGTCTGGCCTGGAGAGGCGTATCCGCTCGGCGCCACCTATGACGGCGCCGGAACCAACTTCGCGGTCTTCACGGAGGCCGCGGACCGAGCAGAGCTGTGTCTGCTGCACGACGACGGCTCGGAGACGGCGGTGGAGCTGCGCGAGAGCGACGGGTTCGTGCGGCACGCGTACATGCCGGGCGTGATGCCGGGCCAGCGCTACGGCTTCCGCGTGCACGGCCCGTACGACCCGGGGCGCGGGCTGCGCTGCAACTCGGCGAAGCTGCTGCTCGACCCGTACGCGAAGGCGATCGCCGGATCCGTGCGATGGGGCGAGGAGGTGTACGGCTACCACTTCGGTGCCCCCGAGCGGCGCAACGACCTGGACTCGGCGCCGCACACCATGACCTCGGTGGTGATCAACCCGTACTTCGACTGGGGCGACGACCGGCCCCCGCGCATCGAGTACCACCACACGGTCATCTACGAGGCCCACGTCAAGGGGCTGACCATGCGCCATCCGGGACTTCCGGAGGAGCTGCGCGGCACGTACGCGGCGCTCGCGCACCCGGCCATCCTCGACCACCTGACCGAACTCGGCGTGACGGCACTCGAACTGATGCCCGTACACCAGTTCGTGAACGACCACCGGCTGGCCGACATGGGCCTGAGCAACTACTGGGGCTACAACACGATCGGCTTCTTCGCCCCGCACAACGCGTACGCCTCCTGGGGCGACCGCGGCCAGCAGGTCCTGGAGTTCAAGTCGGCGGTCCGGGCGCTGCACGAGGCCGGGATCGAGGTCATCCTGGACGTCGTCTACAACCACACCGCCGAGGGCAACCACCTGGGCCCGACCCTGTCCTTCAAGGGCCTGGACAATCCGTCGTACTACCGGCTGGCGGACGATCCGCGCTACTACACGGACACCACCGGCACCGGGAACTCGCTGCTCATGCGGTCGCCGCACGTGCTCCAGCTGATCATGGACTCGCTGCGGTACTGGGTGACCGAGATGCACGTCGACGGGTTCCGCTTCGACCTCGCGGCGACCCTCGCCCGGCAGTTCCACGAGGTGGACCGGCTGTCCTCGTTCTTCGACCTGGTGCAGCAGGACCCGGTGGTCTCCCAGGTCAAGCTGATCGCCGAGCCCTGGGACGTGGGCGAGGGCGGTTACCAGGTGGGCAACTTCCCGCCGTTGTGGACCGAGTGGAACGGCAAGTACCGCGACACGGTGCGGGACCTGTGGCGCGGCGAGCCGCGCGCGCTCGCGGAGTTCGCCTCGCGGCTGACCGGCTCCTCCGACCTCTACCAGGACGACGGCCGCCGTCCGCTCGCCTCCATCAACTTCGTCACCTGCCACGACGGTTTCACCCTCGGCGACCTGGTGTCGTACGACCAGAAGCGCAACAAGGCCAACGGCGAGGACAACCGGGACGGCGAGAGCCACAACCGCTCCTGGAACTGCGGCACCGAGGGCGAGACGGACGACGCGGACGTGCTGCGGTTGCGGGCGCGGCAGATGCGGAACTTCGTCGCCACGCTGATGCTGTCCCAGGGCGTGCCGATGATCAGTCACGGAGACGAGTTCGCCCGCACCCAGCGTGGCAACAACAACGCCTATTGCCAGGACAACGAGCTGTCCTGGGTGCACTGGCCCGAGGACGGCGCCGGCAACGACAGCAGCAGCAGCAGCGGCAGCAGCAGCGATCTGCTGGAGTTCGTCCGGGCGATGGTGTGGCTGCGCCGGGACCACCCGGTGTTCCGGCGGCGCCGCTTCTTCCACGGCCGGCCGGTGGAGGGCACCCACGACGAGCTGTCCGACATCGTCTGGTTCACTCCGGAGGGCGCGGAGATGACGCAGCGGGACTGGGACTCGGCCCAGGCGTCCGCCCTGACGGTGTTCCTGAACGGCAACGCGATCTCCGAGCCGGGTCCGCGCGGGGAGCGCATCGCCGACGACTCCTTCCTGCTGATGTTCAACGCCTCCCCCGGGGCGCTGGACTTCCTGGTGCCGGTCGACCACGGCCGGCAGTGGCAGGTCGTCGTCGACACCGCCCGGCCGGAGGGCGTGGCACCGGGCGGGGGCCCGAAGGTGGCGGCCGGCGATCGCCTCACCCTGCCGGACCGCAGCATGACGGTGCTGCGACGACCCGCGTGAGGGCTCCGTAAGGAACTCCGTAGGGAACGCCGTAAGGGGCTCCGTAAGGGGCCCCCTGACGGCGCACGCGCGCGTGGGACCATCCGCCATCTGCGGCATGCGCGGGGTCGTGCGCGCGTCTATGACACGAACGGCCGTGGGCGGGGTACGTAGGTGTGCATGACCTCTGCGCGATCCGGACCGGGAGTGCCCACGGCCACCTACCGGCTGCAGCTCCAGCCCGCGTTCCCGTTCGCCGCCGCGGCGGCGGCCGTCCCGTACCTGGCGTCGCTCGGCGTCTCCCACCTGCACCTGTCCCCCGTGCTGGAGGCCGTACCTGGCTCCACGCACGGGTACGACGTCGTGGACCACGCGCGCGTGCGCGAGGAGCTCGGCGGCGAGGAGGGCCTGCGCGCGCTGGCACGGACCGCGCGGGAGCACGGCCTGGGCCTGGTGGCGGACATCGTGCCGAACCACATGGCGATGGCACCCCGGCACAATCGCGCCCTGTGGGAGGTGCTGCGGGAGGGCCCCGGGTCGCGCTACGCGCGCTGGTTCGACATCGACTGGGAGGCGCAGGGCGGCCGGCTGCTGCTGCCCGTGCTCGGCGGGCCGCTCGGCACGGAGCTGGAACACCTGGTGGTCGACGGTGACGTGCTGCGCTACCACGACCACGCCTTCCCGATCCGCACGGGCACCGAGGACCTGCCGCTGCCCCGGCTGCTGGACGCGCAGTGGTACCGCCCGGTGTGGTGGCGGCTGGCCCGCACCGAGCTGAACTACCGGCGCTTCTTCAGCATCTCGGAGCTGATCGGGGTGCGCGTGGAGGATCCGGAGGTGTTCGAGGCCACCCACGCCAAGATCCTCCAGCTGCTCGCGGAGGGGGTGCTCGACGGACTGCGCGTCGACCACCCCGACGGCCTCGCGGACCCCGACGGCTACCTGGCCCGGCTCGACGAGGCGACCGGCGGCCGCTGGACGGTGGTGGAGAAGATCCTGGCCGACGGCGAACGTCTGCCGGCCTCCTGGCCCGTCGCGGGCACCACGGGCTACGACGCCCTGCGCCACATCGACGGCCTGTTCACGGACCCGGACGGAGCGGGCGAACTACTCGCCCACTACCGGGGTTTCGCGGCCCCGCAGACGGACCGGGGCGGCGACTGGGAGGCCACTGTACGGCGGGCCGCGTACGAGGTGCTCCGGCACGAGCTGGCTGCCGAGGGCGACCGGCTCACCCGGGCCGCCGCGCGGCTGTGCGCCGGTTCACCGGACCTCGCGCTGCGCGACCGGGCGCCCTGGGCGCTGCGCACGGCCCTGGAGGAGCTGCTGGTCCGGATGCGTGTCTACCGGCCGTACGGCTCCGGTGACGCCGCCGCGGTCGTCACCGAGCGGGCCGCCGAGGAGGCCCGCTCGGCGTTCGTGGTGCCCGAGGAGGCCGGGGCCGTGGACGTCGTACGGGGGCTGCTGGTCGAGCCGTCCGACCACGTCTCGGCAGGGTCCGCCGGGGACCACGCGGGCCGGACGGAGCTGCGCACCCGGTTCGCGCAGACGGCGTCGGCGCTGCGCGCCAAGTCCGTCGAGGACAAGGCGTTCTACCGCTACGTGCCGCTGCCCGCGGCGACGGAGGTGGGCGGTGATCCGGGCAGCCCCGGGGTGTCCCCGGAGGACTTCCACGCCTACTGCGCGCGCGTGCAGCGCGACTGGCCGGCCACCGGCACCGTCGTCACCACGCACGACACCAAGCGCAGCGCCGACGTGCGGGCGGCGCTGGCCGTGCTCACCGAGTGCCCCGGACGCTGGGCGCGGCTGCTCGCCGAGGTGACACGGGCCGAGGAGGCCGTCCCGGACGGGCAGCTCGCATGGGCGGCCTGGCAGACGGTGTTCGGGCTGGGTCCGGCCGAGCGGGAACGGGTCCGGGAGGCTCTGCTCAAGCACGTGCGCGAGGCGGGCATGTACACCAGCTGGACGGAGCCGGAGCCGCCGTACGAGGAGGCGGTGGCCGCGTTCGTCGCGGCCGGACCGTGCGGGCCGCCCGGCGAGCACGTGGCCGCCTTCCGCAAGGCCCTGGAGCCGCACATCCGGGCCAACGTCCTCGGTACCGCCCTGGTCCATCTGACGATGCCGGGCGTGCCGGACGTGTACCAGGGCACGGAGAGCGAGTACCGGGCGCTGGTGGACCCCGACAACCGGCGGCCGGTGTCCTTCCCGGCGGCGGCGCCGGGCGAGAAGGACGCCCTGACTGCGGCGGCGCTGGGGCTGCGGGCCCGCCGGCCCGGCGCGTTCGGCACGGACGCGGCCTACGCCCCGCTCGCCGCCGACGGCCCGGCGGCCGGCCACTGCCTGGCGTTCGCGCGCTCGGGCGAGGTCGTCACGGCGGTGACCAGGCTGTCCCTGCGGCTGGACGAGGCGGGCGGCTGGCGGGAGACACGGCTGCCGCTGCCGCCCGGGCGCTGGACGGACCTGCTCACGCCGGGACGGGAGTTCACGGGGTACGCGCGCGTGGCGGACCTTTTCGAGGCGCTGCCCGTGGCACTGCTCGAGCGAGTGAGTGAGGGAGAGCCGGGGGCCCGCTGAACATGGCGTCGGCCGGCCGGTGCCCGGTCAGCCCGGTCAGCGCACGCTCGGCCGGCCGGCCGGCCGGGACACGGTCAGCCGGCCGACGGAGCGACCGCCTCGCGGGCCGCGGTCGCCAGGGAGGCCACGGAGGCAATGGCATCCCTGGCATCCGGCGAGGCCGTGACCTCGGTCGCCACAAAGGCAGTGGCCGCGGTCGTCGGCGCGTCCGTGGGCGCGATGGCTGCCGTGAACGCGGTGGCTGCCGTGGGCGCCGCGGCCAGCGAGGGCCACATGGCGCACAGCAGGTGCACGAACGCCTCCGCGGCTCCGGTGAGCGGCACGCGCGCGTAGACGGTCAGCGGACGCTTCCAGACCGGGTCGGGGCTGAGGACCACACAGTCCTCGCCGACGACACCCCGCACGAGGTGGGCGGGTACGGCGCACACCCCGACACCTGCGGCGGCCATCCGTACGGCCGTGGAGGTGTGCTCGGTCCACACGGCTGTCCAGGGCCGGAATCCGGCCCGCGCGCACCCCGGCCCACACCAGCGGTGGTACCCACGGGATTCCGACCCACACCAGCGGCGGTCCCCGGCCGGCGCGTCCTGCCGGGTGGTGCGGGGGCGCGCCGGAAGGGCGAGGCCGAGGTCCCGCCGGCGTGCGCGTCCGGGCGCCCCCTGGAGCCACCCCGCCATGCGCTTGACAGTTCACCCGGGCCGTGCGGCACTGAGAGGGCGAAGCCGGGCGGACACGAGTCGGGGGTGAGTCTCCTGCCGGAGCTGCGCTACCCCAACCTTCCCGAACTGGTGTCCTTCGCACACGCGTTGGCCACTCAGGAGCCCGGGCTGTGTGTGCTGCGGCAGGTGGGTCTCTCCCGGGCGGGCCGGCCCCTGCATCTGCTGTCGGTGGGGCATGCACGCCGTGCCGTGCTGGTGGTGGCGGGCGCCCACGCCAACGAACCGACCGGGGGCTCCACCCTCCGCGCGCTGGCCGAACGGGTGCTGGCGGAACGGGAGTTGCGCTCCGGCACCTCCTGGCACTTCCTGCTGTGCGCCGACCCGGACGGCGCGAGTCTGCACGTGACCCCGGCCCCGCGCAGCCTGTTCGACTACCACCTCGGTTTCTACCGTCCCACGGGGGCTGAGCAGCCGGAGTGGGCGCCGTCGGTACTGCCCCCGGACCGGCTGCCGCCCGAGACGCGCACCCTGACCGGCGTGATCGACGAGCTGCGCCCGTATCTGCAGGTGACCCTGCACGGAACCGATCTGGGCGGCAGCTGGGTGCAGTTGACGAAGGACGTGCCGGGGCTGGCCGAGCCGTTCGCCAAGTCCGCGGCACAGCTGCACATCCCGGTGGAGACGGGCGCCTCGGACGCGGCGGGCTGGCCGTCCTCGGGGCCGGGCGTGCATGTCATGCCCGGCCCGGACTCGCGCGCCGCCTACCCGAGCATGCCCGACGACGCCCGGCACAGCACCTGGTACCACGCACACCGCTACGGCGGTCTGACGGCCGTGGTGGAGGTGCCGATGTGGGCCAGCGACCTGGTGGACGACCCGGCACCGCACCCGGCGCCGGCGGCGGCACTGCGGCAACTGGCCGCGCGCCTGCTGCGGGACGCGACGGAGGTGGAACGGGTGCTCGCCGAGGCGTTGCCCCGGCTGGACGACACGGGCGGCCCGCTGCTGCGGGCCGCCCGGTGGGCACTGGGGCTGATCCCCGGCCTGGCGCGGGACTGGACCCACACGGCGCCGGCCGGCACGACGATGGCGTACGTGGGCAGCGTGGACGCCTTCGGGCGGCGGCTGCCGCTGCGGGCCGCGGCGATGCTGCTGCGGGTCCTGCGGGAGACGGACGACCTGGCGGCGCCCTGGCTGGAACACCTCGTCGCCGCCTGGTGCGAGTCCTTCGCGCTGCGGTTCCGGGCCCGCTGGGTGCCGTTGGAGCACCAGGTGGAACACCAGTCCCGGACCGTGCTGGTGGCGGCCCGGCAGGCCCGCGAGCAGGCGGCCTGACGGCGTCGCCCCCAGCCGGGCACGGGCGGCCGGGCACGGGACATCGCTCGTCCCCCGGGATCCGGTCCGTACGCCGGGAGTGGCGTCGCTCAGTCCTCCAGGGCGAACACCGACCCCGTCCGCGCGTCCATCACGCACTTGCTGGTGTAGGTCTCCTGGTAGTCGACCGGCCGCCCGTTCCAGCGCCCGTGCGCGTGGGCGGTCACCGGGGCGAAGATCAGTGGGCAGAACACGTCCTTGTGCGGGATACGCGCGATGTCACCGTCGGCGGCGGCGAGTTCGGCGCAGGCCTCCGCCGCGTGCGGGTGGCCCAGGGGCGGGTCGCACAGGAGCAGGGCGCCGCTGGTGACGCCGGACTGCGCGTCGCCGCGGGTGACGGTCAGGTACAGCCAGTCGTCGGCGGCCGTTCCGCGGGGCGCGGCGTGGGCGGGGCCCGCGGTGAGGAGGCCCGCGGCGGCCAGCAGAGCGCCGGCCGCGGCCGCCGCTCGGGTGAGGTAGGTCATTCCCGGTGCATCGGCACGGCCGCCGGTTTCCCCCAGTCCGGCTCACCCGAAAGGAGCCGTCGACGCCTCACCCGGTACCCGGCACCCGCCAACCGGGCCCCGGCACCCGCACCCGCACTCACACCCAGAGCCCATGCCGGGAACCGTCCCCGGAACCGCTCAGTTCGCCGCCAGCCGGAAGGCGGTCTTCCCGAAGCTGATCATGTCGCCCTCCCGGACGACGACGGCGCCGACCACGCGGCGGCCGTTGACGGTGGTGCCGTTGGTGGAACCGAGGTCCCTGAGGACCCACACGCCGCCCTGGCGGCGCAGGTCGGCGTGCACGCGGGACACCGTCTCGTGGTTGAGGCGCAACCCGTTGGCCGGGTCGCGGCCGATGCGCAGCGGATGGTCGTGCGCGGGGTGCGGCAGGAGCAGCTTCGGCAGCCGTTCGGCCTGCCAGGCGCGGCGCAGTCGTACGGTGAAGCCGGAGACGGCCTCCACGGTGCCCAGCACCGCTCGCGAGAGACGGTTCTCGTGGGGCAGGTCGGCGGTGAGGGCGGCGAGTTCGTCGGAGGCGCGCGCGGAGAGCGCGAGTTCCATGCGGCGCACGAAGGTGTCGTGCGACAGGCGGCCCATGGCGACGCCGTCTCGCAGCACCTGCAGCGCCTTGTCGCGCTCCGCGTCGGAAGGCCGCGCGGGGTACGTGGGGAACTCGAAGGACGACGTCACGTTCGTGATTGTCGGTCAGTGGACCCCGGGTGTCCAGAAACGGGAGAACCGGCCGTCACCCGCGCCCACTTCCGCGACACCCGCGAGGAAAACGCCGTTTGGGAAAGCGGATTGATCATTTTCCGGGCACGATGGACGGGCTGGGTCACTGTGAGCAGACGAAGGGGAACCGTCCGTGCAGTTCGACGTGTGGGCACCACAGGCAGACCGCGTGACGCTTCAGTGCGACGGCGCCACGCGCGCGTTGGAGCGCGATCCGGAGCGGGTGGGGTGGTGGACAGGGCGGGCGCAGGCCGTGGACGGCACCCGCTACGGCTTCGGGCTGGACGGCGGCGCCGTGCTGCCCGATCCGCGCTCGCGCCGCCAGCCGGACGGTCCGGACGGCCTGAGCGCGGTCGTGGACCACGGGCGGTACGCGTGGCGTACGCCGTGGCAGGGGCGAGGGCTGCCGGGCGCGGTGCTCTACGAACTGCACGTGGGCACGTACACCCGCGAGGGCACCCTCGACGCCGCCGCGGAACGCCTCGACCATCTCGCCGAACTCGGCATCACGCACGTGGAGTTGATGCCACTCACCCCTGTCCCGGGACGGCACGGCTGGGGGTACGACGGGGTGGCGCCCTGGGCGGTGCACGAGCCGTACGGCGGTCCCGAGGCGCTGAAGCGGTTCGTGGACCGGGCGCACGAGCTGGGACTGGGTGTCGTCCTGGATGTCGTGCACAACCACCTGGGCCCGTCGGGCAATCATCTGCCCGCGTTCGGGCCGTACTTCACGGATACGCATCAGACGCCCTGGGGTGCGGCGGTGAACCTGGACGCGCCCGGCTCGGACGAGGTGCGCGCGTACTTCCTGGAGAGCGCGCTGGCGTGGCTGCGCGACTACCGGCTCGACGGGCTGCGTCTGGACGCCGTGCACGCGCTGCACGACACGCGCGCGCGTCACTTCCTGGAGGAGCTGTCGGCGGCGGTCGACGGCCTCGCCGCCGAGGTGGGCCGCCCCCTGTTCCTGGTCGCCGAGTCGGACCTGAACGATCCCCGGATCATCACCCCGCGCGGGGAGCACGGCCTCGGGCTGCACGCGCAGTGGAACGACGACTTCCACCACGCCCTGCACACCGCGCTCACCGGCGAGTCCCAGGGCTACTACGCCGACTTCGCGCGGGCCCCGCTCGCCGCGCTCGCCAAGACCCTCAACCGCGGCTACTTCCACGACGGCACCTACTCGTCCTTCCGGGGTCGTGACCACGGACGGCCACTGGACCGCGGGCGCGTGGGCGCCCACCGGCTGCTGGGCTACAGCCAGACCCACGACCAGATCGGCAACCGCGCCCAGGGCGACCGGCTTTCGGCCACACTCTCCCCCGGACTGCTGGCCTGCGCGGCCACGCTCACGCTCACCGCGCCGTCCACCCCGATGCTGTTCATGGGCGAGGAGTGGGCGGCCGGCACGCCGTGGCAGTACTTCACCGACCACACGGACCCGGAGCTGGCGGAGGCCGTACGGCAGGGCAGGCGACGGGAGTTCGCGGCGCACGGCTGGGCCGAGGAGGACGTACCCGACCCGCAGGACCCGGCGACCCGGGAGCGGTCCTGCCTGGACTGGTCGGAGCCCGAGCGCGAACCCCACGCGCGCGTGCTCTCCTGGTACCGCCGGCTGATCGGGCTGCGCCGCGAACTGCCCGACCTCACCGCTCCCGACCTCGCCGACACGAAGGTGGCGTACGACGAGGAGGGCCGCTGGCTGGCCTTCCGGCGCGGGGACGTCCGCGTGGCCGTCAATCTCGGCAAGCAGCCGGCGGCGATCCCGCTCGGCACCGGCCGGCTGCGGGTGCTCGCCGCGTGGGACCCGGTTCTGGCCCCGGGCCCGGACGGGCTGCTGCAGGTCCCCGGGGAGTCGTGCGTGGTGCTGACGCAGGCCTGAGCGGGGGTGCTGCGCCGAGCGGGAGGCACCGGGGCATCGCGCATGCCCTTGAGGACACGGCGCGCACGGCAAGGCCGATGCTGGGCCGGGAACAGTGGGGCCGGGGCTGAGGCCCTGCGGAGGCGAGTCGAGCCGGGCGGGCGCCCGGCTCGGCTCGTGCCCGCGAGGAGGCCCCTAGAGTTCGGTCTCCTCGTCCTTCAGCTCGGTGACCCGCTCCAGCAGGATCGGCTCCCAGGCGCGCCGCAACTGGGTGCGCAGCAGGGGCAGGGAGCCGGGCGCGCGGCCCTCCAGGTGGTCGGCGAGGCGCAGGACGGTGTCGCAGCGGGCGAGCCACAGGCCACGCAGGCAGGGCCGGGCGCCGTAGCCGGCGAGGGTGGCGGCGCGGACGGCCGCCGGGGAGCCGACGGCGACGGCGAGACCGGCGATGTCCTCGGCCGGGTCACCGACCACGGCCCGGGTCCAGTCCAGGATGCCGCGGACCCGCCCGTCGGCGCTGACCACCACGTGCTCGCCGGCCAGTCCGTGGTGGGTGAGCACGGCGGAACCGGGCTGAGCGGCGAGCTGGACGGCGCCGGGCGAGGTGAGCTGGTGCAGCCGGGCGGGGTCGAACTCGTCGGCGGCGGCGAGCCGTTCGGCCGCGTGCACGGACATGCGGCGCAACGCCTCCAGGGAGCGCGGGGCCGTACGCGGCACGCCGAGCGTCTCGGCCTGCCGTACGGGCACCGCGCGCAGCCCGGTGAGCAGTCCGGCGAGATCGGCCTCGCCGAGGGCGGAGACGTCGTGCTCGTCCGTGGTGCCCCCGGGCACCTTGGCGTCGAGCGTGCAGGCCAGACCGGGCGCCCACTCACCGTGCGCGACGGAGACCGGTACGACGACGGGGACGGGGACGTGCGGGCGCACGATGTCGCGCAGGCGCAGTTCACGGCGACGGCGCAGGGAGGCCTCGCGGTCGGGTGCGAGCCGCAGCACGTGCCGGGTGCCGACCCACCAGGTGTACGCGCGGCCCTCAGTGACCGGGCGGACGTCGGGTACGGCGGTGCCGTGCGCGCTCACGCCGCCGTCCGCGCCGTTCTTGCCCCTGCCCTCCCCGCTCTCCTTGCTCTCCCTGCTCTCCCTGCTCTCCTTGAGCAGCGAACGCACGAGTCTGCGCACGGTGTCGGCAGTGGGTGTCGGTGCCTGGGTCATGGGTCGTGTGGTCGCCGTTCCGGGATGTCCGTCGAGAATGTGCCTCTTGGCCCTCTCAGTCCACTATGACCATCTCACGGGTGGTGTTGTTGAACCGGCGGCCACCGTCCTCGGTCACCGTGACGATGTCCTCGATGCGCACCCCGAACCGGCCGGGCAGGTAGATCCCGGGCTCCACGGAGAAGCACATGCCGGGCACGAGGGGCTGTTCCTCGCCCTCGATCATGTACGGCGGCTCGTGCGTGGTGACGCCGATGCCGTGCCCGGTGCGGTGGATGAAGTACTCGCCGTACCCGGCGTCGGTGATCACCGCGCGTGCGGCCCGGTCGACGTCCTGGCAGGCCACGCCCGGCCGTACGACCCGGAAGCCCGCCTCCTGTGCGGCGCGCACGGTGTCGTGGACCCGGCGCTCCTCCTCGGTCGGCTCGCCGACGTGGACCGTGCGCGTGGTGTCGGAGCCGTAGCCGCCCTTCAGGCCGCCGAAGTCCAGGACGACCATGTCGCCGTCCTGGATGACGCGGTCGCCGACCTCGTGGTGCGGGTTGGCGCCGTTGGGGCCGGAGCCGACGACGGTGAAGTCGACCTGGGAGTGCCCGAATCGCAGCAGCAGGTCGGCGAGGTCGCGGCCGATGTCGGACTCGCGGCGCCCGGCGAAGGGAACGTTGCGGATCTCCTCGAACGTTGCGTCGGCAGCCGCGCCCGCGGCTGCCAGGAGCTCCAGTTCGGCCGCGTCCTTCACCGCGCGGAGCATCGGGAGGGCGTCGGTGAGAGAGGCGTAGCCGGTGTCCGGCAACGTCCGCTGGAGGCCCAGCAGGTGCATCGCCCAGGTGTTGTCACTGATACCGAAGCGGCCACGCCTGTCGAGCAGCTCGGCGGTGACCGCGTACGGGTCCTTGCCGTCGGTCCAGTCGCGCAGGGTCAGCGCGGTCGCGCCGGCCGCCTCCTCGGCGTCCGGGGCCTCCAGGGTGGGCACGACGAGTACGGGTTCACGGCCGGGGGTGAGGACGAGGACGGTGAGCCGTTCGGTGATCGCGGTGGGCGTGTACCCGGTCAGCCACACCATGTCCGGACCCGGCGCCACGAGCAGCCCCGCCAGACCGGCATCGCCCGCGGCACGCGCGGCGCGTTCCATGCGGGCCTTGTAGTCGTCGGCGGTGAAGTGTGCGGGCGTGCTACCGGTCATCCGGGCCTCCGAACGCGGTCGAGGTGACGGGGCGAAGCCGTTCCGCACGGTCTCCCGCCCGGTCGGGCCGACCGGGAGCGCGCGGTGGGCATGGGGCCATCATCCCCTGTGGGGCGTGGGGTGACCAGCGGGTTTACGGGAGGAACGAGGAGGGGCGGGAGGAAGGAGGGTGGCGGGGACGACCTGGGCCGGACCGCCCGGACCGCCCTCGCCACCCCTGCCCGCGCCCCTGCCCGCGACCCTGTCCACGCCCCCGTCCCACTCCGCCTCCCCCACCCACTGCGCTCAGGTCACCACGCCCAGTACCACCGTCAACTGCTGGAAGTTCCCGCTGTGGTGGCGCACCGTGACGCTCACCTCCGTGCCGGGGCGGCCGTGGGCGACGGCTCGGGCGAGGTCGGCGGCGCTGTCGATGCGGGCGGCGCCGAACTGGAGCAGGATGTCGCCGCGCACCAGGCCCGCCGTGTAGCCGGGGCCGGGCAGGTGGACGCCGGTGATCAGCGCGCCCACGTTCTCGGCGTCCACGGCCTCCACGCCCAGCGTGACGCCGGGCCTGACCTCGGCCGGGCCCGCTGACCCGGCGCCCCGCGGGGACGCGGCGGACTTGGCGGACTCGGACTTCACCGAAGCTTCGAACGGCGCGGTGTGGCCCCGTGCCTCGGCCAGCCTGCTCATGCCGATCACCGTGGCGCCCACCGTGCCGAGCCCGATCCCGCAGAGCACCAGAACGGTGCCGACGGTCAGGCTGAACAGCAGGGTCCTGATCCGCCGGCCACGCCGGCGAGCGGCGTGCGGCCGCCGGACCAGGGCGGTCGAAGCCCCCGGCTCGCCGGCCCGGTCCGGCGCCTCCCTCTCACCCCGTCCTTCCCTCTCACCCCGTCCTTCCCTCTCGCCCCGCTCCCGCCTGGACCACCGGTCCCGGCCGGGCATCGGCTTGGGACGCAACACTGTCTGTTCCATGGTTCGCTCGCCTCCGGCTGGTGCTCTACCCGGGGCACCCCGCCACGACGAGGCACGAACGAGTGAGACTGGCCGGAGGGTTGCGGAGGGTAGTCATGCGGAGAGCTACGCCCGTGCCGAGCGGGACGCTTCGTGCACCTCCCGGGTCACACCCACCGCTCTCCCACTCACACCCCCACGCCCCGCCCTCTCTCACACCCCCTCCCTCACCCCACGTACCAACTCCCCCGCCGCGCCGCCGACGGCACCCGCGTGCACGAGTTCCGTGCGGTGGACGACCCGGGGTGCGGTGAGGGGAACGGCGACAGCGCCCGGTACCGCGTCGGCCGTGGAGCGGGGCAGCAGGGTGAGGCCGTGGCCGGCGGCCGTGAGCGCGGTGAGGGTACGCAGGTCGGTGCCCTCGTAGCGCAGGGCCGGGCGGAAGGCGCCCCCGCCGTTCACGGCACGCAGCTGGGCGAGCGGGAGGCCGGCGTCCGGGGCGTCGATCCAGCGGGCGTCGGCGAGGTCGCCGAGGCGCAGGCCGGGACGGCCGGCCAGGGGATGTCCGGCGGGCAGCAGGACGGCGACGGGTTCCTCGTCGACCCCGTGAACCGTCAGCGGCGCCACGTCGGGCAGCCTCAGCGGGTCGCTGGGAGCGGCGAGGCCGTCGACCAGACCGAGGTCGGCGGTGCCGGTGGCGACGGCGGCCGGGATGTCGTCGCGGGTGAGGACGCGCAGCGTCACGCCGGCCGCGGGGAGCAGGGCGAGGACGCGGGGGCCGAGGGCGGTGGGGGTGGTGGCGAGGGTCAGGCCGTGCGCGGGGGCCGCCGCCATGCGTACGACGTCGACGCGGGCCGCGTCCAGGCGCAGCAGCAGCGGGCCCGCGTGTTCCAGGAGGCGCTCACCGGCAGCGGTGGGCGTGACCGGGCGCCGGGTGAGCAGGGGCGCGCCGAGGTCCTGTTCGAGGGCGGCGATGTGCTGGGAGACCGCGGACTGGGTGTAGCCCAGCTCGCGGGCGGCCTCGGAGAAGGAGGCGAGGCGCGCCACGGTGACGTACGTGCGCAGCAGGTGCGGGTCCATGCCGGACAGGATGCCACTCCATCAGAAACGCTTATCGAGCGTCCAGGAATCATCGTTGGACGTGAACCACGGGCGCCGCCCAGGATGAACGGCATGACGAACACCGCGGCTCGCACCGCCACCATCGCCCTCGTCGGGGACCGCTCCCCCAACGTCGTCTCGCACACCCGGATCCCCCTCCTGCTCGACGCGCTCGCCGAACGCGACCGACTGGTCCTGGACGCCTACTGGATCCCGTCCGAGGAGGCGGAGGCCGAGGGCGCGGTACGCGGGTTCGACGCCGTGTGGGTGCTGCCGGGCAGCCCGTACCGCAGCGAGGCCGGTGTCCTCGCGGCCGTCCGCACCGCGCGCGAGGAGGGCATCCCGTTCCTCGGTACGTGCGGCGGCTTCCAGCACGCGCTGCTGGAGTTCGCCCGGAACGTGTGCGGGCTGGCCCGGGTCGCGCACGCCGAGAACGACCCCGGCACCGAGGACCCCCTCATCGAGCCGCTGGCCTGCTCGCTGATCGGTCACGAGGCCGCGGTGACCCTGGAGCCGGGCTCGCTGGCCCACTCCGTGATCGGCTCGGCGCGCACGGTCGAGCGGTACTTCTGCGCGTACGGCCCCTCCCGCCACCTCGACACGCTGAGCGCGCACGGTCTGCGGTTCTCCGGGCACGACGAGGACGGCCAGGTCCGCGTCGCCGAACTGCCGGACCATCCCTTCTTCCTGGGCACCCTCTTCCAGCCGGAGCTGTCCGGCGACGGCTCGCGTCCGCACCCGGTCGTGCGCGCCCTGGCCCAGGCCGCGGTCGAGCACGCCGCGCGGGCGTGCCGGACCGCCTGAAGCGGACCGGAAAGCGGGCGGGACGGTCGGCGGCAGCCGCGGCGGCACCGGAGTCCGGAGCATCCCGCTGTCCGAGGCCCCGAGGCGTCCCGGTGTCCGGAGCGTCCCGGACGTCAGCCGACGAGCTGCACCGGGCCCGGTGCCCGGTCGGGCAGGAAGCCGTGGGCGCGGCGGCCGAGCCACTCGGCCTTGTAACGGTCGACCTCGCGGTGCCAGTGCAGGATGCCCGAGAGCCAGTTCTGCAGGTCGAGCACGTAGCGGCCCATGGCCTCGCGCGTCTCCTCGGACAACCGCAGGTCGTCGTACAGCAGGGGCAGTTCGTGCGCGATCACGTGCTCGAACTGCTGCATGCGCTGGGTCATCAGGTCGTGGATGACACAGAGCGCCGTCGGGTAGTCGATGCCGAAGAAGTTCTGTACGACGAGGATGGCGTTGTGGACCTCGCCCTCGTACTCGATCTCCTTCTGGTACGAGAAGACGTCGTTGATCAGGCAGGCGTAGTCGATGGCGGCGTTCTCCAGGGAGCGGACGGGTCCGCTGCGGTACACCTCCTGCGGGATCGCGGGGCCCTGGCCCATGCGGCACATGCTCAGGGTGAGGTCGGAGCCGAAGGTGGCCCGGCGCATCTCCAGGTAGTCGACCGGGTCGGGGATGCGGTTCTGCATCTGGTTGGACAGCTCCCAGACCCAGCTCTCGGTCATCATGTCCACGGACGTCTTCAGGGTGCGCCGTTCCTCGGCGCTCCGCCCCGCCGTCGTACGGGCCCACAGGTCGATCAGCCCGCGCTCCATGGCGTTGGCGGGGATCACGGTCGGCTCGCCCTCCAGCGGCATGCACTCGGAGAGCCGGGCCGTGGTCAGCCGTGCGGCGGCCAGATCCCTGCGGTGGCCGTAGACCAGTGGGTAGTAGTCGTCGCCGTAGGTGCCCCAGGCGAGCCACTGGGCGCTGAGGTCGAGGGCCTCGGGCGTGGCGTCCGGATCCAGGCCGGCGGAGCACAGCGCGAGGTCGTAGGCGGCGAGCTTGTCCTCGTCCCAGACGCCCTCCTCCAGGATGCCCACGCGGTGCGACCACGCGACGAGGTTGCGGCGGGAGGCGTCGTGGTGCGGGCTCAGTTCCAACGGGAACGGCATGTAGAAGTCGGGCAGCTTTGAGGGGCCGACCTTCTGGAACGGTACGTGGGAGTAGGCGCGCAGGCGTTCGGCCGCGGCGGAGGCGAGCAGCGCGCCGACATCCATGGCGGAGGTGCCGGGGCCGCTCGGGAGCTGCCACGGCGAGTCGGACCGGGCCCCCTTGTTCATGTAGCGGCTGGAGCGCATGTGCCACTCGTGGCCGCCGGACTGCCAGTCCTGAAGTCCCTTGGTGTAGGCGGCGACCGCGGCGATCTCGTCGGGCCTGAGCCCCTTCTCCAGGGCGACGGCGGGGACTTCGGTGAGCGCGGTGTGCTCGAACTGGTGCAGGCGTGAGGTGAGGATGTCGTTGACGGTCTCGGCGGCCTCCTGGGTGGTGCAGCCGAAGAAGGTCTCCAGCACGAGCACTCCGTTGCTGTTCTCGCCCTCGTCCTCGACCTCCCGCTGGTAGGAGAAGAGGTCGTTGCGCAGGTGGACGGCGTCGGAGAAGGTCTCCATGAGCACCCTGAGCGGCCGGGTACCGGCGACGGCGGCCGGCACCTCGGCGGTCGCGTACTCCACGAGCCCCGACGACCAGGGCGCGCCGCCCACCTTGCGGCGCATCTCGATGTACTCGACCGGGTTGGCGATCCGGCCCTCGTTGATGTTGGACAGCTCCCACATGGACTCGTTGAGCAGATGCTCGGTGGCCACGACGAACCGCCGGCGCCAGTCGGCGGACATCGACGGCACGGTGCGCGTCCACAGGTCGGCGAGCCCCGCCTCGACCGGGTTCTCCGGCTCGGGCATCGGGGCGCCGGGGTCCAGCGGCATGAACAGCGCGAGTCGCTCCAGGTGGTGCTTGCCCGCGGCGCGGTCCTGGGTGCGCTTGTACATGTCCAGGAAGTGGTCGTCGAAGAAGAAAACCCAGACGTACCAGTCGGTGATCAGCGAGAGGGCGGGGCCGTCGCAGTCGGGGTGGGTGTAGGCGCACAGGAGCCCGTAGTCGTGCGCCTCCAGGTCGGACTGCTCCCAGACCCCGGACCCCTCCAGCATGCCCATCTCGCGCGCCCACGCCGTCGAGTGGGTCCGTGCCTCGTCGACATGCGGGTTCAGCCGCGCGGGGTACGGCATGTAGAAGTGCGGGAGTTCGAACGGCTGCGTCATGGCCAGGCCCTACCCGTGCCCCCGGAACGGCATCCGCTCGCGGGGACATGATCACACCATCGCGTGAACCCTCGCGGAAACAGTGAACTTCCGCCGGTATGTGTGGCGTTAAGGGTTTCCGGCAGGCAGGGGGCGGAGGCCGTCGGCGCGCGGGTGGGCCAAGGCAGCGAGGGGAAGGGGGCGTTCAGGCGAACGCCCGTACGCGCCCTTGCCGAGCTTCCGCGGGCGGGCCACGGTAGGCGCATGACCTCCTTCGTACTGCCCCATGAGGTGCACGGCGACGGCGCCCACAAGGTGTTCGCCGTGCACGGCTGGCTCGCCGACCGTTCCGCTTTCGCGCCCGTCCTGCCGGACCTCGACCGCGCCGCGTTCACCTACGCGCTGGTCGACCTGCGCGGTTACGGCGCGGCCAGGCAGGCGGTGGGCTCGTACACGACCACCGAGGCGGCCGTGGACCTGGTGGGGGTGGCCGACCAGCTGGGCTGGGAGCGGTTCTCGGTGGTGGGGCACTCGATGGGCGGCGCGGTGGCGCAGCGCCTGCTGTCGGTCGCTCCGCAGCGGCTGCGCCGGATCGTCGGGGTCTCCCCCGTGCCCGCCTCGGGGCTGCCGCTCCCCGGCGAGCAGGGCGTGCTGTTCGCGGACGCGGCGCACAGGCCGGAGAACCGGCGCGCGATCCTCGACGTCACCACCGGCGGCCACCGTCCCGCCGCCTGGCTCGACCGGATGGTCGACCGCTCGCTGGAGTGCAGTGACGTGAAGGCGTTCCGGGCGTGGCTCGACTCCTGGGCGGGCGACGACTTCCGCGCGGACGTCGAGGGCAGCGACGTGCCCGCGCTGGCGGTGGCCGGGGAGCTCGATCCGGCACTGTCGGCCGACCTCATGCGGCAGACGTGGATGTCCTGGTACCCGCGCGCGCGGCTCGCCGTCCTGCCGTGCGCCGGACACTACGCGATGGACGAGACCCCGCTGGAACTGATCCGCGTGGTGGAGGACTTCCTGCGGGAGGACACCACCGATGCGGGCGCGCGAGGGTGAGCGTACGCGAGGCCGCACCGGCACCCGACGTCTTCGACCCGCGCCGGTACGCCGCCGGGGTGCCGTACGCCGACTACCGGGTGCTGCGCGACGAGCACCCGGTGGCCTGGCAGGACGAGCCCGAGGTGCTGGGCTGGCCGGCCGGGCCCGGGTTCTGGGCGGTCACCCGGCACGCCGACGTGGTGCGGGTGCTCAAGGACTCGGCGACGTACTCGTCGTACATCGGCGCGACCCAGATCCGCGACCCCGACCCGGACGACCTGCCGTTCATCAGGAGCATGATGCTCAACCAGGATCCGCCGCAGCACGGCCGGCTGCGGCGCCTGGTCAGCCGGGCGTTCACACCGGGCCGCGTCGACCGGTTCGCGGCCGTGGCACGCGGGCGGGCGCGCACGCTGCTCGCGCGGGCACGCGACGCGGCGGACGCCGGCGACGGCACGGTGGATCTGGTGGGCGCCGTCACCGACGAGTACGCGCTGCTCAACCTCGCGGATCTGCTGGGGGTTCCGGAGAGCGACCGGCGGCTGCTGCTGCACTGGACGCAGCGGGTGATCGGCTACCAGGACCCGGACGAGGCCGGCACGCCGACGCTGGACGGAGCGGGCAGGCCGGTCAACCCGCGCTCTCCGGCCATGCTGCGGGACATGTTCGCGTACGCCCGGCAACTGGCGGCCTACAAGCGGCGTTACCCGGCCGACGACGTGATGACGACCCTCGCGCACGACGCCGAACTCGGCTCCGCCGAACTGGAGATGTTCTTCTTCCTGCTCACCGTCGCGGGCAACGACACCGTGCGCGGCGCGGCCCCCGGCGGCCTGCTCGCACTGGCGGAGCATCCGCGGTCGTACGATCTCCTGCGCGCCGGCAAGGCGGAACTCGGCACCGCGGTGGACGAGTTGCTGCGCTGGCACCCACCGGTGCTGTCCTTCCGCAGGACGGCCGAGCGGGACACCGAGCTGGCCGGGCGGCAAATCCGCCAGGGCGACAAGGTCGTGGTGTTCCACGCCTCGGCCAACCGGGACGAGCGGGTCTTCGCGGCACCCGACCGGCTCGACCTCGCCCGCACGCCCAACCCGCACGTCTCCTTCGGGGACGGCCCGCACGTGTGCCTGGGCGCCCACTTCGCCCGGCTCCAGCTACGGCTGCTCTACGCGGAGGTACTGCGCACGCTGCCCGCGCTCCGCCCGGCCGGGCCGCCGCGGCGACTCGTCTCCAACTTCATCAACGGCATCAAGTCACTGCCCTTGACCGTCACTTGATGGGTTGACCTGGATCAGCGCGTGTGTGCCGCCGGTGCGCCAGGCCTGTCCCTCCGCCGCGACCAGCGCGGCCTCGGTGGCCGGGGACAGGCCGGTGATCACATCGGACTTCAGGGTGCGCAGGGAGGCGACCGGGCCGGGGAAGTACGCGGTCACCTCCTGGAAGGGCGTGGTCGGCGGCCACATCCGGTCGCCCACCAGACGGCGGTAGTTGAGGTCGCCCTTGACGATCGTCAGGACCGCCGAGGCGAACTCCGCGCGCAGGTCGTCCGGCATGTCGGCGTACGGCAGCGGTCCACCGGAGAAGGGGTGGGCGCGCACGACGAGCCGGCCGTCGGCCATCGCCGACCAGAGCAGTCGCCCGTACCCGGAGGCCGCGCCCGGCGCCGAGCGGAGGCGGGTGAGCGCGTCGACCACGTCGGCGGTCGTGGCGTCGGAGACGTAGTACGGGTACGGCTTGACGTGCAGGACCGCGCGGCCGATCCGGCCCTCGGCGAGCAGGTGGGCGATCAGGAGCAGGTCGGGGACGAGTTCGCGGCCCGCGTTGTCCGCGACCAGGCAGAGCGTGCCGGTTCCGGTTCCGGCGGGCGGCAGCAGCGACCACAGCGTCTCGCTGTCGTCGGCGACCAGGGCGGGGACCGGCTCCTGGGTCCCGGCGCCCGCGGCGGAGAGGCGGAAGCCGAGGTCGGCGCGGTTGCCCCACAGCGAGCCGTGCAGCAGGGCACGGCCCCGCTCGGCGGCCGGACGGCCCTCGAGCGAGTCGAGCGCCGCCAGCTCCTCGTCCGTCTCCTTGGCGTCGAGTTCGGCGCGCTTGAACGGGCGGAACGGGTCGATCCCCTGCCACGCGCCCGGACCGAAGTGACCGACGGCCTCCAGCAGTCGCCGGTAGAAGTAGCTCTCGGACCACAGCCAGGGCACGTCGAACCAGGACTGCCCGGCGTAGGTGTCCAGGCCCCAGGCGCGCCAGAGGTCGCGGTCGTGCGCGCCCTCGGGCAGCGGCTCGATCACGCCCTCGGTGCAGCTCCGCAGCAGCGCGTCGAGCGCGTGGTGCTGCCCGGGGCCGTACGGGAAGGCGTCCCGCACCTGCCGGATGATCGCGGGGTGCCGTTCGGCCAGCACACTGTGCGGGAACGAGCCGGGTTCGTCGCCGAGGATCACGGGCGCGGCGGGGGTTTCGGGCATGTCCGCCACCGTATCGCGCGGGTCAGCCGGCTCTGATCTCCCGCTCCAGCTGCGTGGCGAGGGTCAGATAGCGGGGGCGGCGGTGCACCGGGACCAGGCCCCGGAGCATGAGGAACCACATCTCGGCCGTCCTGCGGGGCAGCCGCTCGACCGGTTCGAGGGAACGGCCGGCGACCCGGGTGCCGACGAAGAAGCAGACGAGCGAGTGGGACACGGCGGCGACGTCCAGGTCCGCGTGTACGTCGGACTCCTTGACCGCGCCGGAGAACTTGCGGGTGGCGAAGTCCAGCCACTCGGTGAAGGGGTGCCTCAGCGGCGGCCGTACGGAGAGGTCCGCGGTGGCGAGGCGGAGCGCGGCGCGCGGCACCGGATCGTCCACGGCGAGCCGGGCGACCCCGAACGTGGTGCGCATCAGGGCCTCGAGCGAGGAGCAGCCGCGGTTCTCGACGTCCGCCACCAACTGCTGGGCCGCCATGGCCTGGAGCTCCAGGATGGCGTGGGCCAGGTCCTCCTTGGCGGCGAAGTGGAAGTACAACGCCCCTTTGGTGACCTTCGCGTGCCCGACGATGTCACTCAGACTGGTGGATTCATACCCCTGCCGGTCGAAAAGGTCGGCGGCGGCCGTGATGATCGTTGCCCGGGTCTGCTCAGCGCGTAACTGCCTCGCCATCGACCGGCCCCTCCTCATGGCATGAACGAACGGGACACGCGGTTTGTTTTCACCGCTCGCATACGATAACTCACCGACCGGCAGCGGGAGTCGGCCGGGTGTGAGGGAACACCGGATGGTGTCAGGGGCCGTTCCGTCCCTCGCTCACGGGTGCGCGACGACTTCCCCGAAGGCGCCGCCGGCTGCCCCCGCCAGGCGCCGACGGGCCACGGGAGCCGTGGGCGCGGCACGGACCCGGACCCGGGACGGGACACCGGACAGGGCGCGCGGGCGGGCGCGGAGGGAATCGGAAGAAAACCGCCGGACCGGTCGGTGATCCGGGGTGTGACCGGTCCGTGGGCTCCGGGGCTGAACACGGCGGGGTCATCCGCCGTACTGGTCACAGACCACCTCGTTCCCGCGCCCGCCGAGGAGACCCCCTGATGACTCGGACGACTCGGATCGCCGCCCGGCTGAGCGTCACCGCGGCCGCCGCCGCGGCCCCGCTCCTGCTGCTGCCGTGGACCGCGGGTCCGGCGCAGGCACACGGCGCCCCCACCGATCCGGTCAGCCGGGTCTACGCCTGCTCCCCGGAGGGCGGCAGCGCGAAGGGGACGGCCGCCTGCCGGGCGGCGGTCTCGGCGAACGGCGCCCCCTTCACCGCGTGGGACAACCTGCGCGTCGCCGGAGTGGCCGGCCGTGACCGGCAGGTGATCCCGGACGGCAGGCTGTGCAGCGGGAACCTTCCCGCGTACCGGGGGCTCGACATCGCCCGGGCGGACTGGCCGGCCACGCGGCTCACCCCGGGCAGCCGGATGACGATGACCTACGCCTCGACGATCGCGCACACCGGCACGTTCCGGCTGTACCTGACCAAGCCCGGCTACGACCCGGCGAAGCCGCTGAAGTGGTCCGACCTGCCCTCCCGGCCCTTCGCGGAGGTCACCGACCCGCCGCTGCGGAACGGGGCCTACCACTTCGGCGCGACCCTCCCGAAGGACCGGACCGGCCGTCAGATGCTGTACACGATCTGGCAGAACACCAGCACGCCGGACACGTACTACTCGTGCTCCGACGTCGTCTTCCCGGCGGCGCGGACGGCCTCGGGGGCCGGCGCGGGAGCGGGTACCGGGTCCGGCGCGAAGCGGGAGAGCGGAAAACCCGAGGACGCGAAGACGCCCGCCGCTTCGTCCCGGCCCTCGGACTCCGCGCACCCCTCGCGGGCGGCGTCGCCCCGGCCGGCCGGATCGGCTTCCGCGCGGGACGGCCGGGCCTCCGGCTCCCCGGCCGCGGCCGACGACGGCACGCCGGTGGCCGAGACGACCCGCGCGGACGCGGGCCCCTCGGCCCCCCTGCTGGCGGGCGGCGCCGCCGCGGTGCTGGTGCTCACCGCGGGCGCCGCCCTCGCACTGCGCCTGCGGAACCGCTGAACCGGCGCGGTTTCGGGCTCAGTTGACGAAGACCGGTGCGCCCGCGTCGGTGACGGGGGCGTACTTGGCGGTGAAGAAGCCGTTGGCGAAGCACAGCGACGAGCCGGAGCTCTTGGTCATCTGCTGGTTGGTGAAGGTGATGCTGTTGTCGGCGTTGCCGGCGTGTCCGGTCAGGCTCGGCGCCTGGTAGACGCAGGTGACGGAGCCGAGCAGGGTGCGCAGTTTGGCCGTGGCCTGGATGACGGACCCGGCGGGCGGCAGGACGGTCAGGGTGCCGTCGGAGGCGACCGTCGCGTCGTAGGGCAGGTTGTCGATCGTGATGCCGGTGACGCCGAGCACGCCGGTGACGTTGCTGGTGCAGCCGGCGGGGTCGAAGGTGTGCGCGGTGACCGACTCGGTGGCCGTACCGGGGGCGGCCGGGTTGCCGGTGACCTTCGCGGTGAACTGGGACGACGTGCACTTCACGCCGCTGGTGCCGGTGGCGCTGGAGTACAGCGTGGCGACGGTGCCGGTGGCCAGCGGGGCGGTGAGGGTGTCGCCGGCCGCCGCGGCGGTGCCGCCGGCGCTGCCCGTGGTCAGGACGGCACCGCCGTCCGCGGAGGCGGGGACCGCGGCGGCCACAGTGAACGCGGCGACGGCTGCGGCGAGGGCGAGGAGGGGGCGCTTGCGCATGGGGGGAGCCTCTCTTCCGAGGTGGGGGTCAGAGGATGACGCGGGGCGGGAACGGGAGTGGCGCGGGGCGGGAACGCTGTGGCGCGGGGCAGAGACGGGGGTGCGCGAGCGGTGCCGTCGCCGCCGGTCCGTGACGCCTTCTCCGTACGTCACGGACCGGCGGCGAGGACAGACCGGCCGACCGGCCGGGGAAACGGCCCGTTCCGAGCGGGTGTGACGAGGTACGGCCCGGACAGGCCGAGCGGGAAGCGACCGTACTGGTGCCGCGGTGATGCGGTGCGGTTGCTCGCGGAGCGATGGCTCGAGGAGGGCCGGGAACACGGCCGGTGCCGCTCGGCGGATCCGGCGCCACGGATCCGGGGAACCAGGGGAACCCGGGGAAGTTGTAGACGGCCGGGAGCATCAACGTCAAGACGTAGCAGGGGAGTTGGGGCGCAAAATTACGACCTCACAGGCCTTTCGAGGCGCCCGGCAGGGCGATCCCCGCACACTCGACACCCTTTTTTCACAACTCTCTTGACCCTTCAAAGTAACCGGCGGTAACTTCCTCGAAGGCTACTGCCGCGTAACGGGAAAGCCCTTGCGTCCACCGGGAACGCGAGGAGACGTGCGGAGCAGCCGCTGTCCGCGCCAGGACATCGCGCCACCTGAAGCCCAACCCGCATTGATCTATGCCCATGGGAGCAGACATGGCCTCGTCCCCGGACCACGCGTCCGCCGACCACACCCCCGGGAACCCGGAAAGCGGTTCCCCTTCCGAAGCCGCGGGCGCGTCCGGCGTCACCGCCGGCGGCGACAGACGAGGACGCGTCCGGCTGCGCCGGGCCGCGGTGATGGCGGTACCCGCGACCGTGGTCGCCGCCGGACTCGCGATCCTCACCGCGCAGGGAGCGCTGGGTGTGCAGTTCGCGATCTCCGGTATGCCGTTCACGGTCACGGCGACCGAACTGAACGGCACCGGCTTCGAGCAGTTCGGCGGCCTCGACAACATGGCGGACGGCAGTCCGAACGCGGGCGACACCGGCGGTCAGGTGCTCGTCGTCACCTCCGCGATCAAGCACGCCACGCTCACCAAGCTGTGCCAGAGCGTCGACCTCGGCGGCACCAACCTGCTCATCACCGCGGGCGGCGGCGCGCAGAAGGTGTCCGCGAGCGATCTGACGACCGACTCCACCGAGCTGTCCGGTGACGCGGCGTTCGAGAACATCGAGATCGGCAACGACGCGAGCACCCTCGACAAGGCGAACGCCAAGGGCCCGATCGGCGTCTTCAGCCAGCAGGCCGACACGGTACGCATCGCCAACCTGCGCCAGAAGAACTACGCGACCACGGCTGCCGTGTTCAAGCTCCCCGGGCTCAAGCTGGGCTTCAGCGACTCGGGTTGCTGATCAGATGCCGGAGCGTCCACGTCAGGGAATCAGGGCCGCCTTCCGTGACTGGCGGGGCCACCGCCCGTTCTGGGGCGGGCTGTTGCTCGCCCTCGGCGGTGGCGAGATCCTGCTCACGGAGAAGGCCTCACTGAAGGTCGTCATGCACATCGGCATGCAGGGCCTCGCCGGCTACCTGCTGCCCGGCCTGATGGTGCTGCTGGGCCTGCTGATCCTCTTCAACCCCGCCCAGCGGCTCTTCTACTCCCTGACCGGGATCCTCCTCTCGCTGGGCACCTGGCTCACCTCCAACCTGGGCGGCTTCTTCGTCGGCCTGCTCCTCGGCGCCGTCGGCAGCTGCCTCGCCTTCGGCTGGCTGCCCGACCAGGAACTCCGGGTCTCCCGACGCCGGCGCCGCAAGCAGGCGCGCGCCGCGGGCCTGGGCACCCGGGGCAGCCTGGGTGAAGGGGCGACGACGGGAGCGGGGACCGGGGCCGGGGAGCCGGCCTGAGGGGCAACCCCCTCCATTCGCCGCCGCATCAGCGACTGCCGGCCGCACCACCACTCGCCTCCCCCTCGCTCCCCCTCACTTACGACCGAGGGACCACTCGGGGCGGCAGCGGTGACGCGGCCGCCCCGGCGCGTGCGACGCGGGACGGCCGCGTACGGGTCAGGCTCGGATCAGGCGAGGCCCGCCGTCTTCAGCCACTCCTTGGCCACGTCGAGCGGGTCCTCGTGCTGGGACTGGACCTTGGTGCCCAGCTCCAGCAGGGTCGCGGTGTCCAGCTTGGCGGAGACGGCGTCGAGCGTGTCGACGCCCTTCTGGGACACGGCGCCCTTGTACACGAGGGGCTGGACGTTCTCGAAGCCGAAGAGGTTCTTGGGGTCCTGCAGGACGACGAACTTCTCCTTGGAGACGATCGGGTCCGTGGTCAGGATGTCCGCGGCCTGTACGACGTTCTTCTGCAGCGCCGACTGGGTCAGCGGGCCGCCGACGTCCAGGGCCTTGAAGGACTTGAACTGCAGGCCGTACACCTCCTTCAGGCCCACCAGTCCCTGGTGGCGGGTCTGGAACTCCGGCGAGGCGCCGATGGCCAGATCCTTCGCGACGTCCTTGAGGTCGGCGATGGAGGACTTCCCGGTGAGGCCGTACTTCTTCGCGGTGGCCTCGTTGACCGTGACCGAGTCCTTGTCCTGGGCCGCGGAGGGCTTCAGCAGGGTCAGCTTGGAGTCCAGCTTGGCCTCGATGGCCGTGGTGGTCGCCTCGACGGTGGTCGGGGCGGCCTTCGGGTCGAGGTAGGCCAGCAGTGCTCCGTTGTACTCGGGCAGGACGGATACGGAGCCGTTCTTGAGCAGCCCGTAGGTGGTCTCACGGCTGCCGATGTTCGGCTTGTAACCGACCTTGATTCCCTTGGCCTTGAGGGCCTCGCCGTAGATGTCCGCGAGCAGGACGCTCTCGGGGAAGTTGTTGGATCCGACGACGACGGTGTCGCCGCTCGCCTTGCTGTCCGTCAGGGGGTTGCCGGCTTTGCCGTCGGAGGAGCTACAGCCCGCCAGCAGCGCCGTCGCCGCCGCGAGGGCGACGGCGGCCGCGCCTCGGTTCCTCCGGATGGACCTGCTGGTGCGGTTCGTGGTAGTCACGGATTGATCCAATCCAGCCTGTTCTTCGCCAGTCAAGTGAACTCAGGTCACCAATTGGCTTCGATGCGACCCCAGTTGACGTCGGTCGAATATCAACTCCCCTTGTTTCAAGATCAGTTGCTTCTTCGCACTCCGGGCGAGACGGCGATCCGCGACACCGCCCAGAACACCACGAGGGTGGCCAGCGCCAGCCCGGCCACCAGGGTGGCTCCGCCGACGACCTTCTCGTAGTTCCGCTGGTAGAGGCCGTCGATGATGTACCGGCCGAGGCCGCCGAAGCTGACGTAGGCGGCGATGGTGGCGGTGGAGACGATCTGGATGGCCGCCGTGCGCAGTCCCCCGAGGATCAGCGGCAGCGCGACGGGGATCTCCACCTGGAACAGGATGCGCGGCTCGGTCATCCCCATGCCCCGCGCCGCGTCCACCGGGGACGGGTCGAGGGAGCGGATCGCCTCATAGGTGGTGACCAGGATCGGCGGTACGGCGAGCACGACCAGCGGGATCATCACCGGCAGCGTGCCGAACCCCAGCCAGAGGAACATCAGGACCAGCAGGCCGAAACTGGGCAGGGCCCGGGCGGCGGTGGCGATCAGCGCGAGGGCGTTGCCGCCGCGCCCGAGGTGACCGGTGACCAGGCCGACGGGCAGCGCGATCAGGGCGGCGACGGCGAGCGCCTCCAGGGAGTATCCGAGGTGTTCCAGCAGGCGCGTGGGGATGCCGTCGTAGCCGTGCCACCGGGAACCGTCGCCGAAGAAGGCGCGGGCGAAGTCGAGAACGTTCACCGGGTGGCACCCTTCCTCGGCATCCAGGGGGTCAGCAGCGTGCGGACGAGGACGAGCAGCGCGTCGACGAGCATGGCCACGACCGCGGTGGTCAGCACGGAGTTCACGGCGAGCGCGGGCCGGTGATAGAGGTTGGCGTCGTTGAGCATGTTGCCGAGGGCGCCCTGGTTGCCGATGAGCATGCCGACACTGACGAGGGAGATGCTCGACACGGCGGCCACCCGCAGGCCCGCCATGATCGCGGGTACGGCGATGGGCAACTGCACCTGGAGATAACGCCGTACGGGCCCGAGACCCATGGCCTGGGCGGCGGCCAGCGTCTCCGGCGGCACCGATCGGACACCTTCCACGATGGCCGGGACCAGCACCACCAGGCTGTACACCGCGAGCGGGATCATCACGGTGGTCTCGCTCTGGCCGGTGTAGTCGATGAGGATGACGAAGAAGGCCAGCGACGGGATGGCGTACAGCACGGTCGTGACGCCGAGGACGGGCGGGTACAGCCAGCGGAAGCGGGTGCAGAGCTGGGCGACGGGCAGCGCGACGAGGAGTCCGGCCAGTACCGGCAGCAGGGCCTCGCGCAGATGCAGGCCGATGAGACCGGCGTAGCTGTGCTGGAGGTCGCTGGGAAGGTCGAAGAAGCCGTTCATCCCGTGACCCTCCCGGCCTGCCGGGTCTCGGCGTGAGCGGCGCGGATCGCCTCGCCGATGGCCTGCTGGGAGACGACTCCGACGGCGTGCCCCTCCCCGTCCACGGCCACGGCCCAGCCGGTCGGCGAGAGCACGGCACCGTCGAGGGCGCTGCGCAGCGAGTCCTTCCCGGGGACGAACGGCCTTCCGTGCGGCAGCAGTTGCCCGCGGTCGATGGCTCCGGCGGTGAGCCGGTCAGGCTCGCCCCAGCCGAGCGGTGTGCCGTCGGCGTCCGTCACGAGGAGGTAGGGGGCGCCGCCGGCCGGGGCGCTCGCGGCGAGCCGTTCGGCGTCCGCGTCGATCGTGACGACGGGCGCGGTCTGCAACTCCAGTGTGCCCGAGGGGAAGAAGGACAGCCCGCGGATGCCCCGGTCGGCACCGAGGAAGTCCTCGACGAAGGCGTCGGCGGGCGCGCTGAGCAGTTCGGACGGCGGGGCGAACTGGGCGAGCCGGCCGCCGGTGCGCAGCACGGCGACCATCGTGCCCAGCTTGACGGCCTCGTCGATGTCATGGGTCACGAAGACAATGGTCTTCCCCAACTCATCCTGGATACGCAGGAGTTCGTCCTGCAGCCCCTTGCGTACGACGGGGTCGACGGCGGAGAAGGGCTCGTCCATCAGCAGTACCGGCGGGTCCGCGGCGAGTGCCCGCGCGACGCCGACGCGCTGTTGCTGGCCGCCCGAGAGCTGGTAGGGGTAGCGCTTGGCGAGCGCGCTGTCGAGCCCGACCCGCTCCATCAGCTCCACCGCCCTCTCCCGCGCCTTCCGCTTGCCCCAGCCGAGCAGGCGGGGGACGGTGGCGATGTTGTCGAGAATGGTGCGGTGCTGGAAGAGTCCGGCGTTCTGGATGACGTAACCCATCGACCTGCGCAGGGTGTTGACCGGCTGCTGCCGGATGTCCGCGCCGTCCAGGAAGATACCTCCCTCGCTCGGCTCCACCATCCGGTTGATCATCCGCAAGGTCGTCGTCTTGCCGCATCCGGAGGGGCCGACGAGGACGGTGATCGCGCGGTCGGGTATCTCCAGTGACAGCCGGTCCACCGCCACCGTCCCGTCCGGGTACCGCTTCGTGACTGCGTCTATCCGTATCAAAACCCCGTACACCCTTCGGACTTGGCGGTGTCTGGCCGTTGCCGGGAGAGTGTAGACGCCGAGTGTTGCGGCAGTCGGTCGGGCAGAACGGATGCCTCCGGGCCGTTCGGCGCTCAGCCGCGGTGACCGGGGTGCCGGGCGGCACCGGGTGGCCGCACCTCGGCTACTTCTCGCCCTTCTCGTCGTTGTCCTCGAAGCAGACGACGAACCATTTTCCGGAGCCCGACCGGGTGAGCGAGCCGGTCGTACCCGGGACGTCGGAGCACGCCAAGGTGTCGACGACCGCGTTCTCGACCATCTTGAGGACCTTGTAGTCGGCGTGCGGGTCGGCGCAGTCGAGCTTCTTGGTCTTCGCCGCCTTGTCGGTGCCGACGTTCTGGAAGCAGTCACCGGCCTTGAGCGTCGCCGACTGGTCCTCGGTGTCGTAGGGACCCAGGGCGCTGAAGGTCACCATGCCCGCGAGGACGAGAACCACCGCGAGGAAGATCAGGCGGTTGCGTCGTATCTGCGCGGGGGTGTGCGTGGCGTTCGGGCCGCCCAGGGGCGGTGGTTGGGACACGATCGGGTTCCTCGAGGCTATGGGGCCGGCGTGGGAGAGGGGGACATACCGAAAACCGGTGAGCCCGCGTACGCGTACGGCGCGGGCTCACCGGTCACTGGGTTCGACGGGTTCGACGAGTTCGGTGGGTTCGGCGGGTTCAGCCCTCGCCCGGCTCCAGCCGCAGCGAGATGCTGTTGATGCAGTACCGCTGGTCGGTGGGCGTGGGATACCCCTCACCCTCGAACACGTGCCCGAGGTGCGAGCCGCAGCGGGCGCACCGGACCTCGGTGCGGACCATGCCGTGGGACCGGTCGGCGATCAGTTCGACGGCGTCGGTGTCCTTCGGGTCGTAGAAGGACGGCCAGCCGCAGTGGGACTCGAACTTCTCACCCGAGGTGAAGAGGTCGGCCCCGCAGGCGCGGCAGGAGTAGACGCCCTTGGTCTTGGTGTCCGTGTACTCGCCCCGGAAGGCCGGCTCGGTGCCGGCCTGGCGCAGTACGGCGTACTCGTCCGGGGTCAGCTCCGCACGCCACTGCTCGTCCGGCTTCTCGACGTCGTACGACATGAGCCTCAGCCCCTTCACTTCACTGCTGCGACAGACGGTCCAGGATCAGCGGGCCGAGGTCGGTCACGTCGCCCGCGCCCATGGTGAGAACGAGATCGCCGGGCCCGGCCATTCCCGCGATCACGCCGGGGACCGTGTCCTTGTCGGACACGGCGGTGACCTGGGCGCCGGCCGCGCGCGCGGCCTCGATGATCAGCTCGCTGGTGACCCCGGGGATCGGGTCCTCACGGGCGGGGTAGATGTCGAGGACCACCGAGGCGTCCGCGAGCCCCAGCGCCTGGCCCATCTCCTTGCCCAGCTCCTGGGTGCGGGAGAACAGGTGCGGCTGGAAGACGACGAGGATGCGGGCGTCGCCGGCGGCGGCACGCATGGCCTCCAGGTCGGCGGTCATCTCCGTGGGGTGGTGCGCGTAGGAGTCGATCACCTGGACGCCGGCCGCCTCGCCCTTGAGCTGGAGGCGGCGCTTGACGCCGGTGTAGGCGGCGATCGCGGGCGCCATCTCGTCGGCCGGGATACCGAGGGCGGCCGCGGCGGCGAGCGCGGCGACGGCGTTGAGCGCGTAGTGCCGGCCCGGCACGGAGACCGCGAAGGTCAGCTCGTGGCCGTCCAGCAGGACGGTGACCTGGCTCTTCAGCCCCTGCGGTACGACGGCGAGGACCCGCACGTCGGCGTCCGCGGCCTCACCGTAGGTGACGGTCCGCACCGAACCATCGAGGCGCCGGGTCAGCTCGCGGGCGCCCTCGTGGTCGGCGGAGATCACCAGCGTGCCGCCGGGCACGATCTTCCCGGCGAAGGTCTCGAAGGACTCGTAGATCTCGTCCATCGAGGCGTAGTTCGCGTGGTGGTCCAGCTCGACGTTGAGGACGATGGCGACCTGGGGCGCGTACTTGTGGAAGCTGCGGTCCGACTCGTCCGCCTCGGCGACGAAGATGTCGCCGTCGCCGTGCAGCGCGTTCGAGCCGGGCGCGTCCAGGTCGCCGCCGATGGCGTACGACGGCGCGAGGCCCAGCTCGGTGAGCGAGACGGCCAGCATGGAGGTGGTCGTGGTCTTGCCGTGGGTGCCGGCCACGGCGATCGGCCGCACCCCCTCCATCAGCGCCGCGAGCGCGTCGGAGCGGTGCACGACCGGGATGCCCAGTTCGGCGGCACGCGCCAGCTCCGGGTTGTCCTGGCGGATCGCGGACGACACGACGACGCAGCTGGCGTCGTCGGCCAGGTGCTCGGCGGCGTGGCCGATGTGCACGGTGGCCCCGAACGCCCGCAGCGCCTCGGCGGTCGCCGAGTCCTTGGCGTCGCTGCCGGCCACCTTGGCCCCGCGCTGGGCGAGGATCTTGGCGATGCCCGACATCCCGGCGCCGCCGATGCCGATGAAGTGCGGTCGGTCCATGGCGACAGGAAGGCCGGGTGCCATGCGTTTCTCCCCAGAGACGGTGCGAGCTAGAGCAGGCCTAGCCTATGCGCTGGAACAAGGGTCACCTCGCAAGGGGCACGGGCAGGGGCAGCCCCCACGTCCGCGGGGCGGCAGGCGCGGGGCAGCCGGCGCCCGCCGCGGCGAAGCGCACCCGCGAGGATCAGCCCCGCGGGGAGCGGCCCCGAGGGAGCGGGGTCGCCGCGGCCCCGAGGGAGCGGGGTCGCGGCGGCCCCGAGGGAGCGGGAGCCCGGGGAAGCCCGGGAAACGGCACGCCGGGCCGCAGCGCTCCCGCACGACCCACGCACGCACCGCCCCCGGACGACAGGCCCACCGTCCGCCCGCACGGAGCGCTACGCCTTGGCGTGCGAGAACAGCTTGAGCACGGGCACGCCGACCTTGTGACGGGCGCGGGAGGCCCAGTCGCGGTGGAAGAACTCCTCCACGTAGTGCGGGTCGGTCAGTACGATCACCTCGTCCGCGTCGACCTCGGTGACCAGGGTCTTCAGCGCGTCGAGCGGATGATCCTCGACCAGCCGGCCCTCCGCCCGGCACCCGGCAGCCCGCAGCGCCTGCAGGGAGACGTCGAGCGCCCGCTCCCCCACGCTCCTGGCGGCGTTCCCCTCGGGGGTCCCGCCCTCGTGGACGGCCTCGTCGAGTTCGCCGAGCGCGATGTCGTCTATGGCCCGCAGGAGCCGGTCCGCCTGGTCACCGCGCGGTTCGAGCAGTACGTGGAAGAAGACCGGCTCGTCCCCGTGCAAGGTGGTGACGAACTCCACGTCGGGGGACGTCAGGGCCTTCTCGATCATCAGAACGCTTGTGAACACCAGGCGCCTCTTCTCCTTCGAGGGCCCGCCGGACCCTCTGTCCTCCGTGGGCAGGGCAAGGCCCTGCGGAAACCATCCTGCCCCGTGATCGCACGGGTAGTGCCGGACTAAGTGTGCCCGCCGGAGGCTAAACGGAACGGTAGATTCCGCTGTTTTCAGGAGCGTCGGTAACGACCGAACAGAAATCCGTCCTCTTCCAGGAGCGACACCAGTTCGAAGCGGCGCGGAACGGCGACGGACGGTCCCCCGGCGATCCGCTGCGCGTCCCCCGCCGTGAGCATCGGCGAGAGGGTCAGGCACAGCTCGTCCAGCACCCCCGCCGCCACGAGCTGGCCGAGCAGCCGGGGCCCGCCCTCGGTGAGCTGCCGGGTGTATCCGAGGCCGGCCAGCGCGCTCACCGCGCGCGCGGGATCGACGCCGCTGCCCTCACCGGCGACGATCACCCGGGCGCCGGCCCGCTCGGCGGCGACGACCCGGTCGGCCGGCGCGGCGGCGCCGGTGAGGAGGATCGTCGGCACCAGGGGTGAGGTGAACAGCGGCAGGGAGAAGTCCAGCTCCAGGCCGGCGGTGACGATCGCGACGGCCGGGGCGGGCGCCTGTCCCGCGGCTTCACGGGCCGCCGCGAACTCAGCGCGCGCGCGTGCGGGCCGGTACCCCTCCTGCCGTACCGTTTCCGCACCCACCAGGACGACGTCCGCGAGCGCCCGGAGCGTGCCGAAGATCCGCATGTCGGCGGCGCAGGAGATGGGCTGGGAGCGCCCGTCGTGCTGGGCGGCTCCGTCGAGCGTCGAGACCATGTTGGCCCGCAGCCACGGCCGCACGGCACCGGCACCGGCACCAGACCTGGAACCGAGGTCGGAAGCGGAACCGGAATCGGAAGTGGGTCCTGAACCGGAACCGGTAGCCGAACCCGAATCAGAACCGGAAGCGGAACCGGAATCGGAACCGGAATCGGAACCGGTAGCCGAGGAAGAAGCGGGTTCCGGGCAGGCGGACGCCGGATAGGCGTAGGCGGCGGCCAGCTCGGCGAGGCTCCACTCGCGGCCGTCGAGCGCGTCACGGCCACCGGGCGCCACGGTGTCCCCAGGCCCCACAGGCCCGCCAGGCCCCCCGCGAACCCCGCTCACCCCCTCCCCCTCCGCACCCTCATCAGGGGCCTGGGCTGCTGTTTCGTGGGTCACAGGGAACAGGCGTCGCATTCGTGCAGTGTGACACGGCGTCTAGCATGGGTAACTGTGTCGTCCTCCCCCACCGCCTCCGGAGCCACCCCAGTGACCGAAGCGGGCCCGCTGTCCTTGTGCGAGCGCGAGCCGCACGTCCCCGCCGACCGGCTGGTCGCCGAGATGGTGCCGCCGCCGCGCTTCGACTCGGTGCGCTTCGCGACCTACATCCCGGACCCCAACCAGCCCAGCCAGCCCCAGGCCGTCCAGATCCTGGAGGGCTTCGCGGCCGGTCTCGGCGGCGCGCACGCCTCCGGCGCCGGCAAGCGCGGCTTCTTCGGGTTCGGCAGGGCGAAGGCGCCCAAGACCCCGGCCGGCCCCCGCGGCGTCTACCTGGACGGCGGCTACGGCGTCGGCAAGACCCACCTGCTGGCCTCCCTCTGGCACGCCACCCCCGCCGAGTCCTCGCGCAAGGCGTTCGGCACCTTCGTGGAGCTGACCAACCTGGTGGGCGCCCTGGGCTTCCAGCAGACGGTGCAGACGCTGTCGGGTCACAGCCTGCTGTGCATCGACGAGTTCGAGCTGGACGACCCCGGTGACACCGTCCTCGTCTCCAGCCTGCTGAGCAGGCTGGTCGACGCGGGCGTGGCGCTCGCCGCCACCTCCAACACGCTGCCCGGCAAGCTGGGCGAGGGCCGGTTCGCGGCCGCCGACTTCCTGCGCGAGATCCAGGGGCTGTCCGCCCACTTCCGCCCCCTGCGCATCGACGGCGAGGACTACCGCCACCGCGGCCTGCCCGAGGCCCCGGCGCCGTTCTCCGACGAGCAGGTGACGAAGGCGGCGTACGCGACCGACGGCGCCTCGCTGGACGACTTCCCGCACCTGCTGGAGCACCTGGCCAAGGTGCACCCGAGCCGGTACGGCGCGCTGACCGACGACCTGAAGGCGGTCTGCATCACCGACGTGCGGCCGGTGCCGGACCAGTCGACGGCGCTGCGCCTGGTGGTCCTGGCGGACCGGCTGTACGACCGTGAGGTCCCGGTGCTGGCCTCCGGACTCCCCTTCGACCAGCTGTTCAGCGAGGAGATGCTGAACGGCGGCTACCGCAAGAAGTACTTCCGCGCGATATCCCGGCTGACCGCGCTCGCCCGGGACGCCAAGGGCCTCGTCACCGCCTGACCGGCGGGGCGCCGCAACCGCCTGACCACCAGTCAACCCATGCGGGTCAAGGGCCTTTTCCGGCCACGTGACCCGCACTTTTTGCCCTCTCTTGCGCATGTAACCCGCCGTTAACCCTGCAAAGGACTTTGCCGGGCTAAGGTGTTTCTTGACCATCCATTGACCAGTGTTTGGCGTGGACAGGGAGCTCGGGTGGGCGAAGGGGGGCGCATGTTCCGAGGTGAGACGACCAAGGCGGGGTTCGCCCTGCTGATCGCCACCCTGATCGCCCTGCAGTGCTTCGCGTTCACGGGGAACTTCGCGTCCGCGCACACGCTCGGTGAGGCGAAGGCCAGGACCACGACCGGATTCGTACTGTCCGGGCAACCCCCGGGCGGCGGGGCCGACATGCTCCGCGAAGCCGACTGCTCCCCATCGCCCGCGGGCTTCGCGCACGCCCGCAACCGGCACCGCGCCACCGACTCCGCGCAGGTCCAGGAGCGCCCGCACATATCCCGGCAGCCGGCCACCGCGCGCCCGCCGGCCGCATCCGGCGCTCCGCACCGCCGCGACACGAGATCCGTCAGAGTTCCCGCTCCGGCAGCCCTTCAGGTCTTCCGCTGCTGAGGGAGCGACTTCTCTCCCCCCACGACCGTCGTGCAGGCCCGACGCGCCGTCGAGGCGCGCCAGGAGGAGTCCACACACCATGCAGCCCCTCATCGACAACGCTCGCACCTTCGGACAGCGCCCTGAGGAGTTCGCCAAGCTCGCAGAAGGCCAGTCCCCGCAGGTGCTGTTCATCACCTGTTCCGACTCCAGGGTCGTCCCGGCCCTGATCACGGGCGCCCGCCCCGGCGAGCTCTTCGAGCTGCGCACCGCGGGAAACATCGTCCCGCCGTACACCTCGCAGCACCCCACCGGCGAGGCCGCCACCATCGAGTACGCCGTGGAGGTGCTCGGCGTCCGCGACATCGTCGTCTGCGGTCACTCGCACTGCGGCGCCGTCGGCGCGCTGGTGCGCGGCGACGACCTGACCGCCGTACCCGCCGTGCGCGACTGGCTGGCGCACGCCACCCCGCGTCCGGCGGGCGCGGCCGAGGACCCGGAGGTCGCCGAGGGCGTCCAGAGCCATGTCCTCACCCAGTTGCTGCGGCTGCGCTCGTACCCGTGCGTCGAGCGGGGGCTGGCGCAGGGCCGGCTCGGCCTGCACGCCTGGTACTACGAGGTGCACACCGGCGCCGTACGGGCGCACCGCCCGCACACCGACACCTTCGAAGCCCTGTGAGCGCCCCGATGTCCGGGAACGGCCTCATATCGCGCGCCCCGCATCTGCGGCGGGACTTCGCCGCCTCCGTCGTCGTCTTCCTGGTCGCGCTCCCGCTGTGCGTGGGCGTGGCCGTCGCCTCCGGTGTCCCGGCGGAGCTGGGCCTTGTCACCGGCATCGTGGGCGGTCTCGTCACCGGGCTGATGCGCGGCAGCAGCCTCCAGGTGTCCGGGCCCGCCGCCGGGCTGACCGTGCTCGTCTTCGAGGCGGTTCAGGAGTTCGGGCTGCCGGTGCTCGGGGTGATCGTGCTCGTCACCGGCGTGTTCCAGATCCTCATGGGCGTGCTGAGGCTGGGCCGGTACTTCCGGGCCATCTCCGTGTCGGTCGTCGAGGGCATGCTGGCGGGGATCGGCCTGGTCCTGATAGCCGGCCAGCTGTACCCGGCCATGGCGGCCAGGGCCCCCGACTCGGGCCCCGCCAAGCTGGCCGGACTGCCCCGGGCGTTCCTGCACGCGTTCGGTGACGGGCGGGCGCTCGCCTCGCTCGCCGTGTGCGCGGGCACGGTCGCGGTCCTGATCCTGTGGCGGCGTACCTTGGCGAAGGTGCGCGCGGTGCCCGGTCCGCTGGCCGCGGTGGTCCTCGCCGCGCTGGCGGCGCTCCTGCTGGATCTGCCGGTGGCAACCGTCGAGGTGAGCGGACTGCTGGACTCGGTCCGGCCGCCGACGACGAGCGCCCTCGCCGGCCTGGCCTCCGCCGGGGCCATCGGCACGGTGATCGCGTTCACGCTGATCGCGTCCGCCGAGTCGCTGTTCAGCGCGGCGGCCGTGGACCGGCTGCACGACGGACCGCGCACCGCGTACGACAAGGAGCTGATCGCCCAGGGTGCGGGCAACACCGTCTGCGGGCTGCTCGGCGCACTGCCGATGACCGCGGTGATCGTCCGCAGCGCGGCCAACGTGCAGGCGGGGGCCCGTACGAAGGCCTCCCGCGTCCTGCACGGCGTCTGGCTGCTGCTGTTCGCCGCGCTGCTGCCGGGCGTGCTCGCCTGGATCCCGCTCCCGGCGCTCGCCGGCATCCTCCTGTACTCGGGTGCCAAGCTGGTGCCGGTACGGGCGCTGGGGGCGCTCTGGCGCGAGCACCGGGGCGAGGCGCTGATCCTCGCCGTCACCGCCGTGTCGATCGTGGCGGTGAGCATGTTCGAGGGCGTGCTGATCGGCCTCGCGCTCGCCGTCGTCAAGACCGCCTGGGAGGCCTCGCACCTCCGGCTGGAGGTCGTCGACAAGGGCGCGGGCCCGGTCGAGGCGCACCTGTCGGGCAACGCGACCTTCCTGCGGCTGCCCAGGATCCTCGACAGCCTGGAGTCGCTCCCGCAGGACCGCCCGGTACGGCTGGACCTGTCCGGCCTGCACCACCTGGACCACGCCTGCCGTACGGCCCTGGAGAACTGGGCCGAGCGGCACAGCGCGGCCGGCACCGAGCCGGTGCGCGTCACGGCACCGGCCCACCGCCCCTGACCCCGCACCGCACCCCACCCCACCTCACCGCACCGCACCGCACCGCACCGACCGGTCCCCGCACCAGCTCCTGCGGCTCGTGGCTGATTCCCCCGAGCCGGGCATATCGTTGCAGACATAGACAGAGCAGACCTCTCGATGGTGAGGGGGTCACCATGCTTCAGGAACTGGTCGGGGTCGGCTTGGGTGTGGGCTGCGCCGGTCTCGTGTACCTTGCGGCGGCCGCGCGGGTGGTCAAGCAGTACGAGCGGGGTGTGCTGTTCCGGCTCGGACGGCTCGCGGGGGAGGTACGGGCGCCCGGGCTGACGCTGGTGATCCCGTTCGTGGACCGACTGCACAAGATCAACATGCAGATCGTGACGATGCCCATCCCCGCCCAGGAGGGCATCACCCGCGACAACGTCACCGTGCGCGTGGACGCCGTCGTCTACTTCCGGGTGGTCGACGCGGCGAGCGCGCTGGTGAAGGTCGAGGACTACAAGTTCGCGGTCTCGCAGATGGCGCAGACCTCGCTGCGGTCGATCATCGGTAAGAGCGACCTGGACGACCTGCTGTCCAACCGGGAGCAGCTGAACCAGGGGCTGGAGCTGATGATCGACAGTCCGGCCGTCGGCTGGGGCATCCAGGTCGACCGCGTGGAGATCAAGGACGTGTCCCTGCCGGACACGATGAAGCGGTCCATGGCCCGCCAGGCCGAGGCCGACCGGGAACGCCGGGCCCGGATCATCAACGCCGACGCCGAACTGCAGGCCTCCAGGAAGCTGGCCGAGGCCGCACAGCAGATGTCCGGCACCCCGGCCGCGCTCCAGTTGCGGCTGCTGCAGACGGTGATGGCGGTGGCGGCCGAGAAGAACTCCACCCTGGTGCTGCCCATCCCGGTGGAGCTGCTGCACTTCCTGGAGCGTGGCGGCCAGCAGACAGCCGCCCCGGACAGTGGGGCGACAGCCCGCTCCGCCCCCGTCGAGAACCTGCCGGCGCAGACACCGGGCGAGCTCCCCGAGGCCCTGAGCAGACCGGGCGCCCTCGACGGCCTGGAGGAAAAGCACGGCCTGAACGGAGTCGGCGACCTGAAGGACATCGGTGAGCTGAGAGAAACCGGCGGCTTGGCAGGCATCGGTGAGCCGGGAGGGACCGGCGGCTTGGCGGGCCTCGGCGGGCCGGGAGAGCCCGGCGATCCGGCGGACATCGGCAGGCCGAAGGAGCCCGGTGACCTGACAGGCATCGGTGAGCCGAAGGAAAGCGGTGACTCGAAGGAGTCGGCGTAGGCGCCGCCGCCGCGGGGAGCCGGCGGCTCCGCCCGGCGGCGGCCTGCGGCGCCGCCGCGTGGGTGACCGCATCGCCGCGTCGCGATGCAGATATACATACAAACTGATTTTCAGTCCTATTTTCTTACGGTGATGACAATCGCACGCCGTATCACCGCCGTCTGCGCCCTGGGCGCGGCCCTCGCCGCCTGCGGTACCGCGGGCACCACCGGCGCCGCGCGCCCGGCCCGCGCCGGGGCCGCCGCCCCCACCGCCTCCGCCTCCCCGTCCGCCTCCCGCCCCCCGACCCTGACCCCGGGCCCGGGCGGTCTGACCCCGGTGTTCGAGCACGGGCCGCGCACCCTGGGCAAGACCGTCGCGCTGACCTTCGACGCCGACATGACCGCCGACCAGGGGCCCCGCGCCGCCGCCGGCGAGCACTTCGACAACCCCGGCCTGATCAGCGCCCTGCGCACGCTGAAGGTTCCGGCCACCGTCTTCATGACCGGCCGCTGGGCCGAGCAGTATCCGGCGCAGGCCCGCGCCCTGGGCAGCGACCCGCAGTTCGAGGTGGCCAACCACTCCTTCAGCCACTACGCGTTCACCGGCGACTGCTACGGCCTGCCGACCGTCGACGCGGACCACATGAAGTCGGACGTCGAGCGGGCGTACACGGCCTTCCGCCAGGCCGGTGTGCCGCACCCGATGCCGTACTTCCGCTTCCCCGGCGGCTGCTACGACCGCCAGGCGCTGCGCGCGATCAGCTCGGTCGGCGTCACCGCCGTGCAGTGGGACGTGGTGAGCGGTGACGCGTTCGCCACGGACGCCGACGCGGTGACCCGGCAGGTGCTGGACGGTGTGAAGCCCGGGTCGGTGGTCGTCATGCACTGCACCCGCAGCGCCGCCCCGACCACCGAGCGGGTCGTCCGCGCGGTCGTACCGGAACTGCGCAAGCAGGGCTACCGGTTCGTGAAGGTCTCGGAGCTGATCGGCGAGACCGCCGGCCACCGGTGACCGTCCTACGCTGAGGACATGACCGAGAAGGACGAGGAAACGGCCGGCGAGACGTCCCGCGCACGCGTGGACGCCGCCCGCCCCACCCACGCCGGCGGCCCGCCGTACGCCGAGTGCGTGCTGTGCCGGGAGCCCACGGAGTACCCGGAGTCACGCAGGGGCGTCACGCTGTGCCCGGTGTGCGAGTGGCAGGAGGCGCAGCGCACCGCCTGTTCGGGGTGAGCGGCGGGCGGTGGTCCGGCCCCGGTGAGCCCGGGGTGACGGCCGGCGTGTCCCGGCCGGACGGAGTGCTCGTAGGCTGGGCTCTTGTGAGTCAAGTACCAGCCACCCCCGGTGACAGCCCCTTCCAGTCCGAGCGCAACCTGCGCGACGAGGCGCCCCAGTTCGTGCTTCCCCTCGTCGTACGGATCGAGCGGAGCGCCCCGCCCGCCCGCACCGACGCGCTGGAGACCGCCGCGCGTGCCGTCCTGCTGCTGCTCGGCGACGAGCGGGCGCTGGGTGACGGCGAGTGGGCGCAGGCCATGCGGGACTGGGAGGACGCGCGGATCCGCAAGGTCGTACGGCGGGCCCGCGGCGCCGAGTGGCGGCGCGCCGAGGCACTGCCCGGGATCACGGTCACCGGCAAGTCCGCGGAGGTACGGGTCTTCCCGCCGGTCCCGCTGGACGGCTGGCCCAAGGAGCTGGTGAAGCTCCAGGTGTCGGGTACGGAGCTGGACGATCCGGAGCCGCCCGTCGAGGCGGACCGGTCGCAGCCCGTGCTGTGGCTGAACCCCGGACTGGAGATGTCGGCCGGCAAGACCATGGCCCAGGCGGGGCACGGCGCCCAGCTGGCCTGGTGGGCCCTGTCCGACGAGGCGCGCACCGCCTGGCGCGAGGCTGGCTTCCCCCTGGCGGTACGCACGGCCGACCCCGCCGAGTGGAGCGCGCTGACCTCCGCCGGACTGCCGTTGGTCAGGGATGCCGGCTTCACGGAGATCGCCCCCGGCTCGTGCACGGTGGTCGCCGACCACCCGGCCCTGCGCTAGGTCCTGTCGTCAAACTCCTGTCGTCCGCCCGGAGGGCGGGTCTCGCGGCGTCAGGTGCGTTCTCTCGGCGTGCCGGGCCCCGGCCCTCGTACTGGACGTACGTGGGCCGGGGCCCGGTGCGGCGAGAGGGCGTGCATGGCGCCGCGAGGCAGGCAGGAGTTTGACGACAGGGACTAGGCCGTCTCCGCGACGCCGAGGGCCGTCCTCCGGATCCCGAAGCTCAAATGTTCCTCTGAGGGGGGTTCGGCGCGGGCGGCCGGGGTCATACCCCCGGCATTCGCGAACGAGGGGGACGAGTCATGCTGCGACTGGGCACGGGGATCGGCTGGCGTCCGGAGATCGCCGACGCCGTGGAGCGCATGCCGGGCATCGACTGGGTGGAGGTCGTGGCGGAGAACGTCTGCCCCGGCCATCTGCCGGAGTCGCTGCTGCGGCTGCGCGAGCGCGGGGTGACGGTGATCCCGCACGGCGTCTCCCTCGGTCTCGGCGGCGCGGACCGACCCGACGAGGGCCGGCTCGCGGCGCTGGCCGAGCGGGCGGAGGAGCTCGGGGCGCCGCTGGTCACCGAGCACATCGCGTTCGTCCGGGCCGGCGGCGCGCTCACCGCCTCCCCGCGACTGGAGGCGGGCCATCTGCTGCCCGTGCCGCGCACCCGGGACGCGCTCGACGTGCTGTGCGAGAACGTGCGCGTCGCGCAGGAGGCACTGCCCGTTCCGCTGGCCCTGGAGAACATCGCCGCGCTCTTCTCCTGGCCGGACGAGGAGCTGACCGAGGGGGAGTTTCTGTACGAACTGGTCGAACGGACCGGCGTACGGCTGCTCGTCGACGTGGCCAACCTGCACACCAACCACGTCAACCGGGGCGAGGACCCGGCCGAGGCACTCGCCCGCCTTCCCCTCGACGCCCTCGCGTACGTCCATGTCGCGGGCGGCTTCACGCGCGACGGCGTCTGGCACGACAGCCACACCCATCCCGTGCCCCGCCCGGTCCTGGACATCCTGACCGACCTCGCCACCCGGGTCGCGCCGCCCGGGGTGCTGCTGGAGCGGGACGAGAACTTCCCCGTACCGGCCGAGCTGGAAGGCGAGTTGAGCGCCATCCGGGAGGCGGTGGAGGCCGGCCGGCGTGCGGCCGCGGACACGCCTTCGCCGGGTGCGACCCTCACGGCCACCACAACTGGTGCGATCAGTAAGCCCAGTACAGCCGATACGGCCAGTGCGGCCGCCTCAACTGGCGCGGCCGGTGAGGCCGGTAAGGCCGTTGTCGCCGACCCCGCAACGGGCACCACCCCGCCTCCCCCATCACCGGCGGCCCGGCAGCGGGTCGGCGTCGCGCAGGCCGCGGTTCTGTCCTCGCTCGTGTCCGGCACCCCGGTCCCGGAGGGGTTCGACCGTGTCCGGATGCGTGTGCAGGCACGGTCCTTGGCGGCGAAGCGGGCGGACGTGGTGGCGAAGGTGGCCCCCGAGCTGCCGGTCATCCTCGGGGAGGGTTACCGGGAGGCGTTCCTCGCCTACGCCCGGACCCACCCGATGGGCGGCGGCTACCGCCAGGACGCGCTGGACTTCGCCGGCCGGCTGCTGAAAACCGGGCACCTGGCGGACGCGAGGACCCGGCGGAATCTGCGGGAGTGGTGGCTGGACCGCGCCGGCCCGGCCCCGCGCACCCCTGGACCGGCCGTGCGGGCGGCCCGGAAGGTACTGCTGCGCAGGGCGTGAACGGGGGCTGACCGCCACCACTCGCCCGCGGCCTCCACAGCACCCCCGCGTAATATGCCAACAGCACCCACCGACCCCGGAACGCGGGTGCAGGAGGCACCATGCGACCGCGCCCCCCTGTCAAGGGCCGAGGCATATTCAACGGCACCGGACTCGTCATCACGGCACTGGCCGCGACAGCCGTGGCACTGCTCTATCCGATCTGGTCGTACGGCGGCCGTCCGGACGCGGCGAGCGCGAACGTGCTGAGCGCGCAGTCCGTGACGACACCGTACGGCCCGTTGTCCGCGCAGGACCGGGACTTCGTCACCAAGGTCCGGCTGGCGGGGCTGTGGGAACTGCCCGCCGGAGAGCTGGCCCTGGACAAGGGGACGACCCAGGCCGTGCGCGACGCGGGACGGCATCTGATCGACGGCCACACCACCCTCGACGCCCACGACCGCACCGTCGCCGCACAGCTCGGCGTACCGCTGCCGAACGAGCCCAACGAGCAGCAGAAGCAGTGGCTCGCGGCCCTGCGCGCGGCGCAAGAGCAGGACTTCGACCGCCAGTTCGCGGGAATCCTGCGGCTCGCGCACGGCCGGGTGTTCTCCCTGGTCGCCCAGGTCCGGGCCGGCACCCAGAACTCACTGGTGCGCGACCTCGCCGACGACGCCAACGCGACCGTGCTGGACCACATCAAGATCCTGGAAGCGACGGGATACGTCGACTTCTCCGCGCTCGCCCGGGACTTGGCGGCCTCCCCCACCCCGGTGCCCTCGCCTCCCGCCGTCGACCCCGCCGACGCGGTTCCGGTCACCCCCTCGCCGTCCGCCTCCGCTCCGGGGCCCGGCGCCGCGTCCACGCCCGCTTCCGTGTCGTACTCGCTGCCTCCCGCGGCCTCCAGTCCCCCGCCCTCCGGCGCGAGTTGACCTGCGAACGAAACGGAACGTCACATACCGGCAACACTCTGTCCGGATAGTGAACAAGGCATGGTGTTTCCCGGGCCGCTGGCATAGAAACGCGTCATGTTCTGGGTCCTCCTCCTCGTCCTGGCCTGGGCTTTCACCGGCCTCGCGTGCACCCGTCTCTGCCTGGCCGCCATGCGCACGGCGGCCGCGGACCGGGAGGCCGCGGCGGCGGGCCACGAGCGCGATCTGACGCTCTACGAAGCCGCGTTCCTCTCCGGCGGCCCCGCGCGGGTCGCCGATCTGACCATGGTCTCCATGGCCCGGCAGCGCCGGCTGCTGCTCGCGCACACCGGCTGGGCCACGGTGGTCGACCCGCTGGGCCACGACGAGATGGAACAGTCGGTCATCGGCGCGATCGGGCCCGAGGGGCAGTCACGGATAGCCCCGGTCCGGACCGCCGCGGCCGGGACCGAGGCCGTACGCAGGCTCGCCGACGGTCTGGTGCGCGCCGGGCTCGCGATACCCGACGACACCCCGGTCACCGTGGCGGCCGGGCTGCGCCAGGTCCGCGCCGCCGCTCCGGTCGTGCTGGCGCTGGGCGCCACCGCGCTGCTGATGCCCACCGAGACCGGGATGCCGCGCTCCTTGATGGCACTGTGGTTCGCGCTGCCCCTCGGCCTCGCCCTGAGCTGTCTGGCCATCGCCCGGATCGAGGGGCACTCCGCCACCCGCTGGGCGTCCCCGGCCGGGCAGCGGCTGCTCGGCGCCCTGAACCGCCGCCGGGCCAGGGGCGGGAGCCGTGACGAGCGCTCCTTCCTCACCTCCGTCGCCATACGGGGCATCCGTGCCATAGGCGAGCCGGAACTGCGGGCCGCCTTCACCCACCGCGACCAGCCCTGGCGGGAGTGAACGCTTTTCCAGGGGGCGCACAGGGGGCATTGGGGCCGACACCGGCCGAGCGGTGCTTGCCTTCACCGACAGCCCTACGAAACATCCCTTCTGTTGTCGCCGGGCCCTGGCAGCCGTGCCATCGCCCCCGCGCACCGAAGGGATACGCGATGAGAGCTGCCGCCCTGTACTCGGCCGCCGGATCCTTGCTCCTGACCACGCTGGCCGCGGCCCCGTCACCCGCCGCACCCGGTGTGCCGCGCGTGCCGGGTGGGTCCGGCGCACCGGCCTCGGCCGCGGCCGAGGTGCGCGGGACCGCGACGGCCGCCGCGCGGGCCCGTACGGCCGGCATCGCCTTCGGTACGTGCCCCGCCGACCTGCCCGCGCCGGCCGGCATGAAGTGCGGCACGGTCCGCGTCCCGCTGGACTACGCGCACCCCTTCGGCAAGCAGATCGAGCTGACGGTCAGCCGCATGCCGGCCACCCGGAAGGACCCGTACAACAGCAAGCGCAAGGTGCCCCGGCAGGGTGCCCTCGTCTACAACCCGGGCGGCCCCGGCGCCTCCGGCATGGCCTTCCCGATGATCGGGATGGTGCCCGAGTGGAAGCGGATCGCGGCCGCCTACGACCTGGTGGGCTACGCACCGCGCGGCGTGGACCGTTCGGCCCCGCTGTCCTGCGAGGACCCCGAGCACTTCTTCAAGGGGCCCACACAGGCGCCGACCCACCCGACGGAGGCATACAAGCGGCAGCGCATCGCGCGGGCGAAGGCGTACGCGCGCGGCTGCGCGAAGCGGTCGGGAAGCGGGCTGCGCTTCTACACCTCGCTCAACAACGCCCGTGACCTGGACGTCCTGCGGGCCGCGCTGGGCGAGGACCGGCTGACCTTCATGGGCGCGTCGTACGGCACCTACCTCGGCGCGGTGTACGGCACCCTGTTCCCCTCGCACCTCAGGCGCATGGTGCTGGACTCGGCGGTCGACCCCGACCCCGCCCAGGTCTGGTACCGCGACAACCTCGACCAGTCGGCCGCGTTCGAGGACCGCTGGGCGGACTTCCGCGACTGGGTCGCCCGCCACGACGACGTCTACGGGCTCGGGAAGACGGCGCAGAAGGTGCAGGGCGCCTACGACACCGCGAGCCGCCGGCTGGCCGAGAAGGCGGCGGGCGGGAAGGTCGGCCCGGGCCAGCTGCAGAACACCTTCCTCATGGCCGGGTACTACGACGACTTCTGGCCGAGCCGGGCGGCCGCGCTGTCGGCCTATCTGAAGGGGGACGCGAAGCCCCTGATCAGGCTGGGCGCGCCGAGCCCCGAGACGGCCACCGAGGCGGAGAACGGCAGCGCGGTGTACACGGCCGTCGAGTGCAACGACGCGCCCTGGCCGACGGACTGGAAGGTGTGGGACCGCGACAACACCCGGCTGGCCCGGGTGGCGCCCTTCGAGACCTGGGACAACGCGTGGGCGAACCTGCCCTGCGCCTACTGGCCGGCGCCCCGGCAGCAGCCGCTGGACGTCCGCACCGGGCCCGGTGAGCTGCCGCCGGTGCTGATCCTGGCCGCCGAACGGGACGCGGCCACGCCGTACGCGGGGGCCCTGGAGATGAACCGGCGCCTGGCCGGCTCGGTGCTGGTCACCGAGCGGGACGCGGGCACCCACGGGATCGCCGGCGGCCCGAACCCGTGCGTCAACGCCCACCTGGACGCCTACCTGCTGGAAGGCCGCGTCCCGGGGCGGCGCGCCGCCTGCGCGCCGCGCCCGGAGCCGCGGCCGGCCACCTCGGCCGGCCGCACCGCCCGGCAGACCCTGCGCGACTCCCTGAAGGGCAAGGGCGACTAGAACACGGCGAGGCGGGGTCGGCTGGAGCACGTGTGAGGCGGGGTGGCCAGGGGGTGTCTCTTCGATCTTCGTGGATCAGGCCGCGGCGTCCGGTGCGGTGCCTCGGCGTCCGGTGCGGTGCCTCGGCGTGCGGCCGATCGTCCTCGTACTGGGCGTACGTGGGCGATTCGGCCGTGCGGCGAGGTGCCGTGCCGGGCGTCGCGGACCCACGAAGATCGGGGAGACACCCCCTAGAGCGTGCGGTTCGAGGCTGCGACGTCCGCCGCGGCACGTACGAACTCCCGGACGCGCTCCGTGGTGTTCCCCCGCAGCCGGACCAGGCCCCGGCGGATCGGCTCCGCGTCGCGCAGCGGCACGTAGGAGACGTCCGGCCGGGGGTGGTAGCGGCGGGCATGCTCCCCGACCGGGAGGACACCCCTGCCCATAGCGACCAGCGTGAGCATTTCGGAGAGCGAACCCCCGGCCGGGCCCTGCGGCACCGGCCTGCCCGACGGGGTGCGGTCGGGTGTGCGATCGCGCTTGAACGCCGCCGAGGTCACCTCCGGATACTGCACCACGGGGTGTTCCGCGAGCACTTCCACGGACACCGACTCCTGCGCGGCGAGCGGATGTCCGGCGGCGACGGCGAGCACCCGCTCCTCCGTCAGGAGGACCGGCCCGCAGGTCATTCCGTCGAACGGGAACGAGGCGACGAGGACGTCCACCGAGCCGTCGAGCAGGCTCGCACGCGAGTTGGCCAGCTCGGCCTGCCGCACGTCGACCCGGCAGTCGGGGTGGCGCTCACTGAACAGGCCGACCACCTCCAGGAGGGTGGGGGCCGTCCATTCGCCGAGGAAGGCGACCCGCAGCTCTCCGGTGACACCGCGGCTGGCGTCGGCGGCCCTGCGCAGCGCCTCCTCCATCGCGGCGACCAGGGGCACCAGGTCGTCGGCCAACTGCCGCCCGACCGCCGTGAGCCGGACGGTTCTGCTGGTCCGCTCGAACAGGGCGCCGCCGATCCGCCGCTCAAGTTTCTTGATCACCTGGCTGACCCGCCCGGTCGTGACACGCAGGCGCTCGGCGGTGCGGCCGAAGTGCAGTTCCTCGGCAAGGGTCAGGAAGGTCTCGGCCTCGACGCGTTCCAGCATGCCGCCCCCCGGCGTTGAATCAGGCTCAACGATCGTATTCCGATGCCGCCTTGATGGCGGTTTCCGCACAGCGGATCGTAAGGGGCGTCCTGATCCGCACGGACTCCACCAGCCAAGGAAGCCCCCATGAACACCTCGGACACCACCACCCGCCCCGCCGACCGGGCCGGAACGCCCTCGCTGCGCGTGAAGGCATTCGACCACCTGGTCCTCAACGTCGGGGATGTCGAGCGCTCCCTCGGCTTCTACACCGGACTGCTCGGCCTGGAACCGGTACGCGTCCCGGAATGGCGGGCCGGCCGGGTCCCCTTCCCGTCGGTGCGCATCACCCCTGAGACCATCATCGACCTGGTCCACGGCCCCCGGGGCGAGTCCAACGTCGACCACATCTGTCTCACCGTGGAACCGCTGGAGTGGGACGTGTTCATCAGGTCGGGAGCCTTCACCGTCCTCAAGGGCCCGGTGGAGCGCTTCGGCGCACGCGGCGACGCCACCTCGGTCTACGTCCAGGACCCGGACGGCAACACCGTGGAACTGCGCTGGTACCCCGAGGACACCGCGGCCTGATCCGCTTCGGCCGGCCGCCGCCGGGTGCCGTGCGGGGGCGACTCCGGCCGGGCCCGGTCGGAGTAGCCGGTCGCCGGTCGCCGGTCGCCGGATCACCGCGCCCACGGCACGTGATCACGCACGACCGGCGTCCACCGTCGTACCGGGGAGCTACGCCAGCCCGGCGACCAGGTCGGCCACGGACTTGCGGCGGCCCGTGTAGAAGGGGACCTCCTCGCGGACGTGCATGCGGGCCTCGGAGGCGCGCAGGTGCCGCATGAGGTCGACGATGCGGTGCAGCTCGTCGGACTCGAAGGCCAGCAGCCACTCGTAGTCGCCGAGGGAGAACGAGGCGACCGTGTTGGCGCGCACGTCCGGGTAGCCGCGGGCCATCTTGCCGTGATCGGCGAGCATGCGGCGGCGGTCCTCGTCGGGCAGCAGGTACCAGTCGTAGGAGCGCACGAAGGGGTAGACGCTGACGTAGTTGCGGGGCGTCTCGTCGGCGAGGAACGCCGGGATGTGCGAGCGGTTGAACTCGGCGGGGCGGTGCAGCGCCATGTTCGACCACACCGGCTCCAGGGCGCGGCCCAGCCGGGTGCGGCGGAAGAGGTTGTACGCCTCCTGGAGCTGGTCGGCGGTCTCGGCGTGCCACCAGATCATGAGGTCGGCGTCGGCGCGCAGACCGGAGAGGTCGTACGTGCCGCGGATCGTCACGTCCTTCGCGTCGAGCTGGTCGAACAGCTCCTGGACCTCGTCGGCGTAACCGGCGCGGTCCTCCGGCAGCACGTCCTTCAGCTTGAAGACCGACCACAGGGTGTAGCGGATGACCTCGTTGAGGTCCTTGGCCAGCTTGCCCTTGTTCGGGATCCTGCCGGACTCGGTGGTGGGGGCGTCGTCACTCATGGTCCCTATTCTCCCGCTCCGCCGTGCAGGCTCTGCACCGGGTTGGCAGTGAGTTCCCGGACACCGGTCGCGTCGCCGCCGAGCTGGTCCACCGCGGCGTGGGCGCTCGCGATGCACGCCGGGATGCCGACACCGTCGTACTGGGCGCCGCAGACCGCCAGGGCAGGCAGCTTGGCGACGTGCTCGCGGACGCGGGCCACGCGCGCGTGGTGGCCGACCGGGTACTGGGGCAGTCCGTCGGTCCAGCGGGTGACGCGGGTGGCGAGGGGCACGGCGTCCAGGCCGGTGGCCTCGCGCAGGTCGTGCCGGGAGACCTCGACCAGGTCGGCGTCCTCGCGCCGGAGCACCTCCGTCTCGCCGTGACGGCCCACGGAGGTGCGCAGGACGACCACGTCCGGGTCGTCCTCGGCGATCCAGCCCCACTTCTGGGAGGCGAAGGTGGAGGCCTTGATGGTCCGGCCGTCGACGGGCGGCACGAGGAAGCCGCTGCCCTCGGGCAGGGCGAGGTCGGCGCGTCGGTAGGCGAGGGTGATCAGGGCCATGGAGGCGTACTCGACCGCGGCGAGTTCGCCCGCGGCGGCCGGGGACTCGGCGCGCAGCAGGTCGGCGGCCGCGCGCGCGGGGACGGCGAGGACGACGGCGTCCGTGTGCAGCACACGGTCACCGGCGACCACCCGCCATACGGCGCCCGGTGCCGTCGTGTCGCCGTCCGCCGCCGGCCCGGTCGTCGCGATCCGGCGCAGTTCCCGCACCGGCGTGCCGGTCAGGATCTCGCCGCCGCGCGCCCGCACCGACTCGGCGACCGCGAGCGGCAGCCGCCCGACACCGCCCTCGATGCCCATGAACACCGGGCCGGTCTGCTGGTGGGCGGCGGCCTTGGCCTGGATGTCGCGGACGGCCGCCATGAGGGAGTCGTGGGCGCGGGCGGCCTGGAAGAGCTGCGGGACGGCCGAGCGCATCGAGATGCCGTACGCGTCGCCCGCGTACACCCCGCCGAGCAGGGGTTCGACCAGCCGGTCGACGACCTCGCGGCCGAGCCGCTCCGCCACGTAACGGCCGACGGCAACGTCCTCGCCGATCTCGGTGCGGGGCAGCTCGGCGTCGCGTTCGATACGGGCCAGGCCCTCGTCGGACAGCACGCCGGCCAGTGCGGCGGCGGTGCCTGGCACGCCCATCACATGCCCCTTGGGCATGGGGCGCAGGGCGCCGCGGGTCCAGATCGAGGCGGACGCGGTGGCCGGCGGCTGGAGGCGGTCCGCCAGGCCCACCTCGCGCGCGAGGGCCACCGCCTCGGGGCGGCGGGCGAGCATCGACTCGGCTCCCAGGTCCACCCGGACGCCCGCGATCTCGCCGGGCAGCAGCTTGCCGCCGACCCGGCCGGAGGCCTCCAGCACCGTCACCCGCGCCCCGCGCTCCAGCAGCCGGTGCGCGGCGGCCAGCCCGGCGACACCGGCTCCGACGACGACGACATGCCTGGTGCCCGTACCCGTTGCGCTCATGCCCTCCACTCTCTCAGACCTCACTGACACTCCCGTTCGGACCCGGTCACCGGGACGTGTCCCGACCGTGACCGCATCGGAACCGCGGGCGCCGAACGTAGGCGTGTGCCCCTGGCGTCGGAGGAGCGTCGGAGTCGTCGTCCCCGGGGGTACGTCCCATGCGCACATCACGATCGCCGAAACCCGCGTCGCTTCCCGCCCGTCCGGCGCGGGCGGTTCGGACGTTCCGGCCGGCCGGAACGGTCCGGGGCGTCCCGGGCCTGGCCGCTGTCCTGCTCGCCGTCTCCCTCGCCCTCGCCGGGTGCGGCGGGGCCGGCGACGCGGGCGGCGACTCGGCGAAGTCCGCCGCGGACGGCCCCGCCGCTGCCGGACAGCGGGCGGGCGCCCCGGGCAGTGGAGCCGATGGAGCCGGCGAGGCCAATGCGGCCGGTGAGGCCGGTGCGGCGGGCGACGCGAAGTCCGGGCGCCGGACGCCCCGGCTCGCGCCGAACGCCGTCATCCGCACCGCTTCCCTCGTCGTCGAGGTCAAGGACGTGCCGAAGGCCCTGGACTCGGCGCGTGCGACCGCGGAGACCGCGGGCGGCTACGTCGGCAGCGAGAACACCGGCCGGGACTCCGGCGGCCACGAGTACACCCGGGTCGTGCTGCGCGTGCCGGCCGCGAAGTACGACGAGGTCCTGGCCGCTCTGCAGGGCTCCGGGAAGCTGGTCGAGCGCACGGCGAAGGCGGAGGACGTCACCGACCAGGTCGTGGACGTGGACAGCCGGGTCGCCTCGCAGCGGGCGAGCGTGGCGCGGATCCGCGAGCTGATGGACCGGGCGGACCGGCTGAGCGATGTCGTCGCCCTGGAAGGGGAGCTGAGCAGCCGTGAGGCGGACCTGGAGGCGCTGCTGGCCCAGCAGGCGTCCCTGAAGGACCGTACGAGCCTGGCGACGATCACCCTGTCCCTGTCCGGGACGCCGGTGCGGCGGGCCGCCGCGGAGGGCACCCCGGGCTTCCTGGACGCCTTGTCGGGGGGCTGGCACTGGTTCGCCGCGATGCTGCGCTGGATCTCCCTCGCCCTGGGCGCGGTCCTGCCGTTCGCCGCGCTCGCCGCCGCGCTGTTCCTGCTGTGGCGGCGGGTCGTACGCCCGCGGCTGCCGCGCCGCACGCGCCCGGTGCCCGCGACGGACGTGCCGGGCCCGCTCCCGCACGCGCGGCCGGTACCGGAGGCTGCCACGCGGGAGCCCGGCGAAGGGAGCTGACCGGACGTGAGATCGGCGCGCCCCGTAGCGTGTTCGCATGAGCATGAGTGGTGGGCGGGGCGGCAGGCAGCGGCTGATCGTGATCGGCGGCGATGCCGCGGGGATGTCCGCGGCATCGCAGGCGCGCCGGCTGCGGGGGCCGGACGAGCTGGAGATCGTGGCCTTCGAGCGCGGCGACTTCACCTCCTTCTCGGCGTGCGGGATCCCGTACTGGGTGGGCGGTGACGTCCCCGAGCGCGACGAGCTGATCGCGCGCACTCCCGAGGAGCACCGCGCGCGCGGGATCGACCTGCGGCTGCGCACCGAGGTCACGGAGATCGACGTGGCCGGGCGTCGGGTACGCGCGCGTGACGTCGATTCCGGTACCGCGTCCTGGACGTCGTACGACAAGCTCGTCATCGCCACCGGGGCCCGGCCGGTCCGCCCCCGCATGCCGGGCATCGACGCCCCCGGGGTGCACGGGGTGCAGACCCTGGGCGACGGGCAGGCGCTGCTCGACACGCTGGCGCGCACACCCGGCCGGCGCGCGGTGGTCGTCGGCGCGGGCTACATCGGCGTGGAGATGGCGGAGGCGCTGATCAGGCGGGGCTTCGAGGTGACGGTCGTGAACCGCGGCAAGGAGCCCATGTCGACCCTCGACGCGGACATGGGCCGCCTGGTGCGCCGGGCGATGGAGGGCCTGGGCGTCACCATGGTGAACGACGCCGAGGTCACCGAGGTGCTGACCGGGGACGACGGGCGGGTGAGCGCCGTGGTCACCGAGAGCGGCACGTACCCGGCGGACGTCGTCGTCCTCGGGATCGGGGTCCGCCCCGAGACGGCCCTGGCACGGGCCGCGGGGCTGCCGGTGGGCGTGCGCGGCGGGCTGCTCACCGACCTCGCGATGCGGGTGCGCGGCCACGAGGACATCTGGGCCGGCGGCGACTGCGTCGAGGTGTTGAACCTGGTCTTGGGGCAGGAGCAGTACGTGCCGCTCGGCACGCACGCCAACAAGCACGGCCAGGTCATCGGCACGAACGTCGGCGGGGGTTACGCCACTTTCCCGGGCGTCGTCGGCACGGCGGTCAGCAAGGTCTGCGACCTGGAGATCGCCCGCACCGGCCTGCGCGAGAAGGACGCCGACCGCGTCGGACTGCGGTACGAGTCCGTCACCATCGAGTCCACCAGCCGCGCCGGCTACTACCCCGGCGCCTCCCCCATGACCGTCAAGATGCTCGCCGAACGGCGCACCGGCAGGCTGCTGGGCGTCCAGATCGTCGGCAGGGAAGGCGCGGGCAAGCGGGTCGACGTCGCGGCGGTGGCGCTGACCGCGCAGCTGACGGTGGAGCAGATGACCGCCCTGGATCTGGGCTACGCCCCGCCGTTCTCGCCGGTCTGGGATCCGGTCCTGGTCGCGGCGAGAAAGGCGACGGCGGCGGTCCGCAACGGTCCCTCCTGAACGCGCGCGGGACAGCGCCTTCGGCGGACGCGCGAGGGCAACGGCCCTCGGCGGGGCGGGGGGCAACGCCCTCGGCCGCGCACGGCGGTTGCTCAGGCCGTCCCGCTGATCCGTGGCAGTGAGGCGACGGAAGCACTGGCGGAAACGCCGGAGGAGACGGGCGAAGGCTGCTCCCCCGCCGGCCTCGCGTGGGTCGCGGACGGCCGGGTCGACCGCAGCCGGCGGCTCACCGCCTCGTCCAGCGTCACCGGCCGCTGCATCTGCGCGGCGAGCCGTCCCGCCTCCTGGCCGAGCCGCGCGACGTCCTCCCAGGGAAGCCGCACCACCAGAGAGATCTCCGCCTCCCCGTCGGGCAGAGCGTGCATCACCGGAACCTGCGGAGCGTTCATCGCGTTCATCGCCTGTCCTCACGTCGGTTGACAGGGGATACGCACAGTCCCGCGGCGGCGTTCACGGATTCGCGCGCCGTGTCGCGGGCAGTATTTTCATGTGGTCATCCCCGTCCATGACGTGAATCCGGCACGCCGCACCCCGTACGTGACGTACGCCCTCATCGCCGCCGCCGTCCTCGTCTTCCTCACCACCCCCGGCACGGCCGGTTCCGTGGGCGGGGCGGGCGACCTGGCGCGGCTGTGCCATCTGCAGGCCTTCATGGACCACTACGCGGCGGTCCCGAGAGAGCTGATCCACCACCGAATACCCCAGGTGGTCCCGACGGGCGAGGTGGGTGTGGGCCCGCACGGACCGGGCTGTGTGCTGGGACCGCCGGGCTACCACAAGTCGCCGGCCCTGTCGGTGTTCACGTCCATGTTCCTGCACGGCGGCTGGCTGCACCTGCTGGGCAACATGCTCTTCCTGCTGATCTTCGGCAACAACGTCGAGGACCGGATGGGGCACATCCGCTTCTTCCTCTTCTACGTCGTCTGCGGCTACGCGGCCGGCTACGGTTTCGCGTTGCTCAACGACGGCTCGGGCGAGCCGCTGATCGGCGCGTCGGGGGCGATCGCCGGGGTCCTGGGCGCCTATCTGGTGCTGTACCCGAGGGCCAGGGTCTGGGTGCTGGTCCCGTTCCTGGTCTTCCTGCCGCTGCGGCTGCCCGCATGGCTGGTGCTGGGCTTCTGGTTCGGGCTGCAGGCGGTGTACTCGTCCGGGCACGGTGTCTCGGGTACCGGCACGGTGGCCTACGCCGCGCACGTGGTCGGGTTCCTGGCGGGCATGCTGCTCGCCTGGCCGCTCAAACCCGGCACGCCGCCCCCGCCGGAGCCGCGCCGCCTGCTGTTCGGCAGGCAGGCCCGGCCCCGTCAGGTGTGGTGAACGGGCGTGCTCAGCGGGCGCTGTGCGTGTGGACGTAGTCCACGAGGTGGGTCAGCGCGTCCGGGTCGGTGTTCGGCATGACGCCGTGGCCGAGGTTGAAGACGTGCCCCTCAAGGCCGGCGGCGGCGTCGAGGACCGCCTGGGCCTTGGTCTCGATGGTCTTCTTGTCGGTGAACAGGACCGTCGGGTCGAGGTTGCCCTGGAGCGCCTTGCCGGGGCCGACCCGGTGGACGGCCTCGTCCAGCGGGATGCGCCAGTCGACGCCGACGACGTCCGCGCCGGCCTCGCCCATGAGGTTCAGCAGCTCGCCGGTGCCCACACCGAAGTGGATGCGCGGGACGCCGTAACCGGCGACGGCCTCGAACACCTTCGCCGAGGCGGGCATGACGGAGCGGCGGTAGTCGGCCGGGGCCAGCGCGCCGACCCAGGAGTCGAACAGCTGGACCGCGGAGGCGCCGGCCTCGATCTGCACCTTCAGGAAGCCGGCCGTGATGTCGGCGAGGCGGTCCAGCAGGTCGGCCCACAGCTCGGGGTCGCCGTACATCATCGCCTTGGCGTTCTCGTACGTGCGCGAGGGGCCGCCCTCGACCAGGTAGCTAGCCAGGGTGAAGGGCGCCCCGGCGAAGCCGATCAGCGGGGTGCCGCCCAGCTCACGGGTGAGCAGGCCGATCGCCTCGGTGACATAGGGGACGTCCTCGGGGGTGAGGTCGCGCAGCCGGGCCAGGTCGGCGCGGGTCCGGATCGGCCGCTCGACGACCGGGCCGACGCCGGGCTTGATGTCGAGGTCGATGCCGATGGCCTTGAGCGGTACGACGATGTCGCTGAAGTAGATCGCGGCGTCCACGTCGTGGCGGCGCACGGGCTGGAGCGTGATCTCGGTGACCAGCTCGGGCAGCATGCAGGACTCGAGCATCGGAATACCCTCGCGCACCTTGCGGTACTCGGGCAGCGAGCGGCCGGCCTGACGCATGAACCACACCGGGGTGTGCGGCACGGGTTCGCGCCTGCACGCCTTGAGGAAGGCGCTGTCGTACGTCGCGGTCGGCTGCTGGCCCGTGGGGCTTCCGTTGGCACTCACGTCGGCAAGTCTCGCACGGCCCGGACCACAGAAGTGCCGCCGCCCTCAGGGGGTGTCTTGCCCCGCGCGACGGCCCGCTTCCCCTTACTCTTCCCCGCATGGCTGCGGCTCAGGAACGACTGTCGGACGGCGCTGACGGAATGGACGACGCGGAGGACACCGCTCATGCGGTGCCGCCGGCGTTCCGGGCCGCGGTGGACGCGCTGCGCGCCGCGCGGCTGCGGCCGCAGGTCGATGTGGAGCCGACGCCCGCCCCGCAACGGCTGGCCCCGTTCGCGTACGCGCTGGAGGCCGTGGTGGTCGACGGCGAGCAGGACCTGGCCGACGGGCGGCTGGTGCTGCTGCACGATCCGGCCGGACACGAGGCCTGGCGCGGGACGTTCCGCCTGGTGACGCTGGTACGGGCGGAGCTGGAGGCGGAGATGGCGGCCGATCCGCTGCTGCCGGAGGTGTGCTGGTCGTGGCTGACCGGCGCGCTGCAGTCGCGCGGGCTCACCTACGGCGAGCCGAGCGGCACGGTCACGCGCGCGGGGTCGCACTACTTCGGCGGGCTGTCCGAGCGGCCGCCCGCCTCACAGATCGAGATCCGGGCGTCCTGGACGCCTCGCGAGGGGCTCGGCGGAGTGCCGGACACGGCCGCGCACCTGGCCTCGTGGTGCGATCTGCTGGCCCAGGTCGCCGGCCTGCCCCCGGCCGGCCCGGGCGACGCCTCGGTGGTGACACTGCCGCAGCGCAGGGGGCCGCAGTCCCGGTGAGACGGGGCGTCTTCGGTCCCGGCCGTTGAGGCGCGAGGTCTGCGCTCTCGGCCGGTGAAGCGCGTGCATCCGGGTCCGGTCCAACTCCACCACCTCGACCTCGACAGGTGAGGTGCGGGGGCCGCGATCTCGCCGATACGTGGGTCCACCGTCTCGGTGACGTGTACCCGACGGTCCCGACGGGTCAGTCCTCACGATCGTTTTATTGACCCTCTCTTTGTCGATACGGCCACTTTCCGTACTCGAATCGCATCGGCCCGGACCGAGTCGATCTTCGGATGATCGATCGCGTGTCCGAATTGCACGGATTGTTACTCACTAGATCGTGATCATTCTCTAAAGGCGGACGGGTTTGCTGCCGAAGACGACTGTGACCTTGAAAGCACGGTTCGTCCCGGCTTCATCCCCACAAGCCGGCCCCGTCCCCCACCCAGGAGGCCTGGTGTCCGTTCTCCTCGAGCAGCCCGCAAGCCTGGTCGCCTACCGCCCGAACAAGCCGACCGCCATGGTGGTCGTGGCCGACCCGCGCGTCCGCTCCACCGTCACCCGCCATCTGTGGGCGCTCGGTGTGCGCGACGTCATCGAGGCCTCGTCCATCGCGGAGGCTCGTCCCCGCATCGGCAACCCCCGCGACATCTGCGTCGCCGACGTCCACCTGCCCGACGGCTCCGGCCTGACCCTCCTGTCCGAGACCCGCGCCGCCGGCTGGCCCAACGGCCTGGCGCTGTCCGCCGCCGACGACATCGGCGCCGTCCGCAACGCCCTGGCCGGTGGGGTCAAGGGCTACGTCGTCACCGGCACCCGCACCAACATCGGGCTCCCCACCCGACCTGGTGCAGCCCCCCTCGGTTCCGCCGCCCGCATGCACCGCCGCCCCCCGGGTGCCCCGAGCCACCCGGGCGGCTACCGCGAGCTGTCCGGACGCGAGGTGGAGGTACTGCGACTGGTCGCCGAGGGACAGTCGAACAAGGCGATCGGCGTCTCCATGGGCCTGTCCGCCCTGACCGTCAAGAGCCACCTGGCCCGCATCGCCCGCAAGCTCGGCACGGGCGACCGCGCCGGCATGGTGGCGGTGGCCCTGCGCACCGGGATCATCCACTGAGCCGATGCGTCGACTGAGCCCCTCCGCGGTACCGCCGGCTCACCCGTGTGAACCGGAAGTTTCACCGACCTGACTGGTTTACGACCCCACAGCGCCCGTCGACGGAACGTTCCGGCGACGGGCGCCGTGCTGACACGGATACCCTTGACAGGTGACGGACGCCCAAGAGACCGCAGCAGACAGTTCCCCGCGCACCACTGGAGGTACCCCTCCGGACGACGCCGGATCTTCTGTGACGGAGGCGCCCACCCCCCTGCTCGAACCCCGCGAGGGCATTCCGCCGGTGATCGCCGACGAGGCCGCCCTCGCCGAGATGATCGCCGCCTTCGCCGCCGGCTCCGGCCCCGTCGCCGTCGACGCCGAGCGCGCCTCCGGATACCGGTACGGCCAGCGCGCCTACCTGCTGCAGCTGCGCCGCGAGGGCGCCGGCTCCGCCCTCATCGACCCCGTCGCCTGCCCCGACCTGTCCGGTCTCGGCGAGGCGCTGTCCGGCGTCGAGTGGGTGCTTCACGCGGCCACGCAGGACCTGCCGTGCCTGCGCGAGATAGGCATGGTGCCCAGCCGTCTGTTCGACACCGAGCTGGCGGGACGGCTCGCCGGGTTCCCCCGGGTCGGCCTCGGCGCGATGGTCGAGAGCGTCCTCGGGTTCGTCCTGGAGAAGGGCCACTCCGCCGTCGACTGGTCGACCCGGCCACTGCCCGAGCCGTGGCTGCGCTATGCCGCGCTGGACGTGGAACTCCTCGTCGACCTGCGCGATGCCCTGGAGAAGGAGCTGGACCGCCAGGGCAAGCTGGAGTGGGCCCTGCAGGAGTTCGACGCGATCGCGTCCGCGCCGCCGGCCGAGCCGAGGAAGGATCCCTGGCGCCGCACGTCGGGCATGCACAAGGTACGGCGGCGCCGGCAGCTGGCCGTCGTACGGGAGCTGTGGCAGACCCGGGACCTGATCGCCCAGCGGCGTGACGTGTCCCCGGGCAAGGTGCTGAGCGACGCGGCGATCGTGGAGGCCGCCCTCGCCCTGCCGTCCAACGTGCACACGCTGGCCGCGCTGAGCGGGTTCGGGCACCGGACGGGCCGACGGCAGCTGGAGCAGTGGCAGACGGCCGTCGACCGGGCCAAGGCGCTTCCCGAGAGCGCGCTGCCGCAGCCCGGGCAGCCGGTCACCGGACCTCCGCCGCCGCGCGCCTGGGCCGACAAGGACCCCGCCGCCGCGGCCCGGCTGTCCGCGGCACGGGCGGGGGTGTCGGCGCTGGCCGAGCAGCTGAACATGCCGCAGGAGAACCTGATGTCCCCCGACACGGTGCGGCGCGTCTGCTGGGAGCCGCCGACGGCCGACGCCGTGGCCGCGACCCTCGCGGGCTTCGGGGCACGCCCCTGGCAGGTGGAACAGGTGACACCCGTCCTGATCACCGCCCTGTCGACCGAGGGCGCGTAGCTCCGTAGGACCCCGACACCGACCACGGACGGCGCGGAACGTCCGTGAAGGACGCGGACACTGGCGACGCACGCGGCCGGTTCACGCCGCCCGCGGCCCCACGGTGACCGCAGACACTTCACAGCAAGCACGGTCACCCACGGCAGGCGCCGGCCGCCTTCGGGGATGACGGGACCCATGCTGCAGGGCGATCGACCACGGAGAAGGCGGTCGCCCACGGCAGGCGCTGACCGCCCAAGAGGCGGTCACCCATGGCAAATTCCGGTCGCCCATGGCAGGCGCCGGCCGCCCATGGGGGTAGCGGTCGCCCACGGCGCACGCAGGTCGCCCCTGCCGGCGCCGGGGCGCCCATGACGAGTGCCGTCGCCCACCGCACGCGCCGTCATGGGCGCCCCGCACGCGCCCACCGCGCACGCCCAGCCGTCCGTCACAAAGCCGATCGCCCCACGGCACGGACCCCGCCACGAAGACGAAGGTGCGGCCACTCAAAGCACGAGCGCCACAAACCACCGCGCGGAACGCGCACCCAAGGGGCGCGGGGAACCGCGCGACCAGCCACCCCCGACCGGCACCCGGCACACACCGCCCGCCACCCACCACGGCGTACGCAACTCGCACCCAGCCGCCCGGCCCCACGACACGGCCCCCGCCACCCCCGAAGGCCAACGTGCAGCCGCCCAAAAGGCACGAGCGCCGCAAACACCGCGCGGAACGCGCACCCAAGGGGCGCGGGGAACTGCGCGACCAGCCACCCCCGACCGGCACCCGGCACGAACCGCCCGGCACCCGGCACCCGGCACGAACCACCCACCACGGCGCCACAATCGTCGACGACACCCCTCATAGATGGCCCGACACCGCCGCTCCGGGCGTCGAGTTCACGCCAAGCTCCCGGCGGCCGGCGCATGTGACGTTCGCCGCTCCCTGGGGTGGGGGTGTGCAGCTACGTTACTCATAAGTAGCATGGGTCCTGAGCGCGCGCTCAGCGCATGTGCGCGTCGCGGCAGTGCCACCCCGCACCCTGGAGGAGAGCCATCGTGCCTCGTACCGTCAGGGACGTCGTCTTCGTCGACGGCGTCCGCACCCCGTTCGGCAAGGCGGGCCCGAAGGGCATCTACCACGAGACCCGGGCCGACGACCTCGTCGTGAAGGCGATCCGGGAGCTGCTGCGCCGCAACCCCGGCCTGGACCCGAAGAAGATCGACGAGGTCGCCATCGCCGCGACCACGCAGATCGGTGACCAGGGCCTCACCCTCGGTCGTACCGCCGGCATCCTCGCGGGCCTCCCGCAGTCGGTGCCCGGCTACTCGATCGACCGCATGTGCGCCGGCGCGCTGACCGCCGTGACGAGCACCGCCGGTTCGATCGCCTTCGGCGCCTACGACGCCGTCATCGCCGGTGGCGTCGAGCACATGGGCCGCCACCCCATGGGCGAGGGCGTCGACCCGAACCCGCGCTTCGTGAGCGAGAAGCTGGTCGACGAGTCCGCCCTGTTCATGGGCATGACCGCCGAGAACCTGCACGACCGCTACCCGACGATCACCAAGCAGCGCGCCGACGAGTACGCGGTGCGCTCGCAGGAGAAGGCCGCCAAGGCGTACGCCGACGGCAAGATCCAGCAGGACCTGGTGCCGATCTCGGTGCGCCGCACCAACGCGGACGCCGGCGAGACCGGCTGGGGCATGGTCACGGCCGACGAGCCGATGCGCCCGGGCACGACCATGGAGAGCCTCGCGGGTCTGAAGACCCCGTTCCGCGTGCACGGCCGGGTCACCGCGGGCAACGCGGCCGGTCTGAACGACGGCGCGACCGCCTCCATCATCGCGAGCGAGGACTTCGCCCGCGAGAACGGCCTGCCGGTCAAGATGCGCCTGGTGTCGTACGCCTTCGCGGGCGTCGAGCCGGAGGTCATGGGCTACGGCCCGATCCCGGCGACCGAGAAGGCCCTCGCCCAGGCGGGGCTGTCGATCGAGGACATCGACCTCTTCGAGATCAACGAGGCCTTCGCCGTCCAGGTGCTGGCCTTCCTGGAGCACTACGGCATCGCGGACGACGACGCGCGCGTCAACCAGTACGGCGGCGCCATCGCCTACGGTCACCCGCTCGCCTCCTCCGGCGTCCGTCTGATGACGCAGCTGGCCCGCCAGTTCGAGGAGCAGCCGCACGTCCGCTACGGCCTGACCACCATGTGCGTCGGCTTCGGCATGGGCGCGACGGTCATCTGGGAAAACCCGCACTTCGAGGGGGACAAGTGAGCACCACCGCTGAGCTGTTGAAGGGTGCGGCCGAGCTGTTCCCGGACGAGGTCGTGACGTCCGCGCACGTCCGCCACTTCGAACTGCCGTACGGCGCCGGGCGCTTCGCGCTCATCACGCTGGACAACGGCTTCGACCACACCAAGCCGACCACCTTCGGCCCGGCCTCGCTGGCGAACCTGAACGCCGCGATCGACCAGGTCGAGAAGGAGGCCGCAGACGGCGCGATCGTCGGCGTCGGCCTCACCGGCAAGCCGTTCATCTTCGCGGTCGGCGCCGACCTCAAGGGCGTCGAGCTGCTGACGAAGCACGAGGACGCGCTCGCCATCGGCAAGGGCGGCCACGAGGTCTTCAAGCGCCTGTCGAAGCTGGCCGTTCCCACCTTCGCCTACTACAACGGCGCGGCGATGGGCGGCGGCGTCGAGGTCGGCCTGCACTGCTCCTACCGGACCGTCTCCAAGGCGATCCCGGCGTTCTCGCTGCCCGAGGTCTTCCTCGGCCTGGTTCCCGGCTGGGGCGGCTGCGTGCTGCTGCCGAACCTGATCGGCGCGGACAAGGCCGTCTCGGTCGTCATCGAGAACAGCCTGAACCAGAACAAGCAGCTCAAGGGCAAGCAGGTCTTCGAACTCGGCATCGCCGACGCGCTGTTCGAGGGTGCCGACTTCCTGGAGCAGTCGCTGATCTGGACCGCCCAGGTCCTCAAGGGTGACGTCGAGGTCGAGCGTCCGGTGATCGACCGCGGCGAGGCCTGGGACCAGGCCGTCGCCAAGGGCCGTTTCATCGCGGACTCCAAGGTGCACGGCGCTGCCCCGGCCGCCTACCGCGCCCTCGACATCATCGCGGCCGCCAAGAACGGCGACCTGCAGCAGGGCTACGACGCCGAGGACCAGGCCCTCGCCGACCTGATCATGGGCGGTGAACTGCGCGCCGGCATCTACGCGTTCAACCTGGTGCAGAAGCGCGGCAAGCGTCCGGCCGGTGCGCCCGACAAGTCGCTGGCGCGTCCGGTCACCAAGGTAGGTGTCGTCGGCGCCGGTCTGATGGCCTCCCAGCTCGCGCTGCTGTTCCTGCGCCGCCTGGAGGTGCCGGTCGTGCTGACCGACATCGACCAGGAGCGCGTCGACAAGGGTGTGGGCTACGTCCACGCCGAGATCGACAAGCTGCTCGGCAAGCGCCGGATCAACCAGGACAAGGCCAACCGCCTCAAGGCGCTGGTGACCGGTGTCCTGGACAAGGCCGAGGGCTTCGCGGACGCCGATTTCATCATCGAGGCCGTCTTCGAGGAGATCGGTGTCAAGCAGCAGGTGTTCGCGGAGGTCGAGGCGGTCGCCCCGGCGCACGCGGTCCTCGCCACCAACACCTCCTCGCTGTCCGTGTCGGAGATGGCGTCGAAGCTGAAGCACCCCGAGCGGGTCGTCGGCTTCCACTTCTTCAACCCGGTCGCGATCCTGCCGCTGCTGGAGATCGTCCGCGGTGAGCAGACGGACGACGCGTCGCTCGCGACCGCGTTCGCCGTGGCCAAGAAGCTGAAGAAGACCGCGGTTCTGGTCAAGGACGCCCCGGCGTTCGTCGTGAACCGCATCCTGACCCGCTTCATGGGCGAGATCCAGAACGTCATCGACGAGGGCACCTCGGTCGAGGTCGCGGAGAAGGCCGTCGAGCCGCTCGGCCTGCCGATGTCCCCGCTGGTGCTGCTGGAGCTGGTCGGCCCGGCGATCGGCCTGCACGTCTCCGAGACGCTGCACCGCGCGTTCCCGGAGCGCTTCACGGTCTCCCCGAACCTCAAGGCGGTCGTCGAGGCCGGCAAGCGCGGCTTCTACGTCTACGACAGCGGCAAGCCGGAGCTCGACCCCGAGGTCGCGGCGCTGCTGAAGCAGGGCGACAGCGTCCTGACCGAGGAGCAGGTCCGCGAGCGGGTCCTGGACGCGGTGGCCCAGGAGATCGGCCTGATGCTCGACGAGGGCGTCGTCGCCGAGGCCCAGGACATCGACCTGTGCCTGATCACGGGCGCCGGCTGGCCCTTCCACCTGGGCGGCATCACGCCGTACCTGGACCGCGAGGGTGTCTCGGAGCGCGTGAACGGCAAGAAGTTCCTGGCTCCGGGCGTGGCGAGCGTCCCGGCGTAACGCCGAGCGGAACAGACCGGGTGCCGTACCTCCACCGGGGGTACGGCACCCGGTTTTTCCGTTCTCCCCCGGGGCTCCGCGCCGCCCCATCGGTTAAGTGCCACTCTTGGGGTATGGACGATGCACATGGTTCCCCGGACACGGACGATCCCCTGCTCGTGATCGTCGACTGCGCGAACGTCGTCGGATCGAAGCCCGACGGTTGGTGGAAGGACCGCAAGGGGGCCGCCGAGCGGCTGCGGGACCGGCTGGCCACCGGCGGGGTTCCCGGCCACGCGGATCCTTCGGAGATCGTGCTGGTCGTGGAGGGCGCGGCACGGGGCGTGGAGTCGGTGCCGGGGGTGCGGGTGGAGTCCGCGCCCGGCAGCGGGGACGACTGGATCGTGGAGCTGGTCTCCGGCACCGCCGACCGGCCCCGCCTGGTCGTCACCGCCGACCGCGAGCTGCGGCGCAGGGTGTCCGACCTGGGCGCCGAGGTGACGGGCCCGCGTACGGTACTCGGCTGAGCGGCGGCGCCGCGCCTACGGCTTCTTCCTGTCGTGGTGCTCGTGCCCGCCCAGGACGTCGTCCCGGGTCGTCTCCTCCTGGCGGCCGAGGCGGCTGTGCGAGCGGCCGTAGGCGAAGTAGACGACGAAGCCGATGGCCATCCAGATGGCGAACCGGATCCAGGTCTCGGTGGGCAGGTTGAGCATCAGCCACAGCGAGGCGCACACCGACAGGATCGGGACGACCGGGACCCACGGGGTGCGGAAGGCACGGTGCAGGTCGGGGCGGGTCCTGCGGAGGATGACCACGCTGATCGCGACGATGATGAAGGCGAACAGGGTGCCGATGTTCACCAGCTCACCGAGCGTCTCGAGGCTGGTGAAGCCCGCGATGACCGCGATGATCACGCCGAGCAGGATGGTCGGCCGGTACGGCGTCCGGTAGCGCGGGTGGGTGTGCGAGAAGAAGCGCGGCAGCAGGCCGTCGCGGCTCATCGCGAAGAACACGCGGGTCTGGCCGAGCAGCAGGATCATGCACACCGTGATCAGGCCGATGGTGGCGCCGAAGCTGATGATGCCCGCGTAGGCGGGGTGGCCCGTGGCCTTGAAGGCCTGGGCGAGCGGCGCCTGCACGGACAGGTTCGTGTACTTCTCCATGCCGGTGACGACGATCGACACCGCCACGTACAGCAGCGTGCAGATGAGCAGCGAGCCGATGATGCCGCGCGGCATGTCGCGCTGCGGGTTGCGGGTCTCCTCGGCGGCCGTGGCCACCACGTCGAAGCCGATGAAGGCGAAGAAGACGATCGAGGCGCCGGTGAAGATGCCCATCACGCCGAAGTTCGACGGCGCCCACCCGAACATCAGCTGGATCAGCGGCGCCTTGATGGCGCTGGTGGAGGCCGCCGGTTCGGACGGGGGGATGAAGGGGTGGTAGTTGGCGGTGTTGACGATGAACGCCCCGGCGATGATCACGATGAGCACGACGACCAGCTTGATCGCCACGACCACCTGGGTGACCCGTGCGGACAGCTTCATGCCGACCACGAGCACGGCCGTGAGCACCAGGACCAGCAGGGAGGCGAAGATGTCGAAGCCGAATCCCGAGGCGCCGTCCCGCCCGCCGAGCACCTCGGGGATGTTCCATCCGATGTTGTTCGACAGGAACGACCGGAAGTAGCCGGACCAGCCGACGGCCACCACCGCCGTACCCAGGGCGAATTCCAGCACCAGGTCCCAGCCGATGATCCAGGCGGGCAGTTCGCCGATCGAGGCGTACGAGAACGTGTACGCCGACCCGGCCACCGGGACGGTGGAGGCGAACTCGGCGTAACAGAGGGCGGCCAGGGCGCAGACGATGCCCGCCGCGACGAACGACAGGGCGATCGCGGGACCGGAGGTGGTCTTGGCGACCGAACCCGTGTAGACGAAGATGCCCGTGCCGATGATGACGCCGACGCCGAAGACGGTCAGGTCGAGGGCTGACAGGGACTTCTTGAGCGCGTGTTCCGGTTCCTCGGTGTCGAGGATGGACTGCTCGACCTTCTTCGTACGGAAGAGGGTGCTGGTCACTGGGCCTACCTCCCACGCGCTCGTCGTCCTCGACATGATCGAGAGGGCTGGGGATGCGTATGCCCCGACATACGCAGGTTCACGCAAAAGGGCCGGTTCCGCCACCTGGAAGTGAGGCGGAACCGGCCCTTTCGAGGCCTTCTCCGGTCGCGTTAGTCGCGCGCCGGCTCCACCGGGTCCACGACGGCGGACGTGCCGCCGAACTTGGCGTCCAGCCTGCCGTCGAGCTTGGCGACCAGACCGGTGACCTGGCGGGCGATGTCCGGCGCGGTCAGGCCGATCTCGGTCATGACCTCGGCGCGGGAGGCGTGGTCGAGGAAGCGCGGCGGGATGCCGAAGTCACGCAGCGGCACGTCCACGCCCGCGTCGCGCAGTGCCTGCGCGATCGCGGAGCCGACGCCGCCGACGCGGCTGTTGTCCTCGACGGTGACGACCACCCGGTGCCGCTCGGCGAGCGGGGCCATGGCCTCGTCGACGGGCTTGACCCAGCGCGGGTCGACGACGGTGGTCGAGATGCCCTGCTTGTCGAGCAGCCCGGCGATCTCCAGGCACATCGGGGCGAGGGCGCCCACGGAGACCAGCAGCACGTCGGGCGTGTCGGTGCCCGGCTCGCGCAGCACGTCCATGCCGCCGACCTGGCGGAGAGCCGGTACGGCGGGGCCGACGGCGCCCTTGGAGAAGCGCACCACGGTCGGCGCGTCCTCGACGGCGACGGCCTCGCGCAGCTGGGCGCGGACCTGCTCGGCGTCGCGCGGGGCAGCCAGCCGCAGCCCGGGGACGACCTGGAGGATCGACATGTCCCACATGCCGTTGTGGGAGGCGCCGTCGGTGCCGGTGACGCCGGCCCGGTCCAGGACGAAGGTCACGCCGCACTTGTGCAGCGCCACGTCCATCAGGACCTGGTCGAAGGCGCGGTTGAGGAAGGTGGCGTACACCGCGAAGACGGGGTGCACCCCGCCGTGCGCCAGGCCGGCGGCGGAGACGGCGCCGTGCTGCTCCGCGATGCCGACGTCGTAGACGCGGTCGGGGAAGCGCTTGGCGAACTTGTCCAGGCCCACCGGCTGGAGCATGGCCGCCGTGATGGCGACGATGTCGTCGCGCTCCTCGCCGAGCCTGACCATCTCGTCACCGAACACGGAGGTCCAGTCGGCGCCCGCCGCCTTGACCGGCAGGCCGGTGTCGGGGTGGATGGGGCCGATGCCGTGGAAGCGGTCGGCCTCGTCCTGGAGGGCGGGCTGGTAGCCGCGCCCCTTCTCGGTCAGGCAGTGCACGATGACCGGGCCGCCGAAGCGCTTGGCGCGGGCCAGCGCCGACTCCAGCGCCTCGATGTCGTGGCCGTCGATCGGGCCGACGTACTTCAGGCCGAGGTCCTCGAACATGCCCTGCGGGGCGATGAAGTCCTTCAGGCCCTTCTTGGCGCCGTGCAGGGTCTCGTAGAGCGGCCTGCCGACGACCGGGGTGCGCTCCAGGAAGTCCTTGCCGCGGGCGAGGAAGCGCTCGTAGCCGTCGGTGGTGCGCAGGGTGGCCAGGTGGTTGGCGAGACCGCCGATCGTGGGCGCGTACGACCGCTCGTTGTCGTTGACGACGATGACCAGCGGGCGGTCCTTGGCGTCGGCGATGTTGTTCAGCGCCTCCCAGGCCATGCCGCCGGTCAGGGCGCCGTCACCGATGACGGCGACGACACGGCTGTCCCGCTTCTTGAGCTCGTTGGCCTTGGCGATGCCGTCGGCCCAGCCGAGCACCGTGGAGGCGTGGCTGTTCTCGATGACGTCGTGCTCGGACTCGCCCTGTGCCGGATAGCCGGAAAGGCCGCCCTTCATCTTCAGCCGGGAGAAGTCCTGCCGGCCGGTGAGCAGCTTGTGTACGTAGGACTGGTGACCGGTGTCCCAGAGCACCTTGTCCTTCGGTGAGTCGAAGACCCGGTGCAGAGCGATGGTCAGCTCCACCACACCGAGGTTGGGGCCGAGGTGGCCGCCGGTCTTGGAGACGGCGTCGACGAGGAAGGTCCGGATCTCCTCTGCCAGCTGGTCCAGCTCCTCCAGGCTGAGCCGGTCCAGATCGCGCGGTCCCCTGATGCGGGTCAGCAGCGGCACCCGTGCCTCCTTGCAGTAGAGCTGATCGAGCTTTTGCCGGGGTTGATGAGTCTATTATTCCGGCTTGATCGCCGGTGCCCGGGTCCGGCACACGAAGGTGCCCGGCACCTTGTAGGCACCGGGCACTTCGACCTGCCAGGGGTGCGGGGAGCCGCGCGACCAGCCACGACGGACCGGTTCCCGCGCACTCGCCCCCCGCATCTTCGTGGCGGATCCGTTACGCGCGACCCGCGGTCTTCTGCGTCTTACGGGTGATGGAGTCGATGACCACCGTGGTCAGCAGCACCGCGGCGGTGATCATGTACTTCACCGGCTCCGCGATGGACTCCAGCTGGAGACCGTACTGGATGGACACGATCACCAGCACACCCAGCAGGGCGTTCCAGGTGCGGCCGCGGCCACCGAAGAGCGAGGTGCCACCGATGACGGCCGCGGCGATCGCGTTCATCAGCAGGTCGCCGGCGCCGGCGCTCTGGTTGGCGGAGGCGATCTTCGAGGCCAGGAACAGACCGCCGATGGCGGCGAAGCCACCGGAGATCGCGAACACCGAGATGCGCACCGCCGTGACGTTGATGCCCGCACGGCGGGAGGCCTCCACGCTGCCACCGAGCGCGAAGATCTTGCGACCGTAGGCGGTACGGCGGAGCACGAAGTCGGTGGCGACCAGGAACACGAGGAAGATCACCGTGGCCAGCGGCAGGCCCTTGTACTGGTTGTACATGTAGGCCGCGGCGAAGGAGACCACGGCGAGCAGCACGGTGCGCAGGATCGTGTCGCTGAGCGGCCGGGACGGGACGCCCGCGGCCTCGCGGCGCCGGTTGCCGAGGAAGGAGGAGACGAAGAACAGCACGACCACGACGCCGGCGAGGCCGTACGCGGCGGCCACGTCCGAGAAGAAGTACGTGGTCAGGTTGCTGATCAGACCGTCGTAGCTCAGGTTGATCGTGCCGTCGTCACCCAGCACCTTCAGCATGAAGCCGAGCCAGAACAGCAGGCCGGCCAGCGTCACGGCGAAGGCGGGAGCGCCGAGCACCGCGAAGAAGAAGCCGTGCAGCGCACCGATGGCCGCGCCGATGGCGATGGCGACGAGGACGGCCAGCCACTCGGGCATACCCTGGTTGACCGCCATCACGGCGGCGAGGGCACTGGCCGCGCCGCTGACCGAGCCGACCGACAGGTCGATCTCGCCGAGCAGCAGCACGAAGACGATGCCGACCGAGATCATGCCCGTACCGACCATCGTGACGGTGATGTCACTGATGTTCTGCGCGGAGAGGAACTCGGAGTTCAGGCACTGGAAGATCACGCAGATGAGCGCAAGGCCCACGACGACCGGGAGGGATCCCAGCTCGCCGGCCTTCATCTTGCGCTTGAAGTCGTTCCAGTAGCCCAGCAGGCCCTGCTCGCGCACGAGCAGGCGCGGGTCGACCGCGGGGACGGCGGCCGCCGGGGCCTCCGGGTTCACCACGGACTCCTCGGGACCCTCGGGGGTCTCTTCGAGGTTCGCTGAGGTCTTGTCGATGGTCACTGGGAAACCTCCCCGTTCGTGCGCGCCGCACGGCGGGTCACAGCGTTGTCGGAGGCGCCCGTGATGGCGGAGATGATCTCCTCCTGCGAGGTCGTCTTGACCTCGAAGACGCCGTTGTTGCGGCCGAGGCGCAGAACGGCGACCTTGTCGGCCACCGCCTTCACGTCCGCCATGTTGTGGCTGATGAGGATGACGGCGTGGCCGCGCTCGCGCAGTCGCTCGACGAGGTCGAGGACCTGGGCGGTCTGCTCGACGCCGAGGGCGGCGGTGGGCTCGTCCAGGATCACCAGCTTGGGCTCGCCGAGCATGGACCGGGCGATGGCCACGGTCTGGCGCTGACCGCCGGACAGCGAGGCGATCGGGATACGCACGCTGGGGATACGGATCGAGAGCGTGGTGAGCAGCTCGCGGGCGCGGCGCTCCATCTCGACCTCGTCCAGGACACCCCACTTCCTCAGCTCACGGCCGAGGAACAGGTTGCCGACGACGTCGATGTTGTCGCACAGCGCGAGGTCCTGGTAGACCGTCGCGATCCCCAGGGCCTGGGAGTCGTGCGGCCGGCTGATCGAGACGGCCTTGCCGTCCCATTCGATGACGCCCTCATCGATGGGGTGCACGCCGGCGATCGTCTTGACCAGCGTGGACTTTCCGGCGCCGTTGTCGCCCACCAGGGCGACCACCTCACCGGCGTGGACCTCAAGCTCTACGTCGGTGAGCGCCTGGACGGCACCGAATCGCTTGGAGACCCCGCGCAACGCCAGCACGGGCGTAGCGGACACGTGAACCATCTCCTTCGCCGCCTGACCCGGCGGGAGGTTGTGCAGAAGAATGTGGGGAGTTCCGTCCGGCGCCCCGCGCCGAGCTTGCGGGGCTGTTTATGCGCGGGGCGCCGGAGGAGCCTTGGACAGCCGGTCCCGTCCCACGGGGGCATCCGGGAGTGGACGCCCGTACCGGGGAGGTGACTTGGGGCTGCTTAGCTGAGGCCGAGCTTCGCGCAGGCGGCCTTGTAGTCGCTCGTGCAGATGTCGGCGACGGTGTAGATGCCGTCCTTGATGACGGTGTCCTTGATGTTGTCCTTCGTCAGCGAGACGACCGGCACGATGATCGACGGAACGTCCGTGGCGCTGCCCGAGGAGACCTTGTCCTTGGCGATGGTGTCCAGGCTGGTGCCCTTGGCCAGAGCGACCGCCAGCTCGGCCGCGACGTCGGCCTCCTGCGGGTAGGACTTGTACACGCTCATGTTCTGCTCACCGGAGACGATGCGCTGCACACCGGCCAGCTCGGCGTCCTGCCCGGTGACCGGGACCTTGACGCCCGCGGACTTGAGGGCGGTGATGATACCGCCGGCCATGCCGTCGTTGGCGGAGTAGACGCCCGCGATCTTGCCCTTGCCGACCGAGGAGATCGCCGCCTCCATCTCGGAGTTGGCGTTGTCCGGCGACCACTCCTTGGTGTCGTACTCCTTGGCGATGGTCACCTTGCCGTCCAGGACGGAGTGCGCGCCGTCCTTGAACTGCTTGGCGTTCGGGTCGGTGACCGAGCCGTTGACCATGACGATCTTGGTGGACTTCTTGGCCTTGTCGCCCAGCGCCTTCAGCAGGGCCTCACCCTGCGTCTTGCCGACCTGCGTGTTGTCGAACGAGGTGTAGGCGCTGATCGGGCCCTCGGCGAGGCGGTCGTAGGCGACGACCTTGATGCCGGCGTCCTTGGCCTTCTGCACGGAGTTCTGGATCGCCTTGGCGTCCACCGCGTCCACGATGAGGACGTCCACCTTGTTGGTGATCATCGTGTCGACCTGCTGAGCCTGCAGGTTCGCGTCCTGGCGGGCGTTGTTGTACTCGACCTGCGCCTTGCCGTTCGTCAGCTCCTTGATCTTCTTCTCGATCAGCGGGCGGTCGAACTTCTCGTAGCGCGCGGTCTTGTTCTCCGGGAGAAGGAGACCGATCTTGATGTCGTCACCCTTCTTGGCGGACGACGAGGAGGAGCTGCTGCTGTCCTTGGACTCCTTGGCACTGCCACAGGCGGCCAGCGAGACGGCCATCGCACCAGCGGCAACGGCAACGGCGGCACGACGCATACGCGTGTTCACTCTAGAAACCTCCCTGACGAGGCCGCGTCGTTGCGGCCGAGGTGGCTGGAAGTCAACTCGGCCGCGAGTACGACGTCAAGAAGTAAATACTTAACGAGATGGCAACGGTGCCATCCGTTATCTAAGTGAAGGCAGGCGTGGCCGCCGGAAGGGCCGCGGCGGCGGAGCCGTCCAAAAGGGTCGAATCACCCATCTCACTCAGTGCGAGGGCGAGCGCCCCGAGCACCTCGGCGCGCCCGCCAAGTGCCCCTGGAAGCACGGAGAGTTGGCGCGCGGCACTGGGGATCGCGTAGCGGCTCACGGACTCCCTGATGGGCCCCAGCACCAGCTCACCGGCTTCGGCGAGGTCACCGCCCAGGACCACCCGGCTGGGGTTCAGCAGATTGCAGAGATTGGCCACACCGCTGCCGATGTGACGGCCGACGTCGGCGATCACCCGACGACAGCCCGGGTCGCCGTCCCTGGCCAGCCGTACGACGCCCTCCATGGTCAGGTCCTTGCCGTGACTGGGCTGGAGCAGCGGGAGCACGTACCGGGCGGCCGTGAAGGTCTCCAGGCAGCCGCGGTTGCCGCAGCGGCAGACCGGCCCTGCCTCGTCGAGCGTGATGTGCCCGATCTCCCCGGCGGTGCCGCCCGGGCCGCGATAGATCATCCCGTTGATCACCAGGCCGGCGCCGACGCCGCTGGCGACCTTGATGTAGGCGAGGTCGCGCACCCCCCTGCCGCTGCCCCAGACCAGCTCGCCGAGGGCCCCGAGATTGGCGTCGTTGTCCACGTGCACGGGGACGCCGAGCCGGTCGTACAGCTCCTCGGCGGGCTTGGCGCCGCTCCAGCCGGGCAGGATCGCGGTGGACCCCAGCGTGCCCGATTCCACGTCGATCGGGCCCGGCACACCGAGCCCGACCCCGGCCACCTTGGTCCGGTCCACCCCGGTGGCCGCGATCAGGCGGGCGACCAGCTCCTCGGCCCGGTCGAAGCCCTGTGCGGCGGAGGCGTCGACGTCCAGTGGCTCGGACTCCTCGGCCAGCACCTGGTGCGCGAGGTTCCCGATCGCGACGCGCAGGTGGGCGTGCCCGAAGTCGATGCCGATCACGATCCCGGCGTCCCCGCTCAGGGAGACGCTGCGGGCCCGCCGGCCACCGGCCGACGTGGGCGTGACCTCGACGGTCCCGCCGTCCTTCAGCTCCCGCACGATGTTCGAGACGGTCGCGGCGGACAGGCCGGTCGTCCGTGCGATCTCCGCCTGCGTGAGCGACCCGGCCAGCCGCACGGCCCGCACGACTCGTTCCAGGTTGGCTCGGTGCAGCGACGACTGCGACCCCGGAGTCTCCATCGACCCATCCACTCCCGCCATCGGCCGGGCGGCCCCATCGCCGCCCGTGGCCCAGGTCACATCCGCGGAACCGGGCCACTTACAAGTTATGAACTCCAAGCTGTGCTGAACGGGTTACCGCAGTCAAGTCCTTGACGGAAATCGCTGTCACGTCCCCGACCCCGCCGCAGCCCCCTCCCGGACCCGCCCAGCCCACCCCCGAGCTGGGCGGAAACCCCCCTACAGGGGCCGTGGGAGCGGGGGTTCCGGGGTGCGGAAGAGCACGGGCGCGGCCTCGGGGTGATCGTTCAGGCGCGGAATCCGGGCCCGGTCCGTGACCGGGTTGTGACCAGGCCGGAGATCACCCAGGTGCGAATCACGAGTGCGAAGGGGGGCCCGGGAGCCGGGACGGCAGACGCGACGGGACACGCCTCCGGACGCGGCCCAGGAGACCTGGGCGGGGCGTCGCGGGGGGGGTCCGGAGCCGGGACCGAGGCCGCGGCGCGACGGGGCTCGGGTGGGGCGGCGGGCAACGGCGCGGTCGGCGACTGCACCCGATACGACGCCCTGCCTCGGACCCCCGGCACCGCGGCACCCGGCACCCGGCACCCCACGTCTCCAGGCCTCCAGGCCTCCAGGCACCGAACGCCCCGGTCGCGGCCCCTCACCGTCAGGGGCCGCGACCGGGGACCGTACGACGGCTGCGGCGGCCGAGGCCGGCCGCCGCAGCCGTTTCCGCTACTTCAGCGCCCCCGCCGTCAGCCCCGCCACCACCTGGCGCTGGAAGACGACGTACGCCGCGAGGACCGGCAGCATCGCCATGACCAGGCCGGCGAAGAGGCCGGACCAGTCGCCCTTGTACCCCTGGCTGACGGCGAGCTGGACCAGGCCCTGGGTGAGGACCTTCTTGTCGGGGTCGGTGTTGAGGACCGTGGGGAGCATGTACTGGTTCCACTGGCCCAGGAAGTTGAAGATGCCGACGCTGATCAGGCCGGGCTTGGCCATGGGCAGCATGATCTGGAAGAACGTACGGGTGTGCGAGGCGCCGTCGACGAAGGCCGCTTCCGCCACCGATGTGGGCAGCGTGCGGAAGAAGGCCGTCAGGAAGAAGACGGTGAACGGCAGCGAGTACGCGATGTAGACCAGGATCAGGCCGTGGATCGTGTTCAGCAGGCCCATGTTGTTCACGACGTAGAACAGCGGGACCAGCGCCAGCATGATCGGGAAGCTCATGCCGCCGACGAACAGGTAGTAGATGAAGCGGTTGCCGGGGAAGTCGAAGCGGGCCAGGACGTAGGCCGCCATCGAGCCCAGCACCAGCGTGCCGATCAGCGAACCGCCCACCACCAGGATGGTGTTGAGGAAGTAGTCGCTCATGTTGGCCTGGGTCCAGGCCCGCGACCAGTTGTCGAAGTGCAGCTTGTCCGGCAGGGACCAGGGCGAGCCGAAGATGGAGCTGTCGTCCTTGAAGGACGTCATCACCGCCCACAGCAGCGGCATGACCACCATGATCGCCCACACGATCAGCATGCCGTGCGAGAAGACGTTGAGGACGAAGCCGTCCTTCTTCCCGGAGCCGGGCTTCACCGGCGCCACGTCGATCTTGGCGATGGCCGGGCCGGACTCGGCCGGCCGCGGGGCGGGGGGTTCGGTCGTCTTCATGGCTGTCAGAACTCCAGGCGCTCGCGACGGCCCAGCCGCATCACGATCGCCGCGAAAGCGAGCGTGACGACGAGCAGGGCGACGCCGATGGTGGTGGCGTAGGCGGCCTGACCGTCCCGGAACGCCTTCTGGTACACGTACAGGACCATCACCGTGGTCGAGTAGTCGGGCCCGCCCGGACCCGTCGTCATGATCTGGACGACCGCGAACGACTCGGCGCCGAGCGCCAGGATGCCCATGTACACCCAGCCGGACTGCACGGTGTCCCAGAGCAGCGGCAGGGTGACACGGAAGAAGGTGGTGACCCGGCTCGCGCCGTCGAGCAGGGCCGCCTCGTACAGCTCGGCCGGGATCGAGGCCATGCCCGCCGAGAACAGGACCACGAAGAAGCCGACCGTGGACCAGACGAGCACCGCCATCACGCACCACAGCGCGAGGCTCGGGTCGCCCAGCCAGAGCGGCTGGACGCTGTCGAGACCGATGCCGCGCAGCAGTGAGTTGATCGCACCGCTGTCGGGGTTGTACGCGAAGGCGAAAAGCAGCGAGACGATCGCGATCGACAGTACCTGTGGGAAGAAATAGACGATTTTGTAGAAGGAGGAGCCCCGGACCCCCGAGATCACGGGGCCGCCCCTTCTGCGCCGCCCGCCCACATTGATCATGAAGGCGAAGAACAGCGCCAGACTCAGTGTCACCAGTGGCAGCACCAGAGCGAAGAGCAGGCTGTGCTGCAACGACTTCCAGAAGATGTCGTCGTGCAACATCCTCTCGTAGTTGTCGAAGCCGACCATCTTGAATTCGGGGCTCAGGCCGGTCCAGTCCGTGAACGAGTAGTAGATGGACTGGATGAACGGCCACACCACGAAGAGGGCGTACAGTCCCAGGGGCACTGCCAGGAACCCCACAATGAACCGGTACTTGCCGTGCTGCATCGCCACTCCGGTGCTGTAAGGGTGCTGGTTACTGGTGCTTGTAGTGCTTGATCGAGGAGTCCTTGGCCGCCTCGTCGGCGAAGCCCTGGATCTTCTTGATGGCCTCGGCCGGGGTGAGGCGGCCGGCCATCATCTCGCCGAGACCGGCCACGCCGATCTTCTCCTTCTGCAGCTGCACGTACCAGTCCTGGATCCGCGGGTTCACCACGTTGGACCCGGCCTTGTCCAGCGCCGCCACACCCGACTTCAGACCCGGGGTGAGGGTGATGCCGGTGGTGCCGCCGTTGTACGCCGTCAGCGACTTCACCTTCGCGGTGAAGTTCTTCGAGGACGCCTCGGAGAGCATGATGCGCAGCTGCTCCATGCCGCCCTCGGTGTTCGCCGCCTTGGCCGGGACGATGAACGGCTCACCGCCGGAGGCCCAGATGGTGCCGAACGGCATCTTGTCCGAGCTGTCGATGCCGGTGGGCGCGGAGACGGCGAGGTCGAAGTCGGCCGGGATGACGTTCGCCGACTCGTTCTCCACCCAGGAGCCGTTCGGGATGAACAGCGCCTTGCCCTTGGCCCAGGCCGTCTGCGACTGGATGTGGTCCAGGCCCGGGGTCCCCTTGAGGATGTAGCCCTTCTTGTACAGCTCGTAGTAGGCCTCGAAACACGCCTTGACGGCCGGGTGCTTCCAGGCGTTCGGCTCCAGGTTGTCGATGGCGTCCAGCACCTCGCGGCCGCCGACCTTGCCGATCATCGGGTACAGCGAGAAGGGGACGTAGTACGGGTACTTGCCCGCGTACGTCCAGCCCGCGATGCCCTTCTTCTTGGCCTTCGCGCAGACCGCGAGCATCTCGTCCCAGGTCTCGGGGTACTGGGCGTCCAGCGAGTCCAGCGCCTTCTGCGAGTACCAGACGCCGTAGACGGTGTAGGCGTAGTACAGGATCCAGACCGGGTCGCCGTCGAACTGGCCCATCTCCACGATGCCGGGGCGCAGCGTGTCGCGGACCTTCTTGGCCGGGTCGTCGTACGACGGCGCGTCCAGCAGCGGGGTGAGGTCCGCCAACTGCTTCTTGCCGACGAGGACGCCCATGTCCATCTGCTCGGCGCCGGAGTTGTCGATGAGGTCCGGCGGGGTGCCCTGGTTGAAGCGGGGCTGGAGGGTGGACTGGATCTTCTGGGTGGCCGAGAACTTCACCGAGGACTTGGGGAAGTCCTTCTCGTAGACCTTCACCGCGTCCTCGGCGTACTCCTTGCCGAAGCCGCCGTCGAAGAGGACGAACTCCATCTTGGCGGTCTCGTTGACCGCGAGCGGGTTCTTCGCGGTCTTCTTGCCCGCCTTGGCCTTGTCCTGTCCGTCACCGCCGCTGCTCGCGCAGGCGGACAGCAGGCCCATGCCGGGCGCCGCCACCAGGCCGAGCGCGGCGGACCGCTTGATCAGATCGCGTCGGCCGACACCGTCGCCACCGTGCTGCTCAGTGGATCCCATGCTCAAGTCCTCGCCTTCTCCAGGACTCAGGCGGTGAACCGGATCCTCCCCGGCACCGCGGTCGGGTCGTGCTGGGTCGTGCTGGGTCATGCAGGAAACGCCGACAGGTATAGTCCACTTGAGCCCGGCCGGGCAAGATCGAATGCAAGGTTGGCCATGGGTCTTTTCCGAGTTGAGACCTCACGGAAATATCTGCGGCCGATTCGCACCCCCGGAAAAATCTTCCGACATAGGCCCCTGAATGCCACACCCAACACCCTTGACATCATCGGCCACTTGGCCACCTACTGGTTCCTGCGCATCGAAGTTGACAACGTTGTCCAGAGGGGGCAGGAGGGGAATCCGCAGATGCAGCGGAGAACTCGGCACAGATGGGCTCCGGCGGTCGTCATCACGGCCGCTTTTGTCATGGCCGCCGGGGCACAGGGTGCCGCGGTCGCCCTGCCGGCCAAGGCACCGGCCGCAGGCGGGGAGTTCGCATCCTCGTTCGAGACGGGTGATCCGGCACCCGACTGGCTGAACAGCGTCGACACGGGACCGGACGGCACCAGGCGCGCCTCGGGCGTGGACGGCGGCTACAGCACCGGCATCCCGGGCAACGTCACCGACCATGTGACCGAGGTCCGGGCGAACGGCGAGAACACGGGCGCGGGCGAGGTGAAGGAGAACCTCGTCGACGGCGAGCCCGGCACCAAGTGGCTGACCTTCCAGCCGGCCGGCTGGGTCGAGTTCGACCTCGACAAACCGGTCAGGCTGGTGACCTACGCGCTCACCTCGGCCAACGACTTCGACGAGCGCGACCCGAAGGACTGGACGCTCCAGGGGTCGACGGACGGCAAGGACTGGAAGACGCTCGACACCCGCTCGGGCGAGTCCTTCCCGGAGCGGTTCCAGACCAGGTCGTACGACCTCGCCGAGCCGGCCGAGTACCAGCACTTCCGGCTGGACGTGACGAAGAACAACGGCGCCTCGGACGTCCTGCAGATCGCCGACGTGCAGTTCTCCACCGGCGGCGGGAACGGGCCGGTGCCGCAGGACATGCTGTCGCTGGTCGACAAGGGCCCGAGCGGCTCGCCGACGGCCAAGGCGGGCGCCGGGTTCACCGGCAAGCGGGCGCTGCGTTACGCCGGCCGGCACACGGCGGCCGGGCGGGCGTACTCGTACAACAAGGTCTTCGACGTGAACGTGAAGGTCGGCCGCGACACGCGCCTGTCGTACCGGCTCTTCCCCTCGATGGCCGACGGCGACCGTGACTACGACGCCACGAACGTCTCCGTCGACCTCGCCTTCACGGACGGCACCTATCTGAGCGACCTGGGCGCGACGGACAGCCACGGCTTCGCGCTGACCCCGCGCGGCCAGGGCGCGGCGAAGGTGCTGTACGTCAACCAGTGGAACAACGTGGCCTCGTCGATCGGCTCGGTGGCGGCCGGCAAGACCGTCGACCGGATCCTGCTGGCGTACGACTCCCCGGACGGCCCGGCGAAGTTCCGCGGCTGGATCGACGACGTGGCGCTCGGGACGGTGGCCCCGGAGAAGCCCAGGGCCCACCTGTCCGACTACGCGCTGACCACCCGCGGCACCAACTCCAGCGGAAGCTTCTCGCGCGGCAACAACTTCCCCGCCACCGCGCTTCCGCACGGCTTCAACTTCTGGACGCCGGTGACCAACGCGTCTTCGCTCAGCTGGCTCTACGAGTACGCACGTGCGAACAACGACGACAACCTGCCCACGATCCAGGCGTTCAGCGCGAGCCACGAACCCAGCCCCTGGATGGGTGACCGGCAGACCTTCCAGCTGATGCCGTCGGCGGCGGGGGGCACCCCGGCGACCGGCCGCGAGGCGCGGCAGCTGGCCTTCCGGCACGAGAACGAGACCGCGCGGCCGTACTACTACGGGGTGCGGTTCGAGAACGGTCTGAAGGCGGAGATGACGCCCACCGACCACGCGGCGGTGATGCGTTTCACCTACCCGGGTGCGGACGCGAGCGTGTTGTTCGACAACGTCACCGAACAGGCCGGCCTGACCCTGGACAAGGAGCACGGGATCGTCAGCGGCTACTCCGACGTGAAGTCGGGGCTGTCGACGGGCGCGACCCGGCTGTTCGTGTACGGCGTGTTCGACAAGCCGGTGACGGACGGCTCGTCGAGCGGGGTGAAGGGCTACCTGCGCTTCGCCGCGGGCGCCGACCACACCGTCACCCTGCGCCTGGCCACCTCGCTGATCGGCATCGACCAGGCGAAGGCCAACCTGGCGCAGGAGGTCCCGGACGGCACCTCCTTCGACACCGTCCGGGCGCGCGCCCAGCACACCTGGGACAAGCTGTTCGGCAAGGTCGAGGTGGAGGGCGCCACCCAGGACCAGCTGACCTCGCTGTACTCCAGCATGTACCGGCTGTACCTCTACCCGAACTCCGGCTTCGAGAAGGTCGACGGCAAGGACCGGTACGCGTCGCCCTTCTCCGCCATGCCGGGCCCGGACACCCCGACCCACACCGGCGCGAAGATCGTCGACGGCAAGGTGTACGTCAACAACGGCTTCTGGGACACCTACCGGACCACCTGGCCGGCGTACTCCTTCCTGACGCCCTCGCAGGCCGGCGAGATGGTGGACGGGTTCGTCCAGCAGTACAAGGACGGCGGCTGGACCTCCCGCTGGTCCTCCCCCGGCTACGCCGACCTGATGACCGGCACCTCCTCCGACGTGGCGTTCGCCGACGCGTACGTCAAGGGCGTGAAGTTCGACGCGAAGGCGGCGTACGACGCGGCCCTGAAGAACGCGACCGTGGTGCCCCCGTCGTCGGGTGTGGGCCGCAAGGGCATGAGCACCTCGCCCTTCCTCGGCTACACCAGCACCGCCACCGGCGAGGGCCTGTCGTGGGCGATGGAGGGCTACGTCAACGACTACGGCATCGCGAAGATGGGCGAGGCCCTCTACAAGATGACCGGCGTCGAGCGGTACAAGGAGGAGTCCCGGTACTTCCTCAACCGGGCCCGGGACTACGTGAACCTCTTCGACACCAAGGCGGGCTTCTTCCAGGGCCGTGACGCCAAGGGGAACTGGCGCGTGGACTCCGCCAAGTACGACCCGCGCGTGTGGGGTTACGACTACACGGAGACCAACGGCTGGGGCTACGCCTTCACCGCCCCGCAGGACAGCCGGGGCCTGGCCAACCTCTACGGCGGCCGCGCCGGCCTCGCGGACAAGCTCGACGAGTACTTCGCCACGCCGGAGACCGCCTCCCCGGACCACGTCGGCTCCTACGGCGGTGTCATCCACGAGATGACCGAGGCGCGGGACGTCCGGTTGGGCATGTACGGCCACTCCAACCAGGTGGCGCACCACGTGATCTACATGTACGACGCGGCAGGCGAGCCCTGGAAGGCGCAGTCGACCGTCCGTGAGGCGCTCTCCCGCCTCTACACCGGCAGCGAGATCGGGCAGGGCTACCACGGCGACGAGGACAACGGCGAGCAGTCGGCCTGGTACCTCTTCTCCTCGCTCGGCTTCTACCCGCTGGTCATGGGCAGCGGCGAATACTCCATCGGCTCGCCGCTGTTCAAGAAGGCGACCGTGCACCTGGAGAACGGCCACGACCTGGTGATCAAGGCGCCGCGCAACAGCACGAAGAACGTGTACGTGCAGAGTGTGAAGGTCAACGGCCGCTCCTGGAGCTCGACTTCGCTCCCCCACTCGCTGCTGTCCAAGGGCGGGGTGCTGGAGTTCTCCATGGGCTCCAAGCCGTCGGCGTGGGGCACGGGCAAGCATGCCGCCCCGGTCTCCGTCACCCAGGACGACAAGGTGCCGGCACCGCGCGCGGACGTCCTCAAGGGCGACGGCGCCCTGTTCGACAACACCTCGGCGACGGAGGCCACGGTCACCGCGGTGGACCTTCCGGTCACCGGCGCCGTGAAGCCCGTCCAGTACACGCTGACCTCCTCGGCGGACCACGCCAGGGCACCGGCCGGCTGGACCCTCCAGGGCTCGGCGGACGGCACCACGTGGAAGACGCTGGACCACCGCGGCGGTGAGTCGTTCGCGTGGGACCGGCAGACCCGCGCGTTCACCATCGCCACGCCGGGCTCGTACGCGAAGTACCGGCTGGTGCTGGACGGCGAGTCGACGCTGGCGGAGGTGGAACTGCTGGCCTGACGCCCCCAGGGGCACGGGGAAGGGGCGGGCCCATGTGGGTCCGCCCCTTCTTCATGCCGCCGTCGGTCCGCCGTCATACGGTCGGGGTGCGATCGGCGTGCGGTGGCTCAGCTCGTGGCGATCGTGAACACGTGCAGGTCCGCGTTCTGCGGGAGGCGGACGCTCTTCACCTTCTTGCCGTCCGGCGCGGCGAACGGCGCGGTCGCGAAGACGTAGGTCGCCACCGGGTCCTTGTCGGCGCCCGCGACATTGCGGTAGGCCGCCTTGGCGACGACCTCGTTGCCGTACTGGACGGTCCCGCCGCCTCCTCCGACGGTCCAGTCGGTGAAGGAGAGGTCGACGGTGCCGGTCGTGCCGTCGGTGTAGGTGACGGTGGCCTTGGTCTGCTGGTTGCCGTTGACCGCGCTGCCGATGAACGACAACTTGGCTGCCGGTGTGCCGAGTTCGACGGTCTGGCCGGTGGCCGAGGCGTTGTCCGCACGCCCGGCGGGCGAGTCGGGCCAGTTGAAGGTGAGGCCGCCGGTCGTGGCCTGCCTGCCGGGGGTGAGGCCCGCGTCGGCGAGGGCCTGGCGGGAGTAACTCCAGCCGCCGCCGTCGTAGTCGGCCTCGTCGTGGTCGCCCTGGTCGTCCGAGATCCCGGTGCTGTTGTAGGCGGCGAGCAGGGTACCCGGGGCGGCCACGGTCAGTGAGACGGGCTGTTCGTAGGAGGTGTCGCCCGAGGTCACCGTGACGTCCGCCGTGGCGAATCCCTGGGTGGCGTCCTCGGCCGCGGCGAGGGTGATCTGCCGGTCGCCGTCGGTGACCGTGCCCTCGGCGGGCGTGGCCGTGACCCCGGGCGGGGTCTGGACCTTGAAGCGCACCTCGGGTCCGGTGCCGCCGCTCAGCGCAAGCGCGCGGATGCCGATCTTCGCGCTCTCGCCGGGTGCCAGGGTGGCGGCGGTGGGGCCGACACCGATCTGGTACGGCTGCTCGCCCTCCCGGAAGGACGGCGGCGGGGAGCCGGCGCCCCAGGTGCGGTCCGGGGTGGCGGCGAGGGTGTAGTCCAGGCGGCCGCCGTCCCGCACGAACGAGGCGGGCAGCCAAGGCCGGTCGCTGGAGCGGCCGTTGACCTTCAGGGAGTGCACGTAAGGCGCGTCGGCAGCCGCTCCCGCGGCCCGGATGGAGATGTCGTTGCCGTGCGGGCGCTTGATCTCGACACGCTCGAACAGCGGTGAAGCCAGCACGAGTTCAGCACGGGAGGGGACCTGGGGGTACATGCCCATGGCGGAGAAGACGTACCAGGCAGACATCGCGCCGAGGTCGTCGTTGCCGGGGATGCCGTCCGGCCTGGTCGACCACAGCTGCCGCATGGCCGCGCGGACCGTCTCCTGCGCCTTGTACGGGGCACCCGCGTAGTCGTACAGGTAGGGGACGTTGAGCGAGGGCTCGTTGTCGAGTTCGGACTTGGTGCCGCCGTTGCCGGTGAAGGCCCAGGCGCCGTCGGCGGTGTGGAAGAAGGAGTCGAGCCGCGCGAGGGCCTTGTCCGTGCCGCCCATCGCGGCGAAGAGCCCGGCTGGGTTGTGCTGGACCATCCAGGTGTACTGGGCGGCGCTTCCCTCCACGAAGCCGTTGCCGGTGTCCGGGGTGAATCCGGTGACCCAACTGCCGTCCGCCTTGCGGTTGGCGCTGTAGCCGCCGCTCGGATCTGCCGCGATGTTGAAGTTGTTCTGCCACCACTGGGCGCGGCGGGCGAAGTCGGCGGCGGTGTCCTTCCGCCCTGCCGCGCGGGCGAGTTGGGAGAGGGAGAAGTCGGCGGTGGACATCTCCAGGGTCTCGGCGGCACCGCCCCAGGCGTTGGAGACGCTGGGCATGTAGTGCAGCTTGAGGTACCTGTCGAGCGAGGGTCTCTGACCGACCGACAGCACCGGCTTCCCGGACGCGGACAGGTCCGCCGGGGTCGGGACGGTCGCCGCCTCGACCAGGGAGTCCAGGGCGCCCTCGAGGTCGAATCCGGTGCCGCCGAAGGCGCGGATGCCGGCCAGCGCGGTGGGCGAGGGGTCGCCGTTCATCACGTGGGTGCCGCTCGCGCCGTGCAGCCAGCGGTCCCAGGTCCCGCCGTTCTGCCGGGCGAGTTCGTACAGCGACTGCGCGATGTCCGAGCCGGTTCGCGGGTCGAGGAGGGTCAGCAGCTGCACCTGGTCGCGGTAGACGTCCCAGCCGGAGAAGGTGCCGTACTGGGCGCGGTGACCGTGCCCCACCCGGTGGACCGTGCCGTCGCTGCCCCGGTAGCGGCCGTCGGCGTCGCTGATGACGTTGGGGTGCAGCAGGGAGTGGTAGAGCGCGGTGTAGAAGGTGGTGCGGTCGCCGTCGGTGCCGCCGCCGACCCGGATGGCGGCGAGCCGGTCGCGCCAGGCGCGGTGGGCCGCTTCCCGGACGGCGCCGAAGGAGCGGCCGGGCGGGTTCTCGGCCCTGAGGTTGGCCTCGGCGGCCCGCTGACTGACGTAGGAGATACCGACCTTGACGTTCACCGCTCCGGTGCCGGGCGCGAACCGGACGTACCCGCCGGCTCCCTTGCCCGCGACGGGCCGGCCGCCGTGCGAGAAGCCGCCGGTACCACCGGAGGCGTTCGTGGAGCCCGGGTTCAGCTTTTCGTCCTGCCAGGTGCCGGACGCTGTGAAGGCGCGGTCGAAACGGGCGGTGAAGTACAGGGTGTAGTAGGAGCGTTGGCCCTCCGGGTCGAGGTAGCCGCAGAAGTTCCCCGAGGTGACCGAGCCCGAGACCGTACGGGTGCCCGGGTCGATGGACACCGTCGAGTCCTGCGACCCCACCTCGGAGTTGGCGGTGCGGACGAGCAGCGAGGCGGGCTTGTCGGCCGGGTAGGTGAAGCGGGCCGAGCCCGTGCGACTGGTCGCGGTCAGGTCCGCGGTCACACCGGAGGCGAGGCCCACCTTGTAGTGGCCTGGCTCGGCGCTCTCGTCGGCGTGCTTGAAGTCCGAGGCGTAGACGGCGTCCTTGGTGTCGCTCGCCGGTGAGGAGGTGACCTCGCCCGCGTACGGGAAGACGGGGATGTCACCGCTGCCGCCCGCGCAGCCGGTGCCGGACATGTGGGTCAGGCTGAAACCGCGGATCCGGGTGGCGTCGTACTGGTAGCCGCCGGGCGCGGCGGTTCTGGTCGCGTCACCTCTGGTGTTCTCCGGGCTCCAGGAGAGCATGCCGAACGGCACGACGGCACCGGGGAAGGTGTCGCCGCCGTTGCTGGTGCCGATCAGCGGATCGACGTACGACGTCGGGTCCTTGACCAGGTCGGGGGGAGCGGCGCTCGCCGCGAGGGCGGGGGTGGCGCCACCGGCCGCGAGCACGGCGGCCAGCAGCAGGGACAGGGGGCGAAAACGCATGGCGCGGCCCTTCTCCTTACGGACGGGTCGCGCACCACCGGTCGCACAAGCCGCAGGGACAGTAACGTGCGCCACCCGTACCACGGAAGACCGCGTACGCCCGCGCAGGCATCGGCACAGTTCCCCCGGGTTCACCCTGTTTCACCCCGTCGGGCTACCTCAAGTGGGTTGACATCGTTGTCGATTGAGGCGGTAAAGTCATGTGAAAACCATCAGACAACGTTGTCGTGCTCCACCCCGGCGAGACCCGCGCGGAACCTCGCCGCACAAGCCACGCAACACCCGCGCGACCTGCGACATCGCCGACACGTACGCGACCTGCGCGACCTGCAACGCTTGCGAGACCTGCCAGATCCGCGACACCCGCGTCACTCGCAAGGCCCGCACGGCCCTCACGGCCTCACGGCCCGCGATGCGCACGGGCTTCGCGACAACCGCAAGACCAGCACCACCCGGGCGGGGACCCCACCCCCCTCACTCGCCCGGCTCGCGGACCCGGTGCGCACTGCTCGCCGGGTCCGCCCAGAGCGGCGAAGGGCCGCACCCCCGTGACCGGGAGTGCGGCCCTCGACCGCTGTGCCGTGACGCCGGCCCGACCGCTTAGTTGCGGATCAGGTTGCGCAGCACGTACTGCATGATGCCGCCGTTGCGGTAGTAGTCGGCCTCACCCGGGGTGTCGATGCGGACGACCGCGTCGAACTCGACACCGGTGTCGGTGGTGACCTTGACCGTGCGCGGCGTGGTGCCGTTGTTCAGCTCCTCGACGCCGGTGAAGGAGAAGGTCTCCTCGCCGGTCAGGCCGAGGGACTCGGCGGTGGCACCCTCCGGGAACTGCAGCGGCAGGACGCCCATGCCGATGAGGTTCGAGCGGTGGATGCGCTCGTACGACTCGGCGATGACGGCCTTGACGCCGAGGAGCGCGGTGCCCTTGGCGGCCCAGTCGCGGGACGAGCCGGAGCCGTACTCCTTGCCGGCCAGGACGACCAGCGGGATGCCCTGCTCGATGTAGTTGCGCGAGGCGTCGTAGATGAAGGAGACCGGCGCGCCCTCGACGGTGAAGTCGCGGGTGTAGCCGCCCTCGGTGCCCGGCGCGATCTGGTTGCGCAGGCGGATGTTGGCGAACGTGCCGCGGATCATGACCTCGTGGTTGCCACGGCGGGAGCCGTAGCTGTTGAAGTCACGACGCTCCACACCGTGCTCGGTGAGGTACTTGCCGGCCGGGGTGTCGGCCTTGATGGCGCCGGCCGGGGAGATGTGGTCGGTGGTGACCGAGTCGCCCAGCTTGGCGAGGACGCGGGCGCCGGCGATGTCCGAGACCGGGGTGGTCTCCATCGTCATGCCCTCGAAGTAAGGGGGCTTGCGGACGTAGGTCGACTCCGCGTCCCACTCGAAGGTGTTGCCGGTCGGGATCGGCAGCGCCTGCCACTGGGCGTCGCCCGCGAAGACGTCCTGGTAGGACTTGTTGAACATGTCCTCGCCGATGGCGTTCGCCACGACGTCGTTGACCTCGGCCTCGGAGGGCCAGATGTCGGCCAGGTAGACCGGCTTGCCGTCCTGGTCGACGCCGAGGGCGTCCTTGGTGATGTCCACCTTCATGGAACCCGCGAGCGCGTAGGCGACGACCAGCGGCGGGGAGGCCAGGTAGTTCATCTTGACGTCGGGGTTGATGCGGCCCTCGAAGTTCCGGTTGCCGGAGAGGACCGAGGTGACGGCGAGGTCGTGGTCGTTGACCGCCTTGGAGACCTCCTCCGGCAGCGGGCCGGAGTTGCCGATGCAGGTGGTGCAGCCGTAGCCGACGAGGTTGAAGCCGACCTTGTCGAGGTACGGGGTCAGGCCCGCCTTGTCGAAGTAGTCGGTGACGACCTTGGAGCCCGGGGCGAGGGTGGTCTTGACCCACGGCTTGCGGGTCAGGCCCTTCTCCACGGCCTTCTTCGCGACGAGCGCGGCGGCGACCATGACGTACGGGTTCGACGTGTTGGTGCAGGAGGTGATGGCCGCGACCGTCACCGCACCGTGGTCGAGGGTGTAGGTCGAGCCGTCGGGGGCGGTCACCTGGACCGGGTTGGACGGACCACCGTTGGGGTTGACGGCCGGGGAGTCGGAGGCCGGGAAGGACTCCTCGCCCGCCTCGTCGGAGCTGGTCGTGACGTAGTTGAGCACGTCCGTCTTGAACTGCTCGGCGGCGTTCGCGAGGACGATGCGGTCCTGCGGGCGCTTCGGGCCGGCGATCGAGGGGACGACCGTGGAGAGGTCGAGCTCCAGCTTCTCGGAGAAGTCGGGCTCGGCGGCCGGGTCGAGCCAGAGGCCCTGCTCCTTGGCGTACGCCTCGACGAGCGCGACCTGCTGCGCGTCGCGGCCCGTCAGACGCAGGTACTTCAGCGTCTCGTCGTCGATCGGGAAGATCGCGGCGGTGGAGCCGAACTCCGGCGACATGTTGCCGATGGTGGCGCGGTTGGCGAGGCTCGTGGCCGCCACACCCTCGCCGTAGAACTCGACGAACTTGCCGACGACGCCGTGCTTGCGCAGCATCTCGGTGATCGTGAGCACGAGGTCGGTGGCGGTGGTGCCGGCGGGCAGCTCGCCGGTCAGCTTGAAGCCGACGACGCGCGGGATGAGCATGGAGACCGGCTGGCCGAGCATCGCGGCCTCGGCCTCGATGCCGCCGACGCCCCAGCCCAGCACACCGAGGCCGTTGACCATGGTGGTGTGCGAGTCGGTGCCGACCAGGGTGTCGGGGTACGCCTGACCGTTACGGACCATGACCGTGCGGGCCAGGTGCTCGATGTTCACCTGGTGGACGATGCCGGTGCCCGGGGGGACGACCTTGAAGTCGTCGAAGGCGGTCTGGCCCCAGCGCAGGAACTGGTAGCGCTCCTTGTTGCGGCCGTACTCCAGCTCGACGTTCTGGCCGAAGGCTTCCTTCGTGCCGAACTTGTCGGCGATCACGGAGTGGTCGATGACCAGCTCGGCCGGGGAGAGCGGGTTGACCTTGGCCGGGTCGCCGCCGAGCTCCTTGACGGCCTCACGCATGGTGGCGAGGTCGACGACACAGGGAACGCCGGTGAAGTCCTGCATGATCACGCGGGCCGGCGTGAACTGGATCTCCTGGCTCGGCTGGGCCTGGGAGTCCCAGCCGCCCAGGGCGCGGATGTGTTCGGCGGTGATGTTCGCGCCGTCCTCCGTGCGGAGCAGGTTCTCCAGCAGGACCTTGAGGCTGTAGGGCAGCCGGGCCGAGCCCTCCACCTTGTCCAGCCGGAAGATCTCGTAGGACTCGTCGCCCACCTGCAGCGTGCTGCGGGCGTCGAAGCTGTTCGCCGACACGACAGTCTCCTTCATTGATGTGCGCGTACCACCGCATCCTGCCGTCACGCCGGTCCGACCGATCCGCTAAGGTAAGGCTAAGTTAGTTAACCCTTACTAGGGTGGGCAGCTGCGGTACGCCTGGGCAGATATCTCGATGTCGAGATAACTCTAGTACATGGGGGCTGGATGGTCATGCCCGGACGGGTCACGGGGCCGCGGGACCGCGGGGGCCATAGGGCGCGCCGCAGGCCCGCCCTCACGTACGGAACGCCCGCGCATGCGCCCACACATGCGCCCACCCATGCGCGCCCGCCACGCACGCCCACGCGGGGCACCAGGCGGGGTCCACGTCCACGTGCAACACCACTACCCGCCACGCAGGCCCGCGCGGGACACCTGGCGCGGACAGCGGCACCGCAGCCGGCATGGCAGGCATGACGGGCATGGCAGGCATGACGGGCAACGACACCCCTTCCGGCGGCCACTCTCGAGCCGCACCCCTTCTCCACCTTCACCCGGACGCACGAAAGAGTTGCCACTCATACCGGTGAATGTTGAGCCAAAGCGGAAGAGTGAACCATTGAAGGACGAATCCGGCAAGATGTAGCAACACCCCGCAAAACCGCAGGTCACTGACGTGCCGTCACCCGAATGGACCCCCCGGGAGGCGCCATCTCATATCTGAGATAGCCTCAACCTCATGTCAGACGACTACCTCGTACGCATCGGCAAGCTCATCCGTGACGCCCGGCAGCACCGGGGCTGGACACAGACGCAGCTCGCGGAGGCGTTGGGCACCAGCCAGAGCGCCGTCAACCGGATCGAACGCGGGAACCAGAACATCAGCCTTGAGATGATCGCCCGAATCGGCGAAGCCCTGGACAGCGAGATCGTGTCGCTGGGCTACGCGGGCCCGATGCATCTCCGGGTCGTCGGCGGCCGTCGGCTGTCCGGCGCGATCGACGTCAAGACCAGCAAGAACGCGTGCGTGGCCCTGCTGTGCGCGTCGCTGCTGAACAAGGGGCGCACGGTGCTGCGCCGGGTGGCGCGGATCGAGGAGGTGTACCGCCTGCTGGAGGTGCTCAGCTCCATCGGCGTGCGCACCCGCTGGATCAACGACGGCGTGGACCTGGAGCTGGTCCCGCCGGCCGAGCTGGAGATGGCCGCGATCGACGCGGAGGCGGCCGTCCGCACCCGCTCGATCATCATGTTCCTCGGCCCGCTGCTGCACCGCATGGACCGCTTCATGCTTCCCTACGCGGGCGGCTGCGACCTCGGCACGCGGACCATCGAGCCGCACATGATCGCACTGCGCCGCTTCGGCCTCGACATCGCGGCCACCGAGGGCCAGTACCACGCACAGGTCGACCGCACGGTCCGTCCCGACCGCCCGATCGTCCTGACCGAGCGCGGCGACACGGTGACCGAGAACGCGCTGCTCGCGGCCGCCCGCCACGACGGCGTCACCGTCATCCGCAACGCCTCCTCCAACTACATGGTCCAGGACCTGTGCTTCTTCCTGGAGACCCTGGGCGTACGGGTCGAGGGCATCGGCACCACCACGCTGACCGTGCACGGTGTGCCGAACATCGACGTCGACGTCGACTACTCCCCCTCCGAGGACCCGGTCGAGGCGATGAGCCTGGTCGCCGCCGCCGTGGTGACCGAGTCGGAACTGACGGTCCGCCGCGTCCCCATCGAGTTCCTGGAGATCGAGCTGGCGGTCCTGGAGGAGATGGGCCTCGACCACGACCGCAGTCGCGAGTACTTCGCCGACAACGGCCGCACCCGCTTGGTCGACCTGACGGTCCGCCCCTCCAAGCTGGAGGCGCCGATCGACAAGATCCACCCGATGCCGTTCCCCGGCCTCAACATCGACAACGTCCCCTTCTTCGCGGCCATCGCGGCCGTCGCACAGGGCCAGACCCTGATCCACGACTGGGTCTACGACAACCGCGCGATCTACCTCACGGACCTCAACCGCCTGGGCGGCAGGCTCCAGTTGCTCGACCCGCACCGGGTCCTGGTCGAGGGCCCGACCCGCTGGCGCGCGGCCGAGATGATGTGCCCGCCGGCCCTGCGCCCCGCGGTCGTCGTCCTGCTGGCGATGATGGCGGCCGAGGGCACGTCCGTGCTGCGCAACGTCTACGTCATCAACCGCGGCTACGAGGACCTCGCCGAGCGCCTGAACTCGATCGGGGCGCAGATCGAGATCTTCCGGGACATCTGATCGGCGTGGTGTCGTGCCCCTTGGAGGCAAGGGGCACGACACTTCAACATGCCAGCTGACCTGCGGAAACTCGCCTTCACGACTCTTCATTGATCACTGTTGCTTTTCAGCACCTTGTGCAACGCACGTGCAAGATGATCTTGAATGACTGACGATACGTCAGAGCTGTCTGAGTATCCGTCAGCCATCACGGAGGGTTGTTGCCGAAGTGGCCTCGCATGTCCGACGTCGGCCGTGTCACGCCGACCGCGTCTGGTCGACCATCGGCACCCACGTCGAAGACCCGGCAAGCCACACCGGTAACCATCACGGTGCTACGCGACGACCGCTGCCGATGGACGCCGCTGCTCGTCACGATGCCTACAGAGAGAACATCCGCCCGCCTGGGCCGGATTGTGCACGCGTGACGCGGTCGGACCATTTCACGACGAGCAGAACGACCTGGCCGACGGCGAGGAACACAAATCCCATGACGAGCCAGCCCCGCGTGCCCAAGCCGAGGCAGACCAGGCCGAGCAGCGGCGGGCCGATGGCGCCGGACAGGCCTTGGCCGATGGCGAACAGACCCGAGTACTGGCCCTGTGCGTGCTCCGGGGCAAGGCCGAAGGACAGCTCGAACGAAGCGGCGGTGCGCCAAAATTAGCCCACGGTGAGGACGACCACGCCGAGCACGACGACAGCCACCGCAAGCCATCCGGGCGCGCCGCCCGCCGACCCGATGAGAGCACTGGCGACGAGGAACGCCGCCCCCGCGCGGCGCGCTGTCCGGCCGGCCGACGCGTTGTTGTCGATGCCTCGGCTGACCCGCACCTGCAGGCAGACCACGAGGGCGGTGTTGACCGCCACGCTCGCGCCGACGAACCAGCGCGGCGCCGCGGTGTGCCCGATGATCCACAGCGGACTTGTGGCGTCCGCCGCCCTCGATGTGGATCGTCTCGCCGGAGACGAAGCCCGCACCCAGGAGCCACATCACCGCGTCGACGACGTCATCGGCCTCGCCGTGGCGTCCGGCGAAGGTCCGATGCGCGCTCTTGCTCAGCAGGGCGGCCTTCTTGTCACCCAGGCGATCCCATGCGCCCGAGTCCACGACACCGGGCGAGACGGCATTGACCCATACCGACGCCAGATCCGCCGCCAGGTGGCGCGCGGCGTACTCGACCGCCCGTTCGTGACGCCCTTGACGAGCGATCCCGGCCCAGGTCGCCAGCCGACCACGCCGGAGAACAGCACCATCGACCCGGTCGGCCGCAGGATCGACGCGAAGTGCTTGGCCACAAGCATCGGACCGACCGCCTTCGCCGTGAACGCGGCCAGCAGCTTCTCGCGGTCCAGCCCGGTCGCACGGACGTCGTGCGGCGCCGAACTTGGTCGATTCAGCCCTTCAGCCCTTCCGTCGCGGCCGCGAGCGTCGACTCCTCGGGCTACCGCCAGGAGGACTCCACACCACGCACCGCCCGCGCGCCCCGCGTGCCCATTGGCCATTCGAAGAACGTCGATGCCCGAACGCGACCGGCCTGCCCCACATCCCCCAGCAGCGATGGCGCCCCATCAAGAAGCAAGCTGCCTGTCGCCAATGTGTAGACACCACCAACAGGTCTACTTAAGTTGAGTCTTGACACACCAAGGGATCAAGGGGGCAAAACATGGCGCCCCCATGTGCCCAGCAAGAATCCGGCGGATTCACCTGCACCGGCATCGACTCCGTGAGGAGCGGCCGCTTCGAACGGCATCGCCACCAACTGGCCATGCAACAGCGGTTTGCTGTGAGTCGATGCGCCGGCAGGACCTCGGGCGGCGAACCCGGAACCGCTCGCTCGCGCACGAAGGGGGATGCCATGGAGCCACGCGGCTACCGCATGGTCATATCGACGGAACAGGACTACGTCGCCGCTTGCGCGGTGGTGGAGCAGCAGCTGGTTGCGTGGTTGCGGAGCAAACGGTACGACACCTCGGCATTCGAAGAAGGGCGTACGGAGATCGCGCCCGGAGTCACCCTCGACCGGGACTTCGCCTCCGGTCAGCGCGGGGCCTACAGCCGATGGCGGATGCGAGAAACCGGTGACCCCGCCGGCCCGTGGCAGTCCACCCTCGTCGTCCGCTCGGAGCCGCAGCCGGACCAGGGGCTCACCTGGGTCCAGGTCGAAGTGGAGCACCTCCCCACGGGCGTCGGCGCGTTGCCGAAGTGGACGAAGAAGCCGAACATCGTGCAACTCCTGCTCGACTCCCTCGAAGCCCGTGACGGCCTCGCCGAGGTCAGGGCGAAACCCTTCTTCATCGAGGCTGCCGACGTCAACGAGGTGCTGGAAGAGCTGTGCGATCCGCAGCGCAGGATGCCTGTGGTCGTGGCCACCGTTCCTTACGGCACCGACGCCGATGCCTGGGCCGAGTCCACTGTCGAGCCGCTGTTCCAATACCTGACCGGACTCGCGATCCTCTACGTTCTCGCCCCGGAGGCTCAGGCCGCGTTCAATGCGGCTATGGAGTTCCACCCGGTGTTCGGCGGCGGTGTGCGCACCTACCTGCCGGGCCTTGATCCCGCCTGGAAGGCGGACGGTCAGCGCCACCCGGTGATGTCCCGGCGCACCATCGAGAACGACAGGCAACATGCCGCACGCATCCTCGCGACCCTTCCCCAGCGGCTCGCACTGCGCCAGCCCTTGCCCGCCGCTCTGAACCGCCTGCCGCTCCAGCGCTCCCGCCCTCTCCCCTCCTCCGGTGCCGGCCGGCTGCGCGAGGAGAACGTCACTTTGCGCACGCTGCTCGACGAGGCTGAGCAGGCGGAGTCCCGGCGTGTCCAGGAAGTCAACGACCTCTACGCGGAACTGGACAAGGCCGAGCACGGCGGCGACGAACTCCGGGGCGAGAACCAGGAGCTGTACGAGAAGGCACAGGAGTCGCAGCGCCTGATCCGCTTCTTGCGGGAAGAACTCAAGGCCGCCGGAGCACACGCCGCCGCGCACCTGACAGAGCCGGTCCAGAAGATCGTCTACCCGGACTCCTTCGCCGACCTTCTGGAGTGTCTGGGCGAACTGCCCCACCTCGAATTCACCGGGAACCGCAAGATCACCGCCGGCCTGGACAGTCAGTCGGTCGACAACTGGCTCCACGTCGCCTGGGACGGCCTGCTCGCCCTGAACCATTTCGCCCAGGCATCGGCGGAGGGGACGGCGGCAAGCGACTTCCGGGCCTGGTGCAACTCGGAGGCGTCCAGCGCTAATCCGTTCCCCGCGGCCAAGGTGGCGATGCGCGAGTCGGACACGGTGGCCCGCAACGCGAAACTACGCCAAGAGCGCATGCTGCCCGTTCCGAAGAGCGTCGATCCGACGGGAAGAGCCTTCATGCAGGCACATTTGAAGATCGGCGGCGGCAACACCGTCGCCCCGCGTCTGCACTTCCACGAGGACGGCCCCCGATCGGCAAAGGTCTACGTCGGCTACCTCGGCCCGCATCTGCGCAACACCCTGACCTGACGGCAGTCCGGGCTCGGACCGCCGCCACGAACCACACGCACCTCTCAGGCCCTCAAGGTCCGCCGCGAGGGCCGGACGAAGTCCTCATCCGGCTGGTCGACCACGGCTCCCAGCGCGCCGTGGCGGCCCCCGTCGCCGAAATCCTCACCGTGCCCCGTGCGGACAGTCATGCTGCCGTACGGCCCAGCATCACCGCGCCCCGGGGCCGGCCGCCGTCCCCGGCACCTGAACCGGGCCGATCGGTTTGCCGTCCTGCGCGACGAGAGAGGCCTTTCATCCGATGGTGTTCAAGCCGTGCGTGCACTTTCCGGCGCGTGACAGGCTCGCGTCTGCCGCTCACTCGGGCGGCGCATTAATCGCACACAAGCTCACAGATAGCTGTTGACGATGTCAACGCGATGACTTCATTGTTACTTGCAGCCTTTGGTGTACACTCCTGCGGGATACACCAATCCTGGATGTGACAGGCGAAACGGGGGACGGCCAGTGGGCCTGGAGACGGTCGACGAACGGTTCAGGATCACGGGGATTCTGGGGCGCGGGAACATGGGCGAGGTCCACCGGGCCGAGGACCTTCAGGCCGCCCCAGACTCCGCGCATCGCGAGGTCGCCGTCAAGACCGTGCTGCGCGGCCGTACCGGCATCGCGGTGGACGCCTCCGAATCGGGCAAGGAGATCGCCCGGTTCCGCCGCGAGGTGCGGATCATGCGCATGCTCTCCAAGGGCCACCCGAACCTCACCCTGCTGATCGACGGCGGCGTGGACCAGGCATCGGACGGCAGCGGTCTGCCCTACCTCGCCATGGAACTGCTGGACGGGAATCCGCTCGCGGACCTCATCGACGAGGAGCCCCAGCTCCCGGTCTCCTGGGCCGCCGCCGTCGGCGCTCAGATCGCCACCGGTCTCGCCGCCGCACACACCGCCGGGGTCGTCCACCGGGACCTGAAGCCGGCCAACGTGATGCTCACCCGCGACGGCACGGTCAAGATCCTCGACTTCGGCATGGGCTCGATCGTCGACGATCCCGACCAGACGCGTCTGACCAGTACGGGTGTCAGTGTCGGCACGGCCCGTTACATGGCACCCGAGCAGTTCCGCGCCGAGCGCGTGTCCGCTGCGGCCGACCTCTACGCGCTCGGCTGCGTTCTGTACGAGCTCCTGATCGGGCGCCCGCCGTTCTCCGCGAAGACCCCCTACGAGCTCTCCGAGCAGCACCAGCACGAGCAGCCGCCGCAGCTGACCCTCGTACGACCTGACCTGCCCCCGAAGCTGGTCCGGCTCGTGGAGCGTCTGCTGGAGAAGGACGCCGAGCTGAGGCCGGAGAACGCCGCCCTCGTCCGTGAGGTGCTGGTCCCGCTCGCGCTCGCGCCCGACGACACAGCCACTCTGCTCGCTCCGCACTGGCAGGTGATGGACCCGGTGGCACGGCTGCGCGCCCTGTTGCCCGAGCGTGCTGCGGCGGCGCCCGCACCTGTGCCGCGCAGGGAGCCGCGGCTGCCGGAGGCGATGGACGTCTTCGGTATCCACTCCGACCTGATCGACGAGTACGAGAGCTTCACCAAAAGCGCGACAGTGATCCGGGACGCCAGGATCGCCGGCTTCGTCGAGGACGATCTGGCGGCCAAGTCGCAGTGGCCCGACCCGTGGCTGTCGCTGAACCCCTTCTTCGCCGATGGCGGTCAGGTCACCGATCTCGTACGGGACGGGATGCTGCACCCCAGGTGCGCGGAGATCTTCCAGGCCGGGAAGAAGGAGAGTTCCGTCCGTCCCGACGGCCGGCCGCTGACCTTCCATCTGCACCAGCGGGAGGCGATCGAGGCCGCGCAGGCGGGCGACTCGTACGTGCTCACCACAGGCACCGGTTCCGGCAAGTCGCTGTCGTACATCGTCCCCATCGTGAACCAGGTACTGAAGGAGCGTCAGGCGGCGCCGGGCGCGGAGCGCCGGGTGCGGGCGATCGTCGTCTACCCGATGAACGCGCTGGCCAACTCACAGCTCATGGAGTTGGAGAAGTACCTGCGCCATGGCTTCGGAGCGGGCAACGAGCCGGTCACCTTCGCCCGTTACACCGGCCAGGAGTCGGAGGAGCAGCGCAGGGAACTGCGCAAGAACCCTCCGGACATCCTCCTGACCAACTACGTGATGCTGGAGCTGATGCTGACCCGGCCGGACGACCGGTCCAGCCTGATCCGCATGGCCGAGGGTCTGCAGTTCCTCGTCTTCGACGAACTGCACACCTACCGCGGCCGGCAGGGCGCCGACGTGGCGTTCCTGATCCGCCGGGTCCGTGAGGCCTGCCGTGCCTCGGCGACCCTGCAGTGCATCGGCACGTCGGCGACCATGTCGACGGAGGGCACCTGGGAGGACCAGCAGCGCGAAGTGGCCAAGGTCGCGGGGCGGTTGTTCGGTACGGCCGTGCTGCCGAAGCGGGTCATCGGCGAGACGCTGGTCCGGGCCACCGACGAGGCCCCTGAGACCGTGGCCGCCGAGCGGCTGCGGGTGCCGGCGGCGCCCCGCTCGTACGAGGCGCTGACCAGGGACCCGCTGGCCCGCTGGGTGGAGTCCCGGTTCGGCCTGGAGCGTGAGCCGGGCACTGGCCGGTTGCGCCGCTGTGCTCCGGGTACGGTCGAGGCGGCCGCGGCCGAGCTCTCCGCGCAGTGCGGGGTGGCCGAGGAGAGCGTGCGTGAGGCGATCCGTACGACCCTGGAGGCGGGGGCGCAGGCCAAGCATCCGGTGACCGAGCGTCCGCTGTTCGCGTTCCGGCTGCACCAGTTCCTCTCCAAGGGCGACACCGTCTTCACGACGCTGGAGGACCCGCTCACCCGGCCGCTGACGCGTACCTATCAGCTGGAGCAGCCGGACAGCGACGGCAAGCCGCTGTTCCCGCTGGCGTTCTGCCGCGAGTGCGGGCAGGAGTACCTGACCGTCTGGCGCACCGAGGAGCAGGGCACCTTCCGGTACGAGCCGCGCCGGGACACCTCCGCCTCCGGGGGCCGCGCCGGTGAGGGGTACCTGTACCTGGGCATGCCCGGCGAGGACTACGAGTGGCCGGCCGATCCGCAGAAGGCGGTCGACGACCGGCGGCTGCCCGAGTCGTGGCTGGAGCCCGACGCGCAGGGCGTGATGGTCGTCAAGAAGTCCTACCGGGTCCGGCTGCCCAAACGCGTCGTCGTGGACGCGTACGGGGAGGAGTCCGGCGAGGGGCTGGTGGCGGCGTTCGTCCCGGCGCCGTTCCTGTTCTGTGTGCACTGCCAGGTCTCCTACGAGCAGACCCGTGGCCGGGACTTCGCCAAGCTGGCGACCCTGGACCAGGAGGGGCGTTCGTCGGCGACCTCCCTGATCTCGGCGTCGATCGTGAAGTCCCTGCGGGCCGTTCCCAAGGACAGCCTCGGCAAGGAGGCGCGCAAGCTCCTCACCTTCGTCGACAACCGGCAGGACGCCTCGCTGCAGGCGGGCCACTTCAACGACTTCGCGCAGGTGACCCAGTTGCGCGGCGCCCTCTACCAGGCGGCACTGCGCACGGGTGAGGACGGGCTGCGCCACGACGACCTCGCCGAGGCCGTCACCGAGGTGATGGGGCTGGCGCCGCGCGAGTACGCGGGCGGCACGGACCTGCCTCCGTCGATGGAGCGCCGGGCCACGAAGGCGTTCCGCGACGTCGTCGGCTACCGCCTCTACCGCGACCTGGAGCGCGGCTGGCGCATCACGATGCCGAACCTGGAGCAGACGGGTCTGCTGCGCATCGACTACGAGGACCTGGAGTGGGTCGCCGCCCGGACCGACCGCTGGGAGTCCGCGCACGCCGTGCTGCGCGACGCCGACCCTGCGCTGCGTGAGGAGATCGCCCGTACGCTGCTGGACTTCATGCGGCGCGCCCTCGCCATCGACGTGCAGTACTTCCGTGACGACTTCGACACCCTGCAGCGGGCGAGCGAGGAGCGGCTGACCGGGCCATGGGTGCTGAGCGAGAGCGACCGGCCGACCGTCGGAACCGCCTATCCGTACGGTTCGAAGCCGGGCATGGAGCGCTCCGCGCTGTTCCTCTCGGCCCGCGGCAAGTTCGGCAAGTACCTCCTGCGGAACATGCCCGAACTGCGCGCCCCGGACATGTCCTTGAATGACGTCCAGTGCGTCATCGAGGACCTGCTGAAGGTACTCAAGGGCGCGGACCTGGTGCGTGAGGTGGAGGCGACCCCCGAGCGTTCCGGTCCGGCCTTCCGCCGCCGTGCGGCGGAGAAGCGCACCGGCTACCGGGTGGCGGCCTCCGCCCTGATCTGGCGGGCCGGGACCGGCGAACGGGGCACCGTCGACCCGCTGGCGCGTACGTACAACAGCGGTGAGGGACCGCGGGTCAACCCCTTCTTCCGCGACCTGTACCGCAACGCGGCGGCCGAGCTGGCCGGTCTGTTCGCGCGTGAGCACACCGCCCAGGTCACTCCCGAAGACCGGCTGGAGCGCGAGCGGGACTTCCGTTCGGCGGAGCTCCCCCTGCTCTACTGCTCGCCGACAATGGAACTGGGCGTGGACATCTCCTCGCTGAACGCCGTGCTGATGCGCAACGTGCCACCGACGCCGGCGAACTACGCGCAGCGCTCCGGCCGGGCGGGGCGTTCCGGTCAGCCCGCGCTGGTGACCACGTACTGCGCGACGGGCAACAGCCACGACCAGTACTACTTCCGCCGCTCCCAGGACATGGTGTCCGGGCAGGTGGCCCCGCCGCGTCTGGACCTCGCCAACGAGGACCTGGTCCGCTCTCATGTGCAGGGCATCTGGCTGGCGGAGACGGGCATGAAGCTGGGCACCGCGATCCCGCACATCGTCGACGTCGCCTACGACCCCGAAGGCGGCGACCGGCCCGACCCGCAGATGTCGCTGCCTCTGCTGCCCGACATCCGTGACCTGTCCCTGGACGAGGCCGCCCGGCGGCGCGCGATCGCCACGGCCCGTGCCGTCCTCGCCCCGCTGATCACGGACTTCGAGTCGACCACGTGGTGGTTCGACGAGTGGATCGAGGACCGGATCGAGAAGGCGCCCCGCAAGTTCGACGCCGCCTTCGACCGCTGGCGGGACCTGTTCCGCGCATCCGTGATCGACCAGTACGAGCAGAACAAGCGCGTCGTCGACCACACCCTCACCCCGGGCGAGCAGAGCCGGGCGCGCACCAGACGCCGTGAGGCCGAGACGCAGACGAACCTGCTGCTGAACCGCTCCGCCGACAGCAAGTCGGTGATGAGCGACTTCAACCCGTACCGCTACCTGGCCTCCGAGGGGTTCCTGCCCGGCTACAGCTTCCCCCGACTCCCCCTCGCGGCGTACATCCCGCGCTCCGGCAATCGCCGCAACGCCGACGGCGACTACCTGCAGCGGCCCCGCTTCCTCGCGATCCGCGAGTTCGGCCCGGGTGCGCTCATCTATCACGAGGGCGCCCGCTACCAGGTGACCCGGGTCCAGCTGCCGCCGGACGCCTCGGGCGACCTGGCGACCGCGGAGGCCCGGCGCTGCGACGGCTGCGGCTACCACTACGACGTCAAGGTGGGCACCGACATCTGCAAGATGTGCGGGGAGCCTCTGAGCAGCAAGCGGACCGGCCTGCTCCACCTGCACACCGTGTACACCACGCCGCGTGAGCGGATCTCCTCCGACGAGGAGGAGCGCCGCAGGGCCGGGTTCCGGCTGGAGACGTCGTACGCCTTCCAGGACCACGGTGCCCGCAAGGGACGTCTCACCTCGCACGTCACGGACGCCGAGGGTGCCCCCGTGATGGACCTGGACTACGGCGACTCGGCGACCGTACGCATCACCAACCTCGGCCGGGTCCGTGACAAGCAGGGCGAGCAGGACGGCTACTGGCTGGACCTCGGCGACGGCCGCTGGCTCAACGACCGGGCCGCCGCGGACGCCATCGAGGGCACCGGCATGCCGGTGGTCGACGAGGACGGGAACGAGAAGCGCCGCAAGAAGCGGGTCCTGCCGTATGTGCAGGACCGCCGCAACATCCTGGTGGTGACCCTTGACGAGCCGCAGCCCGAGCCGGTGGCCCTGTCGTTCCTGTACGCGCTGGAGCGGGGCATCGAGGCGGCGTTCGAGCTGGAGGACTCCGAGCTGACGGCGGAACTGCTGCCGCCGGACGACGGCCCGCGCCGCCGCATTCTGTTCACGGAGGCCGCCGAGGGCGGCGCCGGTGTGCTGCGCCGGATCCAGCATGACAAGGGCGCCCTGGCCAAGGCCGCCCGCACGGCCCTGGAGATCTGCCACTTCGATCCCAAGACGGGCAAGGACCTGGGCGGACCGACTTACGACGAGAATTGCGCCCACGAGAAGTGCGCCTGCGAGAAGTGCGCCCGCGGCTGCTACGCCTGCCTGCTGACGTACGGGAACCAGGGGCACCACCGCAAGCTGAGCCGGCACGCCGCCCACCCGCTGCTGATGCGGCTGGCCGACGCCCGTACCGAGCGGGAGGACCGCGGCGAGTCCCGCAGCGAGCTCTTCCACCGCCTCGCGCCGGCGGCCGGAAGCGGAAGCGCTGCGCAGGACGCCCATGAGGCGCCCGCGCCCGGCGTTACCCCGGTGATCCTGCCGTCGCCGCTGGAGGCGGATCTGGCGGCCCTGGTGGCGAGCGGTGACCTGCTCGGCTGGCTGAGGGCGAAGGGCTACCGGCTCCCCGACGAGGTCGCCGTCCTCGTCCCGGAAGCCGGTGCCTGTCCCGACCTGGTCTTCCGCCTGGACGGCGCCAACCTCGCCGTGTTCGTCGACCTTCCCGGCAAGCCGGCCGACTCCACCCGTGACGTCGAGGCGGGGTACCGCCTGGAAGACGCCGGCTGGGACGTCCTGCGCTTCCCCACGGACGCGGACTGGGACGCCATCGCAGACCACAACGCCGCCTACTTCCATACCCGTTGAAGGCCCGCCCGCCCTTCCTTCCCGACCTCAAGGAACCGAGACACTTCATGAGCCTGACGTACACGGCCGGTTCGCTGGTGGCCGCCCGCGGTCGCGAATGGGTGGTGCTGCCCGAGAGCGCCCCGGACATGCTGGTCCTGCGGCCGCTGGGCGGGAGCGAGGACGACGTCGCGGCCGTCTTCCCGGCGTTCGAGGAGGTGCGTCCCGCCGAGTTCGCGGCGCCGAACGCGGCCGACCTCGGCGACCAGCGCGCGGCCGGCCTGCTGCGTACCGCGCTGCGCATCGGGTTCCGCTCGGGCGCGGGCCCGTTCCGCTCGCTGGCCTCGATCGCCGTGGAGCCCCGCGCCTACCAGCTGGTGCCGCTGCTGATGGCGCTGCGTCAGCGCACTGTGCGGCTGCTGATCTCGGACGACGTCGGCATCGGCAAGACGGTGGAGGCGGGCCTGATCGCCAAGGAGCTGCTCGCGCAGGGCGAGGCGCGGCGGCTGGCCGTGCTGTGCTCGCCGGCGCTGGCCGAACAGTGGCAGGGCGAACTGCGGGAGAAGTTCGGCATCGACGCCGAACTGGTCCTGGCCTCCACCGTGTCGCGCCTGGAGCGCGGCCTGGAGCTGGGCCAGTCCCTGTTCGACAAGCACCCGTTCACGATCATCTCGACGGACTTCATCAAGTCCACCCGCCACCGCGAGGACTTCGTACGGCACTGCCCCGACCTGGTGATCGTCGACGAGGCGCACTCCTGTGTCGCCGCCGACGACCCCTCCCAGGGTTCCACGTCCTCCGCCTCGAACCAGCTCCGCTACGAACTGCTGCGGAAGGTCTCCGCCGACCCGGACCGCCACCTGCTGCTGCTGACCGCGACCCCGCACTCCGGCAAGGAGTCCGCGTTCCGGAATCTTCTCGGCCTGGTACGGCTCGAGTTGGCGACCCTGGACCTGGACTCGCCGGCGGGCCGCGCGAAGCTCGCCGATCACTTCGTGGCCCGTAAGCGCGCCGACGTCCGCGAGTACCTCACCAAGGAGGACGGCCTCGCCGACGATTCCCTGGCCGAGCGGACTGCCTTCCCGTCCGACCGCAAGACGAAGGACGAGCCGTACAAGCTGGCTCCCGCCTACCGGGCTCTGCTGGACGACGCGATCGCCTATGCCAGGGACCGCGTCGAGGCGGCCGGCGAGCAGGGCAAGCGGGAGGCCCGTGTCGCCTGGTGGTCGGTGATCGCGCTGCTGCGCTCGATGGTCTCCTCGCCCGCCGCCGCCGCGCAGACCCTGAAGACGCGTTCCGAGTCCGCCGCCGCCCGCACCGCGCAGGAGGCGGACGCCCTCGGCCGCACGGTGGCATCCGACTCCGCGGAGGACAGTCGGCTGGAGGGCATCGACGTCGCTCCGGGCGCCGCCGAGACGGAGGCCGCCGGAGCGAGGCTGCTCGAACTCGCCGAGCGGGCAGGGCAGTTGGCCGGTCCGGCCGACGACGCAAAGCTGAAGGCGCTGACCCGGCACCTGAAGAGCCTGATCGCCGAGGGCTACCACCCGATCGTCTTCTGCCGCTACATCCCCACGGCCGAGTACCTGGCCGAGCAGTTGGAAGGCAAGCTCGGCAAGAAGACGAAGATCGCCGCCGTCACCGGCACGCTCTCCCCGCAGCAGCGTCTGGAACGTATCGAGCAACTTGCCGCCGAGGCGGCCGAAGAGGCCGACGACCCGGCCGTCCGCCGCGTCCTGATCGCCACCGACTGCCTCTCCGAAGGCGTCAACCTCCAGCACCACTTCGACGCCGTCGTCCATTACGACCTGGCGTGGAACCCGACCCGCCACGACCAGCGCGAGGGCCGCGTCGACCGCTACGGGCAGAAGCGCGACCAGGTGCGGGTCATCACCATGTTCGGTGAGGACAACGGCATCGACGGCAAGGTCCTGGAGGTGCTGTTCAAGAAGCACCGGCAGATCAAGAAGGACCTGGGCATCTCCGTCTCCGTCCCCGACGAGACCACCTCCGGTGTCACCGACGCCGTCGTGGAGTGGCTGCTGCTGCACGGCCGGCAGGGCAGCCAGGACAGCCTGTTCGAATTCGACGGACACCAGGAGTCCTTCGACCGTATCGAGCGCGAGTGGAACTCGGCCGCCGAGCGGGAGAAGACCTCCCGCTCCAAGTACGCCCAGCGCGCCATCCACCCGGAGGAGGTGGCCCGCGAGGTCGCCGCCGTACGGGCCGCGCTCGGCGGCGCCGAGGAGGTCCGCGGTTTCGCCCTGGAGGCGCTGCGCGACCTGGACGCGATGGTCCGCACTGCGACATTCACTGGGCGCGACGGCGGTGACTTCACCGCCCAGGTCGGCGGCACCCCGGCCGGCCTGCGTGACGCGCTGGCCACCACACTCGGCAACCGGCTCGTCGAGGAGGACCGCGAGATCCCGTTCCGCGCCACTCCGGCGATCGCCCGCGGCGAAGCCGCCCTGGTCCGCACCGACCCGGTGATCGGCGCCGTCGCCTCGTACGTCCTGGACTCGGCGCTGGACGCGAACACCCCCGGCCCCCGCCCGGCCCGCCGCTGCGGTGTGGTCACCACGGACGCGGTCACCACCCGCACCACGCTCCTCCTGGTCCGCTACCGCTTCCACCTCACCCTGCCCTCCCGCACCGGCGAGCGGCAGCTCGTCGCCGAGGACGCCCGCCTGCTCGCCTTCGAGGGCATGCCGGCACGCGCCCGCTGGCTGGACGACGACGCGGCCGCGGCCCTCCTCGCGGCCCAGGCGAGCGCCAACACCCACGAGCAGGCCGCCCACAACGCCATCTCCCGTGTCCTGGACGGCCTGCCGGACCTCACCGGGCACCTCACCGAGCACGGCACCCGCCTGGCCGCCGAACTCGACGCCTCGCACCGCCGCGTCCGCAAGGCCAACGAGGAGATCGTCCGCGGTCTGAAGGTCGTCCCGCAGGAGCCTGCCGACGTCCTCGGCGTGTACGTCTACCTGCCGCAGCAGGCGGCTCCCGCCGTCTCCCCCGCGACCTCCGCCGCCACTGCCGCCCCCGCCGCGTCCGGAGCCGAAGCCTGATGTCCGCCGCCACCCGCACCGCCCTGGCCTTCACCGCCGTCACCACGGTCGGCGGACTGCTCCCCGCCGACATGCTGCTGCGCATCGCCGAGGCGCGGAACCTGCCGGGCACCAAGCCCGCCGACTACGGCCTTCCCGCCTCCGTCCCCGTACGCGACGAGGCCGAACGCGCCTGGGAGTACCTCAAGCCGCTCTGGCGCGACCTGCGTACCGCCCTGCCCGCAGACCCGGCGACCGGAGCCCCCGCCGCCGACCCCACCGGCCGCGCCGGCAACGACTGGCTCGCCCAGCTCTTCCGCAAGCTGGACTTCGGCGCGCTGACAGAGGTCGGCACGGCGGGCATCCCGGCCGACTCGGACCCGGAGAAGCGGTTCCTCGTCTCCCACCGCCACGGCCCGGCCCTGATCCATCAGATCCCCTGGAACCAGGAACTCGACAAGCGCCCGGCCCCCGGCCAGGTCCCCGCGCAGTCCATGCTCCAGGACTGCCTCAACCGCACCGAGGCCCACCTGTGGGCTGTCCTCACCAACGGCCGCACCCTGCGCCTGCTCCGCGACTCCTCGTCCTTCGCTACGGCCGCGTACGTCGAGTTCGACCTGGAAGCCATCTTCGACGGCGAACTGTTCAGCGAGTTCGTCCTGCTGTACTGCCTGCTCCACGCGTCACGGTTCACGGTGGCGGAGGGGGCGGCGGCTTCGGGGTGCTGGCTGGAGAGGTGGCGTGCGGAGGCGGTCACTTCGGGGGCGCGCGCCTTGGACCAGCTCCGCCTAGGCGTGCAGAACGCCCTTACCGTCCTCGGCACCGGCTTCCTGCGCCACCCGGACAACGCCCGGCTGCGCGAGAACACCGACCCGAAGGCGCTCCGGGACGCCCTGCTGCGCCTCGTCTACCGCCTGCTGTTCGTGTTCGTCGCCGAGGACCGTGAAGCCCTGCTCGACCCGCAGGTCGGTGAGCAGCAACGGACCGCGTACGAATGGTACTTCTCGTCGACCCGGCTGCGCGAGCGCGCCCGCCGCCGGCAGGGCACGGCGCACGGCGACCAGTACGAGGCACTGCGTCTCGTCCTCGCCGCCCTCGGCACGGAGGGCGGTCGCCCCGAGCTCGGCCTGCCCGGCCTCGGCGGCCTGTTCTCCCACACGGACACGGACACCCCGCTGGATGGCCTGAAGCTGTCCAACGAGTCCCTGCTCGCCGCCGTACGCCACCTCGCCCAGGTCCGCGACCCGGGCGCCCGCCGCTGGCGCCCCGTCGACTACCGCCACCTCGACGCCGAGGAACTGGGCTCGGTCTACGAGTCGCTGCTGGAGCTGGAGCCGAAGCACTCCGCGACCGACCGCAGCTTCGAGCTGATCGAGGTCGCGGGCAACACCCGCAAGACGACGGGCAGTTACTACACCCCGTCCTCGCTCATCGAGTGCCTGCTGGACACGACTCTCGACCCGGTGATAGACGATGCCGTCAAGCGTGGCGAACAGCGCGCCACCGAGGCCGGCCACCCCGACCCGGCCGAGGACATCGTCGACGAGCTGCTGTCCCTGACGGTGTGCGACCCCGCCTGTGGCTCCGGCCACTTCCTCGTCGCCTCGGCCCGCCGCATCGCCAAGCGCGTGGCGTCGGTGCGTGAGCGCAACCCGGAGCCGACGGTCGACGCCGTGCGTCACGCCCTGCACGAGGTCGTCGCCCGCTGCATCTACGGCGTCGACCTCAACCCGATGGCCGTGGAGCTGGCCAAGGTCTCCCTATGGCTGGAGGCCATGGAACCGGGCAAGCCCCTCGGCTTCCTCGACGCCCATGTCAAGCGCGGCAACGGCCTGATCGGCGCGACCCCGAAGCTGCTGGCCGACGGCGTTCCGGACGACGCGTTCAAGCCGATCGAGGGCGACGACAAGAAGTACGCCTCGGCCCTCGTCAAGCGGAACAAGGCCCAGCGCGGCGGCCAGGACGAGCTGCTGTTCGATACGGACACGCTGCCCGGCAACGACGCCTACGCCACCGAACTGGCCCGCATCACCACCGCACGCGCCGACTCCCTGCGGGACGTCCACGCCCAGGAACGCGCCTACCGCGAGCACATCGGGTCCAGCACCTACGTCCAGGACCTGCACGCGGCCGACGCCTGGTGCGCGGCGTTCGTCTGGCCGAAGCACGAGGGGGCACCGGAGGCGCCGACCGACCAGGTGTTCCGGGCGCTGCGTGGACGTGACCAGTCGGCTGTTCCGGATGCCACGCATGCGGAGATTCTGCGACTTCGGGATCAATACAGCTTCTTCCACTGGCACTTGGAGTTTCCGGAGGTCTTCTCCGTTCCGGAGTCGGGCGTCGGGGTTCAGCGGGGGACGGGCTGGACAGGTGGCTTCGACGCAGTTGTGGGCAACCCTCCGTGGGATCAAGTTCAGGTAGACGCACGCGAGTTCTTTGCAGCAAAACGAGTGGACATCGCTGAAGCAGCGAACATGACGGTCCGCAACAAGAAGATCAACCTGCTGGCTACAGAGGACCCCGAGCTGTACGCAAGTTTCAAGGAGGAACAGCGCAAGAACGACGGGTTCAAGCATTTCGCGCACACCTCTGAGCGGTTCCCGCTGACAGCCTTTGGGCGACTCAATACGTACTCACTCTTCGCGGAACATGCTCGCACCGCCATGGCCACTCGAGGGCGTAGCGGTCAGATTGTGCCCTCGGGCATCGCCACGGACTCCTTCAACCAATACTTCTTCAAGGACCTGGTCACCCAGGGCCATCTGGTCGCGGTGTATGGCTTCGAGAACGAGGAGAAGGTCTTCCCCGGCGTCCATCACAGCGTGAACTTCGCCCTGTTCTGCATGGCTGGCTCCGGCTCCACCGAAGCCCCGATCTCTATCGCCTTCCGGGTCCGCCAGGTCGAGCACATCACCAACCGCGCCTATACCTTGACCGGCCGCGACATCCAGATCCTCAACCCGAACACCGGCACCTGCCCTGTCTTCCGCTCCCGCCGCGACATGGAGATCACACTGGGCATCTACCGACGCGTCCCGGTGCTACTCAAGGAAGGCGCTACGGACGGCAACCCGTGGGGCGTGAAGTTCCAGCTCATGATCATGATGAACACGGATTCGGACAAGTTCCGCACCCGTGAAGACCTCATCGCCGATGGCTGGCGCCTGGAAGGCAACACCTTTGTCAAGGCTGGAGCGCACATGCTCCCGCTGTACGAGGCGAAGATGCTTCACCACTACGACCACCGCTTCTCGACGTACGAGAACGCAACCGAGAAGCAGCTCGCCGTCGGCACCCTCCCCCGCTTCACCATGGAACAGCACCAGGACCCAACGGCCGTCCCGCTACCCCGCTACTGGGTCCCTGAACAGGACACCCCCACAGGCGAGTTCGACAAGTCCGGCCAGGAGATCAAGGCCCCGGGCGTCCGCAGCCGCCTGGCGGCGAAGGGGTGGGACCGGGAGTGGGTGATGGGCTGGCGCGACGTCTGCCGCGCAAGCGACGAGCGCACGGTGATCTGCTCCGTCGCCCCTGCCCACGGCTTCGGACACAAGTTCCTTCTCGCCCTCTCTCCGTATGCAGCGCTGCTGTCCGCACTTTGGGCCTCCTTCGTCTTCGACTACTCAGCCCGGCAGTCCATCGGCGGCACATCGATGAGCTTCTTCGTGGTACGCCAGCTGCCGGTCCCCACCCCCGATACGCTCGCCCCCCACGCCCCCTTCATCACCCCCCGCCTCCTCGAACTCACATACACCTCATATGACATGACCCCCTTCGCCCGCGACCTCGGCGACACAGGCACCCCCTTCCGCTGGGACCCCGCCCGTCGTGCCGTAATCCGAGCCGAGCTGGACGCCCTCTTCTTCCACCTCTACGGCATCGACCGCGACGACACCGCCTACATCCTCGACACCTTCAACGTCACCCGCGACAACGACATGAAGGCACACGGCGAGTACCGCACCAAGAACCTGATCCTCGCCGAGTACGACCGCATGGCCGCCGCCGGCCTGAGCCTGGAGACCCCGCTGACCGAGGGCGAGTCCGGCACCTACCGCTCGACCCTCACGCCGCCGCCCGGTCAAGGCCCCCGCCACGGCTGATCCGCTCCCTGGGGTGGTTGCAACTGCGGCCACCCCAGGAAGTGTCACGTCGCCTTCGGGTATCCCCCTGCGATTTCACCCACGTATCGACACGTAGGACGTGGGCCCAGCGATCACAGTCGAGATGGAGAACCTCCGTGAGCACGTACATAGCCTCACCCTTCGACGGCGCAAGCTCGATGAGCGAGTACGAGGAGCAGGTGTGGAAGACGCTCAACGAGCACTGGGAACGCCGTAGCAACCGCCGCGGTCTGCCGAACTGGGCGAACACCGCGCTCAGTCGCACCGGCAAGGCCGCGGGAAGCGCCGTGAGCCGGGTCAGGGATGCCGTACCGGACGGCATCAAGGAACCGATCCGCCGTACAGGCGACGTGATCGCCGAGAGTGCCCTGCGCCCGGCGATCGGAGCCGCGGTCTCGCTGCTGGAGATGACCAACGAAGCCGCGCTGGAACTCAACGACCCGAAGAAGGTGGAGGAACTCGCCCGCAAGAAGGGTGTTGACATCAGCAGTTTCACGGAACTGCGGAAGCAGGACATCAAGGTCTGCGACCGGCTGCTCACCGCCAACACGCTCAAGTGGAGGGCCGTCGGAGCGGCCGAAGGGGGTGCCATGGGGCTGCTGGCCATGGTCCCCGTCGCCGGCACCCTCGCCGCGTTGACGGCGGACATCCTCGTCATCCAGGTCCTGAGCACGTCGATCGCCGCCCGCATCGCGTACTCCTACGGCTACGACGCCAAAGACCCCGACGAACAGGCTTTCATCGAACGCCTGGTGCGCCGGTCCTTCATGGCACAGGCGGCCAAAGCCCAGCCGTTGAGCGAGACCGCTCGCGCGGCGAGTGCACTCAAGGGACGCGTCAGATGGTCGGAGAAGCTGCGCCAGGACCACCGCCTCATCGCCGCCCTTGAGAAGCTGATGAAGCAGCTGGGCCCGAACGGTGCCAGGGTGCCGGTCAAGGATGTCGCCAAGGTCGTTCCGTTCGTGGGTGTCCTCATCGGCGCCGGCATGAACGCCGCGATCCTCGGCAACGTGGCCGCCGACGCCCAGCGTTACTGCCAGACCCGGTTCCTGTGCGAGAAGTACGGACTTCCGTTGCCGATCGCACTGGCCACCGACCCGGATGACGAACCCCTGACCGACGATGTTTTGTAAAGAGCGAGCCCCGCGAGACGCGACACTCCCGCAGGCGCGGTCAAGCCACCTGCGGGAGCGGATGAGGTGATCCGGCCGCCTCGCCGCTCAGCTCCCCGAAGCGAATCCCACGAACCGCCCCCAGCCTTCGCGGCTCACCACGAAGGCCGGGCGGCTCACATCCTTGGAGTCCCTTACGTGGACGGCCTGTTCGGCGATCGCGACCTCCACGCAGTCGTCACCCTCGCTCCCGCTGTGGCTGGACTTGAACCAGGTGAATCCTGTCGTATCGCTGCTCATAGCTCTCCCCGCAGTCGCTCCAGCAGGGCCCGGGATTCCGTCGGGCCCAGGGCCTGCGAGCGCAGTGTGTCATAGCGCTGGCAGAGCGCACTCACCTCTTTCGGGTCAGAGATCAGCCGCCCGTTCTTCTGTCCCTCGGAGTACCCGAGTCTCTGCCCCGAGACGGTCTCCAGAAGCCGCACCGGCCCATCCAGGCAAGCATGCAACCCCGCGTCCAACGGCAGCACCTGCAACGTCACATTGCGCGGAGCGCTCCGCTCCAGCACATGGTCGAACAGCTCGCGCATCGCAGCCACGTCACCGAACCGCCTCCGGAACACGTGTTCCTCGACGATGAAGCTGAACGGCACCGTAGGCCGTTCCCGCATCGTCCGCTGCCGGTCCATGCGGGCCGTGAGCTGGGCCTGCAGCTCCTCGTCCGTGCGCAGCGGGATCGTGCCCTCGAACACCGCCCGCGCGTACCCCTCCGACTGCAACAGCCCCGGCACCAGCCGGCACTCGTACGTGCACAGGCTGACCGCCTCCCGTTCCAGCCGGGCCCAGCGCCGGAACCACACCGCGAGGCCCGCCTCCCCCCGGCTGAGATGGCGGGCGGCCTTCCGCAGCGCACCCGTGTTGCCGAGCGCTTCCTCCGCACGTTCCACGAACTCGGCATCCGGCATGCGACGCCCCAACTCCACCGATTCCACAGTGTGCTTGGAGTACCGCACCCGGGCGCCGAGCTCCTCGCGGCTGAGTCCCGCGTGCTCGCGCAGGGCCTGGACGACCGCGCCGAACGTCCGCAGACTGTCCGACGGGTGAGGCTCCCGCTCCCACTCCCCCGCCGCCGCGGCCTGCGCACCGGCGCCCTCGGCGACGCCACCTTCGGCGATGCTCATCCGCCGCCCCTTTCTCCGTGCCACACCGCTGACACCTCCCGCGGTTCACGCACCCAGGGTGACGGTGCGAGCACGTACTGTCCATGCCGCGCCCCCGTACGCTCACTCCGCGTACGGGCTCCGACGCTCGCCTCCGCCCCATCCCGGCCGCCACGCTGACACCATGAACCAGCCCCTCCCTCAACTCTTCTCACCCGCATGTACGTTCAGCCAGCTACTGTCCTCCACGCGGCGCGGCGCCCGCCTCGCCCGGCTGCTCGCCGTAACCCAGCTGAACTCTTGGGGTGCATCACAGGACCTCACAGAGCGTGCCGAACTCGTCGTCGCGGAACTCGCCGCCAACGCCGTACTGCACGGCCATCTCCCCGGCCGTGACTTCCGGCTCGCCCTCGCTCTCGCCCCGACCGCCGACCGCCTCCGCATCGAGGTCACCGATGCCCGTGGCGACCGCGCCCCCGCGATCCCGCCAACCAGCACGGACCCCGAGGCGCTCCACCTCGGCGGACGCGGCCTGTCCCTCGTCGCCGCCCTCGCCGACCGCTGGGACACCGTCCCCCACCCGCCCGGCGGCAAGACCGTCCGGGCCGAGCTCTCGACGCTCTCGACGTCGCCTCCGGCGTGCTGACGGATGAGCCCCGCCCTTGGGATCCCCTGGACCAGCCCGCCGGCCTGCCCCTGCTTCAGTGGGCTGTGACGAGATCTTCGAGGTGGCGGGCGAGGTCCGCGCTTGGCTGGGGAATGGCACCCAAGCCGTCGAACTGGTCGACGTCCAGGTCCTCTACGGCGTCCTTGACAGCGTCGTCCGGGATAGCGATCGGGGCGACAGGAAGATCGACCCGGATGGTCGTGCCGCCGGCGCCGGCGGCGGTGTCGACGACCTCGTGGGGAACGGGGGCGTACTGGCACGGTTCGTCTTCGAGGATTGCGATCTGCTGCGCCCAGTGCTTCGCGTCCCGCCATTCGCCGCGGCGCAGATGCAGGAGGTGGAGGCAGATCGCTCCGGTGGTCTGACCGCCACCGGCCGCGTACTGGAGCCAGAACTGGGCGCCTTCCTCCCGGTCGGCCAGGAGCAGGAGACAGGCGAAGGCGAGCGCGCCGCCGGGATCGCGGGTGTTGTCGAAGCGAGCGATGCGGTGGGGTGCGTCATCACGGTGGATGACGCCCCGGCACACCGCGCGCAGGTCGTGTCCGGCGCGTTCGTGCGGGAGCAGGTCGGGCAGTGATCGCCATGTCCGGGCGAGGGCGTTGATCCAGCGCATCTCGTGGAGTTGCTCGGTGATACGGCGGCGCGAGGCGGCGAGGTACTGGGGGGTGTAGGCGCTGTGCGTGCGGGCGTCGGCGAGGGTTTCTTCTATGGTGCGCGGCCGGTGCGGACGCATGGTGGGCTCACTCCTCATCGTCGGTGTCCTCGCCGATCTCCAGCCCGAGGTCTGCGGCCAGGCGACGCTTGGCGGTGCGCTGGGTGGAGCGCACGGTCGCTTCTCGCACGCCCATCACCAGCGCGGTCCGCTTGGTGGAGAACCCCAGGGCGAACCGCAGCACCATGACATCAAACTGGCGCTCGGGCAGGCGGGCCATTGCCGCATAGAGGCCCATGCTCTCTTCGAGTTGGGTAACCTGCGCGCGGAATCGATCGCGGAAGTTGTCCAGAACCGAATCGCATGCCGCGCGTTTCGCGCGTTCGAAGGCGAGGGTCTGCGGGGCGGCCGGCTCACGTCCCTGGTTCTCGAGTTCGACCGCGACGTGTTCCTTCAGCAGCGTCCAGGCGAACGCCTCGGGCCTCACCTGGGTCGTGACGTCCCGCCAGATCGCCCCCAGGAGCGCGAAGGTCCGGTCGACCAGCCTGCCGGCGCTGACCTGGTCGCCGAACTGCACGAACGCGTACTCGAAGTACGCCTGGTGGTAGAGCTCGTGGAAGGACCAGAAGGCCGACGGCATCACGTCGCTGGATTCGCGTAGCGCACCCTCGCCGTTTTCGTCGGGGGGCTGCCCGGTCACCGACCGCTCCCGGCGTCCTCCACCCGGGCCGCGTCGGAGCGCGCGGCCGGCGTGTGGTGCTGGGCGATGAGACTTTCCGCGCCGAGGCGCACCCCAGCACCCAACAGGCGGCGCAGACCGGCGCGGAGATCCGGCGCGTACGCCCGGGCAACGGCGCTCGAGGCCAGCACGAGGCTGACCACGTTGTCCTGTGTCACGGTGGTTTCCTTGCATCTCGCGCGGCACCAAAGCGGCGTCCCCGTACGCCCAACTCGCGGTGCCTGAAGCATCGTTACTCCTGAGTCCCAGCAAACAACGCGCCCCACCTGTTCGTGCAGAGCTCCCCACCACCACTTTTTAACGGAGAGTGGCTTTTCAGTTACAGCAAACTTTCGCACGCAAGTTCGCCAACCCCCCCGCCACTCCGCCACCCCATCCGCCACCGTCACCACCAGCAACAAACCTGACACCCACCGTCACCAGCGGCAATTTGCGCAAACATGCCAGATCCGCACGGTCGCTCGAATGTGACGCATATCACGGCAGGTGTCCTGTGGTGTCTCCGCAGACGCGAGCCGACGAACGGCGGGCTCCCTCCGCCATGGCCTCGGCCCACGGTCGTTGATCGAGCGCGTACGCAAGACCATGTACGCAGCTCGCTATCCCCGGCGAGGCTCGTCGAGCAAGTGTGCGGACCGCCCCCGACGCCTGTGACACGACTGGCGCGGGGCAACGCCGAGTGGATCGGGCTACGGCCTCCGATCAGGCATTCTCATGGTGGATCCGCGCCTCCAGGTCATCTGCCCACGCGAGCGCCCACGCCTTCAGTTCCTCGATCTGTCCGGACGTGAGCCCGTAGGCGGCGTAGTCCTCGTCCTCGTACCAATCCGCGCCGATGAGCCGGTCGCGGAGGTTTTCAAGGCTGAACTCGTCGTGGGCGCGGCGGCGGCCGAGGGCTTCGAGGTCGGCGGTGGAACGGTGCCGAAAGGCGGCCTGAACGTCGATGAGATCGCGAACCGCACCACGGTCGGCGAGAGCACGGACCTTGGTGCCGATCACGTCGTCCAGGGAGAGGACCGGACCATAGGGCGTCTGGGCAGGCGCGCCCCAGAATGCCTCCTTGAGGACGTCGACCTCGCACTCCTCGCCAGTATCTGGGTCGGTGACGAGGAAACGGCCGCTGAGCGGGTCGGTCTGGACATGCGTTGTCCGCCAGCCGCGCGCGGTGAGGCCGGTCGTGAGGGAAGCGACGATCTCATCCATCGGGGCAGGGTTCTCGGTCGCGACGTCGAGGTCTCGACTGAACCGTTCGACCAGGCCATGGGCCTGCACTGCGTATCCGCCGGTGAGGACCAGCGGATAGGGAGAGCCGAGGTCGATGATGTCGGCAAGGAGACGCTCGTGGAGCGGAGGGAGCATCACGGGGCGGTTGTGTCAGCCGGAGCGGTCCCGGGCAGCTCAGGAAAGGCGTCCTCCCAGACCTCCCGAATGTAGGGACTCACCAAGCGACGTAGAACGGGCCACTGCTCGGCCAGCAGCCTGTAGTGGAGAAGGGCGACCAGGTCCTCGCGCAGGCCCTCGGCGAGGACGGTCCTGTAGAGCGTCATGCGCGACTTCGGACGGTCCAGGCTGTAGCTCGTCCGTCCGGACCAGACGATGTGCAGTGGCAGGTCGACAGTGCCCTCGACCGGGCCGGCAAGCTCCCGCAGACGCTCGGGCAGCCGACTGCGGTAGCGCTCCCGCAGCACCTCGGCGCGGGGGGCGGTGGTCGTCGCGTCCATACCTTCAGTATCACCCGAGGGAAGCCGCGATACCGTGGACACCGGGTTCTCCCCGCCATATGTGTGAGGGAGGGCCTTCGCTCCTCCACGCGGTCCCAGCCCGTCGCGCTGCGCGAGGGCGGGCGTGGCCTGTCACTCGTCGCCGCGTTCCACTTCCAGGCCCAGGTACTCCAGGACTGGGCCTTCGGGCGCCCAAGGTGGCGCGACTCCCTGCCGTGGGTTCCGTGGCCCAACCCCTCCGTCGCCCATTGGGCACCCCCTGGCGCCGGATGTTCGACCCGCTCACCGCCGGTATCGCCAGATCTGCCGCAACCTGAGAACCTCCGTTGCCCGGTGAACCTCCAGCTCCGAGGCAGGTATGGGTTTCCTGCCGAGGTCGAGACGTACCTGACGATAGAGCCCGTGCGGTGAGACGTCCGAACTGTTGACCAGCGTGGACAGGAGCGGCTCATCAGCCGGTGTACTCCGATCCGCCGCGACGAGCAACGCGATCTGGTCGTGGGTGTGCAGGGGCGGCAGCTGCCCGTTGGCCCTGAGCCAGATGTCTCTCCAATTCAGCGGGGCACTACCGGCGCGGGCCAGTTCCTCGAGAATGCCCTTGACCGTGGCAGCCAACTTGCCGATGGTCTCGGCGGGGAGGTGGTCTTCCATGGGTGACTCTGCGGTACGGTCGGCTCCCGGCGCTGCGTTCGGCGAGGACGTCGCCGCCTGTGCGGAGAGCTCGGCAGATCTCTGGGCTGCCAACTCATGCTGCCAACGAGCGACAAGCTTGGCTTCCGCGTCAGGTAGCGGTTGGGAAAGCCGCCCACGATGCTCCTTGATCTCCTCAAGCAGCCGCAGCAGTTCCTGGGCAGGGAGGGTCCGACTGGGCCGGCTCATTTCGCCGAGCAGACGACGGATCTTCCTGAGGTGCGGATCCTTCTTCTTTTCTGGCGTCGGCTTGGCACTGACAGTACGAGGCTCTGTCTTGACGGGGATGGTGACGGCGATCGGACGGCCGATCAGACGGCCGAGGTCGTCCAAAAGACGGTCAGCGTCCATCAACCAGACTCGAAGGGCCCTCCCGCGAGGGCGGACTTCTTCGTACAACGCGAGATGCGCGTCCCCTTGCTTTATCGCCTGCGTCAAGCGCCGGGCACGCGCCGACCTGCCCCCTTCCCTGGCTCGGATTTCCGCCGCCTCCTTCAGCCTTTCCTGCATCTCCGTACGTCGCCGGTACGCCCAACGCGCCTCGCTCTCGGAGAGCGCCTTCTCCTTGACGGCCAGCCGATCCACGGCACGCGACGGGGCGGCCGATGCCGGCACCTCCTGCCTCCCGTACGCCTCGTGCGCCTTCCTCAGTTCGGCAGCCGCCCACTGGAGAAGGGCAGATCCCGAGGCCGGAGCATCAACTCCCAGCTTCCGCAGCACCTCACCCAGGTAAGGGAGGGGCCTGCCCCAGGCGGTGACAATCAGGGGGCTCAACAACGGACGGCCGGGTACCAGGGGGCTGTCCACCTCGACCAGTAGTTCCACGCGCTTGGGGTCTGACAGGTCATATAGCCACTTGCCCATCTGTGCCACCAGCTCGTGCGAAGCGATCGTGGTGCCCTTCGCCGCCACCGCTTCCAGCGCTTTCCTGAGCGCGGCCACTCTCTGCTCTGGCCCGATTTCCGGTGCTTGCCACTTGCCGGACGTGAGGTCCATGAGCGGGGAGGCGCCGGAGACAGAACGCGCCGCTTTCTCGTCAAGCGCGACGCTGGGGCGCCACAGACCGGTGCGTTCCGCGTCCAGGCCATTGAGCCGCACGAGCGCGTCGGCTCGAACCGTCCACGAAGTCCCGACTCCCTCGGCGACATCCGTGACAAGCAGTCGGACAATGCCCGCAAGGCGGTAGACGTACTGGTCCGTGGGAGCCGGCACCTTGTCGGGCAGTGACAGATGGGCCCGGACGATGCGGCTTCCCGCAGCCTTGACGAAGCCGGGAACCAGGTAGCGGCCGGCCATGGCGAACGGCGTCGAAGACACGGGTGCCGATTCGGTGTCCACCGCGAACACGACCTGACCGCCGGACAGGGGCAGGCTGGCAGGAAGCGGCTCGCGGTCCACGCCTCCTTCACGGACCACTCCCTCGGCACGCAGCTGCTCGAGTGCGGGCGTGACGAGGCCGCTGTCGGTCATCCGGCACTGCCCAAGGGGAGCCCAGACCGTCTTCTTTCCGTCGGTCACAGTGCCGATGAACACGCGGCGGTCGTTGTCATAGGTCTCGCACCGCACGCGTAGCGCGTACCCGCGACGCGCCACCATGTCGTGTGTGAGCGCGTCGTCCTGGGCGAAGACCCACTCGATGCGGCCCTCCTTCGCGCCCAGGCTGTCCGCCGCCTTGCGCCAGATCCGATAGTCCTCCGGGTGCAGCTCGAACCGAAGGTGCGTCTTCGTGCGACGCAGCCAGAAGTCCACGGCATCACCGTGGCAATGCCCGAAGCTACGCAGCTCACCATGGGCCGCGTGTCCCTGCGTCGCCAGCCAGCGGGTCACATGAGCCTTGATGAACAAGTGATCGGCGTCGTTCGCACTGTAGGTGGTCCGGCGGCATGCCGCACTGCCGGAGCCCGCTTCATGGGCGAAGTGGCAGACCTTCGTGACGTACCGCTTGGGCCGAAGCGGCCTTCCGCAGCCGCCGAGAAGCCTGCCGCACCAGAAGTCGTCCCGCCCGAACTGACGCAGGAACTCGTCCAGGTTGTGCGGCTGTTCCGGAAGAATCACGGGCTGGTCGGAGGCAGGGCCTCCGATGACCGCGGTCTGGATGAGCCGGGTGTCGATCTGCCTCAACTCCGCATCCTCCGGTGAACATGGGTGCTGACTACCGCGAAAGGCAAGGGATGGAACGAATCTTGACATGCGTACGTCGACGGCACCAGAGGCCGTGAACATGAAAAGCCCTGGTCAAGAAGGGAATCGAGATGTTCGGAAGCAGCTCGCCGCACATCGCTCCTCATTGGGAAGCAGCGGTCGTCTCATCCAGGGCCGTCCGGTATCGAGTCCACCCATCGATGCGTTGACATTGCTAACACGCCTATTTACGGTGGCTGTTGCTACGCAAGGGACCCTGGGGGGCGAAGACCGTGCACGTGGACGACACCGGTGAGCCCGGCCGGACCGTCACAACGGACCGCTTGCTGGACGCCGCCGAAAATGCCTTCCTGCGCGCCGAGTTCAACCTCGTACGTCCACTTCTGCGGCGTATCGAGAACGAGTTCGGCACGCCCACCGCCGACGACGCCGCAGCACGGTACGCCGTGCTGCGCTGCGCGCTGGCCGCGCGGGCCGACAACTGGCCTGAGGCGGTCCGGCGGTGTCCCTCCAGCGAAGACCTGGAGTGTGCGGCGACAGGGGTCGTGCACACCCTTGCGGTGAGTGCCCTCCGCCGGCTGGGGGAAGACGGGCTGCACGCCGATGCAGGCACCGCGGCGCTCGCGATCGTGCTGTGGGCGTATCTCCTCCACGAGGAAGACCTGGGCGACTTCCGCGGGCTGCTCACCGGTCGACGCGGCACTCCCGTACCCGACGAGCTCTGGAAGGAGGCCCGCCGTCATTTACTCGGACGCATCACCGACCTGCTGCACGCCCTGGACGTCCGGAGCGGCCGGGATGTCATCGCCGCGTGGGAGACGGCCTGGGCGGCTGAACGTCTCGTCGCTGACGAGGTCGTCCCCTCGGAGGCCGGATCCGACGGCCTGATCCCTCTCGAGCATGCCGCCCGGCATCTCGTGCGCGACGGCCGCCACCTCGCCCTCCTCGACGCCTACACCGCCCGTCACCCCGACCCCGGCACCTGGACCGCGGACTCGCCCGATCACCGCGCGTGCGCCGACGTGGTGGCCCGTGCTCTCGCGCAGCGGGGCCGGGACCGGGTGGCGGCCGCCGAGTGGAGCGAGGCGCTGGCGGACTTCAGCACAGCGGCGCGGCTGGGGCGCTCCCTCGATGCCGGGGAACAGGCAGCCGTCCTCCGAGCGGGGAAGAACGTCGGGCGGAGTCTCACCGGGCGCGACTACTCCCCCATCGCACGGATCCACGGCCTGGAACTGGCCCACACGCTGCTGGCCGAGAAGAGCTCGCTGGCCCCCGAACTCGCCGCCGAACTGGTCCGGCAGGGCCGGCGCGTCCTCGACAGCGACCCCGTACAGAGCAGGAACCGGTTCGCGCGAGCCTTGGCCGTATCGCCCCGTGACCGGGACGCACGGTCCGGCCTCGACGACCACCTGAGAGCCGACCTGCTCCTGGCGGTCGACGGGACGCAACCCCGGGAAAGGATCCGTGTGGACGCGGTGAAGGACCTGCTGCGGCGCGATCCGGACTGTGTGGCGGCCCGGAGGTGGCTGCAGGATCACTACGTCGCGCAGGCCGTCACCGCCGCGTCCGGCGGCCGTACGTCACGAGCCCGCTCCGCCGTGCGCGGCGCGCTTCGGTACAGCGGTGACGAGGGCCCCTACGGAGAGGAACTCGTCGACAACTTGCTCGTCGACCTCCTGGTCGGCGCGGGTCGGTTCACTGAAGACGAGCGCACTCGCGCCCGGCTGGAACGACGTGTCGGCCTGATGAGCACGGCCGTGGACATCGCGGGCCCGGCCGACGACCGTGTCCGGGAGGAGCGCATCAGGGCGGTACTCGAACTCGCCGAGCACCTTGAGGCCGACGCGTCCCCGTCGGACGTCATCGAACTGTTCCTCCGGGACCACATGCCGACCGGCGTCAGCGCCCGGTTCGACCAGACCGTGGAAACCGCCTATCTGCGCCGCGCCCAGGCACGCGAGAAGGAGGGCGACCTCGGCGGGGCACGACGCGACCGAGCGTGCGCGGAACGGCTCGGTGCCGGACTGCTGGACCAAGGAGTGCTGTTCGGCCCCGCCCCCGGCAGCCGCTGCCCCGACGACCTCGGACAGGATCCCCTCTTTTGACCGTCGACGAGCCCCTGAGGGGCGCTGGGCGAACCGAGGCGCCCGCGATCCCCTGGTTCGGGCCCACACTCCACGAACTCGTCCCCGACATCGTGCCGGGCACCCGGCCCCTGGTTCTCCGCAGGCAGGCGGCGCAGGCCCTCGCCGCGGCCCGGCAGGATCCGGCCCGGGAGGAGCTCATCCGCCAGGCCGACCAGGCCTCCCGCAGTGCCGTCACGGCCCTGGTCGCCGAAATGCTCACCCCGCCACTGCCCCGCCAGGACACCGAGGAGCTTCCGTGAACGATTCCGCCTCTTCGACTGCCACCACCGGCCCGCCGTCCGAACTCGACAAACTGCGGCGCCGGGTCGAGGCTCTGTCCCGCAAACGCGAGGAGGCCGAGGCCCGGCTGCATGCTCTGCTGAGCTCCCTGCTGCCCCTGGACGACCTGCTCGCCGACACGCGCCGCCGGGCCGGTGCCGTGCACGAGGCGCGATCCGCTCGCGAGGCGACCTCGGCCGCCGTCGCCCTGAGCGAGCAGATCGATGCCGCGCACCTGATGCTGCGCGGCGAGTTCGCCCGGCACGACGTCAGCCCGATGGAGGTGGTGGGCCGGGCTGCCGATCCGGCGGAGATGCGTGTCGTCGGTACGGAGCCCCATCCCACTTGTCCGGAGGGCACGGTACTGAGGGAGAAGGTCACCGGCTTCCGCCTGGGTACGGCCACCCTGCGGCCCGCGCAGGTGGTCGTCGCCGTGCCGGGCGCCGCACCGGACCCCGAGCCCGTCGCGACGGTCCATGCCGGCCCGGCGGTCGAGGACGGCACGACGGTCGAGGACGGCCCGGATCCGGCAGCGTCCAAGGTGACCTCGGCCGGCAACAGCCGGTCACAGCCACGGCGTACCACCCGCTCCCAGCGGCACCGGCCGCGCAAGCCCCCGGCCTGGCGAGGACGCCGCTCCCGTCGCACCTGACCGGGCTGCCGTACTCCATCGGCGTGCCCGTCCGCAGCACACCAGGCCCGGTCCCGCGCGCCCAGCGCGCCCCCGCAGCCCTCGTACCACGCCCGCACCACACCGCACCGCACTTCCCCTGTCCGACGCCCCATGACGATCAGGAAGCAACCTTCCATGCACCGGACTCTCGGCATCGACCTCGGCACCACCAACTCCGTCACGGCATGGCTGCACGACGGCGTACCCGTCGTCCTGCCCAACCGGCACGGCGATCAGGCCACGCCCTCGGCTCTCGGGATCGACCCTCACGGCGCCCTGCTGGTCGGCCGTGAAGCCGTCAACTGGCGTGACGGGGCACCGGGTTCCGTGATCACAGAGGTCAAGCGGCTGATCGGGCGGCGCTGGGACGACGAGCTCGTACAGCAGGCGCTGAAGGCGCGGCCCGACGATGCGCCGCCCGTGCGGGAGAGCGCCGACGGTTCGGTGGAGGTCCGGCTCGGTGAGCACTACCTCTCGCCGGTGCAGATCTCCGCCCTTCTGCTGCGCCGGCTCAAGGAGGACGCCGAGAGCGCCGCGGGGGTGCCGTTCCGGCGTGCGGTGATCACCGTTCCGGCGTACTTCGCCGAGCCGCAGATCGGCGCGGTACGCGACGCCGGCCGGCTGGCCGGCTTCCATGTGGCGCGGATCGTGCAGGAACCGACCGCCGCCGCACACGCCTTCGGCGTCATGCGGGGCGAGGACGGCCCCGAGGGCTACGCCACCGTGCTCGTCTTCGACCTGGGCGGCGGCACCTTCGACGTGTCACTGCTGACGATCGGTCCCGGGTACTTCTCGGTGGACAAGCTTGGCGGGGACAATCTCCTCGGCGGCAGTGACTTCGACGCGCTGCTCGACGGCCACCTGCGCAAGCAGCTCGGCGGGCGCGACCACGGCGGCGAAGGGGACGCCTCCCGGATCCGGGCCGCCGCCGAGCGCGCGAAGGTCGAACTGTCCTCGCGTGACGTCTCCGAGGTGACCCTCGCTCCGCTCGGCCGCCAGGGCGGGTCCTGGTCCGGGGCGGTGCGACGCGCGGACTTCGAAGAGCTCCTCGCCGAGCACCTGCTCAGGATGCGGCAGACGGTCGAGTCGGCACTGAAGGAGAGCGACGCGCTGCCCGCGGACGTACAGCACGTACTCCTGGTCGGTGGCTCCACCCGCATTCCGGCCGTCCGCCGCGACCTTCGGGACCTCTTCGGCGAGAGCACGGTGTCGGACGCGGTCGATCCCATGATGGCCGTCGCCCACGGCGCCGCCGTGGAAGCAGGTCTCCTCAGTACTCTCGACTGTCCCGCCGAGGCCTGCACCGTCGGGGGCATTCCCGTCACCGCCGACGCCTGCCCGGGCTGTGCGGCTCCGCTGCTGGGCCCGGCCACCGTGGACTGCCCGGGCTGTCACGTCCCCGCTCCCGAGCTCACGGCCTTCTGCCCCGTGTGCACCACGGATCTGTCCGGACTGCGCGCGGGCGCTGTCAAGGCCACCCGCGTGGAGTGCCCGGAATGCGGCCGCGACGACAACCCCGCCTCCGCGACGGTGTGCCTCGACTGCGACGCGCCACTGGACGCGGGCGGCTTGAAGTGCCCCGGCTGCGGGATGGTCAACGCCACCGGTCTCAGCGCGTGCTCGTTCTGCGGCGGCGACTTCGGCACCGCCCCTGCCGCGCAGGTCACGGCGCAGCACATCGGACTCGAACTCGAGGACGGGACGGTGGAGGTCCTCTTTCCCGGTGGCACGCCCTATCCGACCGAGTGGCACCGGGTGGACGACCTCGTGGTGCGCGGCGGCGGACCCGTGCGGTTCCGCGTCTGGGAGGGACAACACCTGCGCTCGGCGCAGCGCAACGAGTTCTGCGGTGGCTTCGTCCACGAGCGCACCGACGGACTCCGGGGAGACGTACCGCTGACCCTTCAGGTACGGCTCGACGCCGACCGGACCATCGACCTGAAGTACCGCGTCGGCTCCGACGACTGGCACGGCGCCCGGCTACGGCGCAGCATGGTCTCCGCCGCTGTCGGGCGGAAGGCGGCCGAACTGCACACCCAGTACGCCCACTTCCTGGACACCTGGGGCCAGGAGATCACCCACGCCGAACGCGACGCCCTCACCGAAACCATGGTGGACCTGTCGGCCCTCAGCAAGGGGGAGACCGCAGGCCGTTCCCTGGACGGCCTGCTGGTCTCGGCCCGCGAGACGCTGGAGTTGTGCACACAGGCCCGAAGTGCCCGTGCTCGGGCGTCGATCGCCGCACAGAGCGGACGTGGACTGCTGCCCGCTCGTGTTCTGGAGGAACTGCGGGAAGCCTCGGAGGCGGTCATGGACGCGCGCAGAGCCATGGACACGGATGCGATGCGGGCGAGCACGGAGCGGGTGGAGGACCTCTGGACCGGACTCGACCCGGCGGTGCGCACCTCGATCCTCACCATCCGCTTCGCCGAACAGGACTCCTACCCGGCGACCCTTCGCAAGGAGGTCCTGGCCGCCCGTGACGCCCTGCGCGCCGCGGTGGAACGCGGTGACCAGGCCGCCCAGGACACCCAGCTCGTGCGCCTCGGGCTCCTCGCCGAACAAGGCCGCGGCCAGTTCGCGGACGTGAGCACTCCGTCCGCTGCGGGAGGCGTACTGCCGTCGAGGCGGTGAGTGGCTGCTGATGCGGTGCAGGGCCCGGACCGTCCGGCACCGCACGCCTCACCGGGGCTCCGGCCGCCCTCGCTGTCAGTCAGCAGGCTCGACTGTCAGTCCAGCAGGCTCGCGGCGCGCTCCGGTACCCCGCGAATGTGCCGGCCGTCCGCGACCATGGCGAGGAGGAGCCGGTGTCCTTCCGTGTGGTGGATCTGCCCGGACACAGCGGCTTCGCGCATGAGGGTGACGGTGTTCTTGACGGGGATGCCGCGTGCGACGGCGTACTCGCTCGCGTCGCGGTCATCGGTGATCCAGACGGCGCCGGCGAACTCCTTGCGGCTCTGGATGAGGGTGAGGGTTTCGGCTTCGCCGAGGTGGCGCAGCGGCTCGCTCTGTGTACCACCGAAGACCGCCCGGCGCAGCCGGTCCGCGAGGGCGATCTCCACATCGGTGCACAGCTCGATCGGTTCGCCCAACCAGCCCTCGACGGGGAGTTGAGCGAGGGCGTGGACGTAGGCCGCGGAACGGCGGGCTTCCTCCGCCACGGCTTCGGTCCAGCGGCCGTGGCCGTCGAGCAGCTTGCGGAGCAGATCGAGACGGCCCACGGTGCCGAAGTTGCAGAGAACCGTGTTGTCAGGGAAGAGACTGACGTGGCCGGGCAGGTCGAGGGGTCGCGTCATGGCTGGAATACCGGGTCACCCTTCTCGTCCGCCGGCAACGGGCGGGTGGGAGGCGCGGGTTCGAGTATGGCTCTCAGGTCGTCGACCGTGCGGTCCAGGTAGGCGGCCAGCGGACGGAGGGTCGTGTCGCCGGCCTCGTACGCGGCGAGCAGCTGTGCCATCGGGACGAGCGGCGGGCGGGCCACGGCGGATTCGGCGCGGTGGCGGTAGTGGTCGTCGAGCCGTCCCGCGAGGACGTGACAGATCTCGGTGGTGAATCCGCGGAACCGGTCGCGGCGGGCGGTGTCGAGGAGGCCGAGCCGGTGGAGCCGTGCCGCCAGCGCGCTCGGTGACACCTTGAAGGTGACGACGAGCTCGCTGAGTTCGGCGTCGGTGGGTGCGTCCGGGGCCGCGACCGTGCGTTCCCAGGCGGCGCGTACGTCGGCTTCGGGGAGGAGGAAGTGGGCGGCGAAGACGTTGGCCCTCACCTCGGTGTAGTCCTTCTGCTTGCCGGGCTGCGGTGCCGTGTCGGCGCGCAGGTCCTGGGCGTCGCGGGCGAGGAGGTGGCCGACCTCGTGAGCAAGAGTGAAGCGGGCCCGGGTCCACTCCTGGGTAGTCGCGAGCAGGACGATCCGGAAGGCCTCGGACTGCCAGGTGGCGCCGGACAGGCCGGCTTGGCCGGGGAACTCGACGAGTGCCACGTCGATGCCGCAGTGGTCCGCGAGGAGCCGGGTGAGGGCCGGGAGGTCCATTCCGGCGGGTGAGCCCGCCCCTCGCCGCGCGAGATGTTCGGTGAGGTCGGCCGCGAGGCCTTCACCTTGATCGACGTAGCGCTCGAGCTCCGGCCGGAGTTCGGGGAGTTGTGGAATCGGGCGCGGCCTGCCGAGCAGGTCCAGGACGTCGTAGGCGTTCTGGAAGCGGCAGGCGATCGCCTCGATCTCGGCCCACCTGGCACCTTCGGCAGCCGCTCCGGCGGGGCGGGCCGCGGCACGGGGGTTCACCGGCTCGCGCCCGTTGAGCAGCCAGTCCACCGTGGTGCCGAAGGCTTCCGCGATGCGGGCGAGGTCGAGGGAGCTGAACCGGCGCACGCCGCTGAGCGACTTGGAGAGCTTGTCCCGGGAGAGGCCGACTCGTTCCGCGAACGCCGCCTGGGAGAGGGAGGCTGCGTCCATGACCTTGCGCACGCGGTCGATCACAGTCTCAGTCATCTCAACACCGTATCGACGTGTTGCGAAAATCGCAACACGTCGGCCATGATGCCGAGCCGTGCTCCGGCAGCTGTGGCCGACGGTCACCGGCGGTACTCGCCTCACCTCGTCACTTCCTCGTCGCCCACCCGTGCAGCCCCTCCAGGTGCCGTGGCAGCCGGCTGCCCTGCCAGCCCAGGATCAGCCGCTCGCGCGCGCGGGTGATCATGACGTAGTAGGCCATGCGGAGGTCCGCGGACGTGGGGTCCTTGTCGGCGTCGGTCTCGGTGTCGGCGATGACGACGGTGTCGAAGTCGAGGCCCTTCGCGCTGGCCCGGTGGACGATGACGACGCCGGGGCGGGTGAGGTCGAGGTCGCGGTAGCGGCCTGAGGCGGCGGCCGAGCTGTAGAGCTGGGGTTCCTGGGCGAGGCCGGCCCGTTCCAGGCGGCTCATCAGGTCGGCCCCGGTACGAAGGGAGTTGACGATGACGCCGATGCGGTGCCGGGGCTGCCGGGCCGCCATGGCGACGATGTCGTCGACGAGGTCCTTCGTACCGGAGTAGTGGCGGATCAGGGGGAGTGATCCGCTGCGGAAGGGCATCTGGGCGAGCCGGCCGCCGGTGCGGAAGTGTTCGGCGAGGGAGGCGACCTCGCGGGTGTTGCGGTGGTTGCCGGCGAGGTCGGCGCGTCCGGTGGAGCGGCCGAGGGCGTCGGTGATCTCGGTCAGGGTGGAGTTCGTCTCGGTGAGGCGCTGGCACTCGTCGGCGAACACGGTGACCGAGGCCGCGGCGATGCGGGCCAGCCGGTAGAAGCCGGGGGGCAGGTCCTGGCCCTCGTCGACGACGAGGTGGGGGGTGGCCGCGTCGTCGTGGCCGAGGGTGGCGGCCGCCTGATGGGTGAGGGCCGTCCAGTCGAACCAGCCGTCCTCGGTGCGCGGGGCGTCGCCGCCGAAGCGGCGCTGGATCCAGCCGTGGACGGTGGCGGCCTCGACGGGGGCACCCGGGATCGCGAGCGGGTGGAGGGTGTCGCGCAGGAGCTGGCGCAGGAGGTTGGAGCGGGACAGCAGCAGGGTGGGGCGGCCGGTGAGGGCGAGGTGGACGGCGCGGTGTGCGGCGAGCAGGCTCTTGCCGCTGCCGGGCCGGCCGCTGACCACGTGGTTCCCCTCCAGCGGGAGGGCGTCCAGGCAGTCGCGCTGGGCGGGGGTGAGGTCGGGGTGGAGGACGGGGCCGTTCGTGGTGGTCATGGGTGTCATCCGAGGGCGGTGGCGGCCGCGGACAGGCGGCCGGCGGTGAGGACGTCGGTGAAGTAGCCGGGGACGGTGACGGAGCCGACGACCAGGGCGCGGTCGAGGAGGGTGTTGCCGGTCTGGCAGCTCGTCTCGGGCAGCAGGGTGCAGGCATGGCAGGCGGCCCGGTTGAGGTTTCCGAAGCCCTGGCCGGTGTGTTCGGCACACAGCGGGTCGGCGGAACACCAGGCGGCCGCTTCCAGCATGCGGACGAGTGTCTCCGCGAAGTGGGGTGCCTCGCCCTGCCGGACCAGGCCGCCGAGGGTGCCTTCGGCGTCACCGGCCGCCGTGTAGATGAGCAGTCCGCGCTGGCCGTACTCGGCTCGGCCGTAGACGCGTTCGCGGAGGCTCGCAGTGGTGTAGCCGGAGTCGAAAGAGAGCTGGCGGATGAGCAGGTGGGCGAGAGTGTGCAGGAGGACGAAGCGGGGGGAGAGCTCGCTGCCGGCTGTCTCGGCGAGCTGTTCCTTGCGGAACGACGCCTCGAGGTCGGTGCGGACGCCGCCGACGTGGCGCAGGACGCGGGGGTCGCTCTCCCAGTCGGTCAGGCGCTGTTCGTCGAGAGTGAGGACGATGCCCTCGCCGTAGACCTCGGTGGCGGGCAGCCAGCGCAGGCGTCCGCTGGTGTCGGCGGGTACGAGGGTTCCGCCCGGCGAGTGTCTGCGGAATCCGGTCAGTGCGCGCACCTCGCGCAGGCGGTCGGCGAGGACGACGCCGTCGATGTGCGCGTCCAAGGTGGCCCAGGGTTCCTCCGTATCACCGGCCAGGCCGAGCCCGCTCCGGCGGATCGCGAACTCTGGTGTCGGTTCGGGATGTTGCGTGGCTTCGAAGGCGTACCACTCGTCGCGGCTCAGGTCGATACCCTCGCCCGCAGGGCGGCTCGCGGACGGGGGCGCGGGGGCGCCCGTGGCCTCGGCGAGCAGCTGGTCGATGAGGGCGTCGGAGGCCTCGGTGTCCTCCTGGACCATGCCGCGGAAGGTGTCGGCCCGGGGTGTGCCGAGGGCGCCGAGCAGCAGGTCCCAGTAGTCGTGGGCCAGGACGGCCTCGGTCGCGTCCTGCTGGGCCTTCGGCGGTTCGGTGGTCTGGGGGATGTCGAGGGCGGAGTGAACCAGCGGGTAGTAGACGTTGCCGGCGGTGCGCTGCACGTAGTGGACCTGCTGGCCACAGGTCGGCTTCTCATTCGGGTACTGCCAGGGGTTGCGGCCCGAGCAACTTCCACCCTGAGGACCGAGGAGGTCGAGGAGGTCGCGTTCGGCGCCGCACGGCTTGCCGCTCTCCCTGGTGGCGCCGCAGCGCACCGAGAGGGCTTCGAGTCCGGAGGCGCGGTCGGCGACGCGGAAGCTCAGGCGGTGGGCCTTCCACGTCTGCTTCGACTCGGAGCAGGCATCGCGCAGTTCGTGCGTGAGCTTGGAGTGGGCCCAGTACCACCAGTCGATGTCGTCGAGGTGGCCGTCGGCGCAGATGCGGACGAAGCGCATCGGGGTGAGGCGGGGCGCCGCGGAGCAGGAGGTGCAGACGGGCGGCTCGCCGGGCTTCTCGTGCTCGCGCAGGAAGCGGACCATGGCCCGGCAGGAGCCGCAGAACAGCCAGCCGGGGAAGCGTACATGCGGGACGCCGGGGCGGTCGAGCTGGTCGTAGCGGTCGTTGAGGGTGTGCGGGGCGGCGAAGAAACCGGTGACGCCGAGCCGGGCGGCGAGCCGTTCTGAGACGACGGGGGTCTTGGAGTGCGGCCAGGTCTCGATGCCGGCGGCGACGAAGGACTCGCCCTGGATGTCGAGGACGGCACCGACGCCGAACGGTAGTACGGTCTGCGCCTGGCGGACCCGGAGTTTGCGCTTCACTTTCCTGCTCCCGTCACGGTGATCTGGCACTCGCGGTCCACGCTGCGCATGGAGTTGAGGGTCTCCCACAGGCCGTAGCGCTGCTCGAAGCTCTTGAGCAGGTTGTGCTGACCGTTGCCCTGGCTGCGGTAGTAGAGGTCCTTGCCCTCGGCCGCGGCGGCGGTGGCCTGCTGGTACCAGTCGTCGAGGAGGTAGCCCAGCTCCTGGCGGACGTCGGCCCGTACGGCGTCGCCGTCGGCGCCCGTGGTGCCGCCTTCGGCGATGGCGGCACGCTCGGCGAGGGCGTCGGCGATGTGTTCCGCCTCGCCCTTGTGACGGGCGATCAGGCCGGCCTGGTTCTCGGCGGCCAGGCCGAGCCGGTGGCGGACGAGGATGACGAGCGCGGCGTGCAGGGCGCGGCGGCGGGCGGGCAGCGACCAGGGGGTGATGCTGGCGGGTTCGACGTAGCGGTAGAGGGCCCGGTGGTAGTCGATGAAGGTCTCGTAGTGGGAACGGTCGCGCGGGCGGGTGGCGTTGAAGTAGGTGACGACGAGTCCGGGTACGTGGTGGCGGCCGACGCGGCTGGTGGCCTGGATGTACTCGGCGGTGGTCTTGGGCTGGCCCTGCATGAGCATGTAGGCGAGCCGCTTCACGTCGACGCCGACGGAGAGCATGTTGGTGCAGGGCAGGAACGCCACCGACCGCGGGTCCTTCCAGGGCCGCTCCAGGCGGTCGAGGAGGATGGGCTGCTCAGCACGCCTGAGGTTGCTGGTCAGTTCCTGTACGTCGTCGTTGCCGAGCGTGCGGACGCCGGCGCCCTCGTCGAGGCCGCGCAGCTGGGCGGGGATGTCGTCGCCCGCGGCGGTGACGGTACGGCCGAGTTCCCGCAGGCTGTGGTGGTAGGCGACGAGCGTCCAGTAGTCGTCGCGGTGTTCCTCGGGGAGCTGGTGGACGCCCTGGAGCATGGCCGCCGTGGTGGCGACGGCGCCGCGGCCGGCCGTGTGGCCCTGGGCCATGACGCCGAGGTAGAGGCGGCCGGGGCGGCCGTTGTCGGGGACGGCGAAGAAGCTGTCGCGGGCGTCGAGTCCGGACGGCGGGAAGAGCTGGACGTCCTGGTGGTGCAGGGCGCGGACCTGTTCGGCGGAGCGCCGAATGGTGGCGGTGGCGGCGACGACCTTGGGCGGGCGGCCGTCGGCGCCGGTGCACAGTTCGAGGATGGCCGCCTCGTAGAGGCCGACCGTGGTGCCGAGCGGTCCGGTGAGCAGGTGCAGCTCGTCCTGGATGATCAGGGACGGGGGCGGGTTGCCGGTGCCCGCGCCGAAGATGCGCCCGGACTCAGGTTCCCAGGCGAGCCGGGCGAACTTGTCGACGGTGCCGAGGACGAAGGTGGGCGGGTTGCGGTAGAGGTGCTGGTCGACGACGGCGACGGGCAGGACCTCGTGGAAGGCGCACTCGTCACGGGTGCAGTTGAAGGCGAAGTCGGAGGAGCCCGCGCGGACGCCGTAGTCGGCGCGGACGCTGGAGTGAGCCTGCGGCAGGATGCGGGTGCCGCACCAGGGACAGCGGTCGAGGATGAAGACGTCCTCGGGGTGGCTGGCCCGGCGCTGCTCCTCGAAGGTGTCCTTGGCCGCTTGGTAGGTGTTGGGGGTGGTGGTGTCGCCGACCCACAGTCCGATGGTGATCGGTTCGTCGCCGAGACCGAGTCCGGGTTCGCTGCGGCGCAGGTGTTCCAGGGCGCAGACCGTGGTGGCGGCGCGCTGGAACTGCTGGGTGGTGAGCAGGCTGAGGGTGTAGCGGCTGAGCACGGTGGTTCCGCCGCCTTCGCCGCGGATCCGGCGCAGGGCGATGGTGAAGGCGGCCAGGAGCAGGTAGGCCTCGGTCTTGCCGCCGCCGGTGGGAAACCAGATCAGGTCGGTGGTCTCGCGGTCGCGGTGGCCGGGGTCGGCGACGCCGTCGAGGGCGAGGAGGAAGAAGGCGAGCTGGAAGGGGCGCCAGCCGGCCTCGGGGTCGACCGGCGGGTCGATGGCGACGGGGTCGGAGCGGTGGCGCCGCTGACCTGCCTGGTCGGAGGCGGAGTGCCGCATCTGCAGCAGCATGGCGCGCTGGGCGATGCGGAAGGCGGCGAGCAGTTCGGGGCGAGCCGGGTCGCACAGGGTGCGTACGCCCGCTTCGATACGGGTGACGGCCTGGCGGATGCGGTCGAGGATCCGGTCCGCGGCTTCCCGGCCCCAGACCGGGACCTGGACGGAGCGCTGGGCGACGTACCAGGCGTGGTACGAGGCGGCGAACTCAGCGAGATCCTCGCGGAGTTGGCTGGCGCTGACGGCCGGATCGGCGAGGTGGGAGAGGGTGAGCGCGGGGGCGTCGAGGGGACCGCCGGCCCGGACGGCGGGCACCTCGGCGCGCGGCAGGGCCTCACTGGCTAGGAGTTCTACGGTGCCTTCCGGGCCGCGCTCCTCGCGGACGGCGCAGCCGTGGCCGACGGCGTGGGTGACGACATGCCGGTACTGCAGGCGCAGTTCGCGCTCCTCGGGGTCGCGGCTGGCGAGCCGGACGCTGGGGTACGGCAGGACGGCGCCGTCGACGGGGCGGACGGTGAGCCGGCACTGGAACAGCATGTCGTCCCAGCTGGGGGCCTTGTCGGAGGAGCCGTCGTGACGGCGCTCGTTCACCAGGCCCACGGTGACCAGCGTGCCGTCGCCGTAGGAGCGGCGCCGCACGATGATCTTCGCGTGCTTGTCGAAGACGTGCTCTTCCTGCCGGGCGGCGTCGAAGGTGAGCTTCTCGGGGGTGAGGGGGTGCCGGTGCCAGCGCCGGCCACGCCCGGACTCGTTCTTCACTGTCTCGTAGCGGGCGGCGGTGCAGCTCACCTCGATGTCGGTGGCGGTGGTGTAGAAGCTGAGGCCGAGGGACGCGGGCAGCCAGGTGTTGGTCTCCGGTACCGGGTCGGCGGCCGGCGACACGTCGGGGGCGTCCGGCTCGGCCCCGACAGCCTCGGGGTCGTCGCCCCCGAGGGTGAGCTGCCGCTGGAGGTCGGCCTGTTGCGGGTAGAGCGTGCCCATGAGGTACTGCCGGTCCGGTGGCGCATCCAGTACCTCGTCGTCACCGCCGGCGGGGCCGACGAGCTGGCGGGTGAGGTAGTCGACGAGCTCTTGGCGGGGGTCCATGCGCGGGTCCTTGGAATGAGAGGTCAAAGGGTTGAAAGGCCGCGGGTCTACTGGGTGCGGGGCTTGCGTACGAGCCCCGCCCGGATCAGCTGCTCGATGAAGACCGGCTTGGTCTTCGCCTCGATCTGCCGGATACGTTCACGGGTGAGCTTGAAGACCACGCCGAGCGCGTCCAGCGTGTCCGGTTCGTCGCCGTCAAGGCCCATACGCCGTGTGAGGATGTGGGCCTCACGTTCCGGAAAGCCCGCAAGGAGATCCATGACGCGTTCCTCGAATTCCTTGCGCAGGAGCTCGCGGCAGGGATCGGGCAGTCGGCTCGGCCCGATGATCAAGTCGCCGAGCGCGGCGTCGTCGCTGATGATCCGGTCCAGGGAGTCGGTGATCCGGCTGATCTGTCGCACCTTCTCCACTTCCGCGAAGGTGAGGCCCGTCGCGTAGGCCACGTTGTCGATGGTCCTGGCGCGTCCCTCGCTCAGGAGCTTGCGCTCGGCCACGGCCACCTTGCTGACCGTCTCATGCAAGTGCACGGGCAACCGGATCAGCGTTCCCTCGTCGGCGATGGCCCGGGTGATGGCCTGTCTGATCCACCAAGTCGCGTAGGTCGAAAGCTTGTAGCCCCTGGTGGCGTCGAACTTGCGCACCGCGCGCATCAGTCCGATGTTTCCGTGCTGGACCAGGTCCTCAATGTCGAGTCCGCGTCCCTGGTAGCCCAGCGCGATCTTCCACACGAGCCGCAGATTGTGCAGGACGAGACAGTCGAAGGCACGCCTTTGCTCGCTTCCCTCTTCGAGCGCTGCGATCTCCTCCTCCGGCACGTCACGGCCGAGGGGGCCGGTACCGCCGCGCAGGAGAGCGGCGAGACCCACCTCTTCTTCGGCCTTCAGCAACACCTTGGCCAGATCCCGGCGCCACCGGTCCGCTTCCAGTACGGCCCGGGCGGCGCGGACGGCCTCGGCCAGCCGCGCGTCCGTGCCGAGATCGGCTGCTCGGCGACGCGTCTTCCCGGTAGCCGGCTTCTCGCCAGCGCCGCCCGGCGCCGAAATCGGTGCGGGCACCGCCGGGCAGGAGTCACGCCGCTCCACCGTCTCGGCCGACCCGCGGACCGGGAGGGGGCGCGTGATGGGGAACTCCGCCTTCAGCTCGCGCACTTCGGCGGTCTCCAGCCCGTGGAGCCGTGCGACGCCGTCGTGGGCGAGCTTGCTGACGGTACCGCCCGTGTCGGCGTAACGGGCCAGCATCTGCCGGGCCTGAGCCAGGCGCCGGGCCGCCGCGCTCGCGCCCTCGCCAGGTCCGGCCTGGGCGGCCCACGGGCTGCCGTTCGCACTTCTGGCACCGGTGAATCCAGGAGCAGACGTGAAGTCGGGATGTGCGGTGGACATCCGAGTGTCCAACGAAGAGACCGGAGTCCGAGGCGGATTCGGCAGAGCTCCAGCCGCCTTCGGCTTGACCGCGTTCCGCACCTCGAACTCGGCGGGAGCCGGGCGACGCGGCTCCAGGACTCCCCTGCGGGTGGGCCTCACATGAATACCCATGGCGCCAAGCCCGTCGCGGAGCCGCCGCTGCTGTTCATGGCTCGCGAGTCCGAGCCGTTCCGCCTCCAGGGCGAAGGCCCGCTGGCTGACGACTCCGGCCCGGGAAGCGCAGCGCTTGAGTCTTTCGATGACGGCCGGCAGCTCCGCCTCGATCATGCGCCGACTGGGTTCCGTCATCGGCTCCCTGCTCATACCGCCCCCCAACTCCAGCAGCCGAAGCGCCGGTTCTGTCCGAACGGGACCACGTCGACAAGTCCAGACTCTAGAGTCATCCTGTTTACATCGTCAACAGACTCTCGAAGATAAACTCCACCTCGACCCACACAGGAGACACATCCAGCGGCACTGGCGGTTGCATCCCGGACGGCCGTCCGTGTCGATCGGTGGTCATATCGCGCACATGTGCGAGTGATTGGCGACTGTCGGAGATCTGCGGTGATCACCTATCGATTGACAGTGTCAACACGTAAGCTGTCGATGCCCGTGCAGTCTCGCCCTCGGAAGGGTCACCATGTCGCAGCCCGACCGCCTTCCCGGCTCCCCCGACTTTCGCATCAAGCTGCTCAAGGGGGACGGCGAAGCGCACGGACACCTGCTCACGGAGTTCGGCGGCAACGGCACGAACCAGTTCCTCCTGAAGGAGGGCTCCGTCGTGGCCGCCGAGGCATGGCCGGGACTCGGCGAGCACTCTCGGCGACGCCGTGCGGAACTGCGTGCGGGCGGGGCCCTGGTCGACGCCCCCTCGGATCCCGGGCGGCCCGGGACTGCGCCACATTGGGTCACCACCCGCGACATCACGTGCAACTCCTCCTCGGCAGCCGCCGCGCTGGTGTACGGCTACGACGCGTCCGGTCCGGAGTCCTGGCGCACCGCCGAAGGCCATCCGCTCGCCGACTACCAGTCCACCGCCTGGCGGGCTCCGCGCAAGGCGTGGCTCGTGCGCGGTTCGAACGTCTCCGGCCACAACCTCGTCCGGCGGCTGTGGCTGGAGGAGGGGATCATCTCGCTCGCGGGCGCGCATCTGCCGCCCGTGGAGGAGAAGGACCCGACGAAGAGCACGCTGCGCCGGTTCGTGGAGGAGGGATACGAAGGCGCGGCCTCGTACAGTCAAAAGCGGGGCCTCGTGGACGAGTTGCATGCGTTCCTTACGCAGATGCGGCTCGGCGACACGGTGGCAACCATCGGCGACGGGCGGCTGCACGTGGGGAGGATCACCGGAGACGCCGTACAGGCCGGGTCGCCGGGCAGCCTGTCCAATCTGCGCAGATCCGTCGCCTGGCTGCCGGACAGCCACCCTTACGAGGAACTGCCGGAGGAGGTGCAGCAGAAGCTGTCCGTCCAGCACGACGTGGTCGACCTGACCAGCGTCCTGGATTCGCTCGACGGGCTCGCCGCGGGCACCGGACGAACGGCCCCCGAGCCCCCCGATGGCGTCGTCGGCCTTTCCGACGCGGACCGTCCGGTGCAGCGGGAGCTGTCGCTGCCGGATGTCACCGAGGCCTTCGCCGCCGACCTTCTCGTACACGACCGCGCCTGGCTGGACGAGATCCGCGAACTCCTCCTGGACGAACGGCAACTGGTGTTGTACGGCCCGCCCGGCACAGGTAAGACCTACGTGGCGATGAAGCTTGCCGAGTACTTCGGGGGCGGTCCGGAGCAGGTGAAGATCGTCCAGTTCCACCCTTCCTATGCCTACGAGGACTTCTTCGAGGGGTTCCGTCCCGTGGAGGACCCCGAGTCGCGAGAGGTGGCATTCCGGCTTACGGCAGGCCCCTTGCGGGAGCTCGCCGATCTCGCCTCACGGGAAGGCAACCGTCACATCCCGCACTTCCTGATCATCGACGAGATCAACCGCGCCAATCTGGCGAAGGTCTTCGGCGAGCTGTACTTCCTCCTGGAGTACCGCACGAAATCCGTGCGACTCACCTATTCCGGGGACGACTTCGCACTACCGCCGAACCTTTTCGTGATCGGCACGATGAACACCGCCGACCGGTCGATCGCGCTGGTGGACGCGGCCATGCGGCGTCGCTTCGCGTTCGTGGAGCTGTCCCCGCGCACCGAGCCGACCGCCGGGCTCCTGGTGCGCTGGCTGAAGCGGGAGGGCTGGGACCTGGAGCCCGCACGCCTCCTTGACGCCCTCAACAGTCGCATCGACGAAAGTGACTTCGCCATCGGTCCCTCGTATCTGATGAAGCCGGGCGTGTACCGCGACGGCGGGCTGGAGAGGACCTGGCGGACGAAGATCCTGCCCCTGCTCGAGGAGTACCACTACGGCGACGGCCTGGACGTCGCCGCCCGCTACGGCCTCGACGCGCTGCGCGAGCAGCACGGTCCGGCATGAGCGCGCCTGCGGATGCCGGCGCGGCGCACTCCCCGTCCCCCGTCCAGGACAGGCAGGCCGCGACCGAGGTGCTGCTGCGCGAGTACGGGCCGGCCGTATCGGTCGCCGTCAGCGCAGCGGCCGGGCGGGCTCTGGCCGCCTCCGGCATTCTGCAGAGCGCCACACCCGACCCCGTGCGGAGCGGACACTGGCTGCTGCGAGCGGGAAGCCGGGTCGGTGCCGTACGCACGCCCGACGGCACCGTCGTACGGATCATGCCCAAGACTCCCGTGAGCCGGCTGTTCTTCCTTCTCGGCTTCAGCCTCGACCCGGCGCGCGCCTGGCGTGACGACCGGGAGGGCACCGTCGATACCGGCGCCTACGACGACATCGTCCCGGCGCTGGCCCACGCCGTGGAACGGCAGATCGACGTCGCGCTGCGGCAAGGGGTTCTCCAGGGATACCGCATGGTGGAGGAGTCCGCGCTCGTCGTACGCGGACGGCTGCGAGAGGCCGACCAGATCCGGCGGCACTTCGGCCGGACGCCGCCCGTGGAGATCGCCTACGACGCGTACACCGCCGACACCGCCGAGAACCGCATCCTGCGCGCGGCCACCGAGTGGTTGCTGCGCCTGCCGGGCGTCCCCGGACCTGTCCGGCGGCGCCTGGCCCGGCAGCGTTCGCGTCTCGCCGACGCACTGCCACTCATACAGGGGCAGGAACTGCCGCCCTGGCAGCCGTCCCGCCTCAACTCCCGCTACCAGCCGGCGCTGCGGCTCGCCGAGGCGGTGCTGCGCGGCACCTCCCCGGAGCACCGGCCCCCCGGGGCGCAACCTCTCACCGTCGACGGCTTCCTGCTCGACATGAACAAGCTGTTCGAGGACTTCGTCACCGTCGGCCTGCGGGAGGCCTTGCGGGAGCACGGGCTGACCGCGCGGCTGCAGGACCCCCACCATCTCGACGTCGCCCGCCGGGTACGGATACGCCCGGACCTCGTCGTCCGCACCAACGACGGCCGGACGCCGCTCTCGGTCGTCGACGCCAAGTACAAGATCGAGAAGGCCGACGGGCTCCTCAACGCGGACCTCTACCAGGTGCTCGCATACGCCACCGCGCTCGGTCTGCGCGAGGCACATCTGGTGTACGCGGCAGGACGGCAGCCCAGACGCGTCCATGAGATTCACGGAACGGCGACAGGGACGGACGGGCGCGGCATCCGGCTGTACCAGCACAGCCTCGACCTCTCCCGTGAACCCGGACAGCTACTGGCGACTCTGCGCGAGATCGCCGGACAGCTGACCGGACCCGGCCCGGCTCAGTGACCACGGAAGACCACGAGGAAGCCATCGCTCACCCGCATGTCTCCTCGCGGAATCGGACCGGTGCCGGCACAGCGGCCCGGTCAGGAAGAAAGGAAAGACTCCATGCCCCGGCTCGCCTTTGCCCAGAGTTTCTGGGACGGCTACGACACCCTGGAGAAGCCGGTACGTGCCGGAGTGCGCAAGGCCATGGCGAAGTTCCAGGCCTTGACCGTCGCCGAGCTCAACTCGGACAAGGGACTGCACCTGGAGTCCGTCGGTAACGCCCGTGACCAACGGATGCGCACCATCCGGATCACGGATTTCTGGCGGGGCGTCGTCCTCGCCCCCGACGACGGCAGCGACATGTTCCTGCTGGTCAACGTGTTGCCGCACGATGATGCCTACACATGGGCGGCAAAGCGCCTGTACAGCGCCAACACCGCGACCCGCGCGCTGGAGGTGCGCAACGCCGTCGCCCTGGACGAACTGACACCGCTGTACGAGACGGCCGCGCGCACGGCATCCCGGCTGCTGTTCGCGGCGTACTCCGACGGCACGCTGCGCGAACTCGGCATCGATGAACAGGTGTTGCGCGCCGCGCGCTCCTTCGTGGACAAGGCCCAACTGGAGGCGTTCGCCACACTCCTGCCCGAAGACCAGCTGGAGGTACTGCAGTTCCTCGCCGAAGGATTCAAGCCTGACGAGGTGTACCGGGACGTGGTCGCCGTCCGCCGTCCCGTCGACGCTCCGGCCGAACCTGTCGAGGACCTGGCCACGGTGATCGCCAACACTTCTGGGCGCATCCGTCTGGTGACCGGTCCCAGGGAGCTTGAGGAGGCGCTGGAGAAGCCGTTCGCGGCCTGGCGGGTCTTCCTCCACCCCTCGCAGCGACGCGTCGCCTACCGCACCTCGTACAGGGGTCCGGTCCAGGTCACGGGCGGGCCCGGGACAGGGAAGACGGTGGCTGCCCTGCACCGGGTCAAGCACCTGCTGGGCCGCTCGGCGGACGGTCGCGTTCTGCTGACCACGTACACGAACGCGCTCGCCGCCGGACTGCGTGAGATGCTCGGCCTGCTCCTCGCCGAGGACAAGGATCTGCTGGACCGGGTCGACGTGACGACCGTCGACGCGTTCGCGAACAGCATCGTGCGCGCGCAGTCGGGGACCGTGCCCAAGCCGGTCGGAGACCGGGAACAGCGGCAGCTGTGGGAAAAGGTGATCAAGCAGCTCGATCTGCCGTTCACCGCCCAGTTCCTCGCTCAGGAGTACCGGCACGTCGTCCTCGGCCAGGATCTGCACGATCTCGACGCCTACCTCGGCGCGAGCCGCCGTGGCCGGGGCACCGGTCTCGGTGCCGCCCGCCGCCAGCTGCTGTGGGGCGGTGTCGAGCGGTTCGAGCAGCTGTTGTGCGACCGCGGCGAGACCACCCACCAGCGCGTGTGTGGACGGGCCGCCGATCTCCTCGCCGCCGGACCGGCCCCGTACGCCCACATCGTCGTCGACGAGGCGCAGGACCTGCATCCCGCCCAGTGGCGAGTGTTGCGTGCCGCTGTCTCCCCCGGGCCCGACGACCTGTTCGTCACCGGAGACCCGCATCAGCGGATCTACGACTCCAGGGTGTCCCTGGGCTCCCTGGGTATCGCCACCACCGGCAGGAGTTTCCGTCTGCATGTCAACTACCGCTCGACCGAGGAGATCCTCGCCTGGTCGGCACGGCTGCTCGCGCCTGTCACGATCGATGCCTTGGAGGGCGAGGGAACGGATTCACTGGCCGGGTACCGCTCTCTGCTCCATGGAAGCCGCCCTCAGACGCAAGGGTTCACCACCCGGCAAGAGGAGACCGCAGCGCTGGTCGACCGGGTCCGTGAGCTGCTCGCCGATGGACTCGCACCGCACGAGATCGGCGTGTGCGCGCGCTTCAACCTCTCTCTCGACGCCGCCGAGGAGAAACTGAAGGCCGCCGGCATTCCGGTGCTACGGGTCAAGGGGCAGACCGAGCAGGAGCGCGAAGGCGTGCGCTTGGCAACAATGCATGCGATGAAGGGGCTGGAGTTCCGGGCCGTGTCCGTGCTGGGCGTCGCGGAGGGCGCTGTCCCGTTCGCCCGTGAGATCACCGCACGTGAAGCCGACCCGCTGCAGCACGACGCCGACCTGCTCCGAGAGCGTTGTCTTCTCTTCGTCGCCTGTACCCGCGCTCGTGAGGCGCTGAGTGTGACATGGAGCGGAACCGCGAGCCCGTTCCTGCCCGGCATGGCCTGAATCACAGTGCGGAGCGGGCACGTGCGGAGCCCCGCCGAGTGTCCCCCGCACCGTCCTCAGTCCTCCGGCGCCAGGGCACCGGAGGCCAGGCCGTCACGGGCGACCTCAGCGAGTCGCCGGCTCAGTTCGTCCATCTTCCGCATCGCCTCTTCGAACGCTGTCAACGCCCGGAAGGCGGAGCCATATCGGCGCTGCTCCTCAATGCCCATGCGCGGAATTCGTGATCCCTTGCCGTCTGCGCGGAAGGTCCCGCTGGCACTCGTGGACCGGCGGACGTTGGCGGAACTGCGCAAGAACCCCTGCAGGTAGTCCGTGTCGAGCTGCTCGCTGTTCGACACGGGTTCCTGACTGTCGTAGGCGACGAGTCCAGCCCGGGCGAGTTCAGCAACACTGGTGGTGGCTCCGTCCAGTGCCCCCGGCCCGTCCCCTGCCCCAAGTTCGGGCAAAAGAAGGGCGAATCGGCGGATCTCTTCCTGCAATTCAGCGCGCAGCATCGTGTATTCCCCCGAATAGTCACGATGTGAGGCCCGCAGATGGCTGCCAGGAGTCAGGTCGACAGTATCGTCGAGGAGATCGATCGGCTGTACATCGGTAACCTGGTCGGGCCGTGGTTCCAGATCGTCGTCCGGACTGTTGGCAGTCAAGTCGACCATGCGCACGGCGTGGTGCGCACCCGCGCCTGCCCCGTCCTCAGGACGCCGCAGCAGCCATAGGTGGACGGGCAGGGCGTGAGACGTCGCCGTCCCAGGCGGCAGGGCTACGATCTGCCGCACGATGCCCCGGCGCACCAGCTCTGCCCGGATACGGCGCCCCGCCTTGCGATACGCGACCGAGGCGGGCATGACCAAGAGAACCCAACCGCCAGGCTTGGTGTGGGCATAAGCGTGCTGGAGCCACGCCAGCTCCCCTTCGGCCTTGGACGGGGTACCGAGTTCCCATCGAGAGTCAAGCAGCAGCTCACCCCGTCCCCACTCGGTCACACCAGCTGGTGGGTCGCAAACGACCAGGTCGGCTTTCAGATCCGGCCATTCATCAGAACGGAGGGAATCACCCGCTGTGATGCGCACATTCGACCTCCCTGTGAGGCTGGCACGAAGTTGCGCGAAGCGAGCACTGTCCGCGTCCATCTCTTGACCACGGCATTGCATGGCCGGTCCCGGTGCGACGGAAAGAAGCAGCACCCCGATTCCGCAGGCTGGATCGAAGACGGTGGCGTCGGCCGGTAGCTCGGGAACGAAGCGGCACACGGCACGCACCACGCGCTCCGAAGTCACTTGGTCCGATCCCGCACGTCTGGCGGAGTCCATGAATCTTTCAGTGAGGCCACTCACAAGGCCGACGGGCGCCTCGGTCCGGATCAGCGCGTCCACCCGCGCGGCGATATCGTCCGGCAGCTTCACCTCACGTCCCGCTGCGAGCATGCCGGCCACCGCTGCCAGGCCCGTGATCATCTGATCCCCGTACGCGGCCCGCAAGGCCTGCCACAGCTCGACCTCAGGAGACACCTCGTGACTCTTGCGCTGTCGGTCCAGCCACTCCTGCACATCACCGAGGGAGTAGAGCGGGCTGCTCGCCCCGCCGCCGGCGGGGGCGGGAAAGTCGCCGTAGCGCCGACGCCAATTAGAGACAGCGGCCCGAGTCACTCCGGCCAGCCGAGCGATCTCAGCACCCGTGACAAGGGGGCCGACCGGTGAAGCGGCATTCTCTGTCATGGGTCCAGCGTACACGGGCCGCCCTCGAACCCTGGGGAGGTAAGCGCGTTGACAACGTACACGAATTCTTCACTTTAGGCATGGGTCTCATTCCAAGAAAAGGCCCCGCTCAGGCCGCCCGAAAAAGCGCCGGGACGATCACCGCCCCCCTGCTCGGCGCGAGCGCCTGAACGCAGACGCCCCCTTTGAACTGCACTGGACGGCCCGTACGCCGTGATGGCCTGCCCGCGGCGGTCGGGCCGGCCACTCCGTCCGGTACGGCTGCCACGGCGGAACCTGCAGGTCGCGCCCGATCCGACCGGTCACTTCGCGCCGTGCGCCCTTCATCGTCGACGCCGACGATCCGACGGACACTCCTGGGACTCCTCTGGCTTCCGGCCACGCCAACGGGCATGACCGCGGAACAGCCGAAAGATCATCTACACAGGTCGGCGCCCCGCAGCCGCACATCACGGCAAGCCACGGGGCTGTCTGGTCTCTTCCGCGACATCTGACCGGCACAGTGTCGTGCCCCTTGGGGGCAACGGGCACGACACCTCCGCAGGCCGGCCGACCTGCGGACCGCGTGCCGCCTCGTGTGCGTGGCCCCCGGCCCCGCCGGCGCCGAGCTGGTGCGGATCACCGGGACACGCCGGGCGGCTCACTGCGCGTGAAGCGCACCCCTGCTGCCGTCCACGGGCACCGTTCCGGGGAGCTCGATGAGTTCGGGCTTGAACAGGGGTGGCGCGCCCATCGCAGGTTCCCAGGTCGCGACCTTCTCGTCCTGGGGGACCTCGATCCGCCTGCCCTTGGCGAGGTCGGCGACCACCTTCAGCAGCAACCGCACGCCGAGCGGGGCCAGATGCTCGCGCCACAGGCTCTGCGCGGTCGAGCCGGGGGGCACGAACAGGTGCTCCTGGGCGGCGAGCGGACCGCCGTCGGTGCGCTCCGTGAGGTGGTAGACGCTTCCGCCCGTCACCTTGTCACCGTCGCGGATCGTCCATCGGATCGCGTCCCGGCCCCGGTGCAACGGCAACAGGCTGGGGTGGTAGCCGATGGTGGCGACGGCCGCCCTGGCACGCGTCCGGCGGCCGAGGAAGGCGTGCGAATGCGCGGCGACGATGACGTCCACCCCGTCCGGGACATGCGCCGCGCGCAGTTCGGCCGAGTCCGTCCAGGGGATGTTCCTGGGATACGCCCAGGCGCGCAGGCGATCCCAGGACAGCGCGTTGCTCTCGTCGGAATGTCCATGGCGCAGCCGGGGGGCGGCTATTCCTACGATCTTGTGTCCTTCGTCCAGCAGAGCCTCCGCGACCTGCACCGCGAACGCCCCTCGTCCTGAAATGTAGATGTTCATCACTCGCGCTTCCTGCGGTCGCCGGTCGGGTGTCTGTTCAGTGCGTGTGGGAGCGCTCCACCAAGGCGTGGGGCCCGTCGCAAGCGGCTCCGGTGCCGCGCACCAGCGCACGGCGGTCAGGTCATCGGTGTCTCACCACCGCCGTGAAGTCGCTCGACATGGTCGAGGGCGCCGTCACGGTCCGGGCAGGAGTGGACGACCCGCCAGCCCTTCGGTACGTCCAGGTACGGCCGCCACAGCGCGTACTGCCCGCCGGCGTTCGCCACGACCAGCCACTCGGCGTCGCCCCCGACGAAGGGGTTACCGCTCATAGGTCGACCTCTTTCAGTCCGCGGTGATCGGGCCGGAACCGCACCGGCAGCGTGGAGAAGCCGGTCAGGAAGTTGGACCGGATGGGCAGCGCCTCGCCGGCCTGCTCGAATCCGGTGGTGAAGTCCCGTAGGGCGAGGAGCAGTTCGGAGATCTCCACTTTGGCGAGGTACGAGCCGACGCAGAAGTGCGGGCCGTAGCCGAAGGCCATGTGTTTGTTGGGAGTGCGGGCGAGGTCGAACTCCCCGGGCTTCTCGAAGACCCGTTCGTCGCGGTTGCCGGAGGCGTGCCAGAGCGTGACGATCTCGTCCGGGCGCAGCCGTTCACCGTGCAGTTCGGTCTCGCGGACGACGGTGCGCCCGAAGTGCATCGTGGGTGACGCCCAGCGCAGCACCTCGTCCACGGCGGTCTCGACGGCGACCTCACCGTGCTTGAACCGCAGCCACTGCTCGGGGTGGGCCGCGAGCGTGCGGACGCAGTCGATCATCGTGAGCCGGCTGGTCTCGTCGCCGCCGATGATCAGGCTGTAGCAGTTGAGCACGACGTCGTCGTCGGACAGTGGCACACCGTCGACGGAGCTGCCGACGAGCATGCTGATCACGTCCTGGCCCGGGGACTCACGCCGCTCCTCGACGATGTCCGCGAAGTACATCAGGATCTCGTTGCGGGCCATCTCGGAGTCGACGTCGTCGATGTCCTCGTCGTCGGTCGACAGCGCCGTCTTGGTCAGGGTGAGAAGGAAGTCCCGGTCCTGCTCGGGCACGCCGAGCAGGTTCGAGATCGTGGTCATCGGGATCCGGCCGGCGATCTGCTCGGCGAAGTCGCAGCCGCCGGACTCGGCCGCCTCCCGGATCAGCTGCCGGGTGTTGACCCGCACCGCCCGCGCGACCTCGTCGAGGACCCGCGGCGAGAGCACCCGTTGGAGGATCTTGCGCAGCTCATGGTGCCGGTGCCCGTCGGTGACGGCCAGCATCCGGCCGGCACCGGCGTCACCGCCGCCCAGGAGGGTGACGAGCACGTTGCCGTGCTCGGACGTGAAGTTCACGTCGTCCCGGTAGGTGGCCATGATGTCGTCGTAACGGGAGAGCACCCAAAATCCCCGGCGGCCGTCGGCCGGAGGGTTCCAGGACACCGGGGCGGTGTCCCGCAGGGTGCGCCAGAACTCGTCGAGGTCGTGGTCCGCGAAGGTGTCCGGATCGCCCAGGTCCACGGTGCCCGGTGCCCACGTGCTCACGGTCACCAGTCCGTACGCCAGAACCGGCGCGGCCGGAACGGGTACGCGGGCAGCGGCACGCGGTGGCTGGCCTCCCCGGCGTGCAGGGCGGCGAAGTCCACCTGTTGGCCGCCGACCCAGGCGGCGGCCAGGTCGGACAGCGCCTGTGCGTCCGTCCCGGACCGCACGATCCCGTTGTCGTTGCGGGGAAAGGAGTCGACAGCCACCCGCGGCGCGGTCGCGGTCTCGACGGCCATGCCTGCCGGGGAGTCCGCGGAGAGCGCCGCGATCAGCTCCGCACGGCTGCGGACCACGGCCGCCCACCGGCGGGCCATCACCTTGCGGCCCATGTTGAGGCTGAAGCAGACGTCGTCCAGGCGCAGGCCGGGGTCGGCCTCCAGCCAGTCCTTCAGCCTCGCGCGCTGACGGGCCAGCGCTTCGTCGTCCAGGGCGGACAGCGTGGCCAGGCGCGGCCTGCCGTCGGCCTCGGGGGCACGTCCGGCGGCCGTCGGCGGCTCTTCCAGCACCAGGTGCGCGTTGTAGCCACCACCGCCGAGCGAGGTGATGCCCGCACGCCGGATCCCGGACTCCGGTTCCCAGTCGGCCGTCTCCAGCTGCGGCACGAACGGGGTGCTGGGGAGGTCGAGGTCCTGGTTGACCTCCGTCAGGTTGATCGTCGCGGGCAGCTTCCTGTGGTACAGGGCCATCACGGCCTTCATCGCACCGAAGCCGCCCGACACCACGCCGCCGTGGCCCACGTTGCCCTTGACCCCGCCGATCGAGGTGGTGCCGGTCTGCTTGCCGAACGCCATGTTCGCCGCGTGCACCTCGAGTTCGTCGGTCATCGGCAACCCGAGACCGTTGGCCTCGTACATGGACACGGTGTCCGGGGTGACGCCACCGACCTCCATGGCGTTGGCGATGCACGCGCTCAGCCGCTCCGGCTGTGCCAGACCGTAGGCCACCGCGCTGACACCGTTGTTGTTGACGGCCGAACCCTTGACCACGGCGTAGACGTGGTCGCGGTCGGCGACGGCCTGTGCCAGCGGCTTGAGCAGTACCGTGACGACACCGCTGGACAGCGCGGTGCCGGTGCCGTTGGCGTCGAAGGGACGGCAGTGACCGTCCTTCGACAGGACGCGGTTCTCCTCCCACAGGTGACCTCGGGGGTGCGGCAGACGGACCATGGCGCCGCCGGCGATCGCCATGTCGGTCTGGCCGAGCAGCAGCGACTGGCAGGCCAGGTGCACCGCGTAGTGGAAGCCGGCGCAGACAGCGGCGACGGTGACGGCCTCGCCGGTCAGCCCCATGTAGTACAGGGCGTTGGAGGTCATGGTGTCCGGCGACCACGCCAGACTGGCCTCGATCGCCTCGGGGCCGACCGAGACCCGGTCCGGCGGGGAGCTGTAGAGCGCGGCGGTCTGCGGGTTGTTGGCGCCGTAGATGCCCACCTCGCCCCTGATCCGGTCCGGGTCGTAGGAGCCGTCCTCGAGCGTCTCCCACGCGCTCTCCAGGAACAGCCGGTTCTCCGGTGTCATCGCGACCGCCATCCGGTCGCTGATGCCGAACACCGACGGGTCGAACTTGTCGTAGGTGTCGAGCACTCCGCAGGCCCGCACGTAGAACGGGCTGTGGATCAGGGTCTCGTCCACGTGGATGTCGTCCTTGGCGAGGAACGACACGGACTCCCTGCCGTGCACGAGGTTGTCCCAGAACTGTTCCTTGGTGGGGGCTCCGGGTGCCCGGAGGGACATGCCGATGACGGCCACATCACCCGGGTCGTGGTCCTGCTCGGGGCTTTCGGTCATGGGACGGCTCCTGCTTCGGGTCGAGTCGAAAGGCGGCTCAGCTGCCGGTGGGGGTACCGCGGTGACGCAGTGCGGCGCGGCGGGCGCCGGCTCGACGGCGGGCCGACTGGACGGCCTCGGGCTCGGCGCCGCTCTCCTCGTCGAGCCAGCGGCCGAGGGAGGAGATGTCACGGAAACTGAAGAGATCGGGCACGCGGACGCGGCGGTCGAATCGCCGGGTCATCAGCCTGGCCAGCCGGATGAGCAGCAGCGAGTCACCGCCGAGGTCGTAGAAGGCGGCCCGGACGTCGATGCTCGCGGGTTCGAGGCCGAGCAGCTGGCCCCATATCTCGGACAGCGCCACCTCGGTCGGCGTGCCGGCGGCCGTCAAGGTCCCCGCGACGGCGGTGTCGGTGGCCGGCGGCTCGGGGAGCGCGGCGCGGTCGAGCTTCCCGCCGGGCCCCAGCGGAAGGGCGGCGAGGAACACGATCGTCGCCGGCACCATGTAGTCGGGCAGCTCGGCGGCGAGCTTGCCGGTGATGGCGCCCTGTCGTCCGGCGTCCGGCCACGCGCCGCCTCGCGGGTGGTCGTCGCCCTCGGGCACGACGTAGCCGACGAGCCTGTTGCCCTGCACGGCGGCGGCGGCTTCCCTGACCTCGGGGCAGCCGGTCAGCCGGGCCTCGACCTCTTCCAGTTCGATGCGGTATCCACGGAGCTTGACCTGGTGGTCGACGCGGCCGCCGAACTGGAGCTCGCCGTCGGCGGTGAACTTGACGACGTCACCGGTGCGGTACATGCGTTCGCCGTCCAGGAACGGGTCGGGCACGAACCGTTCGGCCGTGGTGCGCGGCCGGTTGACGTAGCCGTGGGCGAGGCCGGCGCCGCCGAGGTAGAGCTCACCGAACTCGCCTGCGGGTAGTCGCCTCAGGTTCTCGTCGAGCACGTACACACGGGCGCCGGTCGACGGCGTGCCGATCGTCGGTTCGTCGGCCGAGTCCCGCGGCACCAGCCCGAACGAGCAGAAGACGGTCCCCTCGGTGGGGCCGTAGGCGTTGAAGACCCGGTCGGCGCCGGTCTCCCGGTACGCCCGGTCCACGAGCTTGCGCCGCAGTGCCTCACCGCCGAACACGATCGTGCGAACCTTCGGGGGGAGGACGTCGGCGTCGAGCAGGCCGTTCATCACCGACGGTACGACGTTGAGGTGGGTGATCCTGTCGATGTGGCGGCTCTCCGGCAGGTGGGCGGCGCTCTCCACCAGCACGACGGCGCCGCCGCGGCACAGCGCGGCGAAGATCTCCATCACGGACATGTCGAAGCAGACCGAGCTCGCCGCCGACACACCGCTCAGGTCGCAGCCCTCGAAGATCCGGTCCATCTCGGCCAGCATGGCGACGCAGCCGCTGTGCCGGACGGCCACGCCCTTCGGCGTGCCGGTGGATCCCGACGTGTAGATGACGTACGCGGTGTCGCCGGGCACGACCGGCGCGGGCTTCGCGCCGGGCTCGGTCGTCACGGTCTCGCCCAGCACGACCACGGTCGGACCGGCCGGGCAGTGGGCCCGTGACGCGGGCGTGGTCAGCAGCAGGCGGGTCCCGCTGTCGCGGACCATGAAGTCCAGGCGGTCCGCCGGGTAGCCGGGGTCGAGCGGTACGTAGCAGGAGCCTGCGCGCAGGGCGGCCAGGATGCCGACGATCAAGTCGGGCGTGCGCTCGACGCAGATGCCGACCGGGACACCGGGGCCGGCGCCTTCGGCGACGAGCCGTTCGGCCAGCACGCGGGACCGCTCGTTCAGCTCGTCGTAGGTCAGGACGCCGGCGTCGGAGTAGACCGCGGGCGCGCCGGGGTTCTTGGCCGCCTGTTCGACGAACTCGGAGTGCAGGGTCTCGGTCACTGGTCCGTCTCCTCGGAAAGGCCGCTCGGCGCGATGTCCTGCAGTGCCAGGCCGGGTTGGGCGATCGAGTCGAAGAGCACGGTGCGGTAGAGCGCGAGCAGTGCCGTCACGGTCTGCCTTTCCAGGTAGCTCGGCTTGTACTGGACGTGGCCGACCACCTCGCCGTCGATGTCGGCCATCGATATCTCCAGGTCGAACTTGGCCAGGTGCCTGCGGACCTGGAGCGGTTCGAGCGGCAGGGCGGCATCGGGCGCGATGGTGTCGCCGATGCCGTGGAAGAGCTTGACGGACCGGGAGAACGCCTCCGAGGAGAGCCAGTTGACCACCACGTCGAACCACGGTGAGCGGCCCTCGGCCCTGGGCGGCTTCAGGGCGGACGCCAGCAGGTCGAGGGGGTAGTTCATGTGCTCGAGCAGGCCGAGCGAGAAGGCGTGGACCTCACCCAGCAGGTCCCGGAAGCTGCGGTCCCCGGCCGGTTTCGCCCTCACCAGCACCGTGTTCAGGTAGTAGCCGATGGCGGATTCCCAGCCGGGTTCGGCGCGTTGGGCGATGGCGGTGGCCAGTACGGAGTCCTCGGCTGCGGCCGCGCGGTTGAGCGTGGCGAAGAAACCGGCCAGCACGACGGTGCTGACCGACACGCCCTCGCGCACCGCGAACTCCTTCAGCAGCCGGGTCTCTTCGGCGTTCCAGCGGAACGTGAGGTCGCGGCCCTCGTAGGTGACGCCGGGAGGGCGCACCTTTGCGGACAGGTCGAGGTGGGCGGGCGGGTCGGCCAGCTTCTCCGACCACCAGGCCAGTGCCGTGTCGGCCGCCGGGCCGGCCAGCCATTGCCGTTCCCACTCGACGAACTCCGTGTAGGGCGGGACCGGCGCGCTGTCGGCGGGGTCGGCGCCCTCGTAGTACTCCTGGAGTTCGCGGATCATCACGTCTGCCGACGCCGCGTCCGACGCGATGTGGTGCACGAGCACCAGCAGGTAGTGATCCGCCGGTCCGCGCGCCATCAGCACCACGCGGACGAGCGGCCCGTTGTCCAGGTCGAGCGGGAGGTGACCGTATGCGGCCAGGTCCTCTCGGGCCTGTTCGTCGTCGCGGTCCGTGCTGTCCACCACGACGAACTCGTACTCCGGTTCGTCCAGGACGACCTGGTACGGGCGGCCGCCGGCCTCGACGAAGACGGTGCGCAGCGCGGGATGCCGCTCCACCACGGCCCGTACGGCGCGGTCGAGGGCCTTCTCGTCGACCGCGGTCCGGATGCGGGCGGCCACCATGAAGTTGTAGGGGACGGCGTCCGGCGCGACCATCTGCATGAACCACAGCGAGGCCTGGCCGTGCGAGGCCGGCGCCAGTTCGAGACCGAGACCGTCGGCGCCCAGCTGGTCGAGCGCCGGTTCGTCGGTGGGGTCCAGCAGGCCGCGCGCGGCCAGTTCGTCCAGCAGCTCCTCCGCGTCCAGCTCGGACAGGTCGTCGAGGAACGTCGGGGTGGGCTCGGCCCTGGGCGCCGGTGCGGCGGCCGCCTTCGGCGGTGCCTGCGGTGTCCGGTCCGGCGTGGCCTCCGTGGCCGGCGGCGCCGCCGCGGAGGCGGGGGCCGGCCCGCCGACGACCTCGACGATGTGGGCGACGACCTCGGACGTGTTCCGGCCGTCCAGGAAGACCACCGGCGACACGCGCTGTCCGAACAGCGACTGCAGCCTGTTGACGAGGCGGATCGCCAGCATCGAGTCAAGGCCGAAGTCGCGCGGGCCGGTGCCTTCGCCGAGGGTGCTCGCCGGCACGCCCAGCACGTCGGCGATCTCGCCGAGGACGACTTCCGCCAGTGGCCTGTTCCCCGCGGTCCCGGCTGCGGGCTCGGCGGAGGGCTCGGCCGCGGTCCCGGCCACGGGCTCGGCCACGGTTCCGGTGGCCGGTGCCGGTGCCGGTGCCGGCGCGACGCGGGGGCGAGGGTCGGTGTCCAGCCAGTGCCGGTCCTTCTGCCACTGGACGAGCGGGGTCTCCACGACCTCGACGTCATCGGCGAACAACGAATCGAGGACCAGGGGGAGGCCCCTGACGTACAACGACGCCACGGCCCCCAGCAGACAGCGGACGTCGCTCTCGTCACGCCGCAGGGAGTTGATCGCGTGTACCTGGGCACCGCGGGTCAGCGCGATCTCCTCGACCGCGCCGCGCAGCGTCTCGTGCGGGCCGATCTCGACGAAGGTGCCGATCCCGTCGTCGACCAGCGCGCCGATGGTCTCCGCGAAGCGGACCTGGTTGCGGAGGTTGTGCACCCAGTAGTCGACGTCGGCGACCGGGTTCACCGTGTCGGCCAGTGCCGTGGAGCGGAACTCGATGGTGTTCGCCAGGGGGGTGATGCCGTCGATGCTCTCGCGCAGCGGCTGGACGAGCGGATCCATGCCGGGGCTGTGCACCGGCCGTTCGACCCGGATCCTTCTGGTGGAGATCCCGTCCCCGCGGAGGTCGGCCTCCAGGGCGCCGACGGCCTCGGGTGAGCCGGACACCGCGGCGCTGGTGGGGCTGTTGACCACGGCGACGGCCGCCTGCCCGGCGTACGGGGCGAGCCATGGCCGCAGTTCCTCCTCCGGAAGGTCGACGGAGATCATGGCTCCGGGGGCCGCCTTGTGTTCGAGCAGGTGCGACCGGGCGACCACGACGCGGGCGGCGTCGTCCAGCGACAGCGCGCCGGCGACGCACGCGGCCGCGGCCTCGCCCAGGCTGTGCCCGACGACGGCGGTCGGCTGGATGCCGAGTTCGAGCCAGACCTTCGCCAGCGAGACCTGCAGGGCGAACAGAACAGGCTGCTGGACGTCCATCTCCTCGAACCTGGCCTGGTCGGCGGGGGCGGCGAGCGCGTCGAGCACCGAGCAGCCGCCGGCCCTGCGCACGGCGGCGTCGCAGGCGTGCATCGACGTGCGGAAACCGGTGTGCGAGCGCATGAGCTCCCGGCCCATTCCGACCCACTGGGTTCCACCGCCGGAGAACACCAGCGCCACCCGCCGGTCGCCGTTGCCCGCGCCCGCGCCCGCGCCCGCGCCCGTGACGACATCGGGGTGCGGCTGACCGGCCGCGACCCGGGCGAGTCCGTCCAGGACTTCCTGACGGTTGCGGGCGAACAGCGCTATCCGCCGGCTGTGGTGGGTACGCCTGGTCGCGAGCGTGTAGGCAAGGTCGGAAACCCGCAGGCCGGCGTCTCGTTCGACATGGTTGGACAGCTCACGGCAGGTGTCGGCCAGGGCAGCCGGCGTGCGCGCCGTGACGGGGACGAGGTGCACCTGTCCGTCGGCAGCGACGTCGCCTCCCCCCGGGGTGACGTGTCGTCCCCGGTCACCCGCGATGAACGGGCTCGGGGCGACGGAGAGGCCGGCGGTGTACAGCGCGCCGAGCGAACCGAGCAGGGTCGAGGCTTCGTCGGCGCCACGACGGAGCGACGGCAGGGTGGTCGCCGTGAGGATCTCCGACACGGACTTGAGCAGCACGGGGTGCGGACTGATCTCGATCACCGCGTCGATGTCGTGGTCGCGCAGGTTCGTCAGGGCGTCGACCATCCGGATCTCCTGGCGCAGGTTGTCCGCCCAGTAGTCCGGTCCCAGCTCCGCGCCGTCGACGAGTGCGCCGGTGACCGTCGAGATCATCGGGATGCGCGTGGTGCGGGGCCTGATGTCGGCGAGTTCGGCCCGAAGCGGGGCGAGGACGTGGTCGACCAGCGGCGAGTGCGGTGCGTGTCCCATCCGTACCCGGTGGCTCGTGACGCCGTCGTCGGTGAGCCGCTGGATCAGTTCGTCGATCTCCTGCGGTGTGCCGGTGACCAGGGTGGAGTTCAGGCCGTTGCGGCCGGAGACGGTGAGCCGGCCGGTCAGGTACTGCCTGACGGCGTCCGTACCGGCCATGACCACGATGCCCTCGCCGTGTCCGACGGCCAGCTGCTGGAGGAGCCGGCCATGGTGCGCGGCCAGGCGGGAGGCGTCCTCGAAGTCGAGTGCGCCGGCGATGTACGAGGCGGCGAACTCCCCCACGCTCTGTCCCACGACGACGTCCGGCTCCACCCCCAGCGAGCGCCACGTGTCGGCCAGCGCGACCTGCAGGGAGAACAGCAGCGGCTGGAAGACGTCCATGTCGTCGATACGGCCGTCTGGCGCCAGCAGTTGGTCGACGAGCGAGAAGCCCAGCAGCTCCCGCATCCGCCTGTCGGACTTCATCATGGACCGGCGGAACACGGGCGTACCGGCGAGGAGTTGCCTGCCCATGCCCAGCCACTGCGAGCCGTTGCCCGAGAACAGGAACGACACCCGCGGCTTGCGTTCGGTGGCCTCCCCGACGCTCAGCGCGGGGTCCGGCGCTCCGGTGCGGAAGGCTTCCAGCCGTGCCCTGAGTTCGGTCATGTCGCGAGCGGTGGCGGCGAGCCGGAACCTGCCGTCGCCGGGTGTCCGGCCGCAGACCGTCCGCAGGTCGTTCTCCTCTCGCAGCGCCAAGGCCTTGTCGGCCAGCGCTTCTTGGGAGTCCGCGGCCAGCAGGAGGAGTGCGCTCTCGGGGCGTGGCAGTTCCTCGACGGCGACGTGACAGATCGCGCCGCCGAACCCGAACGAGCTGACGCCACCGCGGCGCGCGTCGGACCGGCGCGGCCACGCCGTCAGCCGGTCCTGGACGGTGAGGTTGTACTCGTCGAACATGATCTGCGGATTGGGCGCGGTGTAGTGCAGGCTCGGCGGAAGCACGCCGTTGCGCATCGACAGCGCGAGTTTGACCAGGCCGACGATGCCGGCTGCCGCTTCCAGGTGCCCGACGTTGGACTTGACGGAGCCGAGCCGCAGCGGCTGTGCGCGGTCGCCGCCCAGGACCGCGCCGATGGCATTGGCCTCGATCGGGTCGCCGAGGGGCGTCGCGGAGCCGTGGCACTCGATGTAGTCCACGAGGGAGGGGTCGATGCCGGCCCGCTGGTACGCGGTGCGGAGCATCTTCTCCTGCGCCTGGGGGTTCGGCGCGGTCATGCCGTTGCTCAGGCCGTCGTTGTTGGACGAGCTGCCCTTGATCAGGCAGTACACCGGAAGGTCACGTTCGAGCGCCACGCTCAGCGGGGCGAGCACGACGACCCCGGCACCCTCACCACGGACGTAGCCGTCGGCACGGGCGTCGAACGACTTGCAGCGGCCGTCCGGGGCGAGCGCGCCCATCGCGTCCATCGCGGTGTAGTAGTCGGAGACGAAGCTCAGGTTCACACCACCGGCCAGCACCAGCTCGCTCTCGCCCATCCAGATGGACTGGCATCCCACGTGCACCGAGACCAGCGATCCGGCGCAGGCGGCGTCGATGGCCATGCTCGGGCCCTGCAGGCCGAGGATGTAGGAGACGCGGTTGGCGATGATGCCGTCGTGCATGCCCGTCGCGGTGTGCGGGGTGATCTGGCTGTCGGGACCGCGGTAGTGGGCCAGAGCGGCGTAGTCGCCCCAGCAGGAGGCCATGAACACACCGGTGTCGCTGCCGACGAGGCTGTGGGGCGCGACACCCGCGTCCTCCAGCGCCTCCCAGGCCAGCTCCAGAACGAGTCGCTGCTGGGGGTCCATCTGGACGGCTTCGCGGGGTGAGATGCCGAAGAAGAGCGGGTCGAACCGGTCGATGCCGTCGATGAACCCGCCCCACCGCACCTTGTCGTTCAGAAGGTCGCGTCGCCCCGCCGGCACCGGGCCGACGGCGTCGCGGCCCTCGACCAGCAGTCGCCAGAACGAGGACGGATCCGGTCCTCCGGGGAACCGGCAGCCGATGCCCACGATCGCGACGGGCTCGTACGACGCCGTACGACGGGCGTTGACCGGGGCCGCGGTCCGCGCGGTACGAGGACCGTCGGCAAGCGCACGGGACAGCTCGTCGATGGTCGGATACTGCCACATCCAGGTGACCGGGACTTTCCAGCCGAGGAATTCGGACAGTGCGGCGGCAAGGGCGGACAGATTCGCCGAGTCCAGGCCGTACTGGTGCATCGGCGTCCAGCGATCCACAGCGTCCTTGGACAAGTCCATCAGCTCAACGACATGAGAGATCAGAAACTCTGTTATGGCATACGAATCCTGTGCTGCATGCCGTTGGGGCATTGGGGCTCCTCAGCAGGACGGAAGGAAACGGCTGACAGAGCTCGGGCCGGAATGATCAAGACCTCGAAAACCCGCCGAGCCGTGCAACGACAGCTGACTCGGGAAGCTGTGGCGCACATGCGGCCGATCCCGTCGGAACGGCCAGGGCCAATGAATCTCGAAATGGCGGGTCAGCACTCGACAAACCGGCCATGAGGAAGTTTTGTGAAACGGACTTCGCTTCGCTGCGGCGACTGCTACGGGAGAGCCGGGCGTCAGGAATCCCTCTCAGGGGCGAAGGGGCTCAGGTCTCGCTGCGCAGGCCACACCGTCACGGACGCGCGAGCCTGGCTCTGGAAAGACTGTCACCTGCACCGCGACCTCGACCCCCCGCTAAGTCATCTTGGCTGGAACCGATTGCGTCTGCTCCGGCCAGGTCGGAAATCATGTGGACCGACGTGGCCGTATTACGAGGCACTTGCGCGACGACTTCAGACTGCCACTCCGTCCATGGTGAAACAAGTGTGACCGGTGAGTCAGGAGGTGTACTGGCGTGATTTACCCCCCGCTTGACTGGTTCACTCGCCTCTCGGACGACGGTCGGCCCGTATCGACACCCATAAACGTCGCCCTCGGTGAAAGTCGGCGATTCCCTTCCTTCCTGCGGCATACGAGCAGAAGGGCCGGTCTGGACAGTGGGCGAGCGGCACTGCAAGCTGCTCGGCATGAGAATCATGAACGACGAGTCGACGCCGGCCGATGCCCGTGTCCTGATAATGGGTACGGGACGGATAAAACTCGCCACAACACGACGGAAGCCCACGGGCGGTGGGGGCTCCGCCCGATTACGGCTCGGCCGCCCCCTCCTTCGGGCAGCCGCCCTCGGCCCGGCACGTGACGGCGGGCCGCCCGGCCCGCGGCCGCAGGGCGCCGAGCGCCCCGGGAGGCCCGCATGACCAGTACGGAGGTGATGTCACGGCAGCGGCCGGGACTGGCACTCGGGGTGCTGGCCGGGGCGCTCGCCCTGGACGTGAGCGGTCTCGGGGTGCTCAATGCCGCCCTGCCGTCCGTCGGAGCGCGTTTCGACCTGGAGGACACCGCGCTCCAGTGGGTCATGGTCGCCTACGCCGTGACGTTCGCCGGCTTCCTGCTGGTGGGCGGGCGCCTGGCCGATGTGCTCGGCCGTCGGCGGGTGTTCGAGTTCGGTGTCGCCGTGTTCACGGGTGCCGCTCTGGTCGGAGCCGTGGCCCCGGACACCTGGGTGCTCCTCGGTGCGCGGGCGGTTCAGGGCATCGGCGCCGCCCTGTCGGGCCCGGCCGCGCTGGCCCTGTTGACCGAGGTGTTTCCGGCGGGCCCGGTCCGCAACCGGGCACTGAGTGTGTACGCGGCGGTCGGCGCGGCGAGCTTCAGCGGCGGGGTGCTGCTGGGCGGGGTGCTGACTCAGTTCCTCGGCTGGCGGTCGGTGCTGTGGTTCTCGGTGGTGGTGGGAGTGACCGTGCTGTCCGCCACGCGCGCCGGACTGCCCGGCGGTGAAGGGCGCGGTGGCCGGCTGGACCTGCCCGGTGCGGTCTCGGGCACGATCAGTCTCATCCTGCTGGTCGTGGGCGCGAGCACTGGCGGCGCGTCGGCATGGGCTTCGTTCTGCGGCGCGGCGGTGTTCCTGCTGCTCTTCGTCGCGCGCGAGCACCGCACCGCCGACCCGGTGCTCCCTCTCGGCCTCTTCCGGGTCTCGTCGGTACGGGCGGCGAGCCTGGCCGCGTTCCTCCAGTACATGGGCTCGGTCGGGATGCTGTTCTTCGCGCCGCTGTATCTGCAGGGGATGCTGAAGTACTCGCCGTTCGAGTCCGGTCTCGCGCTGGTGCCGATGTCCGCGGGTGTGTTCCTCACCGCCAACTTCGTCACCGGACGCCTGCTCGCCACGTACGCGCCGCGCACGCTGATGGCTGTCGGACTCGTCCTGATCGGCGGCGGAACGGCGCTGTGGATGAGCACACCGCACCACGGCAGCTACCTGCTGCACGTGCTGCCCGGCCTGGTGATCAGCGGCATCGGCCAGGGACTGAACTTCCCCTCGATGACGTCCGCCGGACTCACCGGCGTCGAGCCGGAACGGCACGCGGTCGCCGGTGCGGTGAACGTCGTGGCACAGCAGATCGGTGCCAGCGTCGGCGTGGCGGTCATGGTCCTGGTCGCGGCGACCAGCGACGACCAGCTCACCGGCTACCACCTCGCCTACCTCGCGGCCGGCATCGCCTGTGCGCTCGGAGCGGTGGTCGTCGCCATGACGGATCGCCGGGCGGCCACGGCCTGAGGAACCCTCACGCGCCGGCGGCTCACCGCAGGGCCTGGCCAGGGGTCAGGCCCTGCGGCCTGTCAGGCCTTTCGCTCCTGCCGGTCCGACGGCACTCTGCGGCGCAGGGCGAGGGTCAACAACAGCCAGCAGACGGCCATGCCCGCGGTGGTCAGGGTGCCGACCGCGGTCCAGTCCCAGCCCTCCACGCCCATGGTGTAGAGCGGCGGGCCCAGGAGTGAGCCCAGGCTGCCGCCCTGCGTGACGATGCCGTTGGCGAGGGCGAGCTCGTCGGGCGAGTCGACGAGCCGTGGGACCAGGGCGAGGATCATGCCGACGAGGATGCCGTTGACGGCGGAGATCACCACGGCACCGGCCACGAACAGCCCGGCGGCGCCGCCCGGCCGGAAGGCCGCCCACGCGGCGGCCACGGTGAGCACGGAGCAGAGCAGGACCGGACGGCTGTCGGGGTTGCGGTGCAGCAGCCAGCCGATCAGCAGGCCGCCGCCGACGCTCACCAGGGAGATGAGGCCGGCCGTGGCTCCCGCGTCCGAGGCGCTGTGCCCCAGCTCCTTCTCCAGATAGGTCGGCAGCAGGGAGAAGATGGCCACCGTCACCAGCGAGGCCATGCAGAAACCGAGAGCCAGCAGGACGACCGGGCCGGTGTGCCGCAGCCGCTGCCGCGCGCGCTCGCGTTGCCGGGGCAGCCGCCCGGCCGCCGCCCGCGCCGTGGCGCCGTCGGCCCCGGCCGCCCCGGTGCCGGCCGGGGCCGAGCCCACGCGGGTGACACTGAGGACGAGGGCCGGGAGCGCGGTGATCGCGGCGACGACGAGCATCCAGCCGCGCCAGCCGAACGCCGTGCCCGCCACCCCGCCGAGAGCCGTGCTCAGGGCCAGACCGACGGGCACGAAGGTGCCCCACAGCGCGAGTGCCCGGGAGGTGTCGGCCGGGGCGCACAGCCGAACGACGAGCGTGGGGCAGGCGATGACCACCATGAGGTAGCCGACCCCCTCCACCACGCGGATCAGCAGCAGGGTCCCGAAGCCGGCCGCCAGGGCCTCGACCGCGGCCGCCGCCGCCACCGCCCAGGCGCCGGCCACCAGGACCTTACGGGTCGACATCCGGCCGAGCCGTAACCCGAGCGGGGTGCCGAGCAGCGCGGACACCGCGGTGACGGTCGATATCACCCAGCCCAGGGCGCCGAGCCCGATGCCCAGATCGTGCCGGAGGGAGTCGGTGGCGACGGAGAACTTCCCGAGGCCCATGGCCGCGGTGACACCTGTGGCGTACACCAGGAACAGGGACGGCCAGTTGGTGGTGAGCACGGCCGGCGGGCGGCGCTCACCCGGCCTGCCCTCGGCCTCCTGTATCTCCGATGTCACGGGATGGCTCCTTCCTGGGCGGTCGCGCACGTCGTCGTGGCGCCGTTCACTCGCAGGGCGTGCATCGTGATGCCGTCCGCGGCCAGTGCCCGGCTGATCTCCGGCTCCCCGTAGGAGGCGAGCCCGGCGTCGGTCAGAATCTGCAGATCGGTGGAGTGCAGGGGGAGTTCGCCGATCCGTGCCTGGCGTACGGCGCCCACGTTGTGGCCCTGGAAGTCGTCGGAGACCCGGTGGACGCCCTCCGCGAGGAAGGCGAACATGTGCAGGTGGTAACGCCCCTCGGCCCACTTCCCGGTGAACTCGTAGACGGCGAACGGCGCGCAGGAGGTCACCCGGCAGCCGGTCTCCTCCTCCGCCTCACGGATCGCGGCGGCCATGGCGGACTCCCCGGGTTCGATCCCGCCGCCCGGCAGCAGCCAGTTGCCGGCGTACGGCCCCTTGAGCTGGTGCACGAAGGTGACGGTGCCGTGCGGGCCGGGCAGCACCATCAGGGACGCGGGCAGGATGCGGGAGAAACGGTCGGTCACAGGTTCCCTCAACGGTCTCGTGATCAGTACTCGACGGGGCGTCCGGTCGGTGGGATCACCAACGCGAGGCCCAGCCGCTCACCCTCGATCCTGCCCTTTCGGTAGTACGGCGCGCGATGGGTGACGAAGCCGTATGTGGCCAAAGCCTGTCCGACGTCGCGGAGATCGGGCCCGCACAGGACGAGTTTGGCGCGGACGTCGAACCGCATGGCCTCCCGCACCAGGTCCAGGTCGGGCGCGTCGGTCTCGATCAGGGCGACGAACTCCCCACGCGCCTTTACGGAGTAGCGCACCGACCTCACCGGCAGGCCCTGCCCGGTGAGATGGGCGTACATCAGGTACTCGTTCTGGAAACTCATCAGGGTGAGCCCCGACTCGGCGCCCGCGACGATGCTCGGCCAGGGAGCGCCGGAGCGAGCGGCCACACCCGTGACGTCCAGGACGTAGCCCTCCCGCTCCTCGACGTAGTAGCCCTTGAACTCGCCGAACGGGCCCTCCGTCTCCCGCACCGGGAGTACCCGACCGGTCAGCACGTGGGTGGCGTCGGCCGGGACGGGCGGGGCGCCGGTGACGGTGACGTCGTCGCGCAGCAGCCGTGAGGCGATCTGGTAGTCGTCGCCCTCGGCGGGCAGCCGGGAGGCCGCCACCACGGCGTGCACGGGGTTCGCGCCCAGGAACACCGACACCGGCATCGGCCTGCCCTGCGCGTGCCATGCCTGAAGGTTCCGGTGGGCATCGGTGCGCGGGTCCATGAAAACGCGGGCGCGGCGCGTGGAGACCGCCTGGACGCAGTAGAAGCCGAGGTTGGGCTCGGAACCGTCCGGGCGGGTCGTCACGCCGATGCCCGCGGTCACGTACCGCCCGCCGTCGCCGGGCCGGTGCCGGAGCACGGGCAGGTCGTCCAGGCCCTTCAGCTCCTCCAGCCCCGCGGGTGCGCCGTCCGGTTCCGGTGCCGGGCGCACGCGATGCGGCGGACCGGCCAGCCGGGTGGCCATGTCGGACAGTCGGGTGTGCTCGTCCACTCCGAGCGCCGCGAGCAGCACCGCACGCGGGTAGGGGTGGCCGAGCACCCGGGTCCCCGGCCGGTCCACGATCCGGGTGAACACGGTGGTGGGCCGGGCCCCGTGCCGCCGTTCGAGGTCGGCCAGGGTGCGGGCCACCTCCACCTCGGCCCGCAGGGGCCGGTCACAGGCGTAGACGTCCACCGCGTCGTAGCAGGGGGGCAGCCCGGCCTCGGACGGGGCGACGCGGGTCAGGCCGCTGCTGGTGAAGTCGGGTGCGGGGGCATGTGTCACCTCGCCTCCCCGAGCGGGAAGGGACGCGTGCCCGCAGTGCGGCCCCAGCCCTGCTCCCAGGGGAAGACGACCCAGTCGTCGACGACCGCCGGGCAGTAGTCCGGCACGTAACCGGAGCGGTGGTTGCGCACCAGGGCCGCGAAGCGGACGTCCGTGTCGGTGACGCCCGCCGTGCGCAGATGCTCGCGCACCACGTCGGCGGTGGCGCCGGTGCCCACGATGTCGTCCACGACCAGGACGGCGGTACCGGGTTTCGGCACGGGGCCCTCCTGTTCGAGCAGCGGCGGGCGCTTGGCCGCGTACTGGCTGTCGTCGCGGGTGCGGCGCACCCGGACGAGGCTCATCTGCGGCACGTCGAGGGCGCACGTGAGATAGCTCGCGGCGAGCAGTCCGCCGCGGGCCACGCCGAGCACCACATCGGGGGTGAAGCCATCGGCGCGGACGGAGCGGGCGATGCTGTCCAGTGCGGTGCCCAGGTCGTGCCAGCTCAGTTCGTAAGCACCCTGCCGACTCCACATGCCGGGCCGTTCGCCGGCCGTCGCGGACTCTCCCGGCAGTTCCTGTCCCGTCATCCGCCCACCGCTTCCGTCACATGGTCGATCTCGATCTGCTCGGTACGGGAGCGCACGTGCGGGGTGTTCTCGGCCTGTCCCGCCGGGGTGACCCGGACGAACTCGGCCTTCTCGCGGAAGGCGTCGACGTCGGCGGCGCCCGAGTAGCTCAGCGCCGACTGGACTCCGCCGGTGAGCTGGCGCAGGGTCCGCTTCAGCGGCCCCGTGGCGGCGAAGGTGGCCTCCACGCCCTCGGGGACGTAGTCGTCGACCTCCTCCCGGGTGATCTTCTCGCCGGCCTCCCGGCGCAGCGTCAGTTCCATGCCGAGCGAGACGAATCCCCGGCTCACCTTGTACGGGACGCCGTCGCGCAGCACCGGCACGGCCTCGCTCTCGTCGGCCCCGGCGAGGAGGCTGCCGAGCATGACGGCCGCGGCCCCGGCCGCCAGCGCCTTGGCGATGTCTCCGGCGTGCCGGACACCGCCGTCGGCGATCACCCGCACGCCGTGCCGGGCGGCTTCCGCCGCGCAGTCCAGTACGGCGGTGAGCTGCGGCACGCCGGTGCCCGCCACCAGCCGGGTGGTGCACACTCCGCCCGGCCCGATGCCGACCTTGACGACGTCCGCACCGGCCTCGGCGAGATCGCGGACGCCCGCGGCGGTGGCCACGTTGCCGGCCACGAGCGGCACGGCGGGGTGGTCGCCGCGCAACCGCGTCACGGCCTCCAGAACCTGGTCGCTGTGGCCGTGCGCGACGTCGACCACGAGCAGGTCGGCGCCGTGCGCGACGAGTTGGCCGGCCCGCTCCCGCCAGTCCCCGGTCACGCCGACCGCGGCCCCGACGAACAGCCGTCCGCCGGTGTCCAGTGTGGGCCCCGCCTCCCGCTCTTCGGCGGTGGGCTCGTGGGCCTTGGCCCGGCGCAGCTGCTCGACCTGCTGCGCGGTCGTCTGCATCCGGTGCAGGATGCCCAGCCCGCCGTTGAGTGCCATGCCGACGGCCATCCGATCGCCGGTGCACCACTGGGTGTTGGCCGACACGACAGGAGTGCGCAGGCGCAGCCCGTGCAGCAGCTCACTGGTCAGATCGGCGTGCCGGCGGCTGCGCAGCGAGGTGCGCTGGGGTACCAGCAGCACGTCGTCGAAGCTGAGCCCGGTCCGGGGCTCGGTGGTGATACGCACGTGGTGTTCCGGTCCTCTCTGCGTCAGCCCCCGGGGTCACCGCGGGCCGGGTCCGGTGGTCGGCTGGAAGGCGAGGAACTCCGCGCGCGCCGCGGGGTCCTCGAAGGCTCCCCGCCAGGCGACGGTGGTCATCGTCGCCGGGGTGCGTATGCCGCGCATGGCCATGCACAGGTGCTCGCCCCGGCACAGCACGGCGACGTCCGGGGAAGCGGTGAACTTCTCGACGGCGTCGGCTATGTCGGAGGTGAGCCGCTCCTGCACCTGCAACCGGTGGGCGTGCTGGTGGGCGATCCGGGCGAACTTGCTGAGCCCCAGCACCTGTCCCCGCGGCCGGTAGGCGATCGTCACCCGGCAGGAGAACGGCAGGAGATGGTGTTCGCACAGGGACCACACCTCGATCCCGGAGACCGACACCGTGCCGGGGCTGCCGGCCGATGTGAACGCGGTCTCCACCGTGCCCGGGTCGTACTCGGCGAACTCCCGCCACCAACGGGCCCAGCGCGCCGGGGTGTCGAGCAGTCCCTCCCGCTCAGGGTCCTCGCCGATCTCCAGCAGCAGCTCCCGGGCGATGCGCTCCAGCGGGTCGGGCCGCCGTTCGCCGGTCCCCGCCATCGTCAGCACTGGTGCGGTCTCGGTGTTCTGAGTCATTCATACCCCCCGCTGGTTTCCCCAGACAGTCACGTGCAGCCTCCCGGTCAGATTCCACCGGCGGACGCCGACCGGGTCGGCCAGGGCGCGCAGCCCATCGGCGATCTCCTCCGGCGACTGGCCGCGTGGCATGATCCAAACGTTGTCCAGTGCGTGAGCGCGGACGACTTCCTCCACTTCGGCGAGGTCGTCGGGCGCCGCGCAGACGAACTTGAAACAGGTGCCCGGCAGCGCGCGCAACGCCGTGAGCGCGCCGGGAACGATGCGCCTGCTCTTTGCGACTCCCGAGTGGGCGAGTTTCGGTGACACGTTGAACCGGACACCGGTCGCCGCCCACTGTGGCGCGGGCACGACGGTTCCGTTGGTCTCGATCTCCACGTCCACACCGCCGGCCCTCAGGTTCTCGACCACAGGCAGCAGCCGCAGCTGCTGGCTGAGCGGTTCGCCGCCGGACACCACCACGAGAGGTGTGCCGTAGGCGAGCAACCGCTCGGTCACCTCCTCGACGGTCATCGGGTGCAGCTCCCGCGACGGCTGGTGGGCGACCCCGGACTCCGAACTCCCGGTCCAGTCCCAGGTGTACGGGGTGTCGCACCACGTACACGTCAGATTGCAGCCGCCGAGGCGCAGGAAGGCGCACGAACGGCCGGTGGAAGGTCCCTCGCCCTGGACGGTCAGGTGGGACCGAAGATTTCGTTGACGACGAGCTTCGGCCTGTTCATGTACCCCACCTCCTCCGGGTCGCTGCGGGCGGGTGCCGGCGGGTGCCGGTCACACCGCGGGCCTGTAGGTGGCCCAGGTCTTCGGTGTCTCCGACACCCTGACGGCGGTCAGTTCCGGATACTCCCCGGACCACTTGCCGTGCACCCAGCGCGCCAGGTTCTCCGCGGAGGGGTTGTCGTCCATGACGTCGTTGAGGTGCCGGTGGTCCAGTACGTCGTCGATCCACTTCTTCAGGGTGTCCAGGTCCCGGTAGTCACGCACGAAGCCCGCGCGGTTCACGTTCTCCTCGGCGCAGGACAGTTCCACGACCAGCACGTAGTTGTGTCCGTGCAGCCGGGTGCAGGGATGGTCGGAGGGCAGGTGGGCCAGCTGGTGGCTGGCGGAGAAATGGAATTCCTTGGTGATGGACAGCATCCGCTACTCCCTTGCGCCTGAGGTCGTCCGGTTCGACGAGCGGGCCGGCGGAGCCTGGGCGCCTGCGCGCCGGCCGGGCGCGGCCACCGCGCAGGCGGCCACCGCCAGCGTTCCGAGCAGGATGCACACACCCGGCCACGCCGTGCTGCCCGAGCCCGCGACGGCTGCCGCCACCAACGGGCCGAAACTCGCCAGCGTGGCGCCGAGTTGGTAGGTCACGGCGAGTGCGGAGTACCGGTACCGGGTGGGGAACAGCTCCACCAGATACGCGGCGAAGCCGCCGTAGACAGCCGCGTGCCCGATGCCCATCGCCACCGCGAAGACGAGCACGACGCGTACCAGGTCACCGGAGGTCAGCCAGCCGGGCGCCGGAACCGCCGTCAGCGCGCACACCGCGTAGCCGAACAGCAGGACCCTGCGGCGCCCGTAGCGGTCGGAGAGCGCGCCGAACACGGGCAGCATCGCCGCCTCCAGCAGCGCGCCGACCACGAGTCCGGTCATCAGCAGCGGCCGAGTGCCGGGGGTGTGGGAGGCATGCGCGACGAGGTAGACCGAGAACGTGCTGACGATCATCGCGAGACCCAGCGCCGCCAGCGCCCCGCGCACCGCGTGGCCCGGACGGTGCCGCAGCACCTCGGCGATCGGGACCCTCGCCGGCGCACCGCTGCGCCTCTCGCGCAGGAACTCGGGGCTCTCCGCCACCCCCAGCCGGACGTACATCCCGACGGCCACGAGCACGGCGGACGCGAGGAACGGCAGCCGCCAGCCCCATGTCATGAGTGCGTCGTCGGGCAGCAGGGACACCAGCGAGATCATCGCCGTGCTGCCGGCCAGACCCAGCGGAAAGCCGGCGGCCGGCAGGCTGCTGAACAGGGCACGGCGGCCGGGCGGTGCGTGCTCCGTCGTCATCAGGACGCCGCCGCCCCACTCGCCGCCGATGCCTATGCCCTGGACCACGCGCAGGGTGACGAGCAGCACGGGGGCCCACAGGCCGGCCTGTCCGTAGGTCGGCAGCACCCCGACCAGGAAGGTCGCCCCGCCCATCACCACCAGGGTCAGCACCAGCATCGACTTGCGGCCGACACGGTCGCCGAAGTGCCCGAACAGGGCGCCGCCGAGGGGGCGGGCGACGAACCCGGCGGCGTAGGTGGCGAAGGATGCGAGCGTGGCCGCGGCCGGCGACTGATGCGGGAAGAACAACGGGCCGAGGAGCAGCGTGGCCGCCGTCGAATAGAGGTAGAAGTCGTACCACTCGATGGCACTGCCGATGGTGCTCGCGGCGAGGACGCGCCGGGTCACGCCGGGGGGCGCGGTCCGTCCTGCCACGACGTGGCTCACGGAAGTCACGCCTGCCCCCTCGTCTCACCGGAGCGGGCGGGACGGGGCGGGACAGGGCGGTCGTACGGCTGAGGACGCGCGGGGCGGCGGACATGCGGCACGGTCATGGATTTCCTCGACGAGTCCATTCACTTCTGCCCGGGAGCGGACGAAAACGGCGGTGCCCGGCACGGGAATCCCCCGGTGGGGAATCCGGTTCGGTCACAGGTGGAGGCGGCTCGGAGTGCGATCGGTCTTCATGGTTACCCCGCCCGCATTCGTCCTGTCCAGCGGGCGGAATGAACATCCGGCCGGACCGAATGCACGGTTGCGCAACCGTCCGCGCGGCGGAACACTCGTCCGGACCTGTCGGAATCCGAAAGGAGGCGGGGGTGGAGAGCCACGTGCCCGATGCCGATGTGTGGACCACCGCGGACGGGGAGGACGTGGTGTGCCTGCGCCGTTGGAAGGGCACCTGGGCGAAGGACGATCCGCACGCCAACTTCAAGTCGGACGTGGTGGGTTACGGCCTGCTCGACCCGCTGCACACGGTGCGCGGCATGTCCCGCAACCTTGGCATTCCCACCGGAGCCGTCGTCCGGTACGTGCTCGCCCGGTGGGCCAGCGGCGGCAGCGGCGGTCTGCTGGAGATCGGGCCGGTGATGATCCACCGGCTGTGGGAGCCTGTCGCCCGGGCCGAGAGCGCGTGCACGGACGAGGAGCGCCTCGCCGCCTACCACCAGCTGCGGCAGATGCTGTCCTGGCTGAAGCTGCCCCTGGACGACCCCGAGATCTATCCCCCGCAGGCGGAGGACCGGGCCCCTGAGGCACCGGCCGCGGACTGAGCCCCCCGCTGCCCGCCCCTCGTTCAACCGGCGCGTGTTCCTCAGTCGAACACCGTCGCCCAGCAGCCGAGACCTATCGCAGAGCCCATCGGAGGCCGAGAACCCGTGCCCGAGCCGAGCCACTACGACCACATCGTCCTGGTGTCCGTCGACACGCTCCGCGCCGACGCGCTGTCCGCGCACCCCACGCCGCTGTGGCCGCACACGCACCCCGGCGTCCGCCCGGTCCGCACCACGCTGCTGGACGAGCTGGCCTCACGCGGCGCCTTCTTCCCCAACATGATCAGCGCGGCCCCCTACACGGCGGCTTCGCACGGGGCGATATTCACCGGCCAATACCCGCTGCACAACGGAATTCACGAATTCTACAACGGGTCGCTGAGGGCCCCCACGCTATTCACCTACGGGCGGCGGGACGGCCGGCGCACGGTGATGAAGGTGGACTTTCCCATTATTCTCGGCCCCGAACTCGGCTTCACCCGGAACATCGACACGTATCTCGTTGAACAGGACGACGAGTTCATCGAGGCCGTCGCCTCGTCGGACCGCACGGTGGCCCTCGCCCATTTCGGTGGCGTTCACCTCCCCTACGGTTTCCACAGCCTGACCTTCGGCGGCGACGCCTACCGGGAGAAGGTCGCCGAGCTGGAGGCCGGCCTGCCCGACGAACTGCCGTTCGTGGACCGGCTGGTGGAGACCTACCGGAAACCCGAGGACGCCGATCTGCTGGTCCGCTACAAGCGCGCCACCACGTATCTGCACCAACAGGGCGCCTACGACCGGCTGATGCAGCTGTATCTCGACGGGGTGGAGCACTTCCTGGCCACCCGGCTGACCGGCTTCGTGGACCGGCTCACCGAACGGGTGGCCGCCACGGGCAAACGGATGCTGCTCGTGCTGTTCGCCGACCATGGCGAGGAGTTCGACGCGCAGACCAACGGACACTTCAACTCGATGGCCGAGGGCGTGCTGCGGGTACCGCTGATCATCGTCGGCGACGGGGTCAGGCCGGGCACCCACACCCATCGCATCCGGACGGTCGACATCGCGCCCACCGTGCTGGACCTGAGCGGCGTCCCGGCCCCCGCCACCGGGGTCTTCGACGGGCGTTCGCTCGCCTCCGTGGTGCGCGGCGAGAGCGCCCTGGACGCGGACGCGCCCGCCCTCGCCGAGTCGTACAACGCCGAGCTGAACGATTTCATCGCCTTCCAGGAGAAGCAGTTGAGCGGCCGTGATCCGGGCCCGCTGCGGCACTTCCTGGTCGGCCACGCGGCCTATGCGGGGGACCGCAAGGTGGTGCGGATGGCCCGCCACTACTCCGAGGCCTTCCAGCGGGCGACGCCTTTCGACAGCGTCCGCGTGGAGAGGATCGGCGCGGACGGCGTGCCCCGGGCGGTGCCCGATGACGACGGCGTGGACCTGCTGACCCTGCTCGACGACTACCGCACCGCGCTGCGGGAGCCCGCACAGGTCCCCGCGACCGACGAGATCCGCGGCCAGCTCCGCGCCCTCGGCTACTCGGTCTGAGCCGGCGACCGGAGATCCGACGCGGTCCGGCGAGGCCTAGGGCCTCTCTTCCGGATCTTGCCGGGGTCGCGGGGTCTGGCAGAGAAGGCACCGCAGACCGGAGCCGGCCTGATCCGGAAGAAAGGCCCTAGCCGTCCCGGGCGGCCCGGACCGGACCCGGCCGAGCCCGGCGGCCCGAGAAGACCGAGCACGCGAGCACCCGAGCACCCGAGCACCCGAGCACCCGAGCGAGGAGAACGCCGTATGGACTGCGCGTCCCCTGCCAGCGCGCAGCCGCCCAGCACGCTGGGCGGACCCGGCTGGTCACGCCGCCTGGACAGTCATGCCGCGGAGAGCCGGGCGGGCCGGATCTGGGCCCGCTGCGGGTACCGCAGCGAGGTCGACCCACTGCGGGCCGTGCTGCTCGCCCGGCCGCCGGACAGCATGGGCGCGGTGACCGACCCCGGCGCCCAGCTGATGACCGGACGGGTCGACCTGGGGCGGCTGCGGGCGCAGACGGACGCGGTGGCCGACGCCTTCAGGGAGGAGGGCGTCACGGTCCATGTGACCGCGCCCCCGCCGGACACCCCACCCAATGTGATCTTCCTGCGTGATCTGTTCCTGGTCACCCCGGAGGGAGCGGTACTGGGGCGCACCGCGTCCGCGCAGCGGGCCGGTGAGGAGCGCCACGCGGCACTCGCGCTGGCCGAGGCCGGCGTCCCCATCCTGCACACCGTCCGCGGGACCGCGTCGTTCGAGGGAGCCGACGCCCTGTGGATCGACGAGGGGACGGTCCTCGTGGGCACCGGTTTCCGCACCGACCGGGCAGGGGGCGCCGCGCTGCGCCAGGTCCTCGCCGAGCAGCGGGCCGAGGTGCTGCCCGTGCCGCTCGGCCCCGGCGTGCAGCATCTGCTGGGCTCCCTGGTCCCCGTCGACGCACGGCGTGCCCTGCTGCACGGGGCGGCGGCGACGGACGAACTGCGCGCCGCACTCGCGGCCCGGGACTACGAGCTGCTGGAGTTCGAACCCGACGAGGAGGTCGTCGGCCGACGCAGCCTCAACGTGGTGACGCTGGCGCCGGGAAAGGTGCTGATGCCGGACGGCTGCCCGCGCACCCGGCGACGACTGGAGTCGGCCGGCATCGAGACGAAGGCCGTCGACGTCGGCGAGTACGTCCGGGCGGCCGGCGCCCTCGGCTGTCTGACCGGCATCCTGCACCGGTCGGCGTCCTCGTAGGGACCCGGCGCCCGACGCCTGACGCACCGGCAGAAACCGTGCCGCGCCGCCCGATAGCGGTGGAGCGTCACGGCGCGTGACGCTACGGTTGGGACCGGTGCACAGCCGCACAGCCGGTCGTACGGCCCCACCCTGCCCAGGTCGGAGAAAGCGAGTTCTCTGCGGTGACCCTGCAGCAGTCCTTAGGCGTCTTACGCACAACCGCGTTCAGAGGCTACTGGATCGGTCAGACGGCCTCCCGGTTCGGCAGCGGCCTGGTGCCTGTCACGACGGTCTTCGCCGTTCTGGACCTGACCGGTTCGGCCACCAGCGTGGGGCTCGTCCTGGCCGTGGGCACCGTCGCCGAGATCGCCGCTCTCCTGATCGGCGGCGTCTGGGCCGACCAGTTCCGCAGACGCACCGTGATGCTCGCCGCCGACGGGACGCGCGCCGTCAGCCAGACAGTGCTGGCACTGCTGCTGGCAAGCGGACACGCCACCATGACCCATCTGCTGGTCCTCACCGCCGTGCACGGCGCCGGTCAGGGTCTCTTCCGTCCCGCGGCGGCCGGCATCATCCCCGACCTCGTGCACCCCGACCAACTGCACCAGGCCAACTCCCTGAGCAACATCTCCAACTCGGCCGCCGGCATCGTCGGACCCGCCGTCGCGGGTCTGCTGGTCACGCACGTCGGCTTCGGCGTCGTCTTCCTCGCCGACGCCGCGACCTTCGTGGTGAGCGTCGTCTGTCTGCTGCTGATCCATCCGGCGGAGCGTCCCGCCAGGGAACGCCGGCCGTTCTTCACCGATCTGCGCGAGGGCTGGCTGGAGATCACCCGGCACAACTGGCTGTGGGTGCAGATGCTGTGGGACGCCTCCAACCTGTTCTTCGTCGTCGCCCCGCTCGTCGTCCTCGGTCCCCTCATCGCGCAGGAGTCCCTCGGCGGCGCCGCCGCCTGGGGCACGGTGCTCGCCTGCCTGCCCTTCGGCTCCGTGGTCGGTGGCCTGCTGGCACTGCGCTGGCAGCCGCGCCGCCCCCTGGTCGCGGCGGCTCTGATCCTCGCTCCCGGATACGCGGCGCCGGCCGCCGCGCTCGCCCTGGGAACGCCACTCGTCGTCGTCGCGGGCGCGGAGTTCCTCTCCGGGCTGGCCGTGACGATCGCGCTGACCAACTGGACCACCGCCCTCCAGCACCATGTGGCGCCCGACAAGCTGTCCCGGGTCAGTTCGAACGACATCCTTCTGTCGTCCGCGTTGCTACCGTTGGGCTACGCCGCTGCCGGCCCCGTCTCCGGCTCGATCGGAGCGACGGGCACGCTCTGGGTGTCCGTCGCCTGGACGCTCACCACCGCCCCGCTCGTCCTGTGCGTTCCCAGCATCCGCGGCCTGCGCTTCGTCCCACGGGACGAGTCCGGGCCCGTCCCCGTGCCGGTGACCGGCGGACAGGACCGGTCCGTCACGGACGGTCCCCCCTCCTGACGTCCCCCGCCGCAGGTGTCGTTGCCGTCCTGAAGTGGAAAGGTCCGTCGCAGCCGCATGAAAAGCATTCAGAGCAGAATTCCCCACTTCTACGACATCCTCGATGAGGAACTGGACAACAGCCGGTTCATCGAGGACCTCTTCACCGAGGTGGCGCGCGTTCACGGCTTCACGCGGATGCGAACCACGTCGATGGAGCTGCGGGAGCGCTACGTCGCCGCCACCCAGGTGCACGCCAGCCGGATCTTCGAGGTGCACCGCGTGAAGGAGGGCAGCCGGTACGCCCTCCAGGCCGACCTGGCCATGAGCATGTCCCGCTTCGTGGCGGACCTGCCCTCCCCTCCCCCGCTCAAACTCGCCCAGGCCGCCACCCTGCACCGCGACCGCCAGCCCAACCTGCCCGGCTACCGGCGGGAGTTCCAGCAACTGCTGTTCGGCGCCTGGGGCCTGCGCTCCGCGTACGCCGACGCCGAGATCATCGCCGTCTCCCACCAGGTTCTGGAGCGAATACCGGGCATCGAGCCGGTGTTCGTCCAGCTCGCCGACCACAACGTCCTCGACTCCGTACGCCCCGGACTGACCCAGGCCGTACGGTTCGACGAGCGCGGCCCGAAAGAGGTCCTGGCCGAGGTCGCGGAGCTGTCCCCGGCCGACCGCCGGCTGCTGCTGACGCTGTTCGAGCCCGAGCGGATGCCGGTCGAGGAGTTCGTGCGGCAGGCCGCCCAGGCCGAACACCCGGGCATCCAGAAGGAAGCCGCGGCCGTGGAGGAGGTGTGGGCGCGGCTGCGGCCGATGCTGCCCGGTGCCGAACTCACCTTCACTCTCAGCCAGATCCACGGCACCGGCCACTACTCGGGGATGAACTACCAGATCTTCGCCACGGCCCGCGCGGTGCCCGAGCCGTTCCTCATCGGTGACGGCGGTCGGATCGACCAGCTCTGCGAACTGATGAACCACAACCCGGTCCCCGCGGTCTGCATGGGCCTGGGCCTGACCGTCCTGGCCCAGCTGATGACCCCCGTACCCCGGGAACCGCGCGTGGCGATCCTCGCCGATCTCGATCGCAACCCCGCGGACACCGCGGCCGCCGAGAAGATCCGGAGCCGCCTGGCGGAACGGGGCATGTACCCGGCGGTGCTGCCGCTTCCGCGCCGCAAGTGGACGTCCGTGCTGCGCAGTGAGCACTACTGCGACTACGGGTTCGTCCTCGTCGAGGGCGACCGGGTGTCGGTGCGGCACCGCTCGCCGCAGCAGCGGGAGTTCATCGAGCAGGGCCTCGAGGAGACGGAACGGTGAGCCGTCATCACATCGCCGGGGACGACGCGTTACCGGACGGCGGGGAGGTGGCGACCGCGGAGCTGGTGCTCGCCGTGGTGACGGAGGTGACCGGCCAGAGCCCGGTCCGGCCGGCCGACAGCTTCTTCGACCTCGGTGGCACCTCGCTCGACGCCGTGCGGATCTGTCTGCGGATCGGCCGGCGGATCGGCACCGACATCGACGCGACCACCCTGCTGGACAGCGAGGACCTCGCGGCCTTCGTCGAGACCGTGGACGCGGCCCGGGCGGCGCGGTGAACGAGACCACGGCCCCGTCCCGGGCGAGGGCGGCCCGGCGGACGGCCGGTGCCCCGGCGGCGTCCGGCGGCACGGAGCCGCTGATCCACACCGCCGTTGCCCGGCACGCGCTGTCCACCCCCGACGCGACGGCCCTCGTCCAGGGAGACGTACGGCTCGGCTACGGCGAACTGGACGCCCTGTCCGACGCCTGGGCCGCACGCCTCGCCACGCTCGGCGCCGGACCCGGCAGCTTCGTCCCGGTCCTGCTGCCCCGCGGACCCGGCCAGGTCGCGGCACTGCTCGCCGTGCTGAAGTGCGGGGCGGCGTACGCGGCCCTGGACCCCGCCTGGCCCACCGCGCGCCTGCGGACGGTCCTCGCGATGCTGCGTCCCCCGGTGGTCGTCGCACCGGGCCCCTTCGAGGGCTGGTCCGGGCCGGTGTGGTCGCCGCCCCCGGACGACCCCCGCGACCTGGCGGCTCGTGGCAGCCGGTCGCCGAAGGCCGTCGTGCCGCAGCCGTCGGTTAACGGTCACAGCCCCGCCGTCGTGTTCTTCACCTCCGGCACCAGCGGCCGGCCCAAGCCGGTCGTCAGCGGACACGCCGCCACCACCAGCCTGTTCGGCGACGGCTTCACGCCCTTCCCGGCCACACCCGTCATGCCGCAGGCCGCACCCGCCGGCTGGGACGCCTTCACGCTGGAGACCTGGGGGCCGCTGGTCCTCGGCGGCACCAGTGTCCTCGTGGAGCGCACTCCGCTGATGCCCGACTCCCTGCGCGCGCTCGCCGGTTCGCACGGTGTCGACACGGTGTGGCTCACCGCGTCCCTGTTCAACGTGTTCGTCAGTGAGGACCCGGACTGCTTCCGCGGACTGGGCCGGGTCATCACGGGCGGTGAACGGCTCTCCGTGCCGCATGTCCGCGCCTTCCTCGACCGGCACGAAACCGCCCTGTTCAACGGGTACGGCCCCGTCGAGACCTGCGTCTTCGCCACCGTGCACCGGGTGCTGCCCGAGGACTGCGACCGGCCCGGCGGCATCCCGGTCGGCCGCAGCGCCCCCGGCCGCCACGTGCGGGTGCTGCGCGACGGCCGTCCCGTGCCGCCGGGGACCGTCGGGGAGATCTGCGTCAGTGGGGCCGGACTCGCGCTCGGCTACCTCGGCGAACCGGAACTCACCGCCCGGGCCTTCCCCGTACTCGCCCCCGACGGCCGCCCCGAGCGGATGTACCGCACCGGCGACCTCGGCCGGTTCGACGCCGACGGGCTGCTGCACTTCGCCGGGCGCACCGACCGCCAGGTGAAGATCCGCGGCCACCGGATCGAGCCGGAGGAGGTGGAGAGCGCCGCCCGGCTGGTTCCCGGCGTCGGCGACAGCGCGGCCGTACCCGTGCCCGACGCCGACGGCACGTACACGCGGCTGGCCCTCTTCTACACCCACAGCGGCACCGGCACCGAGGCCGGGCAGCTGCGCCGCGCACTGGCCGCCGTACTGCCCCGGCATCTGCTGCCGGACGTGGTGCGGCACGCCGACTCCCTGCCGCTGACCGCCACCGGCAAGCTCGACCGGGACGCGCTCGTCGCGACGCTGCTCGGCCACGAGGGCGACCGGACCGGGAAGGACCCCCTATGAGCGAGTCCGTCGGGCTCGGCACCGACATGTCGGCCGAGCAGGAGTCCATCTGGCTCAGCGACCAGTTCACGCCCGGCCGGTACGTCGAGTCGTGGACGCACCGGCTGCGCGGCGAGGTCGACCGCGGCGCCGTCGAGGCCGCCCTCACCGGGCTCGTCGCGCGCCATTCCGCGCTGCGCTCCGCCCTCGTCCTGCGGGACGGCCGGCCGGTGCAGCTGGTCGCGCCGCCGGCCCCGGTGCCGCTCGCCGTCCGCCCGGTAGGGCCCGACGACCTTGCCGAGGCGCTGCGAGCCGCGGTGTCGGGCCCGCTGCCGCTGGACCGGCCGCCGCTGCTGCGGGCGACGTTGCTGCTCTGCGCTCCGAACGAGGCCGTGCTCGCGGTGGCTGTCCACCACGCGGTGATCGACGGCTGGAGTCTGCGCCTGTTCGACGAGGAGTTCGCCGAGCTCTACCGGGCGGCAGTCGAGGGCGGCCGGCCGCAACTGCCGGAGCCCTTGACGTCGTTCGCCGAGTACGCCACGGCGCAGCGCGCGGACACCGCCGGACCGGAAGCGGACCTGGAGCACTGGCGGACGGTGCTGGCCGGCGCCCCCGCGCAGAGCACCTTCCCGCTCGACCACCCGCGGCCCGCCCGCCTCGGCGCCGCGGGCGGCGAGGTCCGCTTCACCGTCGGACCGGAACTTACCTCTGCCGTACGGCAGTTGTGCCGGACAGCACGTGTCACGCCGTTCACCGTGCTGACGGCCGCGCTCACCGCCCTCGTGGCACGGCTCGGCGACCAGGACGACGTGGTGATCGGCACCCCGGTCGACCGGCGCGACCGGATCGAGCTGGAGCAGGTCGTCGCCTGCCTGACCGACGTCATGCCGCTGCGCCAGCGGCTGAAGCCCGGGCTGTCGTTCGGCGAACTCGTCAAGGACACGGCCGCTGTCGTCCGCGACGTCCGGGCCCACCGCCGGGTCCCGCACAGCCGGCTCGTGCGGGAACTCGCGGATTCCCGCGACACCTCCCGCTTCCCGCTGTTCCAGGTCGTGCTCACCGTCGACGACGCCAGGGCCCCCGGTCTGAAGCTGCCGGGGATCGACGCGGAGCGTCTGTACCCGCACAACGGCATGGCGAAGTTCGATGTCTTCGTGCATCTCGTCCCGCGCGGCGACGGCTATCTCGGTCGCCTGGGGTACGCCGCCGAGCTGTTCTCCCCGGCCACCGCCCGCCGGCTCGCCGACCGCTTCCTGGCGTTGCTGACCGACGCCACGGCCCACCCGGAGCGGGCCGTCGACGACCTCGACGTCATGGACCCGGCGGAGCGTCGCCTGCTGGACACCCTCGCCCGTCCGGCCCCCGCCGGGCCGGTGCCGACGGCGGCGGACGCGGTCGCGCGGACGGTACGGCGTGTGCCGGATGCCGTCGCCGTGGACGACGGCGTGCGGCCGCTCACCTACGCGGAACTGTGGGCGCGTTCCGGGGCCGTGGCCCGGGCCCTGGTGGCGAGAGGCCTGAGCGGCCGGGTCGTGGCCCTGCACGGGGCACGCACGACCGGCACCGCCGTCGCCCTGCTCGGTGTGATGCGTGCGGGCGCCGTCTGCCTGTGCCTCGATCCCGCGCTGCCCGCGGGGCGGGCCGAGTTCCTGCTGCGGGACAGCGGTACCGCGGCCCTGCTCGCCGCGGACGGCCCGAAGCCGCCGGCGCCGCCGCCTGGAGTACCGGTTCTGCGGCCCGGCGACCTCGCCGGCACGCCCGGCGGCCTCGCGCTGCCCCCGGTCGGCTCCGAGGACACGGCCTACGTGGTGTACACGTCGGGCTCGACCGGCCGGCCCAAGGGCGTGACGCTCCCCCACCGTTCGCTGGCCTCGCTCGTGGAGTGGCAGTGCCGGGTCTCCTCGGCCGGGGACGGCACCAGGACCCTGCAGTTCGCCGCTCCCGGCTTCGACGTGGCCTTCCAGGAGATCTTCGCGACCTGGGGCTCGGGCGGCCGGCTCGTACTGGTGCCGGACGAGGTGCGCACCGATCCGCACCGCCTGCTGGACTTCGTCGAACGGCACGCGGTGGAGCGCCTCTTCCTGCCGTACGTGGCCCTGGAACAGCTCGCCGAGTACGCCGTGACCGTCGGCCGCCGCGCGGCCGGTCTGCGTGAGGTGGTGACGGCCGGCGAGGAGCTCATCGTCACGCCGGCCATCCGGTCGTTCTTCGCTTCGGCGGCTCCCGGGGCCCGGCTGGAGAACCAGTACGGCCCCTCGGAGACGCATGTGGTCACCCGGGAGCCGCTCACGGGTGACCCCTCGGCCTGGCCCGACCGGCCGCCCATCGGCCGCGCGGTGCCCGGCAGTGTGGTGCGGGTGCTCGACGGCCGGTTGCGGCCCCGTCCTGTCGGCGTGCCGGGCGAGATCTGCGTGAGCGGAGCCTGCGTCGCAACGGGATACGTCACGAACGGGCCGCCCGGCCGTTTCGTCCCGGACCCGGCCGACGCCCACGGCACCGCCCTGCTCTACCGCACCGGCGACCTCGGCAGGATCGAGGCGGACGGGACGATCCGTTTCCTGGGCCGTACCGACGACCAGGTGAAGATCCGCGGCTACCGGACGGAGCCCGGCGAGGTGGAGGCGGTGCTCCAGGGGCTGCCCGGGGTGGGCGACGCGGCTGTCCTGGTGACGGGACGCACTCCGGCGGACCGGCGTCTCATGGCCTGTTACACGGGCCGTGCCGACCCCGCGGAGGTCCGCACGGCGCTCGCCGCACGGCTTCCCGCACCGCTGGTGCCCACGGTTCTGCTCCCTGTCCCGGCTTTTCCGCGCACGGCGACCGGCAAGACCGACCGGGCCGCCCTGCGCGCACGGTACGCGGAGGCCCGCCCGGCCCGGCCCGCGGCCCGGGAGAGCGCCGCGCCGGGTCTGGTCGGCTCCGTCGCCGCCGTGTGGGCCGATGTCCTCGGCGCCGGTCACGTCGGCCCTGACGACGAGTTCTTCGCGCTGGGCGGTGACTCCCTGCTCGCCGTGCGACTCGTCGTCGCCCTGCGCGCCGAGCTGGGCCTGGAACTGCGCCCGGCGGACGTGTTCAACGCGCCGACTCCGGCCGCTCTGACCCGGCTCGTCCGGGGCCCGGCCGGTGCCACGAGGCGTTCCGGCCTCGCCGCGGAGGCGGTGCTCGATCCCTCGATCGTCCCCGCGGGCGGCCCGGTCCGGTCGGCCGCCGCGCCGCGCGAGGTCCTGCTGACGGGTGCCACCGGGTTCCTCGGCGCGTTCGTCCTGCGGGAGCTGCTCAAGCGCAGCGACGCCGTCGTCACCTGCCTGGTCCGCGCCGGTGACGCGGACGCGGCCGAGCACCGTCTGCGGCACGCCCTGCTGCGCTACGGCCTGGCGTCCGCGTGGCGGCCGGACCGCGTCAGGGCGGTCGCCGGTGACCTGGCTCGGCCCTGGCTGGGCCTGGCGCCCGATGAGGCCGACCGGCTGGCGCGGAACGCCGACGCCGTCTTCCACGTGGGCGCCGCCGTGAACCTGACGCTGCCCTACGAGAGGTTGAAGGCGACGAACGTGGACGGCACGGCGGAGGTACTGCGACTGGCGGCGGCCCACCGCGGCGTGCCGGTCAGCCATGTGTCGACCGTCGGGGTCTACCCGCCCGAGGGCCCGGCCGGGGCGCGGATCCACGCCGACACGCCGCGCGGTGACGGGAGCCTGCTGCGCCATGGCTACGCGCGCACCAAGTGGGTGGCCGAGGCCCTGGTGGACGAGGCCAGACGGCGCGGGTTACCGGTCACGGTGTTCCGGCCCACCCGGATCAGCGGCGACAGCACCAGTGGGCTCTGCCAGACCTCGGACTTCTTCTGGCTGTTCGTCAGGGGCTGCCTGCAGGCGGGCGCGGCCCCCGCCGGCTACGCCCCCGCCTTCGACCTGGTGCCCGTGGACGGTGTGAGCGCGGCGATCGCGGCCCTCGCCCTCGATCCGTCCACCGCGGGCGGCACCTACCACCTCTCCGGCGAGCGCCCGCTGCGCCTCGCCGAGGCCGTACGGCTGCTGCGGGCGCTCGGCCACACGCTGGACGACGTCCCGCTCGCCGAGTGGCACCGCCGGGTGGAACGCGCCCCGGGCAACGCGGCCTTCCCGCTGCTCGGTCTGATCCCGCCGGAGGAGGCCGAACAGGAGCGGGCCGGGTCGACCGGTCCGTGTGTGTTCGACTCCGAGCCGACCCGTCGCGCCCTGCACACGGTCGGCGTCACCCTGCCGCCGGTCGACGAGGCGCTCTTCGCCCGCTACGTCGCCGCGTTCGAGCGGGAGGGTTTCCTGCCGCCGCCTGGCGGACCGGCCGAGCGGTACGGGCGTCAGACGGGTTCCGACGCACCCGCAAGCGGTGTGACAGCGCAGAAGTGAAGGGGACGTGCGAGTGATGAAGCCGGAGTGGTACACGAAGATCGCGGAGGTGCCGCAGTGGCCTGCCGACCCGCGGCACAACGTCTTCCTCACGCCTGGCTGGACGACGAGTGTCGAGGGGGCGCTCACCGACCGGCAGCGGTACGTGCTGCGGCGCGACGAGACCGGCGCGGTGCGTGCCTCCGCCGCGCTGTACGCGATCGGCCCGGGTGTCCCGCCCTTCTTCACTCCGGCCGGCCTGGCCTCCGGGCATCTGCGCAACGAGTCCCTGCTGAGCGTGCTCTCGGCCGGGGAACGGCAGCGGGCCGCGTATCTCGCGGAGCGGATCGAGGCGACGCTGGGCCGATCGGTCGTGTGCACGGCCCCGTTCGGCTTCACCCACGGACTGTCGTGGTCCGGCCGGCCCGACGTGCTGCGTCCGCTGGTGCGGGAGATGGACGAGGCGCGGGGTGCGTGGGAGGCCGACTGCTCGGCCGTTCTCTATGTGGAGGAGGGTGAGCGGGAGGTCCGTGAGGCACTGGAACAGGAGGGCTATCAGGCCGTCCAGACCGGCGCGACCTGTGTGCTGCCGATCACCTTCGACTCCTTCGAGGGCTATCTGGACACCCTCAGCCGCCGCCGCGGCGTCCTGCGGGAGCGTCGCGTCTTCGAGGAGAGCGGCTTCACCGTGGGCCTGGAGTCCATCGAGGACAACCTCGACACGATCGCGGACATGCAGGCCCGGCTGCAGGAGAAGTACGGCAGTCCCTACGACTTCGAGGGCGAGAGGGCCGTCTTCCGCTCCGTGGTGGAGAACGTCGGCGAGTACGCGCACATGCTGGTCGGCCGTCGCGACGGCGAACTCCTGGCGTTCGCGGTGTTCCTGGAGCGGGCGGGTGTCATCCACGTGAAGATGGCGGCCCGTGACGTCGGCCGCGCCGGAACGGACAGCTTCGCGCATTTCAACCTGGGCTACTACGCGATGGTCCAGGAGGCGCTGCGGCGCGGCGTCCGGGAGATCAACTACGGCCCGGAGGGCTACACGACCAAGCTCCGGCGCGGTTGTGTCCCCCGGAAGCTGTTCTGGTACCTCAAGGGGCCCGAGGCACTCGGTGACGACCTGGCGGAGACCTGTCGCCTCGTCACGCTGATGCACGAGCGGCGGATCGAGTCCATCGTGGAGGGAGCGAAGGGCGGGAGCTGAACCGGGCGCGCCTGCGGGCCACGACGCGCGTCCGCCCGGCTGTCGGCGGAAGCGGCGGTGGCCCGCAGGCGCGTTCAGCCCTGTTGGTCTCCGGGCACGACGAGGGCCTGTCCCTGCTGTTCGTGGGGATCGGCCGTCAGGTCGTAGGCGTCCACCCGGTCACCGCCCACGTGCCAGATCACCTTGCGTCGGCCGGCGTCGTCGGAGAACCGTACCGAGGTGAGCGGCAGCAGGTCCGGGTACTGGCCGTCGGCCCGCCGCTCCTCCGGGTAGTACGTCTCCGAGTAGGCGGGGCGGGAGGTGCCCTCGCCGTCGGTGAAGAACTCCGTGAGGGAGGCGCCGTCGCCGTCGGCCTTCTCCATGCCGAGCAGGTCGAGGACGGTCGGCGCGATGTCCACCAGACGTACCTGGCTGTCGACGGCGGCGCCGCGCGGCAGTCCGGGTCCGCTGAAAATCATCGGCACGTGCTGGGTGGCGTCGAACAGGAGGCAGCCGTGCCCTTCCTCGTAGGGGTGGCCGAGGTCCCCGGCGTGGTCGTTGGGGTACCAGCCCGCGAGGTCCTCACCGTGGTCGGAGAAGAGGACGATCAGCAGGTCGTCGAGCGCGTGCCCCTGTTCCTCGATCCCGGCGAGAAGCCGCTGGAGGTAGTGGTCGCTGTACGCCACCTCGCCCTCGTAGGGGTTGTCGACGGGCACGCCGACGTCCTCCGGCGGCTCGTAGGGCCAGTGGGCGTCGAAGAAGTGCGCGAAGAGGAAGAACGGCTCCTGCTGCCCGGCGAGCCACTCCAGCGCGCGGTCGACGACCAGGGGCGCCCGCTTGAGTGCCAGGCCGCGCATCTTCACGTCCCCGACCGTCAACGGGTCGCTGCCGTCCGGCAGGCGGGGTATCTCGTCGTCGTAGAAGTCGAAGCCGCGGTCCAGGCCGTACCACTTGTTCATGCCGGGGCACGAGACCACGGCGCCCGTGTTGTAGCCGGCCGCGCGCAGCCGCTCGGCGATCGTCGTGACATCGGGCCGGAGCTTCTCGCGCAGAAGATGGCGGATGCCGTGCCGGGTGGGTTGAAGACCGGTGAAGACGCTGGCGTGGCTGATCGGGGTGAGGGGCGCCGAGGAGATCGCCTGCCGGAAGGTGACGCCCCGGCGGCGGAGCGCCTCGATACCGGGCATCCGCCCCGAGTAGGCGACATCGGCCCGCACCGTGTCGAGGGATACGAACAGGACATTTCCCATGAGCGTGCTCTTCCCGGTGTGGCTTGATTACGGAGGGTCGAGGTGCCGGATCGCACCGACTGGGGGAGGCGTTCAGGACAGCCGGACCGGAGAACGACCGAAACGAGTCGCGTCTCCCTACGATGAGGAAGGTGAATTAGGCCAAGACGGATCGGCCGAACCCGCCCCCCTGGACACCCTGTTGTGTACGAGTAAACATAGACCGGCCGCGCGGAGGCAACGAGCATCCGCCGAATTCGGCGTGAATGGGTCACCGCCTGGCGGATGATGAAGATCTCCGTATCTTACTGCCCGTTCCGCCCGTTCAACCGAGCACTTCTTACTACTCTGGAGGCTCTGTGCGTGGTGACTTCCAAGACGGTCCGTGTTCCAGCCCGAGCGAGGCAGTACACAGCGTTCCCATCGATTTCCTGCATCCGTCGGACTCGCCCCGACTGGACGGCGAGTGCCAAGAACACACCGACCTGATATCGGCGTTGAGCTCGGAACTTCCCCCCATCCTCATCCACCGCCCCACCATGCGCGTCATCGACGGAATGCATCGGTTACGGGCGGCACTTCTGCGAAATGACCGCACGATCCAGGTCCGGTTCTTCGACGGGTCGGTCGCGGACGCATTCGTGCTGGCGGTCCAGAGCAACGTGCGCCACGGGCTGCCGCTCTCGCGGGCCGATCGCACCGCCGCGGCCGAGCGCATCATCAGTACGCATCCGCACTGGTCCGACCGCACCATCGCCGCGGTGGCCGGGTTGTCCCCGAAGACCGTAGCGTCCGTTCGCCGCCGTTCAACCGGAGAAGTCCGTCAGTCGAACGCGCGCCTCGGCCGGGACGGCCGCGTCCGGCCGATCGACGCCTCCGAGGGGCGCCGCGAGGCCGGCCGGCTGATCGCCGACCATCCGGACCTTCCGCTGCGCGAGGTGGCCCGCCGCAGCGGCATCTCCCTCGGCACCGCCCATGACGTACGGGAGCGGCTCAGGCTCGGCCAGGAGCCGGTACCCGAGCGCGGGCGCCGGACCGGCACTCAGGGGGAGGAACCGGCCCAGAACAAGCCGGCCCCGTGCGTCGTCGGCGCTGCCGACGGCGACCCCGCGGAGCTGCTGCGGCGGCTGCGCAAGGACCCTTCGCTGCGCTTCACCGAGACGGGCCGTGCCCTGCTGAAGCTGCTGCACGCGCACGCGCTCGTCTCCGGCACCGGCCGGCAGCACCTCCTCAGCGGCGTCCCCGCGCACTGCACCGACCTCGTCATCACCCTGGCCAACGACTGCTCCCGGGCATGGCAGGAAGTGGCGGACGCGCTGAGCGTCCGCGAGCAGGAAACCGCCTAGGCTCACCAACCCAATACCCGGCAGCCGACGTGCACTTGTTCATCGGCGAGCTTTACGCGTCATCGGTGCCATGTCAGGCTTGACCGTGTTCCGCGCCCCGCCCCCCACGGGAAACGCGAAAATCGGAGCGCGCCCCAGATACCGCGACCGAGCCGGAGGAAATCTCGGATGGCGCCCAAATCCCTGGCCATAGAACTGTACGCGAACGCCGACGACTCAGTGGATCAGCGGTACATGCGCCAGATGCGCGAGCAGGACACCACGCCCGTGCGGACGGATCCCTCGCTGCCCCGCTTCACCCTCCTCGTGGGCCCGTCCCCGTTCACCATGCCGCGCGGCTGGGAGTTCTTCCTGACCTCCCCCTACGAGGGCGCGACGTATATCTCGACGGTGCTGCACAACGCCGGTTATCCGGTGCGCATCGTCGACGTCCGCTACGATCTCGACCCGCTGAAATCGGCCTACGACCAGATCGTCGGCCAGACCGACGTGCTGGGTGTGTGCACGTTCGAGGACAACTTCCCCTTCTGCCGTGAACTCATGGCGAAGGTGCGGGAGGCCGAACCGAACGTGCCGATCATCTGCGGCGGTTCCCTCGTCACGTCCGTGCCCCATATCTTCATGGACAGCACCGACTGCGACGTCGCGGTGATCAGCGAGGGCGAGATCACCATTCTGGAGCTCATGGAGAGCTACTCGGCCGGGAAATGGGAACAGGATCTTCCCAACATCCACGGCCTCTGGTACAAGACCGCGGAGGGCGAGACCAAGCGCACCCGGCCGCGCGGCCAGATGATGGACCTCGACGCACTGCCGAGGATGCGGCTCGACCTGTGGCCCCAGGCGCAGAGCCCGATGGGTCTGCAGCCGCAGATCATCAGCTCCTACAGTCGCGGCTGCAAGATGGACTGCTCCTTCTGCTACCGCACGACACCGCAGGTGAGGGCCAAGTCCCCGGAGAAGATGGACCGGGACATGGCCTGGCTGAAAAGCCAGTACAACATCGACTTCTCCTTCTTCGTCGACCTCACCTTCAGCTCGCACCGCCGCCAGACGCTCGAGATCTGCGATGTCATCAAGGACCACGACATCCGCTGGACCTGCCTGACGCGCTGCGCGGACATGGACGTGCCGAGGATCAACGCCATGCGGGACTCGGGCGCCGACATCATCCTGTACGGCGTGGAGTCGCTCGGCAGCGAGGTGCTGCGCGAGGCCCGCAAGGGCAGCAGTGAGAACCTCACCGTGCGGGCCATGCGCACCACCTTCGACGCCGGTGTCCGGTTCGGCTCGCTGCTCATCGTCGGCCTGCCCAACGAGAGCGAGGAGTCGCTGAACCACATGGTCGACTTCGCGGAGTCGTACAACCACGTGACTCGCGTGAAGTACCTGTCGGCCATGCCCGGCACCACCGTCTACAAGCAGGCCGTCGGCAGCGGGACCATCCGCTCCGAGATCGACCACCTCAACTGGCTGTCCATCGAACAGGCCCTGCACGAGGACGAGTTCCTCAACGTGAGCGGGCTGGACGAGCAGATGTGCCGGGACGCCTACAAGCGGATCTACGACGCCTACCAGCCGGGCCCCGTCATGGACTTCCGGCACTACCCGGAGAACTTCCAGTACTTCCACCCGCAGTCCGACGACGGTCTGGCCCGCTCCACGGACTACGCCGGCCAGGGCTGGCGGGCCCAGTGGAGTTCCGGCGCCGGCCCGCTGGCGCCCGGCTCGGAGCGGTACACCCTCGACCAGTGCGCGTCCCCCGAGACCGCCGCCGCCGGCAGCAGTCTCATGCGGAGCGGGGCGAAGCTCATGGGTGACACGGCCGCCACCGGGCAAGCATGACATCGGTGGGCCCGGACAGGACCGACGGTCCCGTACTGATCATCGGGACCGAACGGTCTGGTTCGAATCTGCTGAGGCTGATGCTGGACGCGCACTCGAGGATCACGGTCCCGCATCCGCCCCACTTCATGCGGTACTTCGCTCCACTCGCCGAGCGCTACGGCGACCTGGCGCACGAGGACAACCGTGCCCGCCTGGTCGCCGACGCCCTGGGCCTGCTCAGACGGCACATCCACCCCTGGCCGCACCCGGTCGACGCGGACCGGGTCACCAAGGCCGCGACTCCGACGCTGTTCGGAGTGGTCGCCGCGATCTACGAGGAGCACCGGCGGGCCGAGGGCGCGTCCCGCTGGGGCTGCAAGAGCACCTTCATGGTCGACCACGTCGAGGAGGTACTCGCCGAGTACCCGGGCGCGCGCTTCGTCTGGCTGGTCCGCGAACCCTGTGACGTGGCGGCATCGGCCAAACGCGCGGTGTTCGGCCCCAGCCACCCCTACCGCATGGCGCTCCTGTGGCGCCGGCAGCAGGAACGCGCCCTGGCCGCACAGGACACGTGGGGGCCCGACGTGGTGCGTCTGCTGCGCTACGAGGACCTCGTGGCCGCCCCCGAGCGGGAACTGACCGCGCTGTGTGCCTTCCTCGGCGAGCGTATGGAACCGGCCATGCTGGCCCATCACACCACGGTGGCGGCCCGGCAGACCTCCGCGCTCTCCGAGTCCTGGCGGCAGGCCGGAAAGCCGGTCAGCACCAGCCGGGTCGGCGCGCACCGGACGGCCCTGACCGAACGCGAACGGCTGCTGGTGGACAAGGTCACCGGCCCCGTGAAGCAGGCGCTGGGTTACCCGGTGGATCCACGAGCGCCCGGCGTCGCCGGTCCCTCACCGTTCGGACTCGCACTGCGGTCCGCGCTGCTGCGACTGCGGATCGAGGCGCGTTCGCTGCGCCACGACCGCAACTACCGGTCCCGGCTTTCCCGGGACGTCTACGTGCGTCTGCTGCGGCTGCGCACGCTGCACGGCCGATAGGCCGGCACCCCGCTCGACGTGCGATCCGCTCCGCGCCGACCGTGGCGCCGGCCGCGTTGCGCGGCGCCCCGGGCGAACCAGGACCACCCGCGACGAGAAGAGAACTCACTTGACCATCAGCCGAGAAGACGTCACCGGCCATTTCGCCGTGCGCGCCGCCACGTACGACCGGTCCAGCTCCTGGTGCACCGACGGCGACCTGGCGGAGGTCGTCCTCGCCGAGACGTCCCCGCGCACCTTTGACCGGGTCCTCGACGTCGCTTGCGGCACCGGGCTGGTCTCCCGTGTGTTCCACGGGCGCACCGCCGAGGTGGTCGGGGTGGACATCACCGAGGAGATGGCGGGACAGGCCCGGCCGTACCTGGACCGCCTGGTCATCACCCCGGCCGAGTCGCTTCCCTTCGAGGACGGCTCCTTCGACATCGTGGTCTGCAGGCAGGGCGTGCAGTTCATGAACCTGCCGGACGCGGTGGAGGAGATGGTCCGGGTGACCCGGCCCGGCGGCAGGATCACCGTCGTCAACCTCTGCGCCTACGGCGTCGCCGACCGCGACGAGTACTTCGAGATCCTCCGGCTGCGCAACCCCGTGAGGCGCCACTTCTTCCTGCCCGGCGACCTGGAGGAACTGGTCCGCAAGGCCGGCTGCGAGACGGTCACCAGCCGTCGGTACGTCTCCGTCGAGGACGTCGACGTGTGGTCGGACAACGGGGCCATCGACGAGGAGCGCAGGGAGAGGATCCGCGAGGTGTACCGCGGCGCCTCCCCGGAGTTCCGGTCCCTGCACGCGGTGCGCGAGGCCGACGGGCGGTTCACCGATCACATGCTGTTCGCGGTCGTCACGGGCCACAAGCCCGGTCCCCTCGACGCCGAGGAGGTCCGGTGACCCAGCCGAGCGACGGCTTCCTCAAGGGCGTGCACGCGAAGCTCGCCACGGAGGCCCTGACCGTCCAGCGCTACACCTACTTCGCGCAGATCGCCGAGATCGAGGGCCACACGGAGACCGCGAAGCTGTTCCGGGAGCTGGCCGCGAGCGTCGCCTGCGTCGCGCACGGACACCTCGACGTGCTGCGTGACCGCCTGCCCCAGACCCTCGGGGACACCGCCCTCAACCTCGCGTCGTCGCTGTCCGAGGCGCTCCGGGACGCCGAGGGCACCTACCCCGATCTGACCGCCGACGCGTTCGAGGAGGGGCAGATCGACGTGGCCAGCTGGCTGACCACGGCCGGTGCCCTGAAGAAGGCGCATGTCGCCAAGCTGGACGCCGCCCTGCGCGAACTCACCGACAGCGCGGACCGGAGCAACGCCCTCACGACCGTGCCGGGAGGAAGCGATGACTGACATCCGTCCCACGACGGCCGCCCGCACCGCGGCACCCTACGACGCCTCGTCGATCGTGGTCTTCTCGGGGCTGGAGGCGGTACGCCGCAACCCCTCCATGTACATCGGCTCGACCACCGCCGACGGACTGCACCATCTCGTCTTCGAACTGCTCGACAACGCCGTCGACGAGTTCGAGGCCGGCCACTGCCGCGAGGTCACGGTGACCCTGGACGCCGACGGCGGCTGCGCGGTCGCCGACGACGGACGCGGTGTCCCGGTCGACCCGCATCCGGACAGCGGGCGCCCCGCCTGCGAGGTGGTGCTCACCACCCTGCACGCGGGCGGCAAGTTCACCGGCGCCTCCTACACCCACTCGGCCGGACTGCACGGCGTGGGGCTGTCCTGCGTCAACGCCCTCGCCCAGTGGCTGCGCGCCGACATCCGCCGCGACGGCGGCCACCACCGGCAGGAGTTCGCCCGGGGCGAGGCCCTCGGCGAACTCACCCGGCTCGGTCCCGCGGCGGACACCGGCACGACCATCACCTTCCGGCCGGACCCCGCGATCTTCGACACCACCGACTTCTCGGCCCACGCGCTCTGCGAGCGTCTCCAGGAGATCGCCTTCCTCCACCCGGGGCTCACCGTCCGCCTCGCCGACGAACGCACCGGACAGCACGTCGAGTTCCGCTTCGAGGGCGGTGTGCGTGCCTTCCTCGCCCGGCTGAACGAGAACGCGACGGCCACCCACCCGACGCCCGTGGTGATCGCCGGGCGCGCGGACGAGGCGGACTTCGACGTCGCCCTGCAGTGGACCGAGGGGTACACGGAGGAGATCCGCAGCTTCGTCAACGGCGTCCGCACCGACCAGGGCGGCAGCCATGTGGACGGTATCCGGGTGGCCCTGGCCCACGCCATCAACGGCTTCGCCTCGGCTCACGGAATGCTCGACGAGCACACCGGCGAACGCATCACCACCGTCGACGTGCTGGAGGGCCTCACCGCCGTCGTGTCCCTGCGCATGGGCGCCCCCCGCTTCGACGGCCAGACCAAGAAGCGGCTGCAGAACCCGGAGATCGGGACCTTCCTGCAGCGTTGGGTGGAGCGCGAGTTCAGCCGGCGCATCCAGCAGGACGAGGATCTCGGGCGGCGCGTCGTCTCCCGGGCCCTGGACGCCGCCCGTGCCCGTCTCGCCGCCCGGCTGGCCGGCCGCACCGCCCGCTTCCAGCGCCGTGAACTGGAGATCGACTACAAGGTCTACCAGCGCCAGTTCGGCATCCGGTCCCGCAACTGGCACGACTCCTGCGAGTGGCTGACCGACGAGGGTCTGCTCAAGCAGCACGCCGAGCTGGCCGACGTGACCCCGAACGGGCGGATGCTCGACGTGTGCTGCGGCAGCGGTGTCGTCGGCGGCGCCTTCCGCGGCAAGGTCGGCGAGATGATCGGCCTGGACATCACGCCCGAGATGGTCGCCATCGCCTCCACCCGCCTCGATCGCGTCGACCAGGGAACCGTCTACGAACTCCCCTACGAGGACAACTCGTTCGACCTGGTGGTCACCCGCGAGGTCCTCCATCTGCTGCCACAGCCCGAGGGTCCCGTCTCGGAGATCTTCCGGGTGCTGCGGCCCGGAGGGCAGTTCATCGTCGGGCAGATCGTGCCCTTCGCGGAGGAGGACGCCTTCTGGATGTACCGCGTCTTCAAGAAGAAGCAGCCGCTGCTGTACCAGATGTTCCGCGAGCAGGACTTCCGGAACCTGCTGCTCGGCGCCGGCTTCACCGACGTCGTGATGAAGGAGTACCTGCTGTGGGAATCGATCGACACCTGGATCGACACCCATGAGACCACTCCGGCGCATCGGCAGGAGATCCGGCGGCTCTTCTACGACGCCCCGCCGGAGGTCCGGGCGGTCCACCCCTTCGAGGTGGGCGCCGACGGCTCCATCCGCGACCAGTGGCGCTGGTGCGTCTACTCGCTGAGGAAGCCACGGTGATCGCCGGATGAGGCTGTACACCCCCACCGGTGTCGAGCCGCTGCAGGCGATGCGTCACCGGCTGCGTCCGCTGGGCGAGCTGCGAGGCCCCGCGGTGGCGGACTTCCCCGCCGCGGTAGGTGAGATCGTGCTGATCGCCTCCAGCTCCCGGGGCGGCTCCAGCATGGTCGCGGAGATGCTGCGCGAGTCGGCGTCGCTGCTGCACCTGACGGCGGAACTCAACCCGTTCCTGCGGCTCGCCGGACTCGCCCACCACGTCGGCGGCAGCGGCTCGGACCAGCTGAACGCCGAGCACCTGGCCGGCCTCGCCCCCGACGTGCGCCGCATGCTCGGCGACGAGCTCGCCCGGGACGTGGGCTGCGCCGCCGACCGGGTCGACGACCGCACGTACGCGCTCGACCTCGCCTGGCGCCTGACCGTGCAGTGGCCCGCTCTCCCGGTCGATCCGGTGCACGTGGCCGGAACCGCCGAGCGGGTCCTGAGCGAGGTCCGCGCCCGGCACGGCTGGGCGCCCGGCGAGGTACGGGCCCCGGGGACCGTGTTCCTCGCCCTGTGCCGCGAACTGGCGCACCAGGGCGTCGCCGTGGACCCGCGGTTCTACGACCTGCCCGCGCACCAGCTCGCGCAGGCGCCACGGGTGCACGGCGCGCTGGGGGAACTCCTCGTCGAGGAACCGCCGTTCGTCCTGCCGCGTCCCTGGCGCCACGTCGGCGCGGCGGACGTCCGGGACAGGCCGCTGGTGATCAAGACGCCCAGCAACGTGTACCGGATGGACTTCCTCAGGGCGCTCTTCCCGAACGCCCGCTTCCGCGTGCTGCACCTGACACGCAACCCCGCGGCGGCCGTCAACGGCCTGTACGACGGCTGGCGGCACCGCGGCTTCCACGCCCACCGCATGGCCGAGCCCCTCGCGATCCAGGGATACGTGGAGCAGGACCCGCAGAACCGATGGTGGTGGAAGTTCGACCTGCCGCCCGGCTGGCGGCGCTACACCGACCGGCCCCTGCTGGACGTCTGCGCCTTCCAGTGGCGCAGCTCCCACAGGGCGGTCCTGGACGACCTGGCGGCCTCGGGCACCGATTGCCTCACACTGCGCTTCGAGGACCTCATCAGCACTCCGGCGAGCCGGATCGCCGTCTTCGAGGAGCTGTGCGCATGGCTCGGCATCCCCATGGACGGTGCCCTGCGCAAGGTCGTCCACGAGGGCATCGGACCCGTGGTCGCGACGGCCGCTCCCGAGGCGGCACGCTGGCGCGGCCGGGCGGCGCTCATCGAGCCGTCTCTCGGCCCGCAGACCCTGGAGGTCGCCGAACACCTGGGCTACGGAGACAGATCGGCATGGATATGACCACTCGGGGTGACACTTCGACTCCTTCCCCACCGGGGCGGGAGTGCGGCACGAAGCGGTGTGCGTGCGGCGCCACGGTCTGGCTGACGGGTCCGGCGCCGCGCACCTCCGTACTGGCCCGGGCCCTGGCCGCACGGCTGCGGGCCGAAGGACACCGGGCGGAGGCACTCGACGGCGACGAGTTCGGGGCCCGGTACTCCCGTGACAGGGACTGCGGTACCGATCACCTCGGCGTGACGGCGGAGGTCATGGCCCGCAACGGGGTGATCGCGGTGGTTTCCCCCGCCGCCCCGGACGCGGCACACCGCGATGAGGTCCGGGCCCGTCACGAGCGGTCCGGAACGATCTGCCTGGACGTGTGCGTGGCCGAAGACGGCTCCGCTGCGCAGGCCCGCGCCGCCGCGGACCTGACGGTCGACCTCACGCCGCACGGTGTCGACGGAGCCGCCGAGCAGGTCCACGCCCTTCTGGTCGCCCGCCACCTGGCGTGAGCGACCACGCGGGCCCGGCCGGCGCACGGCGCCACGGCCACCCGTCCGCGCGGGCAGTGCCTGTGCCGCCGCGCGACCACCGTGGTGGGCGTCGCCGGCGTCTCCTCGCGAGCGCGTCGATGGCGGCGCCGGCCGCCGTGTACGCCCGCGCGGGGGCAGGAAGTGTGCGTACGCCAGGAGCGTGGACCCCGTGCCGGGTGGCGCCCGGTGGTCAGAGGGTGGCGAGCAGGGCGTCGAGCGGGGCGGGGACGTGCTCCGGGTCGAGGGCCTCCGTGAGGACACGGCCGTAGTGGATCTTGCGGCCCTTCTTCGTGCCGAGGAAGCGGCGCAACTGCTGCTGTGGGGTGCGGTCCCGCTGTGCGGGCTGGGCCAGGAAGGTCTGCAGGGGGCGCAGGTCGCCCTCCGCCCGCACGACCTCCTTCACCCGCGTGACACCCAGCGCGCGGATGAGTTCGTCCTCCAGGTCCGCCGCGCAGACGTAGAACCCCTGCTGCGGCGCACCGGCCCGCTCCAGGCCGCGGACGTAGTAGCGGTGCTCCGCCTCGTCGCACAGCCCGGCGAGACGGAGGTCCAGGCCGGAGGGGCCGAGGAGCCGGGTGAAGTGCCCGACGTTCATCGCTCCGCCCATCGGCAGGACGCAGACCCCTTCGGCGGTCAGGTCCCGGCCGCGGCGCTCGGTCAGCGCGGTGACCGCCGCGGCGTCGCTCAGCCCTTCGAGCAGGACGACCGTCCGGACGGCCAGCCGCGTGGCCAGTGCGCGCGCGGGGTCCCCGGGGCCGCCGGCGACCCATGCCGTGACCGCGTCCCGGAACGACTCCATGTCAGCCATGAGACGAGTCTCCGCCCTTTCCGTCCGCCGCCGCAGGTAATTTCCGCCGACGAGCGGGGCTTGCGGAAGGCGGGGGGCGGGCGCGCGCACTTGTACGGCTCTCCGGGCTCCGCGTCAGTCCAGGTCGGCCAGCGGGACACGGCAGCGCGACCAGTTGACGGTCCACTCGCCGACGACCTCGTAGCCGGCCGCCCTCATCTCCGCCGTCGCCCGTCGCAGAAGGCTCCGCAGCTCGTCCGGCGTGTCGGCGTCCTGAAGTTCCTCGGCCGGCTCACCCGGCCTCGCGGTCGGCAACGCGTGCGGGGCTTCTCCCCGTATCCCGATGACCTGGACGGTATGCGCTCCGCCGTCGCGGTGGAGCCTCACCTCCCCGGTTGTGCCGGACGGTCCGGTGACTTCGCCGACGCAGGAGGACCAATGACAGCGCCATGACCCCTCGGTGTCCCATCTCTCCGCGTCCAGTTTCGCCTGGGCGGTCCCGATGAGGTCGGTGAGTCCCCGGAGCGTCCGCCGGTCGAGGTCCGGGGGGAGTTCACAGGTGAGGTCGTAGGACGGGTCCTGTGCCATCCCTCGCGCGTAGGCGTACACGAGCCGCAGGGCGAAGGCGTCGTCGCCTCCGCCGCCTCCGTCCTCGCCGCCCTGACGGTTCTCCACCTGCGCCCAGCCCTGTTCGTCCGGCGCACCGCACCAGCAGAGCCCCGGCATGCAGTGGCAGACGGCGGCGTCCGGGCACTTGGCCTCCTCGGACTCGGCACCGGCGGGCTCTGCCTGTTCCGTCGGCTCCCCCGGCTCCGGCTCCTCGGGGGGTGCCGAGTCCGCCTCGTACTCCGAAGAGGGCTTTTCCCGCACCGGGTTGAGGCAGACCGCCTCCAGCCTCGCCTTTCCGACACGGCTGTTGCACAGCCACTGCGGCACCTGGTCGCACTGCTCGACGGCCCGTACCTGAAGGGGGCGCTCCGCGTTGCGGTAGAAGGCGAGGTCGAAGCCGCCGTCGAGCCACTGCTGAAGGATCTCGTCGGTCCCCGTGCGACCGAGGCCGCTCGACTCGGCCGTACGGAACAGCACCCGGGCGGCAGCGAGGTCGATGGCCGGAAGTCCCGTACGGTGCGGCTCGGTTGCGGAGGGATCTGTCGTGGTCAAGGGGGCTCCCGGAGTCGAAGGACCCCGGTAGCGCGTCGACCGCACCCCGGTGATCTGCAGGTTCACCGCGCACTTCGTGTGCGGCCGGCCGTCGCCCCGCTGGTCCCCGGCGGACGGAACACCGTACGACAGGGAGCGACTTGGTGCGGGAAGGGACGACCGGGCGGCAAGTTAACACCCCTGTCCGCCGTCCGCAATACGCACCGACGCCGTTTGCCTCAGGACCCGGATCGTGCAATCGTGCGGCTCGGCCGGGCCGCCGCTGTGGCGGTGGTGTGATCCCCGGCCGAGACATGCTCCCGTGACCGCATGGGGGCAGACATCGATCTCCCTGCACGGCGTGTAAGGGGGTCCTTCGTTCCCAGGAGGCCCTTGTTGCATGCCTACGACGCACCCCTCGCCCGCCGTACCCCCCTCACCCCTCCCCACTGGGACCTCTACCGGCACGCGGTCGTCGACATCCGCTTCCCGGACCTGAGCGTTCGGGTCGAACCGCGCCCTCGCGGAACGGCCTTGGGACACTTCCCGGAACCGGCGGGCACCGCCGCCGTCCATGTGGTCACGGCCTGGAATCCCCGTGGGCTCACCGCGCCGGACGCGGACAACGCCCGCGCCCAGGGACTGCTGCTCGACGAGGTCCGTCGGCGGGGACTCACCTGGTGGGCTGCGGTGGGAGGCGACGCGCCCGGCACGCATCGCGAGGAGAGCGTCGCCGTAACCGGTCTGAGCGATGCCGAGGCGCGTGCGCTGGGGTACCGCTTCGGCCAGGACGCGGTCTTCGCGTGGAGTGCGGACGCCTGGCGGGTCCTGGCGTGCGACAGCGACGCCTCGGACGTGAACGGATGGGCCGTGACGGCCCGTTCCGGCGATCGCTGATCCCCTGGGGGGTGTCGTTTGGATCAGCTCGGTCCGCGACGCCCGGCACGGCCTGATCCGACCTGATCCCAACGACACCCCCCAGGCAGGCACGACCATGGGCATGTACCCGATGCGCACCCCGGACAATTGTCCCCGCTGCGGCAGAAGTCTCACCGCTCCGCCGGCCGAGCGGGTCGGGACCGCCGGCTTCCCGGCGGAGGTGACGTACGAGACCGACCCCTTGTGCGGCGCCCGCTGGCACGTGTGGGACAGGACGTCCCCGCTGCGCCGCCTGGCCCGCCCTTACGTGGACGGCGTGGACTGAGGGCGCGCGTGCGGGGGGGCGGTATCCCTTGGCCGGGACACCGCCCCCCCCTCAGCGCGGGTCCGGGCCATGGTGCGCGCGAGGTCTGGACAAAGCCCCACCCCAGTGCTGTCGTGCACATGACTGAAACTTCCAACGTGGGAAACGTGTACCGACCCCGGGACGGATACGCCATGTCGGTTCGGACGCATCGCATTCTCGGCACACTCCTCGCCGTCGCCCTCGCCCTGGCCGGCCTGCTGGCGCTGCCCGCCCCCGCGCACGCCGCGACGACCGTGTGCGCGCTCTCCTGCGACACGCTCGATCCGTCGAAGGCGCGACAGGAGACCTTCCCCCTGCCCGACCGGAACATCAACGGCCGCGTCCTGCGCCTGCACGTCTCCGAGCCGGACGACATGGCCTGGGCGAGCGTCGACAACGGCGTGCAGGGCGACTCGGTGTGGCTGGACCGGTCCTGGGACCGGGGTGCCACCTGGGAAGGGCTGCTGGGGAAGGCGAGCATCCCGGGTGCGTGGACCGGGACGCGCACCCTGATGTACAACGTCACCGATCCGGTGGGACACCGGCGAGGCTGGATACGGGCCTGCGGGGACGCGGCCGCGGTCGGCTGCACCGACTGGTTCCGCCCGCAGGTGTGCGACGGGTCCTCCTGCGACGGCGCCGCCCCGGGCACCGCGGCGGAGGACGACCGGCCGGTGCCGGCGACGACCCTGTTCGGGCGGACCGTCAGCCTGCACATGGACCAGAAGAACGGCATGGCGTGGGGCGTCGTCGAGAACGGCGGCGCGGGCGACGAGATCTGGCTCGACCGGTCCTGGGACGAGGGCGCGAGCTGGTCCGAGGGCTCCTCGCTGGGGCGTACCTCCGTGCCGTCCGGGGCGGTCTCGGCACGCACGGCCATGTTCGCCACCCGGGATCCGAGAGGCCTCCTGTACGGCGGTGCGGTGCGCGCCTGTGGCCGCGAGGCCGCCCATCAGCAGGGGAGCTGCACGGCATGGGCCCGGCCGGCGCCGACCCGGGCGCGGGCCGCGGCGGATGCGCTGGTGGCGTCGTACCAGGTCAATGAGGGCTGGTGGCGCAGCAGTTGGTGGAACTCGGCGGTCGCGCTGACCGCGCTCGTCGACTTCGGGCAGCGCACCGGGCGGCACGACTACGACTGGGTCGTCGCGCGCACCTTCGAGCAGAACGACGGCGTCTTCCCGGCGGGCGCCCGCAGTTCGGACCCGGTGGAGGGGCATTTCGTCAGCCGCGCGATCGACGACGCGGGGTGGTGGGCGGTCGCCTGGGTGGCGGCGTACGACTCCACGCACGAACAGCGGTATCTGAACGAGGCGGTCACCATCACGAGCTACATCCAGCAGTACTGGGACACGGGCAGCTGCGGCGGCGGTGTGTGGTGGGACCGGGAGCGCACGTACAAGAACGCCGTGACCAACGGGCTGTACCTGTGGCTCACCACCGCGCTGCACCAGCGGGTGGCCGGCGACAGCGTGTGGGGTGCGCGGGCGACGACGGCCGCGAACTGGTACCTGAACAGCGGGTTGATCAACTCCTCGGGACTGGTCAACGACGGCCTGACCTCGGGCTGCGCCAACAACGGTCAGACCGTGTGGAGTTACAACCAGGGGCTGGCCATCGGCGCGTTCACGGAGCTGTGGCGTTCGACCGGCCAGAGCCGGTATCTGGACACCGCCGAGCGGCTGGCCGATGCCGCGGTCTCGTCACCGCAGCTGACGCGCGACGGAGTCCTCACCGAGTCATGCGACACCGGCAGCGGCTCGTGCGACGACAACCAGAAGCAGTTCAAGGGCGTCTTCGTACGGCATCTCGCCGACCTCGCGGACGCCACCGGTTCGTCGGCCTACCGCGCCTACCTCACCCGGCAGGCCGACTCGGTCTGGGGCACCGACCGTGACGCCCTCAACCGGCTCGGCGAGCGGTGGGCGGGGAGCGGACCGAACGTGACCGACTGGCGCACCCAGGCGAGCGCACTGGAGGCGCTGACCGCCGCGGGGTAGGCCGACCCCGCCCCTCAGCCCGCCCTGCGCCTGCGCCCCAGCCACGTCTGCGCGACGACGACCAGGACCAGGAACGCCCCGCTGACCACCTGCTGGTAGGCCGAGTCGAGGGAGCCGATCTGGTTGATGACGTTCTGGATGACCTTCAGGAGGAGGACGCCGACGAGGGAGCCGCTGACGTAACCGAGGCCGCCGGTGAGGAGGGTGCCGCCGATGACGACGGCGGCGATGGCGTCGAGTTCCATGCCGTAGCCGAGGATCGTGACGCCGGAGGCGAGATAGGCGGCGTTCAGGGCTCCGGCGAGGCCCGCGAGGAGGCCGGAGAGGGTGTAGACGGTGATCTTCGTACGGGCCACGGGGGCGCCCATGAGACCGGCCGCCTGCTCGTTGCCGCCGACGGCGTACACCCGCTGGCCGAAGCGGGTACGGCGCAGCAGGACGGCACCGGCCAGGAAGAGAACGGCCGTGATCCATACGGGGGTTCCGACGCCGAGGAGCTTTCCCTGGCCGAGGGTCGCGAAGAAGGAGTCCTTGCCGACGAGGTAGGTGTTCGCGCCCTCGTCGGTGAGGGCGAGCATGAGGCCGCGGGCGGCGAGCATCGAGGCGAGGGTGACGATGAAGGGCGCCAGGCCGGTGCGGGCCACGAGCAGACCGTTGACCAGGCCGATGAGGGCGCACACCGCCAGGGGCAGCAGCAGGGCGACCAGGGTGCCGTACTGCGAGCCCCAGGCCGCCAGGACGCCACCGAGGGCGAAGACGGAGCCGACGGACAGGTCGATTCCGCCGCAGACGATGACGAAGGTCATGCCGAGGGCGACGGTGGCGACGAAGGCGGAGGAGACCGCGATGTTGCCCAGGTTGTCGGTCGTGGCGAAGGAGTCGAAGGACAGGGAGGCCACGACGGCGAGGATCGCCAGGGCCACCAGGGCGCCGTGCTGCTGCGCGAGAGCGGTCAGCCGGTCCCCGCGCCAGGGAGTGCCGCCCGCGACCGGCGCGGCCTGCGGGGCGGTCGTGACGTGCTCCTTCGTACCGGTCACCACTCGCCCCGCTCCCTTCGTACCGGCCTCCGCGTGCCCGTCGCCGTTCGCACCGGTCACCGCGTGCCCTTCGCCCGCCGTACCGGCCGCTGCCTGAGCGCCGCCATCGGTCACCGCCTGCCCCTCACCCGCCGTACCGCTCACCGCTTCCCCCTCTCCCGTGCCGCGTACACCGCGAGCACGATCACCACGGCCTGGGCGATCTGCGTCCACGACGAGGGCAGATCGTGCTTGATGAGGGTGGCCGTCAGCAGCTGGATGAGGACGGCTCCGGCCACCGTTCCGCCGATCCGCACCCGGCCGCCGCTCAGCGGGGTGCCGCCGACCACCACGGCGGTGATGGCGGACAGTTCCATGAGGTTGCCCAGCGAGCTGGGGTCGCTGGCCTGCAGCCGGGCCGTCGCGAGGAAGCCGGCGATCGCGGCGAGGACGCCGGAGCAGACGTAGACGACGATCAGGACCCGGCGGACCGGGAGGCCGGCGAGCTGGGCGGCGGGGCGGCTGTCGCCGATGGCGAGCAGCTGGCGGCCGAAGGTCGTACGGCGCACGACGAAGCCGGTGATCAGTGCCAGTGCCGCGGCGATGAGCGCCAGGTAGGGGACGCCCGCCACGTCGCCGGAGCCGAGCGAGCTCATGGCCGGGTCGCGGACGTCCTTGAGCTGGGGCAGCAGGACCAGGGCGATGCCGCGCCCGCCCACCATGAGCGCGAGGGTGGCGACGATGGGCTGCACGCCGACGACGGCGATGAGCGAGCCGCCCGCGAGTCCGACGACCGCGCCGCCGGCCATGGCGACGAGGAGGGCGAGCCAGGGGCCGTAGCCGAGGTAGAGGGAGACCAGGGAGGTGGACAGGGCCATCACGGCCCCGACGGACAGGTCGATGCCCTCCGTGCCGATGGCCAGGGCCATGCCGAGGGCGACGATCAGGACCGGGGAGACCTGGACGGCCTGGGTACGGAAGTTCTCGCCGGAGACGAAGTGGTCGGTGAACAGCACGTTGAACAGCAGCAGGACGCCGAGGCCCAGGTAGACGCCGTAGCGCTGGAGCCACGCCACGAGGGCGTGACGGTCGGCGAACATGCTTTTGTCGAGGGCGAGTTCAGTCATTCGAAGCCACCTCCTCGGCGGCTGCCGCGATGGTCTCCATCAGCCGGCCCTCCGTGACGTCGTCGCCGGTCAGCTCGCCCACGACGGCTCCGTCCCGGAGCACCACCACACGGTCGGAGCCTTCGATCAGTTCCTCCACGTCGGAGGAGATCAGCAGGACGCCGAGGCCGTCCTCGGCGAGTTCGTCGATGAGTTTCTGCACCTCGGCCTTGGCCCCGACGTCGATGCCGCGGGTGGGTTCGTCGAGGAGGAGGACCTTGGGCTGCATGGCCAGCCAGCGGGCGAGCAGCACCTTCTGCTGGTTGCCGCCGGAGAGTTCGCCGACCTTCTGGTGCGGGCCGGCGGCCTTGATGCGCAGCCGTTTCATGAAGGTGTCGACGACGGCGTCGATACGGGCCTCGGAGACCAGGCCGAAGCGGGACATGCGGGGCAGTGCGGCCAGGGCGATGTTCTCCCGGACGGACAGGCCCGGCACGATCCCCTCGGACTTGCGGTCCTCGGGCAGCAGGCTGATCCCGGCGCGGATCGCGGCCGGGGTGGATCCGGTGCGCACGGGGGTCCCCGCGACGGTCACCCGGCCGGCGCCGAGCTGGAGCGCGCCGGCGATGGCCTTGGCCGTCTCGGTGCGCCCCGAGCCCAGCAGTCCGCCGAGGCCCACGACCTCGCCGGGGCGGATGTCCAGGGAGACGTCGTGCAGCAGCCGCTGTTTCGTCAAGTGCTCGGCGCTCAGCACCGGTTGGCCGCCCGCGTCGTGCGTACCGGTGAACTTGGTGACGCCCTCGGCGCTGACCTCGCTCGCCTCCCGGCCCAGCATGAGGGAGACCAGTTGCAGGCGTCCGGTCTCGGCCAGCGGGCCGGTGTGCACCAGCCGTCCGTCGCGCAGCACGGTGACCGTGTCGCAGATGGCGTACAGCTCGTCCATGCGGTGACTGACGTACAGGACGGCGATGCCCTGTTCGCGCAGCCGGCGGATGACGCCGAAGAGGGTGTCCACCTCGCGCGGTTCGAGGGAGGAGGTGGGTTCGTCCATGACGACCACGCGGGCCTCGACGGAGACGGCCCGGGCTAGGGCGACCATCTGCTGTGCTCCGACGCCGAGTTCGCGCAGTGGCCGGCGTACGTCGACGTGGACGCCGTACTCCCCCATCGTCCGCTCGGCCTCGCGGTGCATACGGGCGAAGTCGATCAGGCCGAGGCGGGTGCGCGGCTCACGGCCGAGGAAGAGGTTGCGGGCCACGCTCATCAGGGGGATGAGGTTGACCTCCTGGTAGATCGTGGAGATCCCGGCGTCCTGGGCGGCGAGCGGGGTGGGGAAGGAGGCCCGCTCGCCCCGGTGGCGCAGTTCGCCCTCGTCGGGGCGGTAGACGCCGGTGAGAACCTTGATCAGGGTGGACTTGCCGGCGCCGTTCTCGCCGACGAGCGCGTGTGTCTCACCGGCGCGGAGGGCGAACGTCACCCCGTCCAGGGCCAGTACGCCGGGGAAGCGCTTGGTCAGGCCGCGGACGGCGAGGACTTCGTCGGGGGGTGCGGTCACGGCTGCTCTCCATGGAGTCATGGGTGACGTGCCTGCTCGGGGGCCGTGCCGGCCGTGGGCCGGCCGGCCCCGTGCGACCAGGGTCAGTACGCCTTGTCCAGGTCGGCCTTGGCGTTGGCGGTCGTGTACTGGCTGTCCTGGATGACGATGTCCTCGCCCACGGGCTTGCCCTGCGTGAAGGAGTCGAGGGTGGCGAAGGCGAGCGGCCCGAAGCGCGGGTTGGACTCGATGACCGCGCTGATCCAGCCGTCGGCGATGCCCTGGACGGCGTTGCGGGTGCCGTCGATGGTGACGATCTTGACGTCGCCGGGCTTCTTGCCCGCGCCCTTGAGGGCGTTGACGGCGCCGAGGCCCATCTCGTCGTTCTCGGCGTAGACCGCCTTGATGCCGGGCTTGGACTGGATGAGCTGTTCGGTGACGGACTGGCCCTTCTCGCGGGTGAACTCGCCGGTCTGCTTGAACACGACCTTGAGGCCCGGGGCCTTGGCCTTGACGCGGTCCTCGAAGCCCTTGGTCCGCTCGGTGGTGACGTTGTTGCCGGCCGCGCCGAGGAGGATGGCGATCTCGCCCTTGCCGCCGGTCGCCTCGATCAGCTGGTCGGCGGCGCGCTCGCCCTGTTTCACGAAGTCGGAGCCGATGAAGCTGACGTAGTCCTTGCAGGCGGTGGCGTTGATCTGCCGGTCGATGGTGATGATGGGGATCTTCTTGGCGGCGGCGCTCTGGAGCACCGGGTCCCAGCCGTCGGAGTTCAGCGGGGCGATGACGAGCAGCTTGGCGCCTCGCGCGATGAGGTCCTGGACGTCGCTGATCTGCTTGGAGAACTGCGACTGGGCGTTGGCGGTGAGGAGCTTGACGCCGCGCTTGGCCGCCTCGGCCTTGATGGACGCGGTCTCGGCGATGCGGAAGGGGTTGGCCTCCTTCTCGGACTGCGAGAAGCCGACGACGGTGTTCTTCAGGTCCAGCTTGTCGGCGCCGTAGTCGCCGATCGCGCAGGTCTTGCCGTCGCCGCCCGAGGCGACCTGCTGGCCTCCGCCGTCACTCGCGGCGCTGGACTTGTCGGAGGCGTCGCCGTCCTCGGACTTCGTGCAGCCGGCGATCAGCGCCAGGCTCGCGGCGAGGCCGACGGCGAGGATGTTCCTGGTGGTGCTGCGGGAGTGCGGCTTCATGCGGATTACCCCACTTCGGGACTGCGGAAGGCCGGTCCGGCGGTGACCAGATCAGGATGCTTTTTACATCGTTGGAAGTGTCGTGTAAACACCTCACGCACGAGGGCACCGGCTGACCGGTACCCCCAACTCCTGCTTCATCAGGCGCATTTGTGCGGGTCAGCGGGACAACGGGCGCCGTCCGAGGGTGCTCTCCCGTTCCACGAGCGTGAATCCGGGCTGGAGTTCACACGACGGCCGCGGTGTCTCGTGGTTCTGTTCGCCCTTGAGCCGGCCGACCACGGACTCGACGGCCAGCCGGGCGATGGCCACCTTGTCCGGGGACACGGTGGTCAGCGTGACCGCGCCGTAGCGCGACTCGGTGATGTCGTCGAAGCCGACCACGGCGACGTCCTCGGGGATGCGCAGCCCCCGCTCGAACATCACCCGCATCGCCCCGAGTGCGATCAGGTCGTTGTAGGCGAACACACCGTCCGGCCGCTGCCCGGAGTCCAGCAGTTCGGCCATGGCGCGCGCCCCGTCCTCGTGGCCCCAGCCCCGGGTGGCGGCCACCAGTCCCTCGTCCACGACCAGTCCGGCGGCCGCCAACTCCGCCTGCCAGCCGATGAATCGCAGATGGGCGGGCTGGTGCGAGCGGTCGTGCCGGGCGCCCAGGAAGGCGATGCGGCGCCGGCCCAGCCCGAGCAGGTGGCGTACGGCGGCACGCGCGGCGGCGATGTTGTCGATCACGATGTGGTCGTAGGGCAGGTCGTAGCGGCGCTCCCCGAGCAGTACCAGCGGCATGTCGTCCCCGCGGGCGGCGAGGTCCTCGGTCTCCAGCTCCAGCGGGCTGAGGATGAGCCCGTCCATGACCCGGGCCCTGAACCCCTGGCAGACCAGGATCTCCCGCTCGCGCAGCCCCTGGGTGTGGTCGAGCAGGACGGTGTACTCGTGCTGGGCGGCCGCGTCGATGACGGCGCCCGCCAGTTCCGCGAAGTAGGAGTTGCCCAGCTCGGGCACGGCCAGGCCGATGATCCCGGTGCGGCCCTTGCGCAGGTGCCGGGCGGTCAGGTTGGGGCGGTAGCCCAGTTCGTCGATGGCCTGCTGCACGCGGGCCCGCATCCCCGGTGTGACGTGCGGATAGTCGTTGACCACGTTGGAGACGGTCTTCACCGAGACCCCCGCGCGTTCGGCGACGTCCTTCAGACTCACCCGCATCTCAGTCCTCCCACGCCTCGTGTCAGACACCTGGACAGAGCGCAGGAGGCGTGTTGTCATGCCAACTGCCCTTGTTTCCAACGTTATACAAGATGACCTGAAGCACGGGCAGAGCACGCACCCGCAACTCCGTGTCCCGGAGGTTCTCGTGCATCGACCGTTCCCCCGTCCCGGAAAGCCCGCGAGCCGCCGCCTCACCCGCGCGCTCACCGCTTTCACCGCCCTCACCGCCCTGGTGCTCGTCCTCGCCGGCGTGGCCGGACCGGGCGCCGCCCCCGCCGCCGCGGACGGCACACCGGCCACGACCCACGGCCTGAAGGGCGACTACTACACCCAATCCGCCCCCGGAGCCTTCGACTTCGCCGACCTCAAGGCGACCGCCTTCGACCCCTCGCTGGACTTCGCCGACCTGGAACCGCGCCTGAAGGCCCGGGCCGGCCGGCAGGACGACGTCAGCGTGCGCTGGACCGGCAGACTCACGCCCACCGCCACGGGCGCGCACACCTTCTCGATCACCGGCGACAACGGCTTCCGCCTGTGGATCGACGGCAGGATCGTCATCGACCACTGGGTGGACGACTGGGACCGCGAGCAGACCTCCGCTCCCGTCACCCTGGAGGCCGGCCGCGCCTACGACATCAAGGTCGAGTACTTCGAGCACTACGGCGGATCCAACCTGCACGTGCGCTGGACGCCGCCCGGCGGCACCAAGCAGGCGATCCCCCAGTCCGCCTTCACACTGCCGGACGGTTTCACCTACAACGGCCCCCAGGACGCGGCGATCCAGCCCGACGGAAAGACGCTCGTGCTGGACTTCGCCCAGCCGCTCGCCGCTGTCCCGGCCGGCTTCGACGGGCACCTCGACATCGATGTCGGCGGCTCGGCGTGGCCGCGCGGCACCGCGCACCTGGACGCCTCCGACCCGCACAAGCTGGTGGTCCCGCTCAGCGAACCGGTCGTCGGCGGCCACGGCGGCTACGCCGACCTGCGCTACGACGGCTCGGGCGGCCTGACCGGCGCCGACGGCACCGCCGTCAGCGACTTCTGGAGCACCGGCACCAACAACTCGGCGTACGAGCTGCGCACCCCGTGGGCCGACCAGGTCAGTGCCAAGAACGCCCATCCCGAGTACCCACGGCCGCAGTTGACCCGCGAGAACTGGAAGAACCTCAACGGGACCTGGCAGTTCGCGGGCGCGGCGGCGGGCGAACAGCCGCCGACGGGCCGGAACCTCGCCGAGCGGATCCTCGTCCCCTACCCGGTCGAGTCCCAGCTGTCCGGCATCGAGCGGCACGAGGACCGCATGTGGTACCGGCGCACCTTCACCGTGCCCGCCGACTGGCGCGTCCACGGCAACCAGCGGCTCCAGCTCAACTTCGACGCCGTCGACTGGCAGACCGCGGTCTACGTCAACGGCCGCAAGGTCGGTGAGCACAAGGGCGGTTACGACCGCTTCAGCCTCGACGTGACCGACGCGCTGAAGAAGTCCGGGAAGCAGGAGCTGATCGTCGGCGTGTACGACCCGACCGACGCGGCCGGCAGCGAGAACCCGCCCGTCGGCAAGCAGCGCCTCGACCCGAGCGGCATCTGGTACACCCCCACCTCCGGTATCTGGCAGACGGTGTGGATGGAGCCGGTCGCCCGCGACCACGCCGAGGACGTGAAGACCACGCCCGACCTGGCGGACCGCTCGGTGTCCGTCACCGCGCGCGGGGTGCGGGACGGCCTGCCGGTCACGGCGGTCGCCTACGACGGCAGGCGCGAGGTGGGCCGGGCCCGGGGCACCACCGGTTCCGCGCTGAAGGTGCCGGTGCCGCACCCGCACGCCTGGACGCCCGACGACCCGCACCTGTACAAGCTGAAGGTGACGGTCGGCAAGGGCTCCGGAGCCGACCGGGTGGGCAGCTACTTCGGGATGCGGTCCATCGAGGTGAAGACGGTCGGCGGCAAGCAGCGCACGCTGCTCAACGGCAAGCCGGTCTTCATGATGGCCACGCTCGACCAGGGCTTCTGGCCCGACGGGCTGTACACCGCCCCCACCGACCAGGCGCTCGCCTACGACCTGAAGGTGCACAAGCGGCTGGGCTACAACTCCGTGCGCAAGCACATCAAGGTCGAGCCCGACCGCTGGTACTACTGGGCGGACAAGCTCGGTCTGCTGGTCTGGCAGGACATGCCGGCCATGAACACGGTCAACCCCTCGGCGACGGCCCGTACCGAGTACGAGCACGAGCTGAAGGAGATGATCCTCCAGCACGACAGCCATCCCTCGGTGGTCATGTGGGTCACCTTCAACGAGGGCTGGGGCCAGTACGACCAGGCCAGGATCGCCGACTACGCCAAGTCGCTCGACCCCACGCGCCTGGAGAACAACATGAGCGGCCTGAACTGCTGCGGCGCGGTGGACGGCGGCAACGGCGACATCGCCGACGCCCACGGCTACCCGAGTCCGCAACTGCCCAGGCCGGACGGCAGGCGGGCCCTGGTCAGCGGCGAGTACGGCGGACTCGGCCTGGGCGTGCCCGGACACGCCTTCCCGGTCCAGATGACCTATGTGGGCGTCACCCCCGACACCTACACCGACGTCTACCTGGACCGCCTGGAGGAGGTCGGGCAACTGGCGGCCTGCCAGGGCGGCAACGGCGCGGTCTACACCCAGATCAGCGACGTGGAAGGCGAGTTGAACGGGCTGATGACCTACGACCGCAAGGTCCTCAAGCCCGACGCCGACCGTCTGCGCGCCGCTCACCGGGCCCTGATCAAGGGCGCCGAGGACGGCACGCTCGTGTGCGCCACCGCCTGAGCCGCACCCCGGCTCTCCCCGCATGCGTGGCCCGCCCCTCCAGGGGACGGGGCGGGCCGCGCGTCCCCCCTGCCGGACTCCCTCCCCCCCAGGAGCATCCGATGTCCCTCGACAGACGCCACTTCCTGACCGGCGGCGCCCTGGCGATCAGCGCCACGGCGCTGGCCGGCCGTCTCGCGCCGGCGGCCGCCGCGGCGGACGGCCCTTCCCGCCGGACCGGTGCGGCCGTCCGCGCTCTCGCCCCCACGGCGTTCACCCGGCTGCGGCCGGGCAGCATCACCCCGCGCGGCTGGCTCGCCGGACAGCTCCGGCTCCAGCTGAACGGACTGTTCGGACGCTACGAACAGCGCTCCCACTTCCTCGACTTCACCACCACCGGCTGGGTCCACCCCGAGAACCCCGGCTGGGAGGAGCTGCCGTACTGGCTGCGCGGCTACGTGCCCCTCGCCGTCGCCACCCGCGACCAGAACGCACTCGCGAACGCCCGCCGCTGGATCGACGCGGTCCTCGTCACCCAGCAGGGCGACGGCTTCTTCGGCCCCCGGGCCCTGCGCACCTCGCTGGACGGCGGCCCCGACTTCTGGCCGTTCCTGCCGCTGCTGATGGCGCTGCGCACCTGGGAGGAGTACACCGGCGACCAGCGGATCGTGCCCTTCCTGACCCGCTTCCTGACCTTCATGAACGCCCAGGGCAAGGGAGCCTTCGACCACAGCTGGATCTCCTACCGCTGGGGCGACGGCCTGGACGTCGCGCTGTGGCTGTACGGCCGTACCGGTGACGCGTTCCTGCTGGACCTGGCCGACAAGATGCACTCCTGGGGGGCCGACTGGACCAACACCGTCCCGAGCCCGCACAACGTCAACATCGCGCAGGGCTTCCGCGAGCCCGCCCAGTACGCGCTGCGCTCGGGCTCGGCGGCCCTGACCACCGCCGCCTACCGTCACTACGACCAAGTGATGGGCGAGTTCGGCCAGTTCCCGGGCGGCGGGTTCGCCGGGGACGAGAACTACCGGCCCGGCTTCGGCGATCCCCGGCAGGGGTTCGAGACCTGCGGGATCGTGGAGTTCATGGCCAGCCACGAGCTGCTGACCCGCGTCACCGGTGACCCGCTGTGGGCGGACCGCTGCGAGGAACTGGCCTTCAACCTGCTGCCCGCCGCCCTCGACCCGCAGGGCAAGGCGCTGCACTACGTCACCAGCGCCAACAGCGTCGACCTCGACAACAACGTGAAGTCACAGGGGCAGTTCCAGAACGGCTTCGCCATGCAGTCGTTCCAGCCCGGCGTCGACCAGTACCGCTGCTGCCCCCACAACTACGGCATGGGCTGGCCCTACTTCAGCGAGGAGCTGTGGCTCGGCACGCCCGACCAGGGCCTGGCCGCCGCCCTGTACGCCCCCTGCCAGGTGACGGCCACCGTCGCCGGCGGCACCCGGGTCACGATCACCGAGGAGACCGACTATCCCTTCGACGACACCGTCCGCCTCACCGTGTCGCCCGCCAAGACCGTGCGCTTCCCGCTGCGGCTGCGCGTCCCGGGCTGGTGCGAGGCTCCCGCGCTGACCGTCAACGGCCTTACGGTCGCGGCGAAGGCGGGGCCCGCCTTCGTGACCGTCGACCGTGTGTGGGCGGACGGCGACACCGTCACCCTGCGCCTGCCGCAGCGCACCACCGTGCGCACCTGGTCCGCCGGCCACGCCGCGGTCAGTGTCCGGCGCGGCCCGCTGACGTACGCGCTGCGGATCGGCGAGAACTACGTCCGTTACGCGGGCAGCGACGACTTCCCCGAGTACGAGGTGCACGCCACGACCCCGTGGAACTACGGCCTGCTGCTCGGCAGCACACCCGAGTTCGCCCGCACCGGGGGTCCGCTCGCGGCCGACCCCTTCACACAGGACGGCACGCCGGTGCGCATGACGGCACAGGCACGCCGTATCCCGGAGTGGATCGCGGACGACGAGCACGTGGTCACTCCGCTCCAGCAGAGCCCGGCGCGCTCCGACTCCCCCACCGAGAGCGTCACGCTCATCCCGATGGGCGCCGCCCGGCTGCGGATCAGCAGCTTCCCGACCGTCTCGTCCGACGGCCGCCAGTGGACGCCGGAGCCGCCGTTCCGGCGCGTGGTGAACAGGCACAGCGGCAAGGTGCTGGCGGTCGACGGCATGTCGACGGCCAACAGCGCGCGGGTGGTGCAGTTCGACAACACCCCGACCGGTGACCACGCCTGGCAGCTGCTCGACCGGGGCGACGGCTGGTTCCTCGTCCGCAACGGCCACAGCGGCAAGGTGCTGGGCGTCGACGGCATGTCGACGGCCGACAGCGCGATCGTCGTGCAGTTCGAGGACAACGGGACCGACGACCACCTGTGGCGGCGGCTGGACAACGGCGACGGCTGGTTCCGTCTGCAGAACAAGAACAGCGGCAAGGTCCTCGGCGTGGACAGGATGTCCACCGCGAACAGCGCGCAGGTCGTGCAGTTCGCGGACAACGGCACCGACGACCACCTGTGGCAGCTGCTGTAGGCGGACGTGCGTGACCGTGGCACCAAGGGGTCCCGCCGTCGTCCGGCGGGACCCCTCGCGGTGGACGGGATCAGGCGGTGTCCGGGATCAGGCGGTGTGCAGGGTGAGGCCGTAGCGGTTGAGGATCTCGTTGACCGGCTGGAACCAGGTCTCGCCGCCGCTGGTGCAGTTGCCCCAGCCGCCGGAGGTGACGCCCTGGGCCTGGTCGCCGCTGATGAAGGAGCCGCCGGAGTCGCCGGGTTCGGCGCACACGTTGGTGTGGGTCACCTCGTGGACGGCGCCCTGGCTGTAGTTGACGGTCTCGTTGAGGGCCAGGACGGTGCCGCAGTGCCAGTGGGAGGTCGATCCCGACCGGCAGATGGAGGAGCCGGGGGGTGCCACGGCCGAGCCCCGCACGAGCTGGTCGGAGACGGTGCCCCAGCCGAGCACGACCGGTACGGTCCACCAGCCGCTGCCGACGTTGACCCAGGCGTAGTCGTTGTCCGGGAAGGAGGAGCCCTGGAAGTTGCCCACGTAGGAGTGGTCCCAGCCGTAGACGGCCGCCGAGGGCTGGCCGCAGTGACCGGCGGTGACGAAGCCGCCGTACACCGAGAAGCCTATGGAGCAGCGGACGTTGCCGGTGTAGTAGGGGTCGCCGCCGACCGTGCCCGCTGCGAGGGTGCCCGCGGCCTTGGCGACGGTCCTGACGGTGACGGGAGCCGTCTCGCGGGCCCGGGTCAGAAAGCGCCGGACATCGTTGTCGGAACTCCGGCCGCGTACGACGTCCACGACGACCGCGCCGGTCGCCGGATCGGCGTGCCAGGCGGTCACGCCGGTGGGCGCCTTGAGCCGGTCGACGCGGGCCTTGGCCGCGTCGAGCTGCCGGGCGGTGTGGCGGACGGTGCGGAGTTCGGCGCCCGCGGCCCGCAGGCTCTGGCGCGTGGCCGTGGAGGCGTCCTCGGTGACGGCCACGGTGAGCCGGCCGCTGCGCGCGTCGAACCAGGAGCCGCCGTACGCGTCCCCGGCGGTCTTGCGCGCCTTCGGGGCGAGCGCGGTGGCGGCCCGTTCGGCCTTGAGGCGTGCCTCCGCCTGGTTCCGGGTGAGGCCGAAGTCGCGCCGCATGGCGGCCAGCAGGCCGTCGGAGGCGGGCGCGTCCGCCGCCGTCGTGTGCGGGGTGGGGGCGGGGTTCGCCGACGCGGGGAGGGTGCCGGCGGCGGTGAGGCCGCCGAGGGTGAGGAGTGCGGCCAGGCCGACGCGGACGAGTGTGGTGCGTCTCATGGGGGTTGCCCTTCGTCGTTCCATCTGGGTGGGGGTGGAACAGCCGATGTCTGAGAGCGCTCTCAAGCGTGCGGGGCAGATCCTAGCCGAGGCGGCAAGTCAGGTCCATGCCAATGGAGCCACCGAAAAAGGCCGGGCGTCCGGCACCATGTGTCACCGCAAGTGCCGTACGCCCGGCCTGAGTCGGGTCTCGCCGCCGGTCGGTCAGCCGCGGCGGAACCACGGCGTGTTCGGGCGGGACTCGCGGACCAGGGTGTCGGGATGGCCCGGTCCGTCCGCGACCGAGATCACCCGGTACCGCCGGTCGTCGTGGAAGACCCGCACCAAGGTCTGCCCGTTCACGCGGTACTTCTGCGGGACGAACAGGAAGTCCTCCACTTCCCCGACGCCCTGCAGGGAGGCCCACTTGGTGAGGTCGCGGTCGGTGCGCTCCAGGATGTCGGTGTGCATGCCGCCGTCGGCGACGGAGATCAGCCGGTAGCGCTGCCCCTGCGGGGTGGTGTGGAAGAGCCAGTACTGCGTCGTGCCATCGACCCGGCGCTGGTCGGGCACCGGCAGCACCGCGTCGACGTGGGTCACGCCGCCGAGGGAGTTCCAGCGGGACAGCGGCTGGTCGCCGCCGACGCGCCGGCTGGTGTGGCGGGCGTCGTGGGCGATGTCGATCCGGCGGTAGACCTGGGTGCCGTCGATCGTGTGGAACAGCCAGTAGCCGCTCTCGCCGTTGACGCCCTGCTCGTCCGGCACGGGCAGGATCACGTCGACCCGTTCGACGCCCTCCAGCGCTGGCCAGGAGGACAGCTCGGCGTCCTGCGGGTGGACGATCACGATCCCGGCACGGGAGGCCGCCTCCGTCTGCCGGGCGAGTTCGGCCTTGAGGTCGTCCTTGTCGTCGGCCGCGAGGGTCAGCACCGCGTGGACGACGGGCCGGTGGTCCGCGCCGGAGATCCAGTGCTTCTGGTGGTTGGGGCCGGTGTCGCCGAACGCCTCGGAACGCAGGGCCGACCCCTGCACGAACGCCTCGATCGTGCCTCCCGTGGGCACCTCGCCGAAGACCGTCTCCCGGCCCGTGAGGAACTGCACCCCCGGTGGGTGAGGCTCAGCCCGAGCCAGGTGGCCTTGAGACTCTTCGGATCGTCACCCATGGAGTTCCTGCGGGCCTCGTTGAACTTGGCGTTGAACGCGGCGACCTGCCGGGTGGTGGCGATGCTCGGAACCAGCCCCGCCAGCCAGTTACGGGCGGCCGTCATGTCGCCGAACTGGAGGAGGAGCAGGGTCATGTGGTCCTTCTTGAACCCGGCGAGAACGTCGCCCTGGATCTCGGTGCTGTCGCGCAGCGGCATGGCGTTGCCATGTGACTCCCTTGCTGGATGGGGACGGTCGGGGACGGACCGTCCCGGGCGGCGCGTGGGCGACGCCGCCCGGGACTCTTCTTCCGGCGGCAGGGGAAGCGGGAGGGTCCGGTCCGGTCAGGAACCGGGGCGCAGCTGAACCCACTTGGCGACGCTGGGCACGCCGCGCGAGTCGAGCAGGAACAGCAGGTAGTAGCCGGGCGGGGCGTCCTTGGCGGACGCCGGGGTCTGCAGGACCAGTTTGTTGCCGGCCCGGCTGGTGATGGGCAGTTCGATGCGGCGCTGACTGGTGTCCACCGAGTGGGTGGAGGTGATGGGCGCCATCAGGACGGCCTTCTCGGCCAGTTCGGGTGTGCCGGTGCTGACCCGCAGGCTCGTGCCGTAGCCGACGGAGCCGTTCGTGACACCGGTCAGCATGGGCCGCGCACCGCCCTGGTGCAGGTACGGCGACTCGTAGATCTCGATGGTGCCGTTCAGCCCGGACTTGATGTCGGGGTTGTTGGCGATCTCCTGGAGTTCGTCGCCGGTGACCATGATGCGGCCGTCGGGCAGCAGGAAGGCGTTGGAGTGGTAGCCGCGCGGCAGCCGCTCGTGCGGGCCGGGGCGCCAGGCGCCGTCTGTGCCGCGGATCTCGGTCTGCCGGTACTTCTCGTCGGCGTTGGGGTTGTAGCCGACGCGGTCCCGGGCGAGCCGTTCGGCGCGGGGCCGGCCGAAGGCCTCGACCTCGTCGGCGCGCACCTCGTCCCGGAGCTGGTCGCGGGTGATGCGTACGCCGCCCGGGGCGGAACCGGCGGCGGACGCCGGGGAGGGGGCGAGCAGGGCGGGTGCGGTGACGGACAGGACAAGCGCGGCGCGGCCGGCCGCGAGCGTCCACCTCCCCTTGTGGGCGAGGATCCCTCTGCGGGACATGGAACTCCTCGTGAGAGCACGGGGCGCCGTGGGCGGCACGGAGCAGCACGGGAGGCGACCACGTAGAGTGACGGAACGCCCACACTTAATCACACACCATAGCGATCCCGTGTCGCCAGCTCGAAAGATTGACCGTTTTACCCCGATGGGCGGTAACGCTGCGTGTCCATCGAAGCGGGGTGCCGGTCGGCGGCTCCAATGGTCGGACTCTGTCCCCTCCCTCCCGTCGCGAGGAGTCCCGCCATGCCGGGAACACGCCTGTCACGCCTGCCCCTCGCCGCCTGCGCGGCCGCCACGGCGCTGCTCTGCTCCGCCGCGCCCGCCGCCGCGGACCCGCCGCAGCCCCCGATGCACATGTCCGGCGCCCTCCTCGTGGGCGGCGCCGACGGCCGCCGGCACGAGCTGGACTGTCCCGCGATGCAGCATGTGGAGAGCGGCGGTTACACGCTCTCCGCGGGGTCCGGGCGGCGGCTCGGCAAGGAAGCGGCCGACCTGATCGAGAGCCGCCCGAACGACCTCGCCAGCGGCTGGATCATCGCCGTCCGCAAGCCGCAGGTCTGGCACACCACCCAGGGCAAGGAGCGCCCGGCCGGAGCGGCCGACCTGCGCATTCACCTGGTGTGCACGGACGACACGATGTCCCACGGGGCGTAGGCCCGCGGCGGTCCGGGCGGGTTCCGGGGGCGTGGTTCCCCTCGCCCCCGGGGGAGTTGGGGCCACGCCTCGTCGCGGGGCCCGGGCGGGTCGCTTCTTCGGCGGCCCCGGCACCGGGTGTCTCGCACGCCGAGGGGCCCGGCGCACGTCCGTGTGCCGGGCCCCTCGCGTCGGGCGTCACTGCTGGACGAGGGTGATGTCCTGTTCCTGGGCCGCGTGGAAGACGGGCAGCGGGACGATGCCCGAGGACCGCAGCTCCATGAGGGTGGACTCCACGTGGGCAGCGCCCGACTTGAGGGCCTCGGACGTGACCTTGCCGGTGTTCTCCCACCGGTGATCGACGCCGTCGCACAGGGCGGCGCTGCCGCCGATGCCGTACTTGACGCGGGCGTCGGCCTGGCTGAGCGAGGAGGTGACGAACACGGGCCCGCTGCCGGCGAAGCAGCGGTAGGTGCCGGAGAGCGTCACGGTGCCGTCGACGGAGATCGGGGCGGTCGGGTCGGCCGTGACCGTCTCCGTAGGGGCGGAGAGGGCGGTGGCGGCCGGCGCGGCGACGGCGCAGAGCAGTGCGGCGGCGCCGAACGCGGCGGCGAGGACGGGGCGTACGGGCATGGGACACCTTCCGGTTCCATGGAGTGGGGCTTCCACTGGTACCGGGCGGCCGTGCCGTCGCGTGTGATCGTCACTCCATCGGGGGCGCGTCATCGAGCCGTCCGCGAGGTGTCCGCATGTTGTCACACTTGACCGCCGGGCGTTCCGGGGCGTTGGCGCGTGGGGCATCTTCTGGACATGGCCGCGCGGCGACCGAGCCACCGGCCCCTCGCATCCGATGTGGAGGTGCGCCATGTGTTCTCACCAGTCCTCGTGCCGCGCGGCGGACAGCGGCGCCGCACACTCCGTCGCCGCCCACCCCGAGCAAGGCTGGACCCTGCTGTGCGACGGATCGATCGTCTTCGACGACACCGGCGAACTGCGCCCCGACGGCCGCGTGGTGCAGCCGCGCCGGATCCCCGCCGACCGACTGGCCGCGGCCGCTTAGGGTTCCGGCGCGAACGTCTCGGCCTGGGCGCGAACGGGTCGGCTACGGCTCCCGCTACCGCGCGAACGTCTCGGCTACGGCAGCACCGCGAACCCGTCCAGCTCCACCAGCGCCTGTTCGTCCCAGAGTCGTACGACCTCCACGACCGCCATCGCCGGATAGTCCCGGCCCGCCAGCTCCCGCCAGATCCGGCCCAGTTGGCGGGCGTGAGCGCGGTAGGCGGCGACGTCGGTGGCGTAGACGGTGACACGGGCGAGGTCGGCCGGGGTGCCGCCGGCCGCGCGGAGGGCGGTGAGGAGGTTGGTGAGCGCCTTCTCGAACTGCTCGGGGAGCGTGGCGCCGGTGACCTTGCCGTCGGTGTCGAGGGCGGTCTGCCCGGCCAGGAACACCACGCGGGAGCCGGCCGCGACGACGGCGTGGGAGAACCCGGCGGGCGGGGACAGCTCGGGCGGGTTGACGCGCTCGGTCGTCACCGGGTCTCCCCCTCACGGGTCATGGCGTACAACTCCTTGGCGATGATGCCCCGTTGGACCTCGCTGGCGCCCTCGTAGATCCGGGGCGCGCGCACCTCGCGGTAGAGGTGCTCCAGGAGGTGGCCGCGGCGCAGTGCGCGGGCGCCGTGCAACTGGACGGCGGTGTCGACGACGTACTGCGCGGTCTCGGTGGCGAGCAGCTTGGCCATCGCGGCGCGCCGGGGGACGTCGGCGGCGCCCCGGTCGTACGCCGCCGCGGCCGCGTACACCATCAGCCGGGCCGCCTCCGTGCGCAGGGCCATCTCGGCGACCTGGTGGGAGACCGCCTGGAGGTCGCTCAGCGTGCCGCCGAACGCCTCCCGGGCACGGGTGTGGTCGAGGGTGGCGTCGAGTGCCGCCTGGGCCATGCCGACGGCGAAGGCGCCGACGCTGGGCCGGAAGAGGTTGAGGGTGCCCATGGCGACGGCGAAGCCCCGGTCGACGTCGCCGAGTACGTCGTCCGGGGTGACGGGCACGGCGTCGAAGGCGAGGGCGCCGATGGGGTGCGGCGAGATCATCTCCAGGGCGGTGCCGGTGAGTCCGGGCCGGTCGGCGGGGACCAGGAAGGCGGTCACCCCGCGGGCTTTGGCGCCGGGCGTGGTGCGGGCGAAGACGGTGTAGAAGTCGGCCTCGGGGGCGTTGGAGATCCAGCACTTGGCGCCGGTGAGCCGCCAGCCGCCCTCACCGTCGGGGTCGGCGGCGAGGGCGAGGGCCGCGGCGTCCGAACCGGCTCCCGGCTCGCTCAGCGCGAACGCGGCCACCGCGCTGCCGTCGGCGACCCGGGGCAGCCAGCGCTCCCGCTGGGCCGCGGTGCCGTGGGCGTACACCGGACGGGCTCCCAGGCCCTGGAGGGCGAGCGCGGTCTCGGCCTCGGTACAGGCTTGGGCGAGGGACTCCCGCATCAGGCACAGGTCGAGCGCGCCGGAGGTGAACAGCCTCGCGAGGAGCCCGAGTTCACCGAGCCCGGCGAGGAGCGGACGGTTGACGCGGCCCGGTTCGCCCTTGTCGGCGAGCGGGCGCAGCCGGTCGGCGGCCTGCGCGCGCAGCTCGGCACACCAGGCGGTCTGTTCCGGTTCGAGTGAGAATGCGAGCACTGCCGGTCCTCTCTCCGGGGCGGCGCGCCGCCGTCGCGGCCGGCACCGCGGGGCACCTCCCCCGACGTTATCGCGCACAGTTGACTGCCGTCACCAACACGATACGCTCGATGCGAGCCCAGGACGCCCGAGCCCACGAGGACGCCCGTCTCGACGCTTGTCACGGCAAGGGGGCGCACCGCCATGCACGACTCGGCCCACGTCGACACCTTCGCGCGCGACCACCTCCCGCCGCGGGAGGAGTGGCCCGAGCTGTGCTTCGACCTGCCGGAGCTGGCCTACCCCGGACGGCTGAACTGCGCCGCCGAACTCCTCGGCCACACCGACCCCGCACGCCCCGTCTTCCGCACCCCGGACGGCCCCGTCTGGACGTACGGCGACCTGCGCGCCCGCGTCGACCGCATCGCCCATGTCCTCACCGGCGCCCTGGGTGTGGTCCCGGGCAACCGGGTGCTGCTGCGCGGCCCCACCACGCCCTGGCTCGCGGCCTGCTGGCTGGCGGTGCTGAAGGCGGGCGCGGTCGCGGTCACCGTGCTGGCCCAGCAGCGCCCGCACGAACTCGCGACCATCTGCGAGATCGCCCGGGTGCGGCACGCGCTGTGCGACGTCCGGTCCGTGGACGACCTCGCGAAGGCGGAGGTGCCCGGCCTGCGCGTCACGACGTACGGCGGTGACGGCCCGGACGACCTGCTGCGCCGCCCGGCGCCCGGCACGCCGTTCGAGGCCGTCGACACGGCGGCCGACGACGTGGCCCTGATCGCGTTCACCTCCGGCACCACGGGTCGCCCGAAAGGGTGCATGCACGTCCACCGGGATGTGCTGGCCGTCGCCGACACCTTCTCCGCACATGTGCTGCGCCCCCATGTGGACGATGTCTTCACCGGCAGTCCGCCGCTCGGGTTCACCTTCGGCCTGGGCGGTCTGGTGATCTTCCCGATGCGGGCCGGCGCCAGCTCCCTGCTGCTGGAACAGGCCGGCCCCCGGCAGTTGCTGCCCGCGATCGCCGAGCACCGGGTGTCGGTTCTGTTCACCGCGCCGACCGCGTACCGCGCGATGCTCGGCGCGCTGGACGGCCACGACGTGTCGTCGCTGCGCCGCTGCGTGTCGGCCGGCGAGAACCTGCCCGCGGCCACCTGGCACGCCTGGCACGAGCGGACCGGGGTGCGCATCATCAACGGCATCGGCGCCACCGAGCTGCTGCACATCTTCATCTCCGCGGCCGACGAACGGATCAGACCCGGCGCCACGGGCGTCCCCGTGCCGGGCTGGCAGGCGCGCGTGCAGGACGCGGACGGCACGCCCCTGCCCGACGGCGAGCCGGGCCTGCTGGCCGTCCGCGGCCCGGTCGGCTGCCGCTACCTCGCCGACCCCCGGCAGCGGGAGTACGTGCGCGGCGGCTGGAACGTCACCGGGGACACCTACGTCCGCGACGGCGACGGCTACTTCCGCTATGTGGCCCGCGCCGACGACATGATCGTCTCGGCCGGGTACAACATCGCCGGGCCCGAGGTGGAGGACGCGCTGCTGCGCCACCCGGACGTGGTCGAGACGGCGGTGGTCGGCCGCCCCGACGAGGCACGCGGCCAGGTGACGGTGGCCTACACCGTGCTGCGCGAGGGGGCCAGGCGCGACCCCGAGGCGCTGCGCGCGTTCCTCACCGCCGAGCTGGCTCCGTACAAGTGCCCGCGGGTGTTCGTCTTCGTGGACGCGCTGCCGCGCACGGCCACCGGAAAGCTCCAGCGGTTCCGCCTGCGCACCGACGGTGACCAGCGATGATGGTGATCAGCAGTGATGCCGAAGACCTAAAATGATCAACGTGTCCGAGCAGCACGCCCCCAGGTCCCTCATCGTCACGCTCTACGGAGCGTACGGCCGCTTCATGCCCGGCCCGGTGCCCGTCGCCGAGCTGATCCGGCTGCTGGCCGCGGTCGGCGTGGACGCCCCGAGTGTGCGCTCCTCGGTGTCCCGGCTCAAACGCCGCGGCCTGCTGCTGCCCGGCCGTACGGCGCAGGGCGCGGCAGGGTACGAACTCTCGGCCGAGGCACGCCAGTTGCTGGACGACGGCGACCTCCGCATCTACGCCACCGCGCCCCCGCGGGACGAGGGCTGGGTGCTCGCGGTGTTCTCCGTGCCCGAGTCGGAGCGGCAGAAGCGGCACGTGCTGCGCTCCCGGCTGTCCGGCCTGGGCTTCGGCACGGCTGCGCCGGGGGTGTGGATCGCCCCGGCCCGGCTGTACGAGGAGACCCGGCACACGCTCAGCCGACTGCGTCTTGAGGCGTACGTCGACTTCTTCCGGGGTGACCACCTCGGCTTCGCCCCGACACCCGACGCCGTCACCCGCTGGTGGGACCTCGCGGCGATCGCCAAGGAGCACGAGCGCTTCCTGGACACGCACGCCCCGGTCCTGCACGCCTGGGAGCAGCGCCCGGACACCCCGCCCGAGGAGGCGTACCGCGACTACCTCCTCGCCCTGGACTCCTGGCGCCACCTGCCCTACACCGACCCCGGCCTGCCCACCCCGCTGCTCCCCGCCGACTGGCCGGGGTTCCGCTCGGCGCGGGTCTTCCGGGGGCTGCACGAGCGACTGCGGGACGCGGGGGCGGAGTTCGCCGGGGTGTGAGGCTCACACGACGCAGCGGCAGTACAGGCTCGCCCGCGCCGCCCTGGCACGGCGGGCCAGACCGACGAAGGTACGGACACTGCTCTGCGCGTGCAGGAAGTCGGCGAACCGGATCTCCTCGATGTCGTACCACTGGAGCGCGAGCATGGGCACCGCGTCCTCCACGACCCCGGCGAGGGCGTCCCGCCATCCGTCGGGCAGTTGCTGCAGGACGAGCCCGGTGTCCCAAGGGGACTCGGTCCCGGAGGGTGCCGGACGGCCGTAGGGCCACTCCACGGGGTCGGGCCAGACCATCTCCGGGTCGGTGAGACTGCCGAACGGGATGCCCTCGGCGAAGGCGACGAGCTGGCCCAGGACGACGTTGGGGTCCATGTTCTTGGCGTCGAACCAGTCCGCGCCCGCCTCGTCCAGGGACCGCCCGTTCAGCCGGTCCCCGGCGGGCCCGATCGCCCAGTCCACCGCCGTGGCCTGGTCGGCCGCGTGGAAGTAGTCGTACAGCACACCCATGAGATCTCCGTCCGATCGCGCTGTGACCGAAGTACACCAGACGGGCCCGTCCGTCCACCGTACGGACGGAAAGGGACGGCCTCAGCGGCCGAGCGACAGACGGGGCTTGGGGGCGTCGCCGCGGCCGGTGCGGGGGCGTCGGCCGCCCGCGCGGTATGGGGCCGGCCAGACGGCCCCGGGGCCCTCGTACTCCTGCTCGGCGGCCGCGTGCAGGGTCCAGTTGGGGTCGTAGAGGTGGGGGCGGCCCAGGGCGCACAGGTCCGTCCGCCCGGCCAGGATCAGGGAGTTGAGGTCGTCCCAGGAGGAGATCGCGCCGACCGCGATCACCGGGACGCGCACCTCCTGCCGGATGCGGTCGGCGAACGGTGTCTGGTACGACCGCCCGTACTCGGGACGTTCCTCGGCCACCACCTGGCCGGTGGAGACGTCGATGGCATCGGCGCCGTGTTCCGCGAAGGCGCGGGCGATCTCCACGGCGTCCTCGGCCGTGGTGCCGCCGTCCGCCCAGTCGGTCGCCGAGACGCGCACGGTCATGGGCCGTTCGGCCGGCCACACCGCGCGTACGGCGTCGAAGACCTCGAGCGGGAACCTCAGCCGCTTCTGCGGTGATCCGCCGTAGGCGTCGGTGCGGTGGTTGGTCAGCGGGGAGAGGAAACCGGACAGCAAGTAACCGTGGGCGCAGTGCAGTTCGAGCAGGTCGAAGCCGGCCCGGGTGGCCCGCCAGGCGGCTGCGGTGAACTGTTCGCGGATATCGGTCAGTTGAGCACGGGAGAGCTGGCGCGGGGTCTGGCTTCCCGGCTTGTACGGCAGCGGGGAGGCGGCCACGAGCGGCCAGTTGCCCTCGGGCAGCGGCTCGTCGATGCCCTCCCACATCAGCTTCGTGGAGCCCTTGCGTCCCGCGTGCCCGAGCTGCACGCCGATGGCGGTGCCGGGGGCCCGGGTGTGCACGAAGTCGGTGATCCGCCGCCACGCCTCGCCCTGGCGGCCGGTGTACAGGCCGGTGCACCCGGGGGTGATCCGGCCCTCCTCGCTCACGCAGACCATCTCGGTCATCACCAGACCGGCGCCGCCGAGGGCGCGGGCGCCGAGGTGCACGAGGTGGAAGTCGCCGGGGACGCCGTCGGTCGCCGAGTACATGTCCATGGGTGAGACGACGACCCGGTTGCGCAGGGTCAGGCCGCGCAACCGGAACGGGGTGAACATCGGCGGCGTGCCGGGCGGGCAGCCGAACTCGCGCTCCACCGCCTCGGTGAAGTGGGCGTCGCGCAGCCGCAGGTTGTCGTGGGTGACCCGGCGGCTGCGGGTGAGCAGGTCGAAGGCGAACTGGCGGGGCGGGCGGTCGAGGTGGAGGCGCAGGTCCTCGAACCACTCCAGGCTGGCCCGGGCGGCGCGCTGGGTGGAGGCGACGACGGGCCTCCGCTCCTCCTCGTACGCCGCCAGCGCCCGGGGCACGTCGGGCTGTTCCTCCAGGCACGCGGCGAGCGCCAGCGCGTCCTCCACGGCGAGCTTGGTGCCGGAGCCGATGGAGAAGTGGGCGGTGTGGGCGGCGTCGCCGAGCAGGACGGCGTTGCCGTGCGACCAGCGCTCGCAGGCCACCGTGCGGAAGGTGGTCCAGGAGGAGGCGTTGGAGCGCAGCGGGCGGCCGCCGAGGGCGTCGGAGAAGAGTTTGGCGCAGCGCTCCACGGACTCGTGCTCGGCGAGTTCGTCGAAGCCGGCGGCCCGCCAGACCTCCTCGCGCATCTCGATGATCACCGTCGAGGCGTCGGCCGAGAAGGGGTAGCCGTGCAGCTGCATCACGCCGTGTCCGGTCTCGGCGATCTCGAAGCGGAAGGCGCCGAAGGCGAAGTCCGCGGCGAGCCAGACATAGCGGCAGTGGTGTGTGGCCACATGGGGGCGGAACACATGGTCGTAGGCCTGGCGGGTGGTGCTGTGCACACCGTCGGCGGCGATGACGAGGTCGTGGTCCGCCGAGAGCCGGTCGAGGTCCGGTGCCTCGGTACGGAAGCGGAGCCGTACGCCGAGGGAGCGGCAGCGGTCGTGCAGGATCTCCAGGAGGCGGTGGCGGCCCAGGGCGGCGAACCCGTGGCCGCCCGAGCGGTGTGCCGTGCCCCGGTGGACGATGTCGATGTCGTCCCAGCGGACGAACTCCTCCCGGAGGGCCGCGTAGACCACCGGGTCCGCGTGCTCGATGCCGCCCAGGGTCTCGTCGGAGAGGACCACCCCGAAGCCGAAGGTCTCGTCCGGGGGGTTGCGTTCCCAGAGGGTGATGTCGCGGGTGGGGTCGAGGCGCTTGAGGAGCGCCGCCGCGTAGAGGCCGCCGGGTCCTCCACCGATGATCGCGATGCGCTGCGGGCGGCCGGCGCCCCCCTCCGACGGGAGCGGGTCCGGGTCCGCGTGCGGGTGCGGGCGGCCTGCCCCCACCGTCATCGCCCCCGCCACTTCGGGGGGCGCTTCTCGGTGAACGCCGCGTGGAACTCCGCGTAGTCCTCGCCGTTCATCAGCAGGGCCTGGGTGGAGGCGTCGAGTTCGATCGCCGCCGCCAGGGGCATGTCCAGCTCGGCGGTGAGCAGGGCCTTCGTCTGCGCGTACGCCAGAGCGGGGCCGTCGGCGAGGCGGCGGGCCAGCGCCTGGGCGGCCTCGTGGGTGCCGCCCTCCTCCGCCAGCTCGCTGATCAGGCCGATGCGCTCGGCCTCCGTCGCCCGGACCGGCTCGCCGAGCATGAGCAGGCGGGTGGCGTGGCCGAGGCCGACGACCCGCGGCAGCAGGTAGGCCGCGCCCATGTCGCCGCCGGACAGGCCGACGCGGGTGAAGAGGAAGGCGAACCGGGCCGAGGGGTCGGCGACCCGGAAGTCCGCGGCGAGCGCGAGGACGGCCCCGGCACCCGCGGCAACCCCGTGCACGGCGGCGACCACCGGGAACGGGCATTCGCGTACCGCCCGTACGACCTGCCCGGTCATCCGGTTGAAGTCGAGCAGCTGGGCGGTGTCCATGGACAGGGTGGCGCCGATGATCTCGTCCACGTCGCCGCCGGAGCAGAATCCGCGCCCCTCGCCGGCCAGCACCAGGGCCCGGACCGACCGCTCGCGGGACAGCTCGGCGAGCAGGTCGCGCAGGTCGGCGTAGGCGCCGAAGGTGAGGGCGTTGAGCTTGTCGGGGCGGGCCAGGGTGACCGTGGCGACCCCGTCGGCGATCTGGACCCGCAGGTGCTCCCAGTCGCCGGTGCGGGCGGCGGAGCCGGTGAAGGGACTCATGACGTGCGGCCTCCTAGAGGGGGCGGTACCTCACGTTGCGCTACCCCACGAAGCTATCACCCATTTGTGACTGTCGTCACGAGTACGCGACAGGGCGCGTCGCGCGCGGTCCGGCGGCGTCACTCGCGTCACGGGTCCGCCACGGCGGCGTAACAGTGCGCGCGGCCGTGGGAGGCGGGATGTCCGGCCGGGTAGGGCACCCCCTGCCGGAGACGGAGTTGTCCTCGGCGCCCCGACGGCGCCCGAAGACGATCTTCATGTCCGGACCCGTACCATTCCTACAGTCGAAAGCGGGACAGCCTGCTTCATGAACGGACTCGCCTTGCACGAACGCCCCACCGAATCGGCCTCCTGGCGTATCGCGCTGCCGCACACCGCCGCGGCGGTGCCGGTCGCGCGTGCGCTGGTGCGCACGGCGCTCGCCGAGGTGGAGCACACCCCCGACAGCGACACGGCTGAGCTGCTCACGGCGGAGCTGGTGGCCAACGCGGTGGAGCACACCGCCGGGAGCGGCCCGATCGAGCTGGTGGTGGAGCTGCGGCCGACCGGCTGCCAGGTCGAGGTCCACGATCCGGACCCCGAGCCGCCCGGCCATCTCACGCGTCCCGTGCTCGAGGCGCCCGACCCGTGGCAGGAAGGAGGGCGCGGTCTGCTGCTGATCCGCGCCCTCAGTTCGTCCTGTGGTCACCGCCCTACCTCGTCGGGCAAGGCGGTGTGGTTCAGACTGCCTGTGGTTCCCGCTCAGCGTCGGCCGAGGTGACCTCGGCGGAGGCGGCGCGGGCCAGCGTGGAGTGCCGGCGCCCGTAGCCGACGTACACGAGCAGGCCCACGGCGAGGAACACCGCGAACTGGATCCAGGTCTTCCAGCCCGTCTCGTACATCAGGTAGAGGCAGAAGGCGACGCCGAGCAGCGGCATGACCGGGTAGAGCGGCACCCGGAAGCCGCGGGCCAGGCCCGGCTCACGGCGGCGCAGGGCGATCACCACGATGTTGACCACCGCCATGATGGCGAGCGTGCCGATGGTGCTCAGGTTGACGACCGCGTCCAGCGGGCAGAAGGCCGCCGGCAGCGCGAAGACGATCGCGGTGATCACGGTGCCCCTGACCGGCGTGGAGGTCCGGGGCGAGACCTTCTCGAAGGCGCGCGGGACGAGTCCGTCGCGGGCCATCGACATCAGGATGCGGGTCTGGCCGTACATCACGGCGAGCACGACCGAGGCGATGGCGACGACCGCGCCGAAGGCGATGATCCCGCCGCCGATGTGCGACCCGGTCACCTGGTTCACCACGTACGACAGCGCGGCGGACCGGCCGGCGACCTGGTGGCCGCCGACGGCACCGATCGCGGCGACGGCGACGGCGCAGTACAGCAGCGTGGCCACGCCCAGGCAGACGAGGATCGCGACCGGGATGTCGCGGCGGGGGTTCTTGGCCTCCTCGCCGGCGGTGGTGATCGCGTCGAAGCCGATGTAGGAGAAGAAGGCCGCCGTGGTGCCCGCGCCGATGCCGCCGAGGCCCGCCGGGGAGAACGGCGAGAGGTTGCCGTGCTTGAACGCGCTGAAGCCGATGACGCAGAAGGCGATCAGGATGCCGATCTTGACGACGGCCATGGCGGCGGTGGCCCGGGCGCTCTCGCGCACACCGCGCACCAGCAGGACGGCGGCCATCGCGATGACGATCACGGCGGGCAGGTTGACGAACCCGCCGTCGGCGGGTCCGTTCGAGAGCACGGCGGGCAGCTGCCAGCCGGTGAGGGTGTGCAGCAGCTCGTTGACGTACTGGCTCCAGCCGACGGCCACGGCCGAGATCGACACGCCGTACTCCAGCAGCAGGCACCAGCCGACCAGGAAGGCGGTGGACTCGCCGAGGCCGGCGTAGGCGAAGGAGTAGGAGGAGCCGGAGACCGGTATCGCGCCGCCCAGCTCGGCGAAGGAGAAGGCGGTGAAGACGCAGGTGAGCGCGGCGAGGACGAAGGAGACGACCACGCCGGGACCGGCCTGGGCCACGGAGCCGGACAGGCCGACGAAGATGCCGGTTCCGACGATGGCGCCGACACCGAAGCAGATGAGCTGGAACAGGCCCATGGTGCGCTTCAGGCCGTGCCCCTCGCGGTCGGCGCCGGATTCGGCGACGAGCAGGTGTGGGGATTTGATACGGGGAGCGGGCATACGGGTGGTGCTCGTTTCTGGTGGTGCGGGCGCGACCTGTGGGGGCGCGACAGCGGCCCGGGCGGGGGTGGCACCGGGCCGTTTGTCAGGATAAAGGGCGATACGGCCGGTCAGGAAGGGGTTTGTGACGTAGCTCAGGCGAGATTCGTGATGCCGATCAGGCGAGAGTCGCCACGAGCACCGCCTTGATCGTGTGCATCCGGTTCTCCGCCTCGTCGAAGACGACGGAGTGCTCGGACTCGAACACCTCGTCGGTGACCTCCAGCTCGGTCAGCCCGTGCCGCTCGTGGATCTCACGGCCGACAGCGGTGCCGAGGTCATGGAAGGCCGGCAGGCAGTGCAGGAACTTCACGTCCGGGTTGCCGGTGGCGCGCAGCGTGTCCATGGTCACGGCGTACGGACCGAGCAGCGCGATGCGCTCGTCCCAGACCTCCTTGGGCTCGCCCATCGACACCCAGACGTCGGTGGCGAGGAAGTCGCAGCCGCGCACCCCTTCCGCCACCTCGTCGGTGAGCGTGATCCGGGCACCGGAGGCGGCGGCGAGCCGCCGGGCCAGCGCGACGATCGTCTCGTCCGGCCACAGCACCCGGGGCGCGACGATGCGCACGTCCATGCCGAGCAGGGCGCCGGTGACCAGGTAGGAGTTGCCCATGTTGTAGCGGGCGTCGCCGAGGTAGGCGAAGGCGATCCGACCCAGGGGCTTGTCGCTGTGCTCGGTCATGGTGAGCACGTCGGCGAGCATCTGGGTGGGGTGCCACTCGTCGGTCAGGCCGTTGTAGACGGGGACCCCGGCGTGCACGGCCAGCTCCTCGACCACGCCCTGCCCGTGCCCCCGGTACTCGATGGCGTCGTACATCCGCCCGAGGACACGCGCGGTGTCCTTCACGGACTCCTTGTGTCCGATCTGCGAGCCGGCCGGGTCGAGGTAGGTGGTGTGCGCACCCTGGTCGGCGGCGGCGACCTCGAACGCACAGCGGGTGCGCGTCGAGGTCTTCTCGAAGATCAGGGCGATGTTCCGGCCCCGCAGGTGCCGCGTCTCGGTCCCGGCCTTCTTGGCAGCCTTCAGCTCCGCGGCAAGCGTGATCAGGCCGCGGAACTCCTCACCGGTGAAGTCCAGCTCCTTGAGGAAGTGGCGGCCGGTGAGGGCTGTCGGGACTGTCGCCATGGGGCGCTCCAGAGGTACGGGTGCACAGACTCTGGAATTCTATACGACATATAGCATGGATATTCAGCGTTTATGCAGTGGGTCCGCTCACACCGCCTCCCGTTCCACCGGACAGCTCATGCAGCGCGGCCCGCCCCGGCCCCGGCCCAGTTCGCTGCCCGGGATCTCGATCACCTCGATGCCCTGCTTGCGCAGGTGCGTGTTGGTGGTGGCGTTGCGCTCGTAGGCTACGACGACGCCGGGTTCGACGGCGAGCACGTTGCAGCCGTCGTCCCACTGCTCGCGCTCGGCCGCGTGCACGTCCTGCGTCGCGGTCAGCACCCGGATCTCGCCGAGACCGAGCGCCGCGGCGATCGCCCGGTGCATGTGCTCCGGCGGATGGTCGGTGACCTTCAGCTCGCGCTCCCCGGCCCCGGGCTCGATGGTGTACGACCGCAGCATGCCGAGCCCGGCGTACTGCGTGAAGGTGTCGCCGTCCACCATGGTCATCACGGTGTCGAGGTGCATGAACGCGCGCCGCTTGGGCATGTCCAGCGCCACGATCGTGCGGGCCGAGCCCGCCGCGAACAGCTTGTGGGCCAGCATCTCCACGGCCTGCGGGGTGGTGCGCTCGCTCATGCCGATGAGGACGGCGCCGTTGCCGATCACCAGGACGTCGCCGCCCTCGATGGTGGAGGGGTAGTCGGCCTGTCCGCGCGACCACACGTGGAACGTTTCGTCACGGAACAGCGGGTGGTGCCGGTAGATCGCCTCGAAGTGCACGGTCTCCCGCTGCCGGGCCGGCCAGCGCATGGCGTTGATGGAGACGCCGTCGTAGATCCACGCCGAGGTGTCACGGGTGAAGAGGTGGTTGGGCAGCGGGCCGAGCAGGAAGTCGTCCAGCTCCATGACGTGGAAGCGGACGGAGGCGGGCTCGGCGTGCCCCTCCAGGAACTCCCGCTTGGTCATGCCGCCGACCAGCGCCTCGCCCAGTTCGCCCGGGGCCATCCGGTCGAACGCGGCGCGCAGGTGGTCGGTGGCGAGCGGGCCGTACTCCTTCTCGTCGAAGACGCGGTCCAGGACGAGCGACCGGGCGGCGGGGATCGCCAGGGTCTCGGTGAGCAGGTCGCCGAAGAGATGGACGGCGACCCCGCGGTCGCGCAGGACGTCGGCGAACCCGTCGTGCTCGGCGCGCGCCCGGCGCACCCAGAGCAGGTCGTCGAAGAGCAGGGCGTCCTTGTTGCTCGGGGTGAGCCTCTTGAGCTCGAGGTCGGGCCGGTGCAGGATCACGCGGCGCAGGCGCCCGGCCTCGGAGTCGACGTGGAATGCCATGTCTCCATCCTGGCCACGGACACCCCGGTTCACGCTCTTCTCGGCGGTTTCCGCCGCCGTCTGTTTTCGTCAGGTCGACGACAAGCGGGGCCGCAGCGTACGTCCAGGGGTCCCCTCCCCCGCCCCTCGGACCGCGGTGCACGGGGCGGCACGGGGGCGGCTCCGGAAGCGCGGAGGAGCCGGGGAAGGGTCGCCGCCCGGCCGCCGCCGATCAGGCCGAGCCGCCCGACGCCCGCCGGGTCGGCGGGTGCCGGGTCGGCGGGTGCCGGGTCGGCGGGCGCCGGATCGGCGGGCGCCGGATCGGCGGGCGTCCAGCGCGGCCCGCCGACGTCCGGAGCTGCCGGAGCTGCCGGAGCTGCCGGAGCTGCCGGAGCTGCCGGAGCTGCCGGAGCTGCCGGCGGCCGCCTACAGGCGCGGGTCGACCGGTTCCGACTCCAGGGCGAGCACGCCGAACACCGCCTCGTGCACCCGCCACAGCGGCTCGCCCTCCGCGAGCCGGTCCAGGGCCTCCAGGCCGAGGGCGTACTCGCGGATCGCCAGCGACCGCTTGTGGTTCAGGAACCGGTGCCGCAGCTTGGCGAGGTTGTCGGGCCGGGTGTACTCGGGGCCGTAGATGATCCGCAGGTACTCGCGGCCACGGCACTTGACGCCGGGCTGCACCAGCCGTCCCTGCTCGTCCCGGACGAGCGCGCCGACCGGCTTGACGACCATGCCCTCGCCACCGCGGCCGGTCATCTCCAGCCACCAGTCGACGCCGGCACGCACCGACTCGGGGTCGCCGGTGTCGACGTACAGCCGCCGGGTCGTCTGCAGCAGTCCGGTGCCGTCGTTCTCCACCATCCGGTCGATGAGGGCCAGTTGCTCGTCGTGCGGCAGCGCGGCGAGGCTGCGGCCGCGGGCGGCCAGGATCTGGAAGGGGGCCAGTCGTACCCCGTCCAGGCCGTCGGTGGTCCAGCAGTAGCGGCGGTAGGCGTCGGTGAACGCCCCCGCGTCGGCGGCGCGTTCCCGCTGCCGGGCGAGGAGTCCGCCCACGTCGGCGCCGCGGGCCGCGGCGGCCTCCAGGGCGGCGAGCGCGCCCGGGAACACCGCGCCGGACGCGGCGCCCACGGCCGCGTACTGGCTGCGCAGCAGGCCCGAGGCCTTCAGCGACCACGGCATCAGCTCGGCGTCCAGCAGCAGCCAGTCGGTGTCGAGCTCCTCCCACAGGCCGGCGTCCGTGACGGCCGAGCGGAGGCGGCCGAGGATCTCCTCGGTCACCGTCCCGTCGTCGAAGAACGGCCGCCCGGTGCGGGTGCAGAGCGAGCCGGTCGGCCCGTCCACCCCGAACCGCTCACGCGCCGCCTCGGCGTCCCGGCACACCAGGGCCACGGCCCGCGAGCCCATGTGCTTCTCCTCGCACACCACGCGCGCGACGCCGTCCCGCGCGTACTGCGCGAAGGCCTCGGCCGGGTGCTCCAGGTAGCCGTCGACCTGCGAGGTCGGCGTCGGCGCCATGGTCGGCGGCAGGTACGGCAGCAGGCGGGGGTCGATGGCGAAACGGCTCATGACCTCCAGGGCGGCGGCCGCGTTCTCCTCACGGACGGCCACCCGGCCGGCGTACCGCGTCTCCACTCCCCTGCGCCCGTGCACGTCCGCGAGGTCCAGCGGCCGGCCGTCGTGCCCACCGGGCGCCTCGGCACGCAGCGGCTTCGCCGGCTCGTACCAGACCTTCCCGGCCGGCACGTCGGCCAGTTCGCGCTCCGGCCAGCGCAGCGCGGTCAGCTTTCCGCCGAAGACGGCTCCGGTGTCCAGGCAGATGGTGTTGTTCAGCCAGGAGGCCTCGGGGACCGGGGTGTGGCCGTAGACCACGGCGGCCCGGCCGCGGTAGTCCTCCGCCCACGGGTAGCGCACGGGCAGCCCGAACTCGTCCGTCTCGCCCGTGGTTTCGCCGTACAGGGCGTGCGAGCGCACCCGGCCCGAGGTACGGCCGTGGTACTTCTCGGGCAGGCCGGCGTGGCAGACGACGAGCCGTCCGCCGTCCAGGACGTAGTGGCTGACCAGCCCGTCCAGGAACCTCCGCACCTCCTGCTTGAACTCCTCGCTCTCGCCCTCCATCTGCTGGATGGTCTCGGCGAGTCCGTGCGTGTGCCGCACGTTGCGGCCCTTGAGGTAACGGCCGTACTTGTTCTCGTGGTTGCCGGGCACGCACAGCGCGTTGCCGGACTTCACCATGGCCATCACGCGGCGCAGCACGCCGGGGCTGTCCGGGCCGCGGTCGACCAGGTCGCCGACGAACACCGCGGTACGGCCCTTGGGGTGGACGCCGTCCACGTAGCCCAACTTGACCAGCAGCGCCTCCAGTTCGGCCGAGCAGCCGTGGATGTCGCCGATGATGTCGAAGGGGCCGGTGAGGTGGGTCAGGTCGTTGAACCGCTTCTCGGTGACGACGGTGGCGTTCTCCACCTCCTCGACTCCGCGCCGCACGTGCACCTTGCGGAAGCCCTCGCGCTCCAGCTGACGCAGGGAGCGCCGGAGTTCGCGGATGTGGCGCTGGATGACCCGGCGGGGCATGTCGGCGCGGTCGGTGCGGGCCGCGTTGCGCTCGGCGCACACCTCCTCGGGTACGTCGAGCACGATGGCGATGGGCAGCACGTCGTACGTCCTGGCCAGGTCGACGAGCTGGCGCCTGCTGTCCTGCTGCACGCTGGTGGCGTCGACGACGGTACGGCGGCCGGCGGCCAGCCGCTTGCCCGCGATGTAGTGCAGGACGTCGAAGGCGTCCCGTGTCGCGCTCTGGTCGTTCTCGTCGTCGCTGACGAGACCGCGGCAGAAGTCCGAGGAGATCACCTCGGTGGGCTTGAAGTGCCTGCGGGCGAAGGTCGACTTGCCGGAGCCGGAGGCGCCGACGAGGACGACGAGGGAGAGGTCGGTGACGGGCAGGAGCCGACCGCCGCCGGGGTTCGTCCCGCTGGTGCCGGGGTTCGTGCTGGTGCTGGGGTTCGTGCTGGTGCCGGGGTTCGTCCCGCTCATGCCGCCTTCGCCTCCTTCTCGTTCGCGTTTCTGTGGAACACGGCCATCTGCGTGGGCGGCCCCACCTCGGGGTCGTCCGGTCCGACCGGCCTGAACTCGACTTCGTACCCGTACCGTTCGGCGACGGACGCCGCCCAGGCGCGGAACTCCTCGCGGGTCCACTCGAAGCGGTGGTCGCCGTGCCGGACGTGCCCTGCGGGCAGGGTCTCCCAGCGGACGTTGTACTCGACGTTGGGGGTCGTCACGAGGACCGATCGGGGGTGCGCCGAGCCGAACACGGCGTACTCCAGGGCGGGCAGCCGGGGCAGGTCGAGATGTTCGATCACCTCGCTGAGCACGGCCGCGTCATAGCCCGCCAGCCGCTTGTCGGTGTAGGCCAGCGAGCCCTGGAACAGCTTGACCCGGGACGCCTGCCGCTCCCCCATGCGGTCCAGCCTGAGCCGGCGCGAGGCGATCGCGAGGGCCCGCAGCGACACGTCGACCCCGACGACCTCGGTGAACCGCACGTCCTTCAGCAGCTCCTGCACCAACTGGCCCTGCCCGCACCCGAGGTCGAGCACCCGGGTGGCCCCGGTCTCGCGCAGGGCGCCGAGGATCGCCTCCCGGCGCAGCACGGCGAGAGGGGCACCCTTGCGCTCATCGGGAACGGTGTCGGTGTCCGTTCTGGTGCCGGTGCTGGGGTCGGCACCGGCACCGGCGTTGCCGTCGGTGCCGGCGCCGGTCTCCTCGGCCCCGGCTTCCGTCCGCGCTTCCGCGGCGGTTTCCGCCGCCGTTTCCGCCGCCTCCGCCGCAGCCTCCGCGTCCTCTTCGACCGCGTTGTCGAAGTCCTCGACCTCGCTGTCGTCGGCCTCGGCCAGGCGGGCCAGCTCCAGCCGCTCCATCGCCTGCCGGGTCAGCGACCAGCGGCGGGACAGGTAACGGCTGGTGATCAGCTTCTGCTCCGGGTGGTCCGGCAGCCAGCCCTCGCCGGCGCGCAGCAGCTTGTCGACCTCGTCGGAGGAGACCCAGTAGTGCTTGGCGTCGTCCAGGACCGGCAGCAGGACGTACAGGTGCCGCAGCGCCTCGGCGAGGGTGAGTCCTTCGGCCTCCAGGACGAGGCGGACGTACCGCGAGTCGCCCCACTCCGGGAACTCGGTGTCGAGGGCGACGGGTTCGGTGGTCACCTCCCAGCCGAGTGGCTCGAAGAGGCCTCGTACGAGTTCCGCACCGCCGCGTGCGGGCAGCACCGGCACCTCGACGCGCAGCGGCAGCGGAGCGGCGGCCCGCTCCGGGCGGGCCTTGCACAGGCCTCGCATGGCGCTGGAGAACACCGCGCTCAGCGCGACCGCGAGCAGCGAGGAGGCCGCGTAGGGGCGGTCGTTGACGTACTGCGCGAGCGCCGCGTCGGGCGCTCCGCCACGGCCCTTTCCCTTGCCCCGCCGAGCCAGCGCGACCGCGTCGACCTCGAGCAGCAGCGCCACCGTGCAGCGATCCGCGTCCGCCTCGGGATAGAAGACGTGCGCGGTGCCGTGGGACGTGGAGAACGCCTGGGCGTTGTCGGGGTGCTTGTGCAGCAGGAACCCGAGGTCGGTGGCTGGGGAGGCGGCTGTGCCGCGCGTGGAGATCGTCAGGAACACATGTCCGAGTCTCGCGGCTCGACGACCGTCCGACCACAGGTTTTCCGGGCGGCACCGCCGCGTTCCACTCCCCTGCCCCGCCGCACGGCCCCGCACGGCCCCGCACGGTTTCACTCTGCGGAGCGCGGGGGCCGGCACGGAGGGATCGCCTACGGCAGCTGCGGCATGACCTGGGTCGAGATCAGCTCCAGCTGGTCGAGGTCGTGCAGGTCGAGGGTCTGGAGGTAGAGCCGCTCGGAACCGATCGCGGCGTAGCGGGCGATCTTGTCGACGACCTCGGCCGGGGAGCCGGCCAGGCCGTTGGCCTTCAGCTCGTCGACGTCGCGGCCGATCACCTCGGCGCGCCGGGCGACCTCCTGGTCGTCGCGGCCAACGCACACCACGAGCGCGTTGGAGTAGGTCAGGTCGTCCGCGGCGCGGCCCGCCTCCTCGGCGGCGGCGCGTACCCGGCCGAACTGGCGCGCGGAGTCCTCGACCGAGGCGAAGGGGATGTTGAACTCATCCGCATAACGGGCCGCGAGGCGCGGAGTACGGGTCGCGCCGTGGCCGCCGATGATCACCGGGACCTTGCGCTGGGCCGGCTTGGGCAGCGCGGGCGAGTCGGTGAGGTCGTAGTACGTGCCGTGGAAGTCGAAGCTCTTGCCGGCCTCCGTCGCCCACAGGCCGGTGACGATCTCCAGCTGCTCCTCCAGGCGCGCGAACTTCTCCTTCGGGAACGGAATGCCGTACGCCTTGTGCTCCTCCTCGAACCAGCCCGCACCGAGGCCCAGTTCCACGCGGCCGCCGGACATCTGGTCGACCTGGGCCACCTGGATGGCGAGCACGGCGGGCAGCCGGAAGGTGGCCGCGGTCATGAGGGTGCCCAGGCGGATGCGCTCGGTCTCGCGGGCCAGGCCGGCCAGCGTGATCCAGGCGTCGGTGGGGCCCGGCAGGCCGCTCACGTCCCCCATGCGCAAATAGTGGTCAGAACGGAAAAAACCGTCGAATCCAAGGTCTTCGGTGGCCTTCGCCACGGTGAGCAACGTGTCGTAGGTCGCCCCCTGCTGGGGCTCGGTGAAGATGCGCAGGTCCATACCTCCATCCTGCACGCCACCCGCCCCGAGAGCCTCATCGGCACCACCCGGCACTGCCGTCCCCGGCCGGGTGGAATTCGCCGCCGCACACGCGAAGCGCCGTACGAGTCACCGGACGCCGGAGCGCCGCCCACCGGACCGCCTCGGCGCCACCACCGGGCCTCCGCCGGCCCTCCACGGGCCACCGGGGCCCCGCCCCCTGACCTGCGGCCTCCAGCCCGGCCTCCGGCCTCCGACGCGTCCCCGCCCGCCCGCTCACCCCATCTCGCGCTCGCGCAGCTCCGCCTCCTCCCGTGCCGCCAGCTTGCGCAGCATTTCCAGGACCCGGTCGCGGGACTCGTCAGCCGCGTCGATGGCCTCCATGCACTGCCAGTACGTCGCCTCGTCGGCCGCGGCACTGGCCATCCCGACCAGGGCCATGCCCACCTCGCCGAGCAGTCCGCCGAGGCTGAGGAGGGTCTGGCGGGCGTCGGCCAGTTCGGTGAGCTGGGCGGCGCGCAGGTCGCCGGGGTCCAGGTCCGGAGGGTCCAGGACGCCGCAGCCGCGGCCCGCCAGCTCGGTCAGCCCCAGGGCCTCACCCCGCAGCTCGGGCGGCCCGGACACCGCGAGCCGGCTGCCGATCGCCTGCGCCAGCGCCTGGGCCTGCCACACCTCCGCCATCGCCTCGGCCGCGTCGGCACCCCCGGTCAGGGCCCGCCTGCTCGCCTCGATGAGCCGCATCGCATCCATCGGCTGCCCCCGTCCGGTCCGCCGTGCGCCGTCGCACGCGCGTGTGAACTCCCTCGTTCACTACCCAGAGTGAGGGTGCTTGAGACGAAAAGCCAGAGGAAGACGGGAAATTATGGACAACAATTCGGTTTCGCCGCAGGAGTTGACTGCGGAGCGTGATAACGGAGTGTCGGCGTCCGGCCGTTGACCGGCCGGCCGGATCGGGTCGGCCTTCGACCACCGCCTCGGATTCCAGGGCATCGACTCGGCATGCGGCACCACCCTGCGGGCGAACACCGGCCACTCAACACGACTTACGAGGTGCCCTCGCCTTCCGACCCCGGTGCCGGAAAGCGGTGTTCATTGCGGTCGATCTTGGCGGACAGCGCGGCAATCGGGTCGACGCCGAGGACCTCGCAGAGCTGGAGGAGGTAGGCGAGGACGTCGGCGATCTCGTCGGTGACACGGTGGGCGGTGCCGGGGTCGTCCATCACCCGGGCCGACTGCTCGGGGGTCAGCCACTGGAAGATCTCCAGCAGTTCGGAGGCCTCCACGCTGAGGGCCGACACGAGGTTCTTGGGCGTGTGGTAGGGCTGCCAGTCGCGCACCGCCGCGAACTCGGCCAGCCTGCGCTGGAGTCCGGCCAGGTCAGAGTGTTCCGTCACGCGCTCAGGTGTACCACCGTGACGCCCCGCGTCCCCACCGCCCACGAGGCGTCGTTCACCGCGCCCACGCAGCGGATGTGGCCACGCTCGCCCATCAGGGCCGCCGCCCGCAGCAGTTCGCGGCGCTGCCCCGGGTCGAGGCACCGGTCGAGGCCGTCGGCCAGGACCGTGAGGGTGCGCAGCGCGTCGGGCACCTCGCCGGGCGCGTCCACGTCCAGGACGCCCGGCCCGGTCAGCAGCACCAGGGCCAGCGCGATGTAGCGCAGCTCACCGTCGCCGAGCCGGACCAGCTCGGTCCGGTGGCCGTCGCCCCGGTCGAGCAGCGCCCGCACCGTGCCGTCGGGCATCCGGTCGGCGACCAGGTCGGCCACCGGGCCCACGCAGCCCGCGCGGAGCAACTCGACCAGGCGGGCGTGCCGGCGCCCGCACTCCGACCGGGTACGGGCCAGCACGTCGGCCAGGTTGCCGCAGCCGGCCAGCAGGCGTCCCGAGCCCGTCGGGACGGGGAGGCGCATGTGCTCGGGACGCGGATCGCAGACGAAGACGGAGCGCAGCGCGACGACCATCTGCTCGGCCGCGGCGAGCACCTGCCGCTGCCCGTCCGTCTTGCCCGCCACGCGCAGCGGCAGCAGGGCGGTGCCGAGCCGGTCGTCGGGCAGCGGGGCGCGGGTCACCGGCGAGGAGCCCGCGGTGTGCCAGGCCGCCTGCACGGCCCGGCGGGCGGGATCGCGCAGCGCGGTCTGCAGCAGGACGACTCCGCCCGCGGTCAGCCGCTCGCCCACGATCCGCAGACAGGGCTCGGCCTGTACGGCGAGGTCGAGCAGGACCGGCCCCTCGGCTCCGTCGGCCGTACAGCCGATCCGGAAACCCCGCCGGCCCTCCGCGTCGGGCCGCGCCCGCTCCGGCACCCACGCGAGCGGGTCCGCGAACACCTGCGCCAGCGGCGCCCCGCTCCCGAGCCGGGCCAGCGCCTCCAGCGCGCCGAACGCGGTCGACTTCCCCGCCCCGCTCGGCCCCGCGAACAGCGTGACGGCCCCCAGCGGGAACGCGGCCCGCCGGTGCCCGGCGAACGCGGACAGCCGTAACTCGGTGATCCGGGCGCGTACGTCGACGGGAGCACCCCCGGAAGCCGGTCCGACCGGAGCCGTACTCCGGGCGAACTGCGCCGGCACGACGGGCGCGGAGCACGACACCCCGGGATCGGAACCCACGGAGGATCCGGACGCCGCGAGGGCGCCCGTCGAGGACCCGTACGGCACGACGGGTACGTCGGGCACGGCGGGTACGACGGCTACGGCGGGCACGGCGGGTACGGGCGGCCCGGCGGGCGCGGAAGACACGGCCATATGCGGACCGTAGGACTCCGCCGAGGTGGCGAACCGTTCAGCCCTCAGACCTTCCCACGATCGGGGGACGGCCACGCGCGGGCTGACCGGCCGGAGGGCACAGCCCCCCCCGGAACTCCCGCGGTCCGCATCCCGCGGTTCACATCCCGCGGTTCACATCCCGCGGTTCACATCCCGCGGTTCACATCCCGCGGTTCACATCCCGCGGTCCGGCGCGCCGAAGGGCGCGCCGGACCCCGTTCATCCTCCGGACGCCTCCATCAGCCCGCTGACCTCGGTCCCGGGTGGCGTCAGCAGGAAAACATTCCGGTCCACCCGGTGCATCCCACTGCCCAGGCCGAAGACGACGCCGGTACTGAAGTCGAGGACGCGCTTGGCGACCTCGCCCTCCGCGCTGGACAGGTCCAGCAGCACCGGAATCCCGGCCATCAGCGTCTCGGCGACTTCCCGGGCGTCCGCGAACACGTTGACCCGCAGGACGACGAACCGCCGCCGCGTCTCCGTGTCGGCGTCCGGCATCGCGCGGTGGTTCACCGCGGACGGCCACGCGTCCCGGCCCCGCAGCGGCACGACCTGGGCGAGCCCTTCCCACTGTTCATCGGTGACGTCGTAACGGCTCACCGGCTCCCCCCGACCTGACTCGCGTTCCTTGCCTGCACCAGCCAATTCTTACGCCAAGTCACCCGTTCGGCCCAACAGCGACACACTGCGCGATCGCCCCGCACACCCTCGCGCCCCCACATCATGGGTCAGATGTACGAATAAGACCGTTTCTTACCGCCCTCACACCCGATTTTTCACGTCGCTCCCCACCTCGCTCACAGCTCACCACTAGCGTCAGGTGCCGTGCACTTGGCAGAAACACAGCGGATGACATCCGGGCGGCGGACGTGGTCGATCGTGACCACCGTCCCGCGCGCCCCCTCGAAAGTCCCCGAATCGCCCGGATCTCCCGCGCAGTGGCACCGCGTGCTGACCCTGCTCGCCGTCGTGAGCCTGTTCATCGGCACGCGCGCGGTGTGGACGCAGGCCGCCACGCACCGCCTCGCCCTCGCCGCGGTCATCTCGCTCTGCTACGCGTCGATCCTGGTGTGCGGCGTCCTCACCCTGGCGGTCCGCCGCACGCGTTCCCTGGTCCGGCTGGACGTCGTGGTGCTGGTCACCGCGATCACGCTCGCCCTGTGCAACTGGGCGCTGAACCACGCCGGCGGCGACGAGGCGGCCCTCACCGCCCAGGCCGCGCGGGAACTGATGGCCGGTCACCAGGTGTACGACCAGCCGTGGCCCTGGCTGTTCCACGGCAAGGGCGTCGCCGTGACGCCGACCATAGACGGCGGTTACGATTTCACCTACGGCTATCCCCCGCTCGCCCCGCTGCTGACCGTGCCGTTCCTGTGGCTGGGCCACGGCGGCGCCCCGGCGACGGCCGCGGCGACGGTCATGCTCCTCGCCGGTGCGGTGGTGCTGTGGCGGATGCTGCCCGTGCCGTGGCGTCCGGCCGCGACCATGGTCTGTCTGGGGTTCGGTTTCCTTCCGTCGTACGCCCGCCAGGGCTATCCGGCGATCATCGCCATGGCCCTGCTGATCCCGGTGGTGGTGTGCTGGCCGCGCATCGGCGCCGGCGGGCGACTGGGCGCGCCGGGGATCGCGCGGGCAGTGTGTCTGGGTGCCGCGTGCGCGGCGCAGCAACTGCCCTGGTTCGTCACGCCGTTCCTGCTCGTCGGCCTCTACGCCGTACGCCGGGGCGAGCTGGGCGCCAGGGCCGCCTGCCTCGTGGTGCTGCGCGTGCTGGGGGTCGCCGTCGCGGCCTGGCTGGTGATCAACGCGTACCTCGTCGTGCGGGAGCCGGGCCCCTGGCTCGACGGGATCGCCCTGCCCCTGACCCAGGGTGCCGTGCTGCACGGCCAGGGCCTGGTGGACGTCTCGCTGTACTTCACCCACGGCAGCGACCGGCTGGACTGGTACAGCCACGCGAGCATGCTGCTCGCCGCGGCCCTGCTCGCGCTGTTCACACTGTTCGTACGCCGGCTGGGCCCGGCGGCGACCGTGCTGCCCTGGTGCGCCTTCTACCTGGCGACCCGCTCCCAGGACGGCTACTACCTGATGATGACCCCGCTCTGGCTCGCGGCGGCGGTCACCGCGCCGTTGCCGGAGTTCGCCCGCGCGTGGCAGCCCCGCCCCCGCCGGCTCACCGGGCCCCGCCGCCGTCAGGCGCTGGTCGCCGCGGCGTTCCTGCTGGTGCTCCCCGCGCTGGTGAGCGCGACCCTCGCGGTGACAGGACGGCCGCCCCTGCGGATGGACATCGCCGCGGCGCGCGGCTCGGAGGCGGACACGGTGTCCACGCTGACCCTGCGGGTGGCCAACACCGGCTCCGACCCGCTCACCCCGCACTACATGCTCACCCGGGGCCAGGGCATGAGCCGGTACTGGTCCCTCGTCCGCGGCCCGGCGACCGTTCCGCCGCACACCACCGCCACCGTCACCCTCCGGGCCCCCGCGGGCACTTTCACCATGCCGTCCGTGAAGTCCCCCATCCGCCTGCGCGCCTTCACGGACGGCCCGCAGACGCTCTCCACCCGCGACGTCACCCGGACGGAGCTGACCGGGAACCGGAAGTGACCGACGCAGGTCCGTCACCGGACAAGGCCGATGCCGCCGCGGAACCGGAAGTGACCGGCGCCGACCCGGAACCGTGAGTGACCGACACCGACGCCGACACCGCCCCGTCACCGGCTCCCGGCACCGCCCCCGGGCCCGCCTGCGTCCTGGACCTTCCGGAAGTCGGCGGCGTGGTCCTCGGCCCAGCGGGCGAAGGCGCGAGCGGGGGTGCCGGTGATCTTCTCCACCGTGGTGGTGATCTCCGGTGGGACGTCGACGGCGTCCGCGAAGGTCTTCAGGAGGGCTCGCACGAACTCCGGCGGGGCCTGGGGGAACAGTTCGGGTCCCGCCTCGTCCGGCGGGACCTCGGTGAAGGTCAGGTCGCGGCCGGTCGCCCGGCCGATCGCGGCGATCTGTTCGCTGGTGGTGATCGCTTCGGGCCCGGTGAGGCGGTGGACGGCGCCTTCGTGGCCGTCGTCGAGGAGGGTCCGTTCGGCGACGGCGGCGATGTCGTCCTCGTGGATGGGGGCCGTGACCATGTTCGCGTAGACGCCGCGGACCGTGTCGCCGGTACGGAGCTGACGGGCCCACTGGAGGGCGTTCGCGGCGAAGGCGTTGGGGCGCAGGAAGGTCCACGCGAGGCCGCTGTCCCGGATCTGGCGTTCGGCCGTCGCGTGCATGACGTGGATGGGGTGGGTCTCGTCGGCGCCGTCCTCGATGATGCCGGAGGAGAGCAGGACGACGTGCCGCACACCAGCCTCGCGGGCGGCGGCGAGCAGGGCGGGGGTGTGCGGGCCGGCCGCCTGCACGTAGAGGAACAGCCTGGTCGTCCCCTCGAACAGGGCGGCCGCGTCGTCAGGCCGGAACTTCACCACCTCGGCGCTCCCGGGCAGCCCCGCGCGCTCCGGGTCACGGGTGAGGGCGCGCACGGGATGGTGGGCGGCGGTGAGACGTTCGACGAGGGCGCGGCCGACATTGCCGGTGGCGCCGGTAACTGCGATCACAGCGGTCTCCTGGGCTCGGAGTGGTCTTCCTTCCCTGGCCCTGTAGAGCCTAGGAAGGAAGATCGGCCCGCGCATCGTCCTCAGGGACCGGTCGCGCCGGCGGCGTCCTGCGGCCGCGATCCGGGGGACGACTCGCGCCGAACGGAGGAAAACGGAAGCCCCCGGACGCCGAGAGGCGCAGCTCACAGCCGCAACGAGGGAAACGTCACAGGCCACGTTCTGCTGACACTTGAGCACCCTGCCCTAGCATCCGAGCATGACGGTCCTGCCTGACGACGGGCTCTCCCTGGCCGCCGAGTTCCCTGACACGACGCACGAGCAGTGGCAACGCCTGGTGGAGGGTGTGCTGCGCAAGTCGGGCAAGGAAGTCTCTGGCGCGGCAGCTGAGGACGCCCTGTCCACGACGCTGGAGGACGGGCTGCGCACCCGGCCTCTGTACACCGCGCGCGACGGCGCGCCCGAGCCCGGACTGCCGGGGTTCGCGCCCTTCGTGCGCGGTGGCCGCCCCGAGGGGAACACCGCGGGCGGCTGGGACGTACGGCAGCGGCACGCGGCGCTCGGTGACGGCGCCGACAGCGCGGTGCTGGCCGACCTGGAGAACGGCGTCACCTCGCTGTGGCTGGTGCTGGGCGAGGGCGGCATCCCGGTCTCCGAGCTGGGCCGCGCCCTGGACGGCGTCTTCCTCGACCTGGCGCCGGTCGCCCTGGACGCGGGCCGCGACACCGAGGCCGCCGCCGAGGCGCTGCTGCGGCTGTACGAGGAGAAGGGCGTCGACCCCAAGGCCGTACGCGGCAGCCTGGGCGCCGACCCGCTCGGACACGAGGCCCGCACCGGCACCCCCCTGGACTTCACGCCCGTGGCCGCCCTGGCCACGCGCTGCGCCGAGCACTACCCCGGACTGCGCGCGCTGACCGTGGACGCGCTGCCGTACCACGAGGCGGGCGGCTCGGCCGCGCAGGAGCTGGGCGCCTCCCTGGCCACCGGTGTGGCCTACCTGCGGGAGCTGACCGAGGCGGGGCTGGGGGCCGAGCAGGCCGTCGCCCAGCTGGAGTTCCGGTACGCGGCCACCGCCGACCAGTTCCTGACCATCGCCAAGCTGCGCGCGGCGCGCCGGCTGTGGGCGCGGGTCGCCGAGGTGTGCGGGGCGCCCGGCGCGGGCGCGCAGGTGCAGCACGCGGTGACGTCGCCGGTGATGATGAGCCGCCGCGACCCGTGGGTGAACATGCTGCGCACGACGGTCGCGACGCTCGCGGCCGGGGTGGGCGGCGCCGACTCCGTGACCGTGCTGCCGTTCGACCACGCGCTCGGCCTGCCGGACGCGTTCGGCAGGCGTATCGCGCGCAACACCTCCACGATCCTGGTCGAGGAGTCGCATCTGGCCCGGGTCGTCGACCCGGCGGGCGGTTCCTGGTACGTGGAGCGGCTGACGGACGAACTCGCCGAAGCCGCCTGGGAGTTCTTCCGGTCGATCGAGCGCGACGGTGGCATGGCGGCCGTACTGCGCTCGGGCCGGATCCGCGAGGACCTCGCGTCGACCTGGCGGGCGCGCACGGCGCGGCTCGCCAAGCGCCGCGAACCCATCACCGGCGTCAGCGAGTTCCCGCTCCTCGCCGAGAAGCCGGTGGAGCGCGAACCCGCGCCCGAGCCGCCGTCCGGCGGCCTGCCCAGGGTGCGCCGGGACGAGGCCTACGAGGCCCTGCGCGCCCGCTCCGACGCCCACCTCGCGGCGACCGGCGCCCGCCCCCGCGTCTTCCTCGCCACGCTCGGCTCGGCCGCCGAGTACACCGCCCGCGCGACGTTCGCCGCCAACCTCTTCCAGGCGGGCGGCATCGAGCCGGTCACCGACGGCACCTTCGAGGACAGCGGCGCCACGGAGGCCGTGCTGTGCTCCAGCGACGCCGTGTACGCCGAACAGGCCGAGCCGGCCGCCGAGTCGCTGCGCGCGTCCGGCGCCCGGCACGTGGCCCTCGCGGGCCGCGGGGACCACTCCGGCATCGACTCGTACGTCTTCGCGGGCTGTGACGCCGTAGCCGTGCTGTCCGCGACCCTCGACCGCATGGGAGTGTCCTGATGGGAATCCCCGACTTCTCCGGCATCGAGCTGGGGAACCCCGTCGCCGACGGCACGGCCGAGGAGTGGCGTGCGGCCGTCGAGCGGGCCACGGGCGGCGAGGAGCCGCTGTGGGAGACCCCGGAGGGCATCGGGGTCAAGCCGCTGTACACCGGCCGTGACCTGGAGGGCCTGGACTTCCTCGGCACCTTCCCGGGCATGGCGCCGTACCTGCGCGGCCCGTACCCGACGATGTACGTCAACCAGCCCTGGACGATCCGCCAGTACGCGGGCTTCTCCACCGCCGAGGAGTCCAACGCGTTCTACCGGCGCAACCTGGCGGCCGGCCAGAAGGGCCTGTCGGTCGCCTTCGACCTGCCCACGCACCGGGGTTACGACAGCGGCCACCCGCGCGTGACCGGTGACGTCGGCATGGCGGGCGTGGCGATCGACTCGATCTACGACATGCGGCAGCTGTTCGACGGCATCCCGCTGGACAAGATGTCCGTGTCGATGACGATGAACGGCGCCGTGCTGCCGGTGCTCGCGCTGTACATCGTGGCGGCGGAGGAACAGGGCGTACCGCCCGAGAAGCTGGCCGGGACCATCCAGAACGACATCCTCAAGGAGTTCATGGTCCGCAACACCTACATCTATCCGCCGAAGCCGTCGATGCGGATCATCTCCGACATCTTCGCGTACACCTCGCAGCGGATGCCGCGCTACAACTCCATCTCCATCTCCGGGTATCACATCCAGGAGGCGGGGGCGACGGCCGACCTGGAGCTGGCGTACACCCTCGCGGACGGTGTGGAGTACCTCCGCGCAGGGCGTGAAGCGGGCCTGGACGTCGACGCGTTCGCGCCCCGGCTGTCCTTCTTCTGGGCGATTGGCATGAACTTCTTCATGGAGATCGCCAAGCTGCGGGCGGCGCGACTGCTGTGGGCCAAGCTCGTCGACCAGTTCGAACCGAAGAACGCCAAGTCCCTCTCCCTGCGCACCCATTCGCAGACCTCGGGCTGGTCGCTGACCGCGCAGGACGTGTTCAACAACGTCACCCGCACGTGTGTGGAGGCGATGGCGGCGACCCAGGGCCACACCCAGTCGCTGCACACCAACGCGCTCGACGAGGCCCTCGCGCTGCCCACCGACTTCTCGGCGCGCATCGCCCGCAACACCCAGCTGCTCATCCAGCAGGAGTCGGGCACGACCCGGGTCATCGACCCGTGGGGCGGCAGCGCGTACGTCGAGAAGCTGACGTACGACCTCGCCCGCAAGGCCTGGCAGCACATCCAGGAGGTCGAGCAGGCGGGCGGCATGGCGCAGGCCATCGACGCGGGCATCCCCAAGCTGCGCGTGGAGGAGGCGGCGGCCCGCACCCAGGCCCGCATCGACTCCGGGCGCCAGCCGGTCATCGGCGTGAACAAGTACCGGGTGGACTCCGACGAGCAGATCGAGGTCCTCAAGGTCGACAACTCCTCCGTGCGCACGCAGCAGATCGAGAAGCTGCGGCGGCTGCGTGCCGAGCGGGACGAGACGGCGTGCCGGTCGGCGCTGGACGCGCTCACGCGGGCGGCCGACGGCGACGGCAACCTGCTGGAGCTGGCCGTGCGCGCGGCCCGCGCCAAGGCCACCGTCGGCGAGATCTCCGACGCCCTGGAGAAGGTGTACGGCCGGCACGCGAGTCAGATCCGTACCATCTCCGGCGTGTACCGCAACGAAGCAGGCGAGTCGCCGAACGTGGACCGCACCCGTGCCCTGGTGGACGCCTTCGAGGAGGCCGAGGGGCGCCGGCCGCGCATCCTGGTCGCCAAGATGGGCCAGGACGGCCACGACCGCGGCCAGAAGGTGATCGCCACCGCCTTCGCCGACCTCGGCTTCGACGTCGACGTCGGCCCGCTGTTCCAGACCCCGGAGGAGGTGGCCCGCCAGGCGGTCGAGGCGGACGTCCACGTGGTCGGCGTGTCCTCGCTGGCGGCCGGCCACCTCACCCTCGTACCGGCGCTGCGCGAGCAGCTCGCCGAGGAGGGCCGGGCGGACATCATGATCGTGGTCGGCGGGGTGATCCCGCCGCAGGACGTGCCGACGCTGCTGGAGATGGGCGCCACGGCCGTGTTCCCGCCCGGGACGGTGATCCCGGACGCGGCGTACGACCTGGTGACGCGGCTGTCGGCCGACCTCGGCCACGACCTGTAGCCGCACGATGGCACCCATCGATCTCGGCACGTACGTGAAGGGTGTGCTCGACGGGAAGCGGGCGATCGTGGCCCGCGCCATCACGCTCGTCGAGTCCACCCGGCCCCAGCACCGGGCACTGGCCCAGGAGTTGCTCACCGAGCTGCTCCCGCACAGCGGCCGGGCGCGGCGGATCGGCGTCAGCGGGGTGCCGGGCGTGGGCAAGTCGACGTTCATCGACGCGTTCGGCACCCTGCTGACCTCGCTGGGCCACCGGGTGGCCGTCCTCGCCGTGGACCCCTCCTCCACGCGCACGGGCGGCTCCATCCTGGGCGACAAGACCCGGATGGAACGCCTGGCGGTGGACCCCGCCGCCTTCGTCCGTCCCTCCCCCAGCGCGGGCACGCTGGGCGGGGTCGCGAAGGCCACCCGGGAGTCCATGGTGGTCATGGAGGCGGCCGGCTACGACGTGATCCTCGTGGAGACCGTGGGCGTCGGCCAGTCGGAGACCGCGGTCGCCGACATGGTCGACTCCTTCCTCCTGCTGACACTGGCCCGCACCGGCGACCAGCTGCAGGGCATCAAGAAGGGTGTCCTGGAGCTGGCCGACGTGATCGCCGTGAACAAGGCGGACGGTCCGCACGAGCGGGACGCGAGGACCGCCGCCCGTGAACTGGCGGGCGCACTGCGCCTGATGCACGGCAAGGACGCCTCCTGGACGCCGCCGGTGCTGCACTGCAGCGCCCGGGAGTCCAGGGGCCTGGACACGGTGTGGGAGCGGCTGGAACAGCACCGCACCCTGCTCGACGCCACCGGCCGCCTCGCCGCCAAACGGCGGGAGCAGCAGGTCGGCTGGACCTGGACCATGGTCCGCGACGAACTCCTCGGCCGCCTGCACGCCGACCCCGCCGTACGCGAGGCCGCCCCGCTCCTCGAACAGCAGGTCAGGGACGGCTCGTTGACGGCCACGCTGGCGGCGGAACGGATCCTGCGGGCGTTCGAGACGGGAACGCGCCCGGCTCCGGAGGAATGAGGTGACGCCGGCCGCCTCACCGCACCGAGTGCGAGCGGCCGGCCGACCCTCCACCACACCCAACTACCGCTACCTGGCGTCGAGTTGAGCGTCACCCCCACCCCCACTGCCCTCATAGACTGATCAACGTTCATGGTCGATTCGGGGAGTGTGGGATGCCAGAGGACGACGTACGAGCCATCGCTCGGCGCATGTACGACGCGTTCAACGCCCGTGACCTCACCGCGGCGGAGGCGATCTTCTCCACGGACTTCGTGAGCCACCCCCTGGGAACCGTCGGGGTCGACAGCGTCGTCAAGGCCTGGAGCGGCCTCCACGCCACGTTCCCCGGCATCGAGGTCGTCGTGGAGGACATGCTGGTGGACGCGGACAGGGTCGCGGTCCGCACGACCCTGCACGGCATCCCGGCGGGCACCGGGGAGCGGCCTCCGCCCTCGATGATGGAGATCTTCCACGTGCGCGACGGCCGCATCGCCGAACTCCGGGGCATGTCCACGCTCCACCGCCCGCCGAGCAGCGACACACCCCCGGCCTGATCACACCCCACCCCGAAACGGCCGGCTGGGCCAAGGTGTGCCCGAGCGGTTGACGGGAACGGTTCCGGAAGCCGGACCCGGACCAGGCGAGGAGCGCGACGGTGGGATACACCAGATCCGGTGACCGATCCCCGACGTCCGGGGCTGCCTGGGCCGCCGCACGGGCGGGCCGCCCTCGTGGGCGTGGGGGTTCAGTGGGGCGAGGTGACGTCCTGTGTCCCCAGCACCATCAGCAGCGAGAGCCGCTCCGCGTCCTCCGTGCCGGGCTCGGCCGTGTAGACCATGATGCGCAGGTCGCTGCCGGCGACGGAGAGGACGTCGCAGTCGAGGGTGAGGGGGCCCACCACGGGGTGCGTGACGGTCTTGCGGGCCGCGTCGTGGATGCCCACCGTGCCGCTGTCCCAGAGGGCGGCGAACCGGGCGCTGCGGTCGCGGAGTTCGGCGAGCAGGGCCCGTAGACGGCGGTCGGCCGGATAGCGCTGGGCCGCCGTGCGCAGGTCGGCGACGAGGGCGGCCTCGAAGGCGGCGAGCGCCTCGGGGGTGTAGGCGACTCGGTCCGAGGGGCTGAGGAAGTGGCGCCACACGCCGTTGAGTTCGTTGCCGCGCAGGCCGGACGGGTCGCCCATCAGGGCCGCGTACGGCGGATTGGCGACAAGCAGCGTCCAGGTGGCGTCGCAGACCGCGACCGGGGTCCCGGCGAGCCGGTCCAGGAGGCGTTGCACGCTGGGCGGGATGAAGACGGGCACCGTCTTCGGGCTGGGGGGCGCGAGGCCGGCCAGCCGGTAGAGGTGGTCCCGTTCGGGCGCCGAGAGGCGCAGCGCTCGCGTCAGCGCCTCCACGACCTGGGACGAGGGGTTGGTGGCGCGGCCCTGCTCCAGCCGCGTCACGTAGTCGACGGAGATCCCGGCCAGATGTGCCAGCTCCTCGCGGCGCAGCCCGGCGGCGCGCCTGCGGCCGCCCGGGGGCAGGCCGGCGTCGCCGGGTGAGAGCCGGTCGCGCCAGCGGTGGATCGCCGCTCCGAGTTCCGCAGTCGCCATGGCTTCCAGTGTGCCCGGGGACGTGCGGCCTTTCCTGGTACTGCCATTCCCAGGAAAAAGCGCCTACTGGCTGGTGTTCCGGGTGCGGCGGACGCTTGGACCATGACGAAGACATTGATCACCGGAGCCAACAAGGGTCTCGGATTCGAGACCGCCCGCCGCCTCCTCGCCGCGGGACACACCGTCTACGTGGGTGCCCGCGACCCCGAGCGGGGCATGCGCGCCGCCGAACGACTGGGCGCGCGGTTCGTGCGGCTCAACGTCACCGACGACGTCTCCGTCGCCGCCGCGGTCGAGACGATCGAGGCCGAGGGCGGCCTGGACGTCCTGGTCAACAACGCCGGCGTCGAGCCGCGCCAGGCCGACGGCGGGTTCGTCCTCCCCGCGGCGACGACCGCCGACGACGTACGGTCCGTGTTCGAGACGAACGTCTTCGGCATGGTCCGCGTCCTGCACGCCTTCCTGCCCCTGCTGCGCCGTTCGGCCAACCCGGTCGTGGTCAACGTGAGCAGCGGACTCGGCCACGCCCCCGCCCTGGCCGACCCGGCGGCCCCCGAGCACTTCTACCCCGGCCTCGCCTACCCGTCCTCCAAGGCGGCGGTGAACATGCTCACCGTGCAGTACGCGAAGGCGTTCGGCGACATCCGGATCAACGCCGCGGACCCCGGCTTCACCGCCACCGACCTCAACCACAACCAGGGCACCCAGACCGTCGAGGAGGGCGCCGAGGTCATCGTCCGCCTCGCCCGCATCGACGCCGACGGTCCCACCGGCACCTTCCAGAACGCGGCGGGCGTGCTGCCCTGGTGAGACGGGGCGGGGTGGGGCGGGGCTGGGAGGAGGTGGGGCGGGGCGGCTCGTGACGGGGTGTGCGGGCGCGGGGCGGGGCCGTGCGGGACGGCTTCTCCCCGGGCGCCGGACCCCGGCCCGCCCCGCGGGAAGAACCGCAGGTCCGGGCCTGGGCCGGGCCTCCCTGGGCACCCGCCGTCACGGCCGTCGGGACGGGCCCCGTGATGCCGTGTGCCCGGTGTCGCGCGAGACTGAGAGGCGGTGCCGTGTGTTCGGCCGAGGCCGAGCACCACCCGGCGCGCGCGTCGTACCCGTCGCATCAGTCGTAGCACCGCGCGCCCGTCGTACCCGCCGTACCGCGGGGTGCCCGGCGGCCCGCGGTGTCACCGCCCTCGCGGGCGGCGTCGGCCGAGTGCCGGGCCGTGCCCGAGGAGGCCGTCTGGCGACGGCCGGGCGCGACCGGCCCGCCCCGCACAGGGCGCGACCGACCGGTCACTTCTGGAGGTTCACCGTGAACGATCTGCCCGCGCATCTGCCCCCGCCGCCCACTCCGACGCTGGAGCCCGCCGCCAGGGAACTCACCGAGGCCACCGCCCCGCACCCCCGTATCTACGAGATTCCGCCCGCCCAGGGCCGTGAGCTCCTCGACGGCCTGCAGTCCGGGGAGGGCGTGGCAAAGCCGGACGTCGACGAGGAGTGGATCGACGTCGACGCGGGCGAGTGGGGCACCGTACGCACCCGGATCATCAGACCCGCGGGCGCCACCGGAGCGCTGCCGGTCATCTTCTACATCCACGGCGCCGGCTGGGTCTTCGGCGACGAGAAGACGCACGACCGTCTGGTGCGCGAGCTGGCCGTCGGCTCCGGCGCGGCCGCCGTCTTCCCCGTCTACGACCTCGCGCCCGAGGCCCGGTACCCCACCCAGATCGAGCAGAACTACGCCGTCGCCCGCTGGGTCGTGGCCAACGGCGCCGAGCACGGGCTCGACGCCTCGCGGATGGTCGTCTGCGGCGACTCCGTAGGCGGCAACATGTCGGCGGTGCTGGCCCAGATGGCCAAGGACCGGGGCGATGTCCGCCTCGCCGCGCAGGTGCTGCTGTACCCCGTCACCGACGCGGACTTCGACACCCCGTCCTACGTGCAGTTCGCCGACGGCTACTACCTCACCCGGGACGGCATGGTCTGGTTCTGGGACCAGTACACGACCGACGAGGACCAGCGCAAGGAACGGTACGCGGCCCCGCTGCGCGCCTCCCTCGACGAGCTGAAGGGGCTGCCGCCCGCCCTGGTGATCACCGATGAGGCCGACGTGCTGCGCGACGAGGGCGAGGCCTACGCGGCCCGCCTGCGGGAGGCGGGCGTACCCGTCACCGCCGTCCGTGTCCTGGGCATGGTGCACGACTTCCTGATGCTCGACGCCCTCCGCCTCACCCACGGCGCCAACGTGGCCCGCGAGATCGCCATCGCCGTGATCAAGGGCGCCCTGTACGGCGGCTGAGGCGGCGCGGGTACGGCTGCTGGGGCGACGCGGGTACGGCGGCTGAGGGCTCGCGGCGGCCGAGGCGGCCTGCGGATCCGGGCGGGCGGGCCGGCCGGCGTGAGGGGAAGGCCGGACCCGCCCGGGGCTCTCGGGCGTGACGGGGCGGCTACAGGCCCACGTCGCGTGCCCTCCGGTGGAGGATCGCCGGCCACTCGCGCGGGAGCTCATGGCTCCCGACGCGCCGAAGCACTACTGGACGGTGCCCTCCTGGCGGAGCACCAGGTCGAGCAGTCCGGGGAAGCGGGCGTCGAACTCGGCCCGGCGCAGCCGGTTGAGCCGCTTCGGCCCGGCGTCACGCTGCTCCAGGAGCCCTGCCTCACGCAGCACCGCGAAGTGCCGGCTGAGGGTCGCCTTGGTGACAGGAACGTCGAAGCTGCCGCACGCCCGCTCCCAGTCCCCGCCACCCGCCAGCTCCCTCACCAGGATCTGGCGCACAGGATCGGCAAGGGCGAGCAGGGCCGTCTCCAGCGCCACGTCAGCGGGGTTCGCGTGAACCGGCGGAGTCCGGTGGCTCGTACCCTCCGGCTGCTGCTGGGCCTGCGCCTCCATGGCGGGTGCTCCCTCCCGGCTCCAACTGTTCGTCCACTCACGAACAGCCTACCGGAGCCGGGCACCCCTCATCCGACCGGCGCCAGTCACCCCGGCCACCCCGGTCACCCCGACCCCCTCTAACCCTCCTGCCCCTCCTGCCCCTCCCGCCCCTCATGGCTTCCATGGCTTCCATGGCTTCCATGGCTTCCGCGATCATGACCCGCATCCGGCGCCCCACCCATCATGCGGAGCATCGGCAGCCCGCCCGTACGGAAGAAGCGCACGAGGAGCACCACGGCCAGCAGGAGGAAGGCGATGTTGAGCCAGGTGGTGTAGTTCCAGGAGACACCGCCCATCGGAATCCGGGCACTCCCACGGTCGGGGACGAGTCCGAGGGCGCCGAAGACGAGTTCGACGACGTACCCGGCGACGACCATCGCGACGTAGAAGGTGCCGAGGAGGAAGAGCGCCATCCTGGGGCCGTAGTACTTCCGGTAGATGTTGAGGATCGGCAGGATCAGCAGGTCGGCGAAGATGAAGGACACGACACCGCCGAAGCTGATACCCCCCTTCCACAGCACCACGGCCAGCGGCACATTGCCGACGGAGCACACGAACGACGCGATGGCCACCAGCGGGCCGATGAGGGGACCCCACAGCTTGGCCGCGAGCGGGTGGCCGTCGAAGAAGAAGGCACGCCAGAAGGAGTCGGGCACCCAGGCGGCGACGGCACCGGCGATGAGCAGGCCGAGGACGAGGTCGCGCAGGATCGCCGCCCACTCCATGACGAAGACGTGCGCGGTGGCGGTGAAACCGTCCCGGGACAACAGCCGCCGGAGGAAGGACCCTTCCGCGTGGACCGACATGTCCATCGCCGCGTGACCCTCCATCGACCCGGCGAGCCCCCGCTCGGCCTGCGCACGGGCCTGCCGCAGCAGACTGTCGCGCAGGAAGAGGCGGAACAGGACCGCCAGCAGCACCATCATGACGGGCCCGCCCACGAATTCGGCGGCGGTGAACTGCCAGCCCATCAACAGTGCCAGGATCACGCCCAGTTCGACGACGAGGTTCGTCGAGGCGATCTCGAAGGCCATCGCGGCGGTGAAGTTCGCCCCCTTGCGGAACAGCGAGCGCGCCAGCGCGACCGCCGCGTAGGAGCACGAGGAGGAGGCGACGCCGAGGCCGGCCGCGACGGCGAGTGTGCGGGGACGGTCGTCACCGAGGAGGGAGACGACCGTGGACTTGCGGACCACGGCCTGGACGACGGCCGACAGCGCGAAGCCCAGGATCAGAGCCCAGGTGATCTCCCAGGTCATGGCACCGGCGATGGACAGGGCGTGCAGTACGGCGTGCATCTGTGCAGCCTTCCCTCCCCGACGCGGCGCACGGCCCCGGACACGCACGTCGCGCCGGGGACGTATCGGAATGGGGCACGCGCCCGGTGGACGTATCCGCACGGGGCACGCACCCCAGGGACGTGTCCGCATGGGGCAGGCGCACCCCGTGGACGTATCCGCACGGGGGCACGACGCGGCGGGGGCGCCCCGCTCTCTCCCGGTGGTGGCGCCCCGCCGGACGTCACCCGGCGCGCAGGGTCACCGCGGTGGTGTGCAGCTTTCCGCCGGTCCTGAACTGGAGGAAGAGCCGCCAGTCGCCGGACGTGGGCAGTTCGGCGTGGAAGGACAGGTCCGGGCCGCCGCGGTCACCGGTGACCTCGGCGGCGGCCGGGTGGAGGTGGGCGAACGCGAGGTCACCCTCGTGGAAGGCCGTCAGGTGGGCGTAGGTGCCGAGGTACGGCTGCAGGTCGGTGACCGGCTTCCCTCCCCTGGACACCGAGACGGTCAGCGGGCGGGCCGTACCCGCCGTCAGCTCTCCCTTGACCGTGACGGTGTATCCGTCGGCCCGGGCCGAGGTGGCCGGCGCGGGCAGCGGCGCCGGCTTCGCGGTGCGGCCGGGAACGGTGAGGCCACGGCTGAGGACGAGGTCCTTCCCCTTTCCGGCGCCGGCATCGGGCGTGAAGGAGGCGAACACACGCCAGGAGCCTGGCGCCAGGGAGGCCGGCTCGGCCGTCCAGGTGCCGTCGGCGGCCATGACCGGGTGCAGGTGCTGGAAGCCGGTGAGGTCGGAGCGGACGGCGTAGAAGTGCATTCGCTCGGTCTGGTCGAGCGCGAAGCCGGTGACCGGCTTTCCGTCCGGACCGATGACGGTGAACCGGTACGCGGCCCGCGTCCCGGCGGGGAGCCGGCGGTCCTTGGAGACGAGGCGGTACCCGTCCCGCGTGTCGGACAGGCCGCCGTTGCCGGACGCCCCGTGGCCCATCCCCGGCATGTCCCCCATCGAGGTTCCGGACGAGGACGATGCGGAGGACCCGGTGGCGTGGTCCATGCCGGGCATGGACGAGGACCCGCCGGAGGAGCCACAGGCGCTCACCGCCAGCGCGAGGGCGGCGGTGGCACCGGCCACGGCGAGGGCACGGCGGCGTGAGGCCGGACGGCGTGAGGCGAGCCCGGAGGAGGCGAACCGGGAGAAGGTGAACCGGGAAACTGCGCACCGGGAGGAAGTGAACATCAGACAGGGGTCTTTCCGGGTGGGCGCGCCACACCGGTGGCGCGCGGGAAGGGCAGGACACGAGGCCGGTCCCAGCCGTACGGCAGGACACAGACCCGGTCCAGGCCGCTGAACGGCAGGACACAGATCCGGTCCCAGCCGCTCTGCGGCACGGCACCGAGCCGGTCCCAGCCGCTCTGCGGCAGGACACGGAGCCGATCGGGCCGTACGGCCGGACCGGCGGCGCGCCTGTCACGTCCGCGCGACGCACACCTGGAGCAGGAGATCCCGTCCGCCTGGCGGCGGTCCCCGCCACGCGGCCCGTCCCATGGCCGCCCGCGGCGGTGCGGCGGCCCAGGCAGCCGGCACCGCGCCCTCGGCCACCGCGAGCAGGCGCGGTCCGGGGACGGGGAACCGCTCGTGCGCCGGCGTCGACACGCACAACTCGCCGTGCGTACCGCCCACTTCCCCGACCTGGAAGTCAGGCCGGAGCAGAGTGGCCGCCCCGGCATGGACCGCGTCCGTCGCCGCACCGTGATGAACACCGATTGACGACGCGGACATCACCGGCATGCCCCCGTGACAGCCCCCGGCGGCGGAGGCCGGAGCGCCGTGCATGAGGAAGAGTCCGCACAGGACCGCGCACAGAGCGAGCAGCCGGGCAACGCCCCGCTCGGCCGCCTGTCCGCCACCCATGATGCGCCCTTCCCTCCACCGCTGCCTACCCGCACGCACACCGGAGAATACCCCCGCCGGGTATAAGTGACGAGTCAAGGTCGACAGAAACCACGTGGAGCCCATCGCCGCCCTACAGTTCGGCCATGTTTTGACCAACGTACGGCGAAATCACCAACCGATGCCGTACGACGCGTCACACTGAGCGTCGGAGGGGGACCGGTGTGTGACGACTTCTGTCGGCGCGCCATCCCGGGGGATTCGCGTTGTCCTGGGGAGACGACGTCGGGATCAGTGGGGGACGCATGACGCAGTCGCTTCCGGAGCGACGCTGTGACCATGAGCAGGAGTTCACCGGGGGCGGAGCCCCTCCCGTCGTCGTCATCGGCGCCGGCCCGTACGGCCTGTCGGTGGCCGCACACCTACGGGCCGCCGGGGTGAAGGTCCGCATCTTCGGTGACGTGCTGGGCAGTTGGCGGCACGCCATGGCCACCGGCATGTTCCTGAAGTCGACACCGGACGCCACCGACCTGTCGGCGCCGGAGCCGGGCGGCCGACTGGCGGACTTCCGCCGGGCGCACGGCGAGCCGGAGTTGACCGAGCTGACACCGATTCCGTGCGACGTGTTCGTGCGGTACGGGCTGTGGTTCCAGAAGCGGTACGTCGGCGAGGTGGAACCGGGCCGGGCCACGGCAGTCGAACGCGCCCCGTCGGGGCCGCACTTCACGGTGCGCCTTGACGACGGACAGCAGCTGACGGCGGCGGCCGTCGTCGTCGCCACCGGCCTCAACGGCCTCGCCCACATCCCGGTGGAGCTGCGGAACCTGGCCCCGCAGGGGCCGGGCGCCGACGCCCGGGTGTCCCACACCAGCCACCACACCGACCTCTCCCCGTACGCCAGCCGACGGGTCGCGGTGATCGGGGGCGGCCAGTCCGCCCTGGAGAGCGCGGCCCTGTTGCATGAGGCAGGCGCCGACGTACAGGTCCTGGTCCGCGAGTCGCACGTGCTGTGGGGGCAGAAGCCCGCGCTGTCCCGCCCCTGGACGGAACGGCTGTCCAAGCCCGCCTCGCCGCTCGGCACCGGCTGGATCCTGGCGGCGGTCTGCGCCACCCCCGGCGGCGTGCGCCGGCTGCCCGCCGCCGCCCGGATGCTGCTGTTCCGCAAGGCGCTGGGCCCGTCGGGCGGCTGGTGGCTGCGCGACCGCGTCGAGGACGTCGTCCCGATCCGCACGTCGTGCCGTGTGACGGCAGCCGAAGCCGACGACTCCGGGGTACACCTGTCCGTCTCCGGGCACCAGGGCCCCGAAACCCTGACCACCGATCACGTCCTGGCGGCGACGGGCTACCGACTCGACCTGGACGCGCTGACCTTCCTGTCCCCCAGCCTGCGCAACTCCGTCGTGCGCGTGCCGGGTTCGCAAGCACCGCACCTCTCGGCGGCGTTCGAGTCCTCGACACCGGGCCTGTATTTCACCGGCTCCCTCGCCGCACCGATGTTCGGCCCGATGATGCGCTTCGTCGCCGGTACGGAGTACGCCGCCACCCGCATCGCCCGCCACGCATCCCGCTCCGCCACCCACTCCGCCGCCCCCGCCTGAGGCAGCCCCGGCCGACGGAGGCGGCCCCGACTGACGGAGGCAGGCAGCCCCGACTGAAGTCGTACGACGACATCCGGAGCTCGCGAATCCCCTCGCCGCCGAAGCCGACGGTGCGCCCAAGTGCGTTCCACATCAAGCACTTTCGGCCATCCAGGACGCCACCCGCGCCCTCACACCGGCCACCCGCCCCCCGACCAGGTGATCGCCGGCCGCCCCCTCCAGCGAAACCCTGCGCCCAGAAGCCGCCAAGCTCACGGGCCGAAACGCCCACACGCAGACTCTGCCGTCGGCATCGTCGCGGCCGGAGCGGCAGAGGCGGGGACAACTCCCTTGCGCAACAGGCAGGTTGACCGATCTCCACCCCCGAACGCCCCCTCCGCTTGACTGGTACATACCAATGCAGTTGAGTGTGGCCCTCACCCCCCACCACGGCCACCCCCACGCCATGTCCGGTGTTCACTGGCGCGCGCAGGAAGCTGGTCCCCTTCCGCTCCGCCCCGGTAAGGCCGTGGCCCACAGAGGAGTTGATCCTGTGTCGAGACGACACATCTCCGCCGCGCTGACCGCCCTCGCCCTCGCGACGGCCCCGCTGCTACTGCCGGCCCCGGCCGCTTCGGCCTCGTCGGCCGCCTCCTGCTCCAGCTACCCGGCCTGGGTGGCCGGAAGGTCGTACGCCACCGGCGACGTCGTCCGCTACACCGACGGCAAGACGTACATCGCCGAACACGACAACCCGGGTTACGACCCCATCATCAGCACCTGGTACTGGGACCCTTACGCCTGCGACAGCGGCACCGGCACGCCGGCCGGCGACTTCGTCGTGAGCGAGGCGCAGTTCAACCAGATGTTCCCGAACCGGAACTCGTTCTACACGTACAGCGGGTTCGTCGCGGCCCTCAGCGCCTACCCGGGCTTCGCCCACACCGGCAGCGACGCGGTGAAGAAGCAGGAGGCGGCGGCCTTCCTCGCCAACGTCAACCACGAGACCGGCGGTCTGGTGTACGTGGTCGAGCAGAACACGGCCAACTACCCCACCTACTGCGACTGGAGCCAGTCCTACGGCTGTCCCGCGGGCCAGGCCGCCTACTACGGGCGCGGGCCGATCCAGCTCAGCTGGAACTTCAACTACAAGGCCGCCGGCGACGCGCTCGGCATCGACCTGCTCAACAACCCCTGGCTGGTGCAGAACGACGCGGCGGTCGCCTGGAAGACCGGCCTGTGGTACTGGAACACCCAGTCCGGTCCCGGCTCCATGACGCCGCACAACGCCATGGTGAACCAGGCCGGATTCGGCCAGACGATCCGCAGCATCAACGGCTCCCTGGAGTGCGACGGCCGCAACCCGGCCCAGGTGCAGAGCCGCGTCGACGCCTACCAGCGCTTCTCCCAGATCCTCGGCGTCTCCCCCGGCGGCAACCTCTACTGCTGAGGGCGCCTCCACCCCCGGCACCGCTCCTCGTCGGCGTCGGCCGGGCCGACGACACACCGTCATGGCCCCATGCCGCACCCCCGCCACACCCTTGCCGTGACCACGCCGTGCCCGCCACGACCGCGACACCTACCGTCGCGGTCGTGGCTCCCGGCTCCCGGCTCCCGGCTCCCGGCTCCCGGCGTGTCCGGATGGCGGCTCCCGACGGCCGGCGGCTCGCTCCCACGGGGTCGCTCAGGCCCCGGGGAGGACGCGTGCCCTGCCCGACGTCTCCGCTTCATGCAGATCACCCCTGTTGACCATGTGCCGATCACCGGCCGGGGTGACCTTCCTGACATGGCCATTACCTCCCCGACCCGTCGCTCGCTCACCGCGTCCGCGCTGGGCCTTGCCGCGTCGCTCACCGTCTCGCTCGCCGTCCTCGCCCCCGCGACACCGGCGTTCGCCGACGCCAACGCCGCACCGACGTACGAGGTGAAGATCAATCTCACCACCGCGGCACTCGACGCCTCGCACGCCCCGACCTCGGCTGTGAAGGCGGCCTTCGGGATCACGGGCTCCGCCAAGGCACGCTCCTACGAGTACTTCGACACCGACGCGCTGGACCTCGACGCCGAGGGCTGGGACGTCCGGCTCCGTCACAAGTCGGGCTCGGACTTCGAGGAGAGCTACAAGAAGCGCTTCCCGGTGTCGAACGGCGACATCGACGGCGCCCTGGACGAGGCGAACGCGGAAGGCTTCGACAGCAGCGACACCAACTACGACGCCGAGGTGGACTGGGGCTACGCCAAGCAGACCCTGAGCTTCAGCAACGAGAAGAGCCACAGCGCGAGCGGCTACTCCGGCACCTCCCTGCCGGCCGCCGGCACCGGCCGAGGCTGGCTGGTCAACGAGATCCCCGGCAAACTCGACGACTGGCTCTCCGGCAACTGGGGTTCGGACACCCTGTCGGCCTCCCGCGCCCACGGTCCGGTGACCTCGCAGGTCTGGTCGGGTGCGTGGGAGTCGTCGGACGACGCCGCCATCGAGGTGCTGCCGGTGAAGAACTCCAGCGGAACCGGCACCGAGTACGTCGTCGAGCTGTCGTTCAAGACCGACGACTACGCCGACGCCGCCCAGCTCCACTCCGACGCCATCGCCGTGGCCGACGCACACGGCTGGCTGTACCACGGCGACGTCCTCAAGACCCAGCTGGTCCTCGACCGCTACTGAGCGACTCCGGGCGACGCCGTCCGCCGCTCGCTTCCCGCACCCAGGGTCCGGGCCCGGGGCTGACCGACTCCACCGGTCAGCCCCGCGCCATGCCCGCGCCTCTGGCCCGTCACCCCTCTCGCCGCATCGAGGTGATCACGAGGGAGACGAGGCCGGTCGCGGCCAGACTCCCCATCATGGTCATCAGCACGCCGATCACGAAGAGCCCGCTGGCGTCGTCGGACCAGTCGGCATAGGCGGCGACGGTGAGGCCCGCCGAGGTGCCGAGCACAGCACCGGCGGGCCGGCGTCGGGACACCGCCCAGTACACCGACGCCAGCAGTGTCAGCACCAGCCCGATCACCTGCCACGCCTGGTACGGGCCGGTGGTCGAGCCGTCGGGGTGCACATCACGGTGCTGATCCCAGCCCAGCCAGGCGACCCACGCCGCCAGCGCGAAGCCGGCCGACACGACGATCGACAACGACTGGGAAGCGGCCTTCCGTATCTCTTCTCTCATGCGAGAAGCATTTCCGCTCCGCCCGTCACCGCACAGCGCGCGCGTACTCACCTCCACCCGAGTACTTCAGCCACCGGTATCCGAGTAGGGCGGGACCGGGACGGGTCAAGTTCCCTGCCAACTCGATGCGTGCGCAAGGGCGTAGGACAGACCCCCGAAGCCCGGTCCGCGGTCAGGCCGTCCCGGTTCCGCCGGAGGAATCGACGGCGGCCGCGTCGCGCAGCGCCTCCAAAAGGCCGCACAGGGCAGGCTGTTCGGCGACGCTCACGCGCGCGACAGCCGAAATCACGCGGGCCGGCTCAGGGTTGCGTACCGGACGGACGACGAGACGCTAACCCACACCGCGGCCGAATCGCACACCGATCGCGAACTCACGGCATGAACAGGCCTGTTGGGCCCGCTTCCCGCATGCCATCCGCCCATGTCCAACGCGACGTCCGGGCGCCCGGAGACGATGCTGGCGGCAGGCGGGACCACCGCACGGTTCAACGGGTCACGACTGCGGATCGCGCGGGGCCGAACGACATGGATCCTGCCGGTACGGGCCCTTGGCTTGTTGAACGTGTCGAGCCAGTACGACCAGCCACGTATGCCATTGGCGCTGGAGAACCGGTAGTTCAACTGCCACCGGACCCACTGCCCGGGAAGCAGCCGGACTGCCGGGGGCCTGCGCGGCCGGGGCGGCAACCCGAACAGCGGCTCCACGCGTGCGAGTGCCCATAGGCGGCCCCCTTCGTCCCGCAGGCTGACGCCAACCTCGCGGAGAGCAGCCTGCTCTGAGCGCGGCTCGAACCCGTCACGCTCGGACATCTGGACAAAGTGAGCGAACCCAGGGGGCACCCGTGGCAACATGAAGCCGACCGGGAGCGCGTTCCTGCGGGCAGCGGCCTCCCCACCCCGGGACTGCTTCGTCCAAGACGTCTTGACCCAGTGCACCGTGATCTCCACCGCACCTGCCCTTCACCGAGAGCCTATGGGCAACATGCCGTGGGCGGCGTCCGGGTTCCGGCACGGCTGCTCGCCACCGGTTCGCAGCGACGTTCCCCAGAAGCCGGACCGGCATGACGCGGGACCCGGCCTTCACGCAGGCACGCGCAGCCAGATCGCCCGTGTCTGTGCGGGCACCCGTCAGGTGGCGAGGCACCAGACGACGAGGAGTGCGGCCGCCAGCCCCACAGCCCCCAGAAGGCAGAAGACGCCGGCCAGCACGCCGCCGTCGTAGCCGTCGATGAGCATCCGCTCCGGGTCGTCCGGGTCGTAGAAGACCGTCACCGCCGCGCCCCGGTGGAGATCGCCGACCGTGTTTCTGGCGGTCGAGGACACCACCTCCACCGTCCGGCCGTCACCGGTCACCCACTGGACCACCGGACGGTACATCGTGCTGTTGGAATCGAAGTCGCGCCGGGTCCGGAACCCGACAACCGTGCCGCGGGCGTTCGCCCCCTGCTCCCGCAGCCTCCGTGTCCCCCGCCGGATGGTGACGCCGACGGTCATGAACACCGCCCCGAGCAGCAGCGGTACACCCGCCGCAAGCCATCCGTCCATGACCCCTGTCCTCCCTTGCCACCTCCGCCCATTGGATCACGCGCCTGCGGCCAGTAGTTCGGCCGAGTGGGCCCTGCACGAAGCGGAGCGAGGATCACCACGGACACGACACAAGGAAGCGAGGGCGACCGTCCGGGACACCACCGACGCCGCGACGGCCGGGGCAGGGCAGGAGCAGGGGCAGGAGCAACAGGGCTGCCCGTGAAACGGCAAAGGCAAGGAGAGCGCTCTCCTTGCCACTCTCAACATATAGCGCACCGGGGGGCTTGCCGCAAGGCCCTGGTGATGGCGCACAATCGTCGGCCGATGCCACAACCTGCGGAAACGGGGGCACGCCGCGCGTGTGTCGTTGTCGCCGTACGGGCGGGACGCTGTGGCGTCGAACCAGTGGTGGGACCGGCAGTGCGGTTGCGGCGGCTCGGCGCCGAGGTGCGGTGTGCGGGGGTGCGGGGGTGCACGCCGCCCGACCGGGCGGAGCGGCCGGCCGGCTCGCCAGAGGGAAGGAAAGCAGGGATGAGGACGTGTTCGACAAGAGGTTCGACGGAGTGGGAGGCGCCGGTGATCCGATCCGCCACCGCAGTGCGACGGAGCGCGGCCGCCTCGGAGGTGTCGCGATGACCGAGCAGTACGTGCTGGATCTTCGAGAGGTCGACGAGACGCAGGTCGCGGTCGTCGGCGGCAAGGGCGCGCACCTGGGCGGGCTGTCTCGGATCGACGGCATCCGCGTGCCGGAGGGCTTCTGCGTGACGACGGACGCCTTCCGGCGGATCATGGCGCAGGCCCCGTCGATCGACGATCGGCTCGATCAGTTGTCGCGCTCGGACCCGGACGACCGGGAGGCGATCCGCACGTTCAGTGCGGAGATTCGTCGAACCATCGAAGGGATCGCCATCCCCGGCGATCTCGCGGCGGCGATCACCGGCGCGCTCGACCGGCTCGGCGGGCAGGCCGCCTACGCCGTCCGGTCCAGCGCGACGGCGGAGGACCTGCCGACGGCGTCCTTCGCCGGCCAGCAGGACACGTACCTGAACGTGGTGGGGCCGACGGCGATCCTCCAGCACGTCAGCCGGTGCTGGGCGTCGCTGTTCACCGAGCGGGCCGTGACCTACCGCCAACGCAACGGCATCGACCACCGTACGGTCCACATGGCCGTGGTCGTGCAGCGGATGGTCTTCCCGCAGGCGGCCGGCATCCTGTTCACGGCCGACCCCGTCACGGGCAACCGTAAGGTCGCCACCGTGGACGCCGGCTTCGGCCTCGGTGAGGCCCTGGTCTCCGGCCTGGTGAACCCGGACGTCTTCAAGGTGCGAGACGGCGAAGTCGTCGAGAAGGCGATCGCCGCCAAACAGCGCGCCGTTCACGCCCTGCCGGCCGGCGGTACGCGGGAAGTGGCGATCGACTCGGGGCGGCAGGAGCGGCCGTCGTTGACGGACGCGCAGGTCGTACGGCTCGTACAGCTCGGACGCCGGATCGAAGCGCACTTCGGCCGACCGCAGGACATCGAGTGGTGCCTGGCCGACGACGGCTTCCAGATCGTCCAGAGCCGGCCGATCACGACGCTGTTCCCCATCCCCGAGACCGACGACCAGGAGAATCACGTCTACGTCTCCGTCGGCCATCAGCAGATGATGACCGATCCCATGAAGCCCCTGGGGCTCTCCATGTGGCAGCTGACGGCCATGGTGCCGATGCCCGAGGCCGGCGGGAGGCTGTTCGTCGACGTCACCCGGCGCCTGGCCTCGCCCGCGAGCCGGTCCGGCCTCCTGGACCTCATAGGGAGAGGCGATCCGCTGGTCAGGGATGCTCTGGAGACCGTCCTCGGCCGCGACGATTTCGTCCCGTCGCTCCCGGACACGGGCCCCGTCGGGTCTCCGGCCGGCGGACCTCCGGCGGGCGCACCTCCGACCGGTGGGCCTCCGGCCGGAGGTGCGCCCGCCCCGGTCGAACCCGATCCGGCCATCGTCACCGAGCTGATCGAGCGCAGCCAGGCATCCGTCGCCGCCCTGGAGCGCGGCATCCGGACGAAGACCGGATCGGCGCTGTTCGACTTCCTGCTGGAGGCCTTCGAGGAGCACAAACGAGTCCTCGGTGACCCGCTGAACATTCAGGCGATCATGGCGGGGATGGAGGCCTCCTGGTGGCTCAACGACAAGCTGTGGGAGTGGCTGGGCGAGAAGAACGCGGCTGACACGCTGACGCTGTCCGCCCCCGGCAACATCACGTCGGAGATGGGACTGGCGCTGCTCGGCGTCGCGGACGTGATCCGCCCGTGGCCGGAGGTGGTGGCGTTCCTGCGGGGCGTCGAGCAGGGCGCGGACGAGACCTTCCTGGACGAGCTGGCGAAGCTCGCGGGCGGGACTGAGGCGCGCGACGCCATCGAGGCCTACCTCGAGCGGTACGGCATGCGCTGCGTCGGCGAGATCGACATCACGAGGCCACGGTGGCGCGAGCGCCCCAGCACGCTCGTGCCCGTGATCCTCGACAACGTCAGGAACTTCGAGCCGGGCGCCGCCGGGCTGCGCTTCGAACAAGGGCGGCAGAAGGCGCGGGAGAAGGAACAGGACGTGCTGTCACGCCTGCGGGCCCTGCCGGACGGGGACCGGAGGGCCGACGAGGCCAAGCGGATGATCGACCAGGTCAGGGCCTTCATCGGGTACCGGGAGTACCCGAAGTACGGCATCGTCAGCCGCTACTTCGTCTACAAGCGGGCCCTGTTGGAGGAGGCCGAGCGCCTCGTGCGGGCAGGTGTGCTTCCCGAGAAGGAGGACGCCTTCTACCTCACGTTCCAGGAACTCCACGACGTCGTACGCTCGAACCAGGTGGACGGCCGGCTCATCCAGCAGCGCAAGGACGCGTTCCGGTCGTACGAGGCCCTCACACCGCCCCGGGTGCTCACCTCGGACGGTGAGGCCGTCACCGGGGCGTACCGGCGCGACGACGTGCCGGCGGGCGCCCTCGTCGGCCTTCCGGTGTCCGCCGGGACCATCGAGGGAAGGGCCCGCGTCATCCTCGACATGGCGGATGCCGACCTCGAAGCGGGCGACATCCTGGTCACGACCTTCACGGATCCCAGCTGGTCGCCGCTGTTCGTCGCGGTCGCGGGCCTGGTGACGGAGGTGGGCGGCACGATGACCCATGGAGCGGTGATCGCCCGGGAGTACGGCCTGCCGGCCGTCGTGGGCGTGGACCAGGCCACCCGGCGGATCAGGGACGGGCAGCGGATCCGCGTGCACGGAACCGACGGGTACGTCGAGATCCTGTCCTGACCGGCCACACCGAGAGGCTCAGTCCGTAGCTTCCGGCAGAACAGCGCCAAGCAGTTACCGGGTCTCCGGCCTTTCACGCACGGCTGGAGACCCGGCGGGCGGGTTTTCGGCTGCCGCAAGCATGCCCGGCGGACGCCCGGAGCGTCACGGCCGTCCCCGTCAGCATCTGAGGCCGAAGCGGCCTGTCAGAGCATGATGAGCAGACGCGTGTCCGGCTTGAGCTTCCTGTTCACCGAACGACTCTGCACGTACACCTCCAACTTGGGGTTGTTTCCCGCCTTCACGGAGACGGTCCCCTGGATACCCGTACCGAACAGAAGGCTGCGCGCCGCGTCGCCCGTGTAGGCGCGATCGGTCTCCTTCTCGACGACGATGACTTCCTTGTTCGGCTGAACCTGAGCGCGGGCGCCCAACTGGTAGTAGCAAGCGCCGCGTTCGTACTTCACGCCCGGATGCGAATCGACGAAGGGCCGTATCTCGACCTCCTTGTCGACCTTGAGGAGCCGGTACTTGTCGACCGGAATCGGTTCGAGGTTCGCCCGCACCTCGTCAACCGATATGTCCTGGCCGACGGCGAACAGGTTCTTCGTGCCGCGCACACCCTGCTCGCGGCCCCGGAGGAAGCTGGTGGCGGCAGCGCGCACGGTGCCGATCGCCTCCTCGACACCCTCCTGGGAATCCGCATCCCAGATGGCGATGTTTCCGGCCGGGAAACCGTAGTTCTGGGCGGTGCGCTTCGCCAGGGAGTTCGGAACGAGGATCGCGGACGTCCAGTGGCCCGGCAGGCCGCCCATCTTCGCCGTGATCCTGTCGAGCCAGGGGCCGAGGATGGCCATGTCGCCGTCGTGCCGCCTGTCGCCGCCGGAGGCGTTCTCCTCGCCGTCCGTGACCACGATCTGGAGGAAGCTGTGCTCGCCGTACTCCTCCCAGATGTGGCCCAGGTCGTCCAGGGACTTCAGAGAAGCCTCGATGAGGGCCGTAGCGCCATTGTTGACCTTGTACAGCCCCCGCATGGACGGCAGATGCTTCACGTCCATGTCCCAGACCAGGTTCTCCACCTTGTGGTCGAAGGAGTAGAGACTGATCCGGGTCTCGTGGCCGAGGCTGTCCGACTCGGCTTTCAGACCCGCGACGAACTCGTCCACGACGCGTACGAGCTGACCCTGGTGCTGACGCATGGAACCCGAACAGTCCACTACCAGCGCGACGTGATTGACCTTGTGCTGGATCTTGTTGGCGGACACGTTTCCGCTCCTTCTCCGAGGCTCCCCGAGTGATACTTGAACCCTATGGGGACCCACTGACAACGACCTTGACGCACCATCACCCGCTGACTGCGCGAGACACTCCGGAGACAGTCGGCGACCGCCTCGACGCCGACGCAGCCATGCCGACAGTCCGCGTCGCGTCGGCCACCACCCGGGTTCACCCCTCGGCAACGGCTGCCGGCCGGGCCGCTGGTGTGCAAGCGACGGACCCGTAGCAGACGGCACACCTGTGGGATCTCCCGGCGGAGTTGACCGGGGTAAACGCCCTCCGCCCCACGTCGCGACGGCAGCCGAACAGCTCGACCGCCTCGCTAGAACCCCATCGGCCGCGGATGCGGTGTGGCGCCGGGATCACTGGACCAGACCAGTCGGAGTTCGACGTTCTCCGGTCCGGCGATGGACTGGATGAGCCGCGCGGCCCAGCCGTTCCAGTAGACGTACGTCCTGTTGTCCGTCAACCGGAAGCAGGGGGCGTCATGGGGCAGCCCCTCCGGGACGAACTCGGCGTGCTCGATCTCCCCGACCGCGCTCGGCGGTGACGAAGCGTCCCTGTCGAGGCAGTCTGCGACGACACTCGGGATGTACGCGAGGTAGGCGCCTTCCCTTACCTCGGGCACGCGCACGGGGATGTAGTTCCCGAACGCCTCGAAGCGCCGACGCGTCTCCTCCGCCAGCCGTCGGCTCAGCACCGGGACCACGGCGTGCCCGCTGGGGTAGTCCGACACCTTTCGCCGGGGATCGCCGTGCCAATCGGCGTCGACCTCGCCAGGAGGCGGATGGGAACTGCCGTCCATCTCCCAGCGGATGACAGGAAGCGCATCCACGAGGAGGCCCCTGTAATGGCTGCCGAAAGACGGAGTGAGACGGAAGACGTCGAGCGTCCCGCAGGTTTCAGGAGTCAGGGTTCGGTCCAATGCGCGGTCGGGCCGGGAGACCCGCTCTTCATGGATGCTGACAACGGACAGCACGCCCAGTGAGACACCGGGCAGCGGATGCCGGACTCGGCTCTTGGAGCGCCTGAACAAATTGGAGCGCCTGACACAAAGGGGTGGTGCTACCAAGAGGCGACGCACTGGGTGAGGTCTTCCGAGAGGAAGAGGAGGAAACGCCTCTGTGGTCCGGTGATGGTCGCCATGTGGACCCGGGCCGTTCCTGCGGCGTGGAGTCTTTCGACGGCTTCGGCCAGTCCGGGCCGGAAGGGGGTGATGCCCAGCTCGCGCATGGTTTCTTGGCGCGAGGACCAGTTGGCCCAGAGCAGGCTGGCGGAAGCTGTTCTGTTCAGGGTGAATTCGAAGTCGCGCCTGCCTCCAGCTCGGTGAGGGCTGCACGCGCGGAGACGCTGCCGTCGCGGGCCAGTATGGAGCGCAGGGTGTCGCGGTTCATGCGATCAGTCTGCCGGACCCGCGTCTGAGCATGAGGCGAGCGCCGGTCACGTCAGTACAGGTCTCATGGTCGGCGGGGAAGGACGGTTCTTCCTCGACGTGCAGACCGCCTGCGTCCGCACGTCCGAGGTCAAGGCGCCGACGACCCGGTCACGCGGACACAGCTACTACGGCCAGGACGTACCGCGCCCCGACGTGACCGACCCCTTCCGCAGGACGTCGAGCCCAGGCTCCCGCCGCAACTCGCCGTCACTGGCCGTGACATCCGTCCCGAACACCACTTGGCAGCCCCCATCAGACACTCCGAAAGCGGGACCCGGCATGACCCGTGGCAGCCGACGGGCGCTGTGCGGCCGGCGCCGATCGGTGCTCGCCCGCCTCCGGCGGATGCCCGGGCGTTCAGTCCTGCTGCCAGGCCTCTTCCATGTCGTCCCGGGTCTCCTCGGGGCGGGTGACCCTGAAGACGGACACCTGCAAGGACTCGGTGGCGAAGGGGATGTGGAGGCCGCACGCGACGAGATCGAGGTAGTCGCCCCAGACGAAGGTGTCGGGGTCGTCGTAGTCGAGGTTTTCGGTGCCGGGACCGCTCGGGTCGATGCCGCAGGCCCGGAGGGCTTCGACGAGGTCGCCGGTGACGTCCGTCTCGTCCCAGCCGTCCGCGGAGACGCGGGGGGCGCCGGGGACGTGAATCAGGTACTTGGCGTAGGTCTGGGAGAAGTCCATCTCGCACGCGGCGGCGATACGCGCGTCGGGGTGGGCCTGGACCTGGGCGTCGAAGGCGTTGTCGAGGTTGTAGGTGGTGGTGCCGTTCTCCGCGAAGGCGGGGTCGGTGATCTGGATGGCGTTGCCCCAGCAACCGATGGTGACGATGTCGAGGTCGCCGAGGTTCTTGGGTGAGCCGATGTCCCTGCGCGCGATGGGCGCGACTTCCTCGACCACGTCGGCGACCGTGGACAGTTCACGGACGACGCGACGGGCGCGCTCGGGGTCGTGAGCTGGGGCGTTGCGGATGGAGTGCTGGTCGTAGCGGTGCGGGGCCGGGGGGTGGATGCGGGTGATCCGGGTGAGGCTGTGAGGCAGCGGGCGCATGACGGTCGAGCTTAGGGCTTGGGCACTGTCGGGCAGCGATCGGGGCGACACCCCGTCAAAGCCCTTGCTTTGGGAAAGAGTTGACCCTCTAGGGTGTTTCCCGTTGGCGGTGTCATGTCACGGGGGCTCACACCGCTCACCGTCTGTCCCATCAGCCCCCACAGACGGGGACGAAGATTGAAAACCATACGTTTACGCGTCAGGGCGCGACTGGCCTCGGCCGCTGCGGTCGCCGCGGCAGCGGGTCTCCTGCTCGCCGGGCTCCCCGGCCTGCACAGCTACGCGGACGCGGCGCCGAAGCCGCTGGACCCCGGGATGCCGTGCAAGGACTACTACAGCCTTGCCGACGACATACAGGCCATCAGCAAACTGCCGGAGTTCGACGCCTCGCGGGCCAAGTCCCAGTGGGACACGTACGACTACGAGAACCCGGGCAAGAAGTGGGACGGGCTTCAGGCGCCGTCCGAGGCGGACGTCGCGAGGCTGAAGGATCTGCCGCGGCAGCCACCGAAGAGCAAGCCTGTCGACCGGATCTGGTGGACCTGGCTGCGGGCGAAGGAGAAGAACCCGAACGCCTGGGGTGACTTCGACACCTGGCGTGACGTCCGGCTGATCCGGAACGCGGGCAACGACCCCCGCGGCAAGGCCTTCGAGAAGAAGGTGATCAAGGACCACGGTCTGACCGGGCCGGAGTGGATCTGCCAGAAGGAGGTGGAGTTCACCGACCCGGACACCGGCAAGACGTACCGGCGGCAGCTCGACGCCTACAACACCAGGACCAAGCAGATCCTGGAGATCAAGTCCAACGGGAGTCCCGACCCCAAGCAGATACCCAAGGACGTCGCGTGGTCGAAGGACCCGAAGTGGTCCGATTCGAAGATGAAGTACGTCTACGCCGAGCCGCAGGACAAGTCGGCGCGTGACCTGAAGGAGACGCTGCGCAAGAACGCCGGCGCCGGCCGGGTCACCGAGTACAACTACCGCTCCGACAGGGTGGAGCAGGCCCCGAGCGGCGGCACCAGGAGCAGGTCGACCCTGATGCAGCCCCCGGGACAGTCGGGCATCTCGCGTGGCGGGGCCACGGACCTGATCCGCGAGTCGCGGCCGAACCCGAAGAGCATGGCGGACTTCCTGAACCAGAAGAACGCCGCCGACCCCAGCAGGCTGTCACCGAGGGGGCCGGGCGGGATCGACTTCACCACCCTCGAACTGCGGTACGTGGGCAAGCCGGTCAAGGGCAAGGGCCTGGACTACGGGTTCTCCGCGACGGATGACCCCACCGAGCACTCCGGCTGGGGCGGCAAGGCGAAGTCGCAGCTCATCTCGGACGCCTTCTTCACCTGGCTGGCGCTGACCCCCGACAAGTTCTGGGTGAACCTCAACCCGGACCAGCCGGACCGGGTCATGGACGACAAGTTCGCGTCCACCGACGCGGGTCGCGTGCTCCTCGAGGCCGACCTCCAGATGAAGCACGACTTCTTCAAGACGATGGACCCCAAGACCGATCTCGGCAAGCGGTTCTGGGCGGCGCTGCCGCGGGAGGACGGCCGGCCGTGCTTCGGCGGGATCCGGAACTGGATCGAGCCCAAGCCCGCGCAGGTCCGCGAGCAGGACGGCGGGATCTACATCCTGGACGCCCCGCTGAGGCTGAAGTCCACCCCGCAGGACTTCTCCACGCAGCCCGGCGGCGAAGCGATCTGTCACCCCAGCGACGCCGAACGGCAGCAGGCCCAGGCGGTCATCGACCGGATGATCGTCCCCGCGGTGGAGAAGACCGTCAACACGGCCCCGCAGTACGCGGATCTGCGTCGCGTCTACACCGCCCGTGTGGCGGCGGAGTGGATCCGTCTCCAGGACGCGAAGTCGCCCACCGACTACCACAAGGTCGTCAACAGCGACGACGTGAAGTCGTGGCCGCTGCGCGCTCCCAACCAGAACTGGGACAAGGACGAACTGTTCCAGCGGTACCGGAAGATCTTCCTCAACGGCGAGTTCACGTACGACGTGGACACCGCGCAGGGTGTCATGGTGTACATCGTCGGCGGTGTCGACTTCTCCAAGGCACCGAAGCGGAACATCCCCAAGGTCACCTTCACCACACAGCACCGCTACCTGCCCCGGCAGACGCGGACCAGCGTGAAGACCCTGACCGACGACGCCAAGGACGACGGCCTGGACCTCCTCGGCGGCAACACGAACGCGACGGACACCGGTACCGGCGGCGGCAACCCACCGAAGCCGTCCCCGACGCCGACGCCGTCGCACAAGCCGACGCAGACGCCGACCGGGAAGCCGACCGGCGTGCCTTCGCAGACGTCGTCGCCGCTGCCGACGGCCTCGGCCGGGACGAGCGGCAACCCGGTCCCGCCCACCGGAGGCGGCAACGACGGTGGCGGTCTGGCGGACACCGGCACACAGGTGAGCATCGTGGCCGGCCTCGCCGTGCTCCTCCTCGGATCCGGCGCGACCCTGATGTGGCTCAAGCGCCGCCGCGAATCCGCGCGGAGGTGACCCGTACGACGGTACGTCCCTAGGCTCCGGCCCCGCAGGCTCCGGCCCCGCACCCACGACCCGGGTGCGGGGCCGGGGTCATGGATGGGGCGCTGTGGGCAAGGTCCCCATGCGCCGGAACGCCGCCTCGCCCGCCCAGGCCCCACTTCCGGCGTCTTCTCGCCGAGCAAAGCCGGGCCGGCCTTCCGGGAGCGTCATTTCAGCGTCAGGACATCGCCCGTAACGCCGCCCACGCCGTGCATTCCGCACAGACGCAAATCCGGCACAGGCCCCCTGTCTGACGAAGTCGGCACCAGAACCCCATGGGATCCCGGTGAGGAGTTGCCGTCGGGTCGCTCGACCATGCCAAGCGCAGCTCTACGCTCCCAGGCGCGGCCGAGGACTCGATCAGGCGCGCGGCCCAGGCGTTCCAGTACACGTAGGTCTTGTTCTCCAGGAGACGGAACGCGGGGACCTGCAGGGGTACCCGGTCGGGATGGAATACGGCCCTCCTGACCTTTCCGGTCGCCTCGGGAGCAGAGGAGTCGATCCGGTCCAGGCAGTCGGAGACGGTGGTGGGCACGTATGCCGTGCAGGTGCCGGTGGCGAGCCCGGGGATGGTCACCGGAATGAAATGGCCGGTGCCGGAAAAGCGGTCCCTGACGGCTTGCAGCAGGGCGGCGCTCAGGACGGGACACGCGGGATCCGCGGTGGGGTAGTCAGCCGGTGTTCCCCCGAGGTCCACGTCCAGCGACCCCGGGATCCCGGCAGGGAGGGGCGCGGCCTGCTCGTCCAGCTCCCATCGCAGGATCTGGTCGTCTTCCAGGAGAACGCCCTTGAAGGAGTCGTGGAAGCGCGGCACGATGCGGAACACCTCGATGGGAGCGGCCGTGTGCTGAGTCATGGTGCTGTCCGAACTACCGTCGAATCAGGAGCGCCGTTCCGAAGCTCGTGCAGGATCTCGGAACCTATACGACTCAGCTCCGCTTTGAGGCGGTTGCCGATGGTAGCGGTGTTGGGCCCACGCGCCGTGAGCTGCCGTACCTCGCTCTGGAGATGCTCGTCGCTCCGGGTCCGTCCTCGGTGACGACGTACAGGCCGGTGACGCGGTTGCTGTCCGGGGCGGTGGTGATCGTGAGGCGGTAGCCGCCGGGGTGGGCGACTTCCAACAGCGTGTCGCCTCGGCACGCTCGATGATCGGGACTGCTTCAGCCTGTCCCCCACGCCGCCCTTACGTTGCCCCGGCTGGGCAAGCTGTTCATGCCCCGGCTCGGGCAGCGTACAGAGAGCCGACCAGCGCGCTCAGAGAGCCGAACACCTCACGGACGACCAGCCAGACCCGGCTGCCCTCACTCACGCCAGAGGAGAAGATCCTTGGACCGCGCCGGCGGACCGGTCAGGTCCGACGCGGCCGCGTCGGCAGAGCCGCACAGCCGCGTCGGACACGACCTGCTGATGTGACGGAGCTTCGGAACGAGCGTCATGCGAGCGTCAGCAGCCCAAGGAACGCACGCACACGGCCTGCACCGCTGTCGCTAGACCCGCCTGAAATTGAGCGACCTGGCGGACGCCCGGAGCGTCACGTCGGCGCGGTGCCGGTCCTCGCGCTGGGCGACCAGGGCCTGGTGGACCTCCCGAAGCCGGGCCAGGGCGGCCGGCTCGCCGTCCTGCACCTCTTCGAACAGCGGAACCGTGATCAGATCCAGGCAGGAACTGAGCAGCGCGCGGGTGGCCTGGGACGGCGGAGCGGGGTCAGGAGCAGCGTAGGCGGTGGTCAGGTAGCGCGCGGGGTCGGTGAGGCTCCAGCCGGTGACGGTGCCGTGCTGGACCAGGAGCGCCACGTCGGGGGCGATGCCGATACAGGCGTCCACCGGCTCGTCGAGGACGTCGAGGTCGCGCAGGCAGGTCAGCACGGTGTCCCCGGAAACGCGGCACAGCACCGTGCAAGTCTCCCGCCGGAAGTCCCGGACCTCGTCCGCGCAGAGCCCGCCCCGGCGCACCGCGGGCAGGGCCGGAACACGGACGGACGTCTCGGCGTACGCGGAGACGTACGGCATCTGGAACTCGGCCCCGACCAGCTTCCGGCTGTCCGGGTCGAACCGCAGGACGTCGGGCGTGTCCCACAACCGGTCCTGGCTGCCGAAGGTGTCCGCGAGGAACCGCTCACGCTCCACCACGTCCGCGTACCGCACGACATCCACGGAGTCGCCCGTGAAGCGGGGGATGATGTGCAGCGGATCGTCCGTGACCGTCGCGCCCCAGTCGCCGTCGAAGGACAGTTTCATGGCCATCCGTGCCTCATCTGATCTGCTCCGCCGGGGCCAGGTGGCCGTCCCCGGTTGGAATCCCGCCCTGCACGAACCCACGCCTCACGCTCGCGGACAGGACGTTCCACTGCACCAACTGCACCCTCACGATCGACCGGGACCTCAACGCCGCACGCAACATCGCCCAGCACGCGGTCCCCACCGATCAACCCGTCGCCCCTGGTAAAGAGGAGACACAAAACGCCCGCCGAGCCTCTATAAGACCACCTGGCCCACGGGCCGGACGGCAAGAGGCGAAGAAACGGGAAGACACCGACCCACCACGGCCCGTGCCACCTCGGCGGAGCGATCCGCTGACGCTCTTCACCCTCGACGACAACGGACACGAGCTATCAAAGCGCTCCTAGAGCCCCAGCCCAGGAAGTGTCCGACCCGTACGCGTGGGGAGCGACCGCAGAGCCATCCCCGCGGGCGCGGGGAGCAGCACTCGTACATCCGGATCGACACCATGCGCCTGGGCCCATCCCCCATCCGGCCTGTTTCCGCTGCGCTCTTCGATATGCACGACGAATGAAACGCCTTACCTCGCCCCCCTGAAGGCGCTATGGGTGATATCTACCGTAAACTCTCTTTTAGTTCCTCCGCGCCACCCAACGCACCGAAATGCAACCGCCATTTGATCCCCAACACCATGACGAGGGACACTGCCTGGCGGATGCGCGTTCCCGACCGAGCGGGACTCGCTTCGATATCCTCCCGGGCAGGCCATCGGAGGCCATTTACCCAACGATTACTGGGCAGTTGACCTCAGGTTTTCGTGGTAGCGTTCTTGTTCGGAGGAACAGAGCAACCTGAAAGGGAAATCGTGAACACGGAGAAGATCGCCGCTCGCCGCCTCTCATTGGAAGAGGTGACGAAGCTCGACATGAAGGACCGGCTCTTCGTTTCCGCCGACACGGCAGAACTCAAGATTCCCGGCTGCTATGTCCCTGCTTTCCTGACCAAGTCCGGCGAGGATTTCGATGGTGGCTCGATCACGGCGAGAACCATATTCCAGGAAGAGGTCTCCTGCCTTCCCGACGACGAGAATGAAGCCGGAATCTACTTGGCCGACGAGAACGGCTCGGTGACCATCGAGGTCCTCCAGTCCGCCGGCGTCGTGCTGGACCTGGCACTTTTCGTCCCTAACGGGGACAAGGGGGCCCTCACGGCCCTTTACGCTGCGGCCCGGCAGGCGTTCGGCGCCGACGTCGTGCAGATCTGGCGCCAGGGCCTCAAGGAGGTTCCCGACGTGAAGGTCGACATCTTCGAGGAGCAGATTCCCCGGGGGCGCAAGGGGGGCGACAGCCCCAAGCGCGACCGTCGCGCGATCGACACCTACCCCACCCGTGCGGACTTCATCGAGTTCACCGCGGGGTGGAAGCCGGTCGTTGAGATTCACAGGCCGGTTGTTGACAACACCCCGACCATCTGAGGCGGCGTCACCTCTCGTTCTCGGCCTGAGAGAACGCCGAGAACGCATGCGCCGCACTCGGTCGACCCCTGAGCGGCCCATGGAGCCGTCGGAAAACAACTCACGACCGCCGAAGCGCCGTTCCGCTCGATGACCTCGTGAGACAGGCCGCCTGACCGAGATCAAAGCCTGAAGCTATTCTGCGACAGCCCTCAGGGCTTCGGCGTGGTCGAGTGACGTCCACTCCTTGCTCAGGCAAGACCGAGGAGCGTGAGGGGTCGGCGGGCGTCACGCGCATTGCGGCGACGGCCGGAGGCGATGTTCTTCGCGCCGTTCAGTCGCAGGGCGGCGACCGCGAGGTTGCGCCAGGTCGCCATAGCGCGGGGTGCGCTGTCGGTCCACCACCGCGCACGCGGTCAGGTCGAGGACGACGGCCGGCGCGTGCCGCACTCCTCGCAGCCGGATCATCTGCTGTCAGCCCGAACGCCCAGCCCAGCCGCTCATCCCAGGCGCGGGGAGCAACGGCGCAGGTGGTGCGAGTGGTACGGCCTCCCGGGACCCTCCCCGCGCGCGGGGAGGGTCCCGGACCACCCGGCGCTCTGGCTTCGGAAGGACTGCTTTCTGCATGTGCGGGGGTGGTCTGGTGGGTGCCCCCGCGGGCGCGGGGGCGTCATGGCATGAGTTCCTGGGGCTTCGCGCTGCTCCGATCCTCAGCGCGGCCAGGCGGCCGGAGTGTTCGGCGGCAGCGAGATCTCGTCCAGTCGCAGCCACGCAGCCACTGTTCCTGTCCGCTCTGATCCAACAGGCGGAACCGCACGTCCTGCGCCTCGTCCGGGTGTTCCACGATGGAGGCCAGGGCCTCGGGGCCGGCGACGGTGTACGTCAGCACCAGGTCTCCGCGCTGCAGCATCACCTGCGCTCCCGGCTCCATCAGCGAGCCGTCCTCGCGCGTCGACATGGCCACCTTGCCGACCATCGGGCCCATGCCGATCGTCCGGACCTCGTCGAACTGCTCGATCGTCGGGTCCACGAACCGCTCGGAGCCGGGGAGCACCAGGGCGCAGTGCCCGTTCCACGAGGTTCCCGTCCAGGTCGGTGTGAGCGAGCCGTAGAGGGTTCCGGTGCCGTTCTTCTTCCGGATGGCCACGGTGACCGGCAGGAGTTCGGCCCGCACTCCCAGCCGGCCGTAGGCGTTGCGCAGCGTCAGGCACGCATCGACGCAGATGTTCGCCGGCGCGCGGCCGTCGGAGAGGGCCGCCCACAGGAAGGGCAGCACCAGTTCCACGATCTGGTCCGGCTTGGCGTGCTCCAGCATCCGTGCCGTGTGATCGATGCTCCCCGGCAGTTCCGGAGTTGCCCTGTGTGGACGCGGTACGGAGGGACGGGAGACCCGTTTCTGCGGTGTCCGGTGCTTCTTGCCCCGCTGCTGCTTCGACATGGGCAGAGCCCAGGGATCTCAACCGGCCTTCCGACAGCCCGCGTTGACCGGTCCGACACGGACCACGCCATGGGCTGTACAGCCTGCGGCGTGGCCCGTGTCGCGGTTCAGCGGTCGCTGGGGCGAGCAGGCTGGTGACCTCGGCGAGCGCGGCCGCGCCGGGCTTGAAGTACTTCCGGGCGGCGCTGACCGACTTGTGCCGCGACTTCGCCATGAGCAGCAGCAGAGAGACATCCTGCTCGCCGAGGTGGGCCAGGCCGGAGTGCTGGAACTCGTGCGGGTCCCAGCCGGTAACTTCCTCGCCGCCGACGCAGGTGTGCCGGTCCAGCAGGGCGCGGCGCACAGCGAACGGCAGTCGAGGACCACCCCCGCGGGTGCGGGGGCGACGGATGGTCCTGGAACGGGACGACGCGGCCAAGCGGACCATCCCCGTACGCGTTGGGAGCGACCGGGAGTGTTCAGGGCCGCTGGTCCGACCCGTCCCGGAACTCACCTGACGCCCTATCAGAACGAGCGTCAGATGAGTGTCAAGATACCCCTGAGAGCGTCATTTCAGCGTCAAGATGTCGCCCGTAACGCACATGACGCACATCATGCGCACCCATTAAAACCGCAGGTCAGACGTCCTTCTTCACCGGCTCCAGAATCGCCACGCACTCCACGTGATGCGTCATCGGGAACAGATCGAACGCCCGCAGCGTCCGCACCCGGTAGCCGTTCGCGCGGAAGTAGCCGAGGTCGCGGGCCAGCGCAGCGGGGTCGCAGGCGACGTAGGCGATGCGGCGGGCGCCCAGGGAGGAGAGGTGTTCGACGGTCTTCTTGCCGGCGCCCGCGCGGGGCGGGTCGAGCACGATGAGGTCGACCTCGGTGATGCCGGTGCGCGGGAGGACCGATTCGACCTTGCCCTGTTCGATGCGGACCCGGGGGAAGTTCGCCAGGTTGTGGCGGGCGTCCTCCACCGCACGCTTGCCGGACTCGATGCCGAGGACCGCACCCTGCTCGCCGAGGCGGTCGGCGAGGGCGCCGGCGAAGAGGCCCACGCCGCAGTAGAGGTCGAGGGCCATTTCGCCCTTGCGGGGCAGCAGGCCCTGCATGACGGCCTTGACCAGGGTGTCCGCGGCCTTCGGGTGGACCTGCCAGAAGCCGCCGCTGCCGACCCGGTAGGTGCGGTCGTCGGCACGCTCGCGGACGAACGCGCGGCCGTGGACGCGGTGGATGCCACCGTCGTTCTCGTCCACGCGCATGACGGAAACCGGCTTGTCGAGCTCGACGAGCGGCAGTCGGGCACCGGGGCGCGGCTCCAGGATGACCATGCGGTCCTGGGATCCCGTCGCGGCGATCGCCTCGACGGAGGCCATGCCGGACCAGTCCCGGTCCTCGATGCCGAGTTCGCTGACACCGGGTGCCGCGATCATGCAGTGGTCGATCGGCTCGACCTCGTGAGAGCGGTGGCGGCGCAGGCCGGCGTTGCCGTCGGCGTCCACCGCGTACTGGACGCGGGTGCGCCACTGGGGGACCTGGCCGGCGGGCAGCTTGTCGCCCTCGACCGGCATGACGGTGCCGTCCCAGCCCGCCTCCTCGGGGGTGAGGCCCGCGAGGCGCTGCAGCTGCTCGGCGATCACCTCGCCCTTCAGGCGGCGCTGGGCGCCCGGCTTGGCGTGCTGCCAGTCGCAGCCTCCGCAGCGGCCGGGGCCCGCGAAGGGGCACGGGGCCTCGACTCGGTCCTTGGACGCCTCCAGGATCTCCACCGCGTCCGCGCGCAGGAAGCGCGCGCCCTCCTCGCCGTCGGTCACGCGCGCCACGACCCGCTCGCCGGGCAGCGCGTGCCGGACGAACAGGACCTGGCCCTCGGAGGTGCGGGCGATGCAGTGGCCGCCGTGGGCGACGGGGCCGATCTCGACCTCGTACTCCTGGCCCACCAGAGACTTCGTCGGTTCTGCCTGCATGGTGGGGTGACTCCAGATCGGGAAGTGGGGGTGAATCGGGGAGCGGAGTGAAGCGGGAGAAGCGAGCGGGACGGTGGAACGAACGGGCTGCGGACGGACCGCCCGCGGACGGACGGCCGCGGAAAACGCGGGAGGCCGTAGCCGGTGTGCTGACAACAGCCCACCAGTCTACGGCCTCTCCCGCCCGGTTCAGTCCTTGACGGCGGACGCCTTCGGCCGTACCGCCGCCGGACCGCGCCGGACGGCGCCCGGCGCGCTCCACTCCTGCCGCCTGCGGGCCCGGTTGCGGGCCGCTTCGGAGGAGGCGAGCTGGTAGGGGACGGAGGTGACCATGACGCCGGGGGTGAACAGCAGGCGGCCCTTCAGGCGCAGGGCGCTCTGGTTGTGCAGCAGGTGCTCGTACCAGTGGCCGACCACGTACTCGGGGATGATCACCGAGACGGCGTCACGCGGGGACTCCTTGCGCAGGCCCTTGACGTACTCGATGATCGGCCGCGTGATCTCGCGGTACGGCGAGTCCAGGACCTTCAGCGGTACGTCGATGCCGCGCCGCTCCCACTCCTCGCGCAGCACCTTGGTCTCGGCCGGGTCGACGTTGACGGTGAGCGCCTCCAGGGTGTCCGAGCGCATCAGCTTGGCGTAGGCCAGGGCGCGGAGCGTCGGGCGGTGGATCTTGGAGATGAGCACGACCGAGTGGACCCGGGAGGGGCGGACGCTGTCGTCGGAGGGGCCCTCGGGGGCAGCGATCTCCTCGGCGACGCGGTCGTAGTGCTTCCGGATCGCGGTCATCGTCGCGTAGAAGATGCACATGCCCAGCAGGGCCACCCATGCACCGTGCGTGAACTTGGTGACCAGGACGACGACCAGCACCAGGCCGGTGAAGAAGGCGCCGAAGGCGTTGATCGCGCGGGAGCGGACCATGTGGCGGCGCTTGGCCGGGTCCCGCTCCGTGGACAGGTGGCGGTTCCAGTGTTTGACCATGCCGGTCTGGCTGAGCGTGAAGGACACGAACACGCCGACGATGTACAGCTGGATCAGGCGGGTGGAATCGGCGCCGTAGATGACCACCAGCAGCATCGCGGTGCCCGAGAGGAGCACGATGCCGTTGGAGAAGGCCAGGCGGTCGCCGCGGGTGTGCAGCTGGCGGGGCAGGTAACGGTCCTGCGCGAGGATCGAGCCGAGCAGCGGGAAGCCGTTGTACGCCGTGTTCGCCGCGAGGAACAGGACCAGCGCCGTCGCCGCCGCGAGGACGACGAACAGGAAGCTGCCCTTGCCGAAGACCGCCTCGGCGACCTGGGAGATCACCGGGTTCTGGACATAGCCGGAGCCGATCGGGACGCCGTGGCGGAGCAGGTCGGTGGCCGGGTTCTCGGCCATGCGGACCTTCGTCGTCATGGCGAGCGCGATGATGCCGCAGAACATGGTCACGGCCAGCAGGCCCATCGCCGCGAGCGTGGTCGCCGCGTTCTTGGACTTGGGCTTGCGGAAGGCCGGGACGCCGTTGGAGATGGCCTCCACGCCGGTGAGCGCGGCACAGCCGGAGGAGAAGGAGCGCAGCAGCAGGAAGACCAGCGCGAAGCCGGCGAGGCCCTGGTGTTCGGCCCTGATGTGGAAGTCGGCGGTCGGCGCGCGCATGGTGTCGCCGAGGACCAGGCCGCGGAACGCGCCCCACACGATCATGATGAAGACGCCGGCGACGAAGACGTAGGTCGGGATCGCGAACAGCGAGCCGGACTCCTTCACGCCGCGCAGGTTCATCAGGGTCAGCAGGACGATCACGGCGACCGCGCAGAGCACCTTGTGCTCGACCACGAACGGGATCGCGGAGCCGAGGTTCTCGATGCCGGAGGCGATGGAGACGGCGACGGTCAGGACGTAGTCGACGAGCAGGGCGCTGGCGACGGTCAGGCCGGCCTTGGGGCCGAGGTTGGTGGTGGCCACCTCGTAGTCGCCGCCGCCGCTCGGGTAGGCGTGGACGTTCTGCCGGTAGGAGGCGACCACCGTGAACATCAGCACGACGACCGCGACGGCGATCCAGGGGCTGAAGTGGTAGGCCGACACGCCCGCGATGGACAGGACCAGCAGGACCTCCCCCGGCGCGTAGGCGACAGAGGACAGCGGGTCGGAGGCGAAGACGGGGAGTGCGATGCGCTTGGGCAGGAGCGTTTCGCCCAGCCGGTCACTGCGCAGTGCGCGCCCGATCAGGATCCGTTTGGGCACGTCGGTCAGTTTGGACACGACAGAGGATCGTAAGGGTTCGAACAGGCAGCCGCCCACCCTCCCCCACTCTCGACTTCGCCGAGTGGGGGTGTTCAGGGCCCCGATCTGCCTCACGAGTGAAATCGGGGGCGCTCGGAACTGCGGATTCCGTGGTCCGCGCGCCCTCCGTGCCTAGATGGCAAACCCCGCCTGTCTTCGCACTTCGGAGGTCCCATGCCGGCGACCGCAGAGCTGATCGGGGCCACGGTCGCCCTCGTCGGCCTCGGAATCCTGACCCTGTGCAGCGTGCGCAGCATCACTCGGCGCACGGCGTGCGAAGTATCACTCGACGAAGGCACTCACGGGTGAGCGCCGGCGACGGACCCCGGTGAGGGCGGCGGTCACGGGTCACCGCCGGTGACGGACCCCCGTCTCCGGCAGCGACCCCGCTGAGGACCGGCGCCGGACCCCACCAAGCGCCGGCGCCGGACCCCGCCCAGGACCCGCGACAGACCCCGCCGAGCGCCACTGAGCCGGTCCCCCCGCCCGTCGTCGCGGCAAACCTACGCCCCGGGGGTGCTCACCCCGGGGCCGCCGTGTGTAGCTTTGGGCGTCGGTCTGAGACCCTGAGGCTGAGCAGTAACTTTTGGACACCGGAAGGACGGTCGTGCACATCGTCATCATGGGCTGCGGAAGAGTGGGATCCGCTCTTGCCCAGACCCTGGAGCAACAGGGTCACACGGTCGCCGTGATCGACCAGGACCCCACCGCCTTCCGTCGGCTGGGCCCGGGATTCGGCGGCCGCCGGGTCACCGGGGTCGGTTTCGACCAGGACACCCTGCGCGAGGCGGGCATCGAGGAGGCCGGCGCCTTCGCCGCCGTCTCCAGCGGTGACAACTCCAACATCATCTCCGCGCGCGTGGCCCGCGAGATGTTCGGCGTGGAGAACGTGGCCGCCCGCATCTACGACCCCCGCCGCGCCGAGGTCTACCAGCGTCTGGGCATCCCCACGGTGGCCACGGTCCGCTGGACGGCCGACCAGATGCTGCGCCGTCTGCTGCCCTCGGGCTCCGAGCCGCTGTGGCGCGATCCCACCGGTGGGGTCCAGCTCGCGGAGGTGCACGCCTCCGCGAAGTGGGTCGGCCACAAGATCAGCAAGCTGCAGGAGGAGACGGGCGTCCGCGTGGCGTTCCTGACCCGCCTGGGCGAGGCCGTGCTGCCCACCTCGCAGACGGTGCTGCAGGAGGGCGACCTGGTGCATGTGATGATGCGCGCGGACGACGTCGAGAAGGTCGAGGCGGCGTTCGCCGGGGGCCCCGAAGAGGAGAGCGGTCACTGATGAGGGTCGCCATTGCCGGAGCCGGCGCCGTCGGCCGCTCGATCGCGGCCGAACTGCTGGAGAACGGCCACGAGGTCCTGCTGATCGACAAGGCCCCCACCGCCATCTCGGTGGAGCGGGTGCCCCAGGCGGAGTGGCTGCTGGCCGACGCCTGCGAGATCACCTCCCTGGACGAGGCGGCGCTCCAGCGCTGCAACGTCGCCATCGCCGCGACCGGCGACGACAAGGTCAACCTGGTCGTCTCGCTGCTCGCCAAGACGGAGTACGGCGTCCCGCGCGTCGTCGCCCGCGTCAACAACCCCAAGAACGAGTGGCTGTTCAACGAGGCCTGGGGCGTGGACGTCGCCGTCTCCACCCCGCGTCTGATGTCCGCCCTGGTCGAGGAGGCGGTGAGCGTCGGCGACCTGGTCCGGCTGCTGCGCTTCAGCCACGGCGACGCCAACCTCGTCGAGCTGACCCTCCCGGAGGAGTCGGCCCTGGCCGGCACCCAGGTCGGCGACGTGGAGTGGCCGGAGGACACCTCCCTGGTCACCATCATCCGCGGCACCCGGGTCCTGACCCCCTCCAAGGAGGACTCCCTGGAGGCGGGCGACGAGCTGCTGTTCGTGGCCGCCCAGGCCCGTGAGGAGCAGCTGGAGGACCTGCTGTCGGTGCGGCGCGAAGAAGTCTGAGCCCGCGCGGCCGGTACGACGAGAAGGGCGCCCTTGCTGCCAAGGGCGCCCTTCTCGTCGTACCGCTGTCTACGCTCCCCGGCGGTGCCGGCCGGCCGTCGGCTCGCCGCTCTCGGCGGCCGCCGCGGCCTTGCGCTCCCTCTCGGCCTTCTCGGCCTTCTCCGCCTTCTCGGCGGCCTCCATCTCCGCGAACACGTCGATCGGCGCGGGTGCCTTCGCCAGGAAGACCCAGGTCAGCCAGACGGCGAGGAGGAACGGGGGGATCTTCAGGATGACCAGTACCCAGCCGAGCTGGGCCGTGTCGGCCCACCAGTACAGCGGGAAGAGGATGGCGCACTTGGCGAGCAGGATCAGGCCCCAGGCCCAACTGGCCTTGGCGTAGGCCTTCTTGCGGCCGGGGTTACGGGTGCGCCAGGAGAGGTTCTCCTTGAAGACCGGACCGAGGATGAGTCCGATCAGGGGCACGCCCGCGAGGGTCGTGACGATGTAGGCGAGCGCCAGGCCCAGCGTGTAGAGCATGCCGGGCAGGTAGAAGTCCTTGGCGTTGCCCGTGAACATGGCGAACACGACGCCGAAGGCCACCCCGAAGACGCCGCTGAAGGCGTGCTTCATGGTGTCCTTGCGCACCAGTCGGACCACGACCAGCAGCAGGGACACCGCCAGGGCGGCGATCGCCGCGATGTGCAGGTCCTTGTTGATGGTGAAGATCGTGACGAAGAGGAGACCGGGCAGCACCGTCTCGACCATGCCGCGGACCCCGCCGAACGCCTCGAACAGCGCGGCCTCGGTCACCGCACGCGCGTCGCGGGTCTCCTCCGGCTCGGTCTGTCCGGTGTCTTCGGTCGGCTTGTCGAGGGACGTCACCGGCTACTCCCGTCCAAGGGGTCGCAGTTCGTATTTCGGGTTGAACAGCACCCGGCGGCCGCGGCTCATCGAGATCCGGCCCGATGCGATCAGCTTGCGTCCCGGTTCTATGCCCACGATGGAACGCCTGCCCAGCCACACCACGTCCAGCGCGGCGGAGCCGTCGAACAGCTCGGCCTCCAGGGCCGGAACTCCGGCACGCGGGCGCAGGGTGACCGTGCGCAAGGTACCAGTTACGGTGACGATCTGCCGGTCATGGCAGTCACCGATACGGGTACAGCCCGCGGTCTCGGCGTCCTCCCGCAGCTCCTCGGACTCCAGGTCCTCCTGCGAGGTGGACAGCCGGTCGAGCATGCGCCGGAACCGGCCGGCCGGCTTTTCGGAACGAGGAACAGCGCTCATATCTGAAGCGTACCGGGAGGCACCGACGGGGCCGTACCCGCAGCGGTACACACCCGCCCTGTCCAGCGGTTTCTCACGGTTCCTCCCCCGCACGTCACGTCGGACGGCCACCCGCTGCGCGCTTGTCGGCACCCCGTACCGCGCTTCGCGGTACCCCGTATCGAGCCTTCCGGCGCCGGCCGTCCCACCCCGCCCCACCCCGCCCTTCGCTTACCTTCCCGGCGCCGGAAAGGCTCCGCACCCGTCGCTCACTTCTCGAACCGGTACCCCATCCCCGGCTCGGTGATGAAGTGTCTCGGGTGCGACGGGTCGCTCTCCAGCTTGCGCCGCAGCTGGGCCATGTACACGCGCAGGTAGTTGGTCTCCGTGCCGTACGACGGCCCCCACACCTCCTGCAGCAGCTGTCTCTGGCTGACCAGGCGTCCGGTGTTGCGGACCAGCACCTCCAGCAGGTGCCACTCGGTCGGGGTGAGCCGGACGTCCTTGCCGGCCCGGTTGACCTTCTTCGCGGTGAGGTCGACGGTGAAGCCCTCGGTCGCCACGCTGGTCACATCGTCCTCGCCCGCCCCGACGGGCTCGGCCCGGCGCACTGCGGCCCGCAGGCGGGCCAGCAGTTCGTCCATACCGAAGGGCTTGGTGACGTAGTCGTCGGCGCCCGCGTCCAGCGCCTCGACCTTCTCGTCGGAGGAGTGCCGGGCGGACAGCACCAGGATCGGGACGCGGGTCCAGCCGCGCAGGCCCCTGATCACCTCGACGCCGTCCATGTCCGGCAGTCCCAGGTCGAGGACGACCACGTCGGGGTGACGGGAGGCGGCGAGTTCGAGGGCGGTCCTGCCGTCGGGGGCCGCGTCGACCTCGTACTTGCGCGCCTTGAGGTTGATCACGAGGGCGCGCACGATCTGCGGCTCGTCGTCGACCACGAGCACCCGGGTCATAGGGCCTGCCTTTCTGGTTCTGCGGTGTCCTCCCCCGCGGGGAGGAGCTCGGGACGCGGTCCCGCCGCGCGGAGGCTCAGCACCATCGTGAGCCCGCCGCCGGGCGTGTCCTCGGCGTTCAGGGTGCCGCCCATGGCCTCGGCGAAGCCGCGGGCGACGGCGAGGCCGAGCCCGACCCCGGCGCCGCGCGGGGCGTCGCCGTAGCGCTGGAAGGGTTCGAAGATGCGGTCCTTGGCCTCGTCCGGCACCCCGGGCCCGCGGTCGACGACACGCACCTCGACCCGGTCCACCAGGACGCTCGCGGAGACCAGGACGCGCCGGCCGGGCGGACTGTACTTGACGGCGTTCTCCACCAGGTTGGCCACCGAGCGCTCCAGCAGCCCGGGGTCCACGGCGACCATGGGCAGCGTCTCGGGGACGTCCAGGTCGACACTGTCCTCGGGGACGCCGACCAGCGCCATCGGGACCACCTCGTCCACGTCGATCTCTCGGATCAGGGGGGTGACGGTGCCGGTCTGCAGCCGGGACATGTCCAGCAGGTTGCCCACGAGGTGGTCGAGCCGGTCGGCGCCCTCCTCGATGCCCTCCAGCAGCTCCGCCCGGTCCTCCTCGGACCAGGCCACGTCGTCGGAGCGCAGCGAGGTGACGGCCGCCTTGATGCCGGCGAGCGGGGTGCGCAGGTCGTGGCTGACGGCGGCCAGGAGGGCGGTGCGGATGCGGTTGCCCTCGGCGAGCGTGCGGGCCTGGTCGGCCTCCTCCAGCAGGCGCCGGCGGTCCAGGACGACGGCGGCCTGCGCGGCGAACGCGGCCAGCACCCTGCGGTCCTCGGCGGGCAGTACCCGGCCGGTCAGCGCGAGCGCCATGTGGTCGCCGACGGGTACGTCGACGTCGGCGTCCTCGGGCCGTTGCAGGGGCGGCCCGAATCCGGCGCGGCCGGCGCAGGTCCAGGGGGCGACGTCGCTCGCCCGTTCGAGCAGGGCGGCCGACTCCATGGCGAAGGTCTCCCGGACCCGCTCCAGCAGCTCCTCCAGGCTCGTCTCGCCCCGCAGGACGTTGCCGGCGAGGAAGGAGAGGATCTCCGACTCGGCGCGCAGCCGGGCCGCCTGGTGGGTGCGGCGGGCGGCGAGGTCGACTACGGAGGCCACGGACACGGCGACCCCGAAGAAGATCGCGATGGCGACGATGTTCTTCGGGTCGGCGATGGTCAGCCGGTGCAGGGGCGGCGTGTAGAAGTAGTTCAGCAGCAGCGAGCCGAGGGCCGCCGAGGCGAGGGCGGGCAGCAGGCCGCCGAGCAGGGCCGCGGCGACCGTGACGGCCAGGAACAGCAGCATGTCGTTGGCGAGGCCGAGGTCGACGGAGTTCAGCAGCACCGCGAGGACGGCCGGGCCGGCCAGGCCGACCAGCCAGCCCCAGACGATGCGGGCGCGGCCGAGCCGCGCGCCCCGCGCCACGGGCAGTCCGCGGCCCTTGGCGACCTCTTCGTGCGTGACGATGTGGACGTCGAGGTCGGAGCCGGACTCGCGGGCGACCGTGGCGCCGACGCCGGGCCCGAAGACGTACTGCCAGGCCTTGCGGCGCGAGGAGCCCAGCACGATCTGGGTGGCGTTCACCCCGCGGGCGAAGTCGAGCAGGGCGGCCGGTATGTCGTCGCCGACGACGTGGTGGAAGGTGCCGCCCAGGTCCTCCACCAGCGTGCGCTGTACGGCCAGCTCCTTCGGGGAGGCCGCGGTCAGGCCGTCGCTGCGGGCTATGTACACGGCGAGCACCTCGCCGCCGGCGCCCTTCTCGGCGAGCCGGGCGGCCCGGCGGATGAGGGTGCGCCCCTCGGGGCCGCCGGTCAGGCCGACGACGATCCGCTCCCGCGAGCCCCAGATCCGGGAGACCTTGTGCTCGCTGCGGTACGCGTTCAGGTACTCGTCGACCCGGTCGGCCACCCACAGCAGCGCCAGTTCGCGCAGGGCGGTGAGGTTGCCGGGCCGGAAGTAGTTGGACAGGGCGGCGTCGACCTTGTCCGGCTGGTAGATGTTGCCGTGCGCCATGCGGCGGCGCAGGGCCTGCGGGGACATGTCGACCAGCTCGATCTGGTCCGCACGCCGTACGACCTCGTCCGGTACCGTCTCGCGCTGCCGCACCCCGGTGATCGACTCCACCACGTCCCCCAGCGACTCGAGGTGCTGGATGTTGACGGTCGAGACCACGTCGACGCCGGCCGCGAGGAGTTCCTCGACGTCCTGCCAGCGCTTGGCGTTGCGGGAGCCGGGGATGTTGGTGTGGGCCAGCTCGTCCACCAGGACGATCTGGGGGTGGCGCGCCAGCACCGCGTCGATGTCCATCTCGCCGAAGGTGGCGTCGCGGTACTCCAGTTTCCGGCGGGGCACCTGCTCCAGGCCGTGCAGCATCACCTCGGTGCGCGGCCGGTCGTGGTGCTCCACGAAGCCCACCACGCAGTCGGTGCCCCGCTCGACGCGGCGGTGCGCCTCGGCCAGCATCGCGTACGTCTTGCCCACACCCGGTGCCGCGCCGAGGTAGATCCGAAGCTTGCCCCGTGCCATGGCCCCATTGTCTTCCTGTGACTCCCGCGTACGCAGCGCCGACCTTACGGCCAACGATGCGGACAAAGCGGACCAGGGGCCGGTCCGGGGAGGTCTTTGACGCAACCCTGACGGGCGCGGCCGCGCCCGTCAGGGTTGCGTCGCTCAGTGCTCGACGATCTCGCCGTCGCGCAGTTCCAGCACCCGGTCGGCGAGGTCGAGCAGGGCCGCGTCGTGGGTGGCGACCAGGGCCGTGGCCCGCTCGCTGCGCACGACGGCGCGCAGCAGTTCCATGACGGCGTGCCCGGTCTCGGCGTCCAGCTGGCCGGTCGGTTCGTCGGCGACGAGCAGGGCCGGCCGGTTGGCGAGGGCGCGGGCGATGGCGACCCTTTGCCGCTGGCCGCCGGACAGCTCGCCGGGCCGCTGGGCCGCGTGGTCGGCGAGCCCGACGAGGGACAGCAGCAGTTCGACGCGCTCCTCGCGCTCGCGCGGGTCGGCCCGGCGCAGCCGCAGGGGTACGCCGACGTTCTCCGCGGCGGTGAGGATCGGGATGAGCCCGAAGGACTGGAAGACGAACCCGATCCGGTCCCGGCGCAGCCGCAGCAGCCCGTCCTCGCCCAGTTCCGCGAGGTCGTGTCCCTCGACCTCGACGCGCCCCCGGTCGGGGGTGTCGAGTCCGCCGACGATGTTCAGCAGGGTGGTCTTGCCCGAGCCGGAGCGCCCCTTGAGGGCGACGAGCTCACCGCGCGGGACCTCGAAGGAGACCCCGCGCAGGGCGTGGACGGCGGCGGCTCCCCGGCCGTACGACTTGTGGACGTCCTCGACGCGCACCATGGTCTCGGTGACCACCTGGCTGCTCATGCCGCCTCCCCCTGTCCCCCGTGTCCCCCGTGCCGCCCGCGTGACCCGCGGGCCGGGCGCCAGTATGGCCGCGGGCGCCCGGCCGTTCAACGGTTCCGCCGCAGGGAGACGGTTCAGTTCGGGTTGTCGCCGTGGGTGAGGGTCTCCCAGGCGACGAAGAGGTTGTTGCTGCCCGCCGGGCGGTTGTTCTGGGTCAGGTTCTGGGTGTTGGTCATGGCGATGCCGAGGCGGTTGTGGAGGGCGTTGTAGCCGACCTCGGTGACCGGGCCGAGTCCGAGGTTGAGGGAGCCGCCGCACAGCCAGCTGGGGACGGCCGTGCCGAGCTGGTACTTGGACTGGAAGCCGAGCGCCTGCCGCAGCCGCTTGCCGACGTCGGTGCCGTACAGGTCCTGGCCCTGGATCCGGCTGGTCTCGGCGATGTGGGAGATCGCGGAGATGCCGTACCCGGTGTGGGTGAGGTCGCGGCAGGTCTCCTGGGTGAGCCCGGTGACGAAGGTGGACTGGCCCTGCCAGTAGGAGACGACCTTGTCGCGGGTGTTCAGGTTCTGGCTGGGCACGGTCTTCGGCAGGTCGCCGTCGGTGTCGAGGTAGACGTAGGCGGCCGTGCGGGTGCGGAACCTGGCCATGGCGGAGTCGTACGACGCCTTGTCCTCCAGGAAGACGGAGATGCCGACGGCGGCCTCCGTCATCGACAGTTCCCAGTTGCCGTTGGAGTTGGAGCCCTTGATGACGACGGGGAGGTAGACGTTGCGGAGCATGGTCGCGAAGCGGCCGGAGTTGGCCCAGCTCCCGGTGTACGTGTACTTGATGATCTCGGCGGCCTTCGGCCAGGAGGAGCCGGCCCAGCCGGTCTGGAGGGGCGCGTTGCTGTTGGTGTGGCTGGTGATGGTCCCCGACCAGGCGTCCATGATCTGGATGGACTTCTGGGCGTAGCGCGCGTCCCCGGTGACGTACCAGGCGAGGGCGTCCGTGTAGGCCGCGATGGCGTCCTCGCGCTCGTCGGTGCAGCCGTAGTTCGGGTTGGAGTACGAGCCGCACTCGACGGTGGCACGGGGCTTGGGCGTGCGGTTCAGGTCGGCGTACGGGCTCGCCATCATCTGGTCGTACGCGCCCTTCCAGGGCTGGGCGCCGGCCAGGACCTTGTCGCGGGCGAAGTCCAGCTGGCCCCGGGAGACGGTGACTCCGGGGTGGACGAAGGCGGCGGGGGCCGAGTGGGCGGCGGGGGCGGTGAAGGCGCCCAGGAGCAGGGCGGCCACGACTGCGAGCAGTGGGGTACGGCGCATCGCGACTCCGTTCATGTATGTGAACTTGGAGCGCCTTTGTGAACATAGGCGTTGGCCGGAGACGGTAGGTACAGACCATTCACCCGTCAAGGGGTCACGCATGTGGAAGGACCGGCCACGGCCACGGGAGCATGCGGAAGGAGCGCGCCCCGCCCGTTGGGCATACGGAAGGGCCGTACCCCACCACCGCCGCCACGGGGACATGCGGAAGGGCCGTACCCCGCCACGGGGGTACGGCCCTTCACACTGCTCGGTGTGGCGCCCAGCGAGAGCTCGGCGATCTCCGGTCCTAGCGGACCTCGGTGATCTCCGGTCCGCGCTGGAGCTGACCCATGCCGCCGGAGAAGCGGGAGCCCTCCTCTTCCTGCTGCTGCTGTTGGACACCCTCGGGGACCATCTGGGCGTCGTTCGGCAGCTTGAGGACGATCGGGTCGCGGGGCGCCATCGGGCCCTCGCCGCGGACCACGACCGTGTCCCGGAAGATCTGCTCCAGCAGGCCGGCCGCCTGCGGCTGCACGGCACCCTGGCCGGAGATCACGCCGCGCAGGAACCAGCGCGGGCCGTCCACGCCGACGAACCGGACGACCTGGAAGCCGCCGGTGCCGTCGGGCAGCTGCACCGGCACCTGGGCGCGCAGCTCCCAGCCCAGCGGGCCCTCGACCTCGTCGACGATGCCGCCCTGCTGGGTGATCCCGCCGCCGATCTCGTCGCGGACCTCACCCCAGATGCCCTCGCGCTTGGGTGCGGCGAAGGCCTGCAGCTGAATGGCGCTGTCGCGCAGTACGACGGTCGCGGCGACGATCGCGTCACCGGCGACCTCGACCCGCAGTTCCATGCCGTCGACACCCGGTACGAACAGGCCACCCAGGTCCACGCGGCCCTCGGCCGGCTCGTTCACCTCGGTGCTGTCCCACGGCCCCTCGGGCCGGGGTCCGGGCTCCAGCCGGACGCGCTCGCGCTCGACCTCTTCCACGTCCGCCTCGGTGTCGACGCTGTCGACGACCTGCTCGGCCTCGCCGGCCGCGCCCTCGGCGGCACCCTTCTTGTTGCGACGTCCGAACACGTCACTGTCCTTCCCGGTCGGATACGACCGAAGCGTATCGATTCCCACCCGTCCGACCGCCTGAGGCGGCCTGACCGCTTGTGCCGCTCACATCGCCCACCGCGGCATGGCCACCGGTGGACCCGAAGCCCCCCTCGGCCCGGGCAGAGCCGGGAAGTTCCGCGACCTCCTGGAAGCGGACCCTCTCGACCTGCTGGACGACCAGTTGGGCAATCCGGTCGAAGCGCTCGAACCGCACGGACTCGCGCGGGTCGAGATTCACCACGATCACCTTGATCTCCCCACGGTACCCGGCATCAACCGTCCCTGGGGCATTCACCAGGGCAACACCGCAGCGTGCGGCAAGGCCGGAGCGCGGATGCACGAAGGCCGCGTACCCCTCGGGGAGGGCGATCGCCACGCCCGTCGGCAGTACGGCCCGCTCGCCGGGCGCCAGCTCGCACGCCTCGGTGGTACGCAGATCGGCGCCGGCGTCCCCGGGGTGCTCGTACGCCGGAAGCGGTACCTCCGGATCCACGCGGCGGATCCGCACGTTCAGGGGATCGCGGAGGGCGGGGCCGATGGGGTGGTCGGTGGTCACGGGTTCACCTCGAAAGCGCGGGTTCGCCGGATCTGGTCCGGGTCGCTCATGGCGGCCTTGATCTCCTCCTCGCGGCCGTGGTCGACGAAGTGGTCGACCTTGACCTCGACGAAGAGGGCGTCGGCACGGACGGCAACGGGTCCCTCGGGGCCGCCGATGCGCCCGGTGGCGGTCGAGTAGATCTTCCGCCCGGCGACGGCGGTGACCTCGGCCTCCAGATACAGCGTGGTACCGACGGGGACCGGCCGCACGTAGTCGGTCTCCAGCCGGCCGGTGACGGCGATGGTCCGCAGCAGCCAGTTCAGCGAGCCGAGGGTCTCGTCCAGGGCGGTGGCCAGCACGCCACCGTGCGCGAGACCGGGGGCGCCCTGGTGGGCGGCCTGGACGGTGAACTCGGCGGTCAGCGAGACACCCTCGCCGGCGCGCGCCTCCAGATGCAGTCCGTGCGGCTGGCCGGGACCACATCCGAAACAGTGTTCGTAGTGGGCGCCGAGAAGTTCGCCGGGCGCGGGCGCGTCGGGATGCCGTACGGGTTTCACCGCGTCGGCGGGGGGCTGAAGAGCCGCGGAACTACCACTCACAGGCGCAGACCTTACCCGTCCGTCCGTCACCCGCCACCGCCCTGCCGGGCAGGGCCACGCACCGGCCCGCCCCGACTCCGGGGACATGCGGCCTCCGTGCCAAGCTTGGCTTCATGCAGCTCTCCGCCACCCCTTACGAAGAACGCCTCACCGCCCCCCGCTCGTGGTGGGCCATCAGCTTCCTCGTGGGCGTCGCGTTCGCCCTCGTCCTGCTCCCGTTCGGCACGCTGCCGCTGCTCGGCGGCCTGGTCGGCGGTACGGCGGCGGCCGCGGTGGTGGCCAGCTCGTACGGCTCCCAGCGCATCCGCGTGGTGGGCGGCTCGCTGATCGCGGGCGAGGCGAAGATCCCGGTCACGGCGCTGGGCTCGTCCGAGGTGATGGACGCGGAGGAGGCCCGTGCCTGGCGCACCTACAAGGCCGACACCCGCGCCTTCCTGCTGCTGCGCGCGTACATCCCGACCGCGCTCCGGGTCGAGGTGACCGACCCGGAGGACCCGACGCCGTACCTGTACCTGTCGACCCGCGAGCCGGAGCGGCTGGCCGCGGCGATCGCGGAGGCCCGGGAGCAGAAGGCGTAGGAGCCTCGGAGCCTCCCGGCCCGCCGGTAGACCGGGGACCTTCGCCGGTCCCGTGGGTCCGTTCCTGCGCTGTGGGTCCCCGTCCCGTGGGACCGCTCCCGTCGTGAGGCCGCTCCCGTCCCGCAGATCCGCTCCCGTCCTGTGGGTCCGTCCCCGCCCTGTGGGGTCGCGCGCCGGTCCTGCGTGTCCGCTCAGGCCCTGCGGGCCCTCGCCGGTCCCCGCGGGCCCATGCCGGCCCAGCGGCCCCTCATGAGTCCTGTGGGGCCCTTCACCGGCCCTGCGTTCCCTGGTGGGAGCTGGAGTTCGTCAGTCCTGTGGTTCGCCGGGAGGTCAGCCCAGCTTCAGTGGATCCTCCGGCTCCTCCAGCGGGGGCTGCTCCGGCAGCTCGTCCCAGGGAACCTGGATCTTCCGCAGGTCCTTGCGGACCAGGGCGGCGAGTCTCTTGGTGTCGCGGCGGTTCATGACCGCTCCGACGGCGGCGCCGACCATGAACGGGATGAGGTTGGGCAGATCCCGGACCAGCCGCTTCATGATCTGCTGACGAAGTTCGCGTTTCATCCGGCCCCCGAGGGCCATGTCGATCGTCGACGGCTTCATCACGTCGATTCCGCGCTCCCCCGACCAGGAGGACAGATACGCGGCACTGCGGGCGGCGAGGTTCCCCGGCGGCCGTACGCCGTACACCTCGTGAAGTTCGGCGATGAGCTTCAGCTCGATCGCGGCGACCCCGGTGATCTCCGCGGCCAGCTCGGTCGGCATGGCGGGCGGCACGGGCAGCATCGCGGCCGCCCCGATCCCGGCTCCGACCGTCGAGGTCCCTGCCGCCGCGCCCGCCACCAGTTTGTCGGCGAGCTGCTCGGGTCCGAGACCCGGGAACTGCCTGCGCAGGGTAGCGAGGTCACGTACGGGGACACGCGGGGCGATCTCGATGATCCGGTCCGCGAGGTGGCCGAGCCCCGCGCGGGCGCGACTGCCGGCCCTGCGGGCACCTTCCCGGGCCAGTTGCCGGGCCTTGTCCCGGATCACCACGGCCTCGTGCCTCACCGCGGCCCGCCTGGTGGCGGGCTCGCGTGCCGGCGTCGGCTGGTCGGGCCGGCCGGCCGCCGGTTCGAGCGAGGCTCCCGTTCCGGGAGAGCCCCGCTCGTCGTCACGCGCACCATGCGGGCCGTCGGACGGCGGCCCTTGGTCCGCTCCCCCGAAGGGGAAGCGGCGCTTCCGCGGGGGGGTCGAGCCAGTCACGGCCGACCCCTCCTCAGTCGCAGTCGCGGCAGATCGGCTGGCCGTTCTTCTCTCGGGCCAGCTGGCTGCGGTGGTGAACCAGGAAGCAGCTCATGCAGGTGAACTCGTCCTGCTGCTTCGGCAGCACTCGGACGGCCAGTTCCTCGTTCGAGAGGTCGGCTCCAGGAAGTTCCAGGCCCTCTGCGGCCTCGAACTCGTCGACGTCCACCGATGAGGTGGACTTGTCGTTCCTACGGGCCTTCAGCTCTTCGAGGCTGTCCGAGTCGACGTCATCGTCGGTCTTGCGTGGAGTGTCGTAATCGGTTGCCATATCGCTCTCCCCCTCTGGGTGTCTGCGGTGTCTCCAGCGCACGTAACGCGTGAGAGGCCGGACTTGTGCCCGACCTGAGGCGGAGATTTTGCCTCACATCAAGGTCTGTTACTCAATCGACACCCAATCCGATCTCTCAAGAGTGATCGGGTTGGATGGCGGTGAGGACCGTACACGGTTCGAATGCCGCACCTCAAAGGCGCCTCACCGTGTACTTCCCGTGATCAAGAGTCCCGAAAACCCGGATTTTACCGGCTTTCCACCTGGTGTCATGATCACGGAGAGTAGATGGCCGGAAATCCGTCCATGTGATCGATCACACAGGAACAACCCCGCTCGGCGGTCTGAAAATTCCGCGCAAAGCGAACATGTTCCGCGAGTGCCGAATTACGGTCACAACGGAAGGGTGACACGCATCACCAGTCCTCCGCCCTCCCGGGGCCGTGCCGCGATGTGGCCGCCGTGTGCGCGGGCCACGGAACGCACGATGGACAGACCGAGGCCGACCCCCTTGTCGCTGCCCGTTCGCTCCGTACGGAGCCGCCTGAAGGGCTCGAAGAGGTTGTCGATCTCGTACGCCGGCACCACCGGCCCGGTGTTCGACACGGTCAGCACTGCCTGCCCGTGCTCGACGTCGGTGGCGACCTCCACCCATCCTCCTTCGGCCACGTTGTAGCGCACCGCGTTCTGGACCAGGTTCAGCGCGATCCGCTCCAGCAGCACGCCGTTGCCCTGCACCACGGCGGGCTTGCGCTCGCCGCGGATCTCCACGCCCTTGGCCTCCGCCTCGGCGTGCACCTGGTCGACGGCCTGGGAGGCCACCTCGGCCAGATCGACGGGCCCGCGCTCGATGATCTGGTTGTCGCTGCGGGCGAGCAGCAGCAACCCCTCGACCAGCTGTTCGCTGCGCTCGTTGGTGGCCAGGAGGGTCTTGCCGAGCTGCTGCAGCTCCACCGGCGCGTCCGGGTCCGACAGGTGCACCTCCAGGAGCGTGCGGTTGATCGCCAGCGGGGTGCGCAGCTCGTGGGAGGCGTTGCCGACGAAGCGCTGCTGGGCGGTGAAGGCCCTTTGCAGGCGCTCCAGCATGTCGTCGAAGGTGTCCGCCAGCTCCTTCAGCTCGTCGTCCGGGCCGTCCAGCTCGATCCGGCGGGACAGGTCGGATCCGGCCACCTGGCGGGCGGTGCGGGTGATCCGGCCGAGCGGGGACAGCACCCGGCCCGCCATCGCGTAACCGAACGCGAAGGCGATCACCGCGAGGCCCAGCAGGGCCAGCAGCGAGCGGCTGAGCAGGTTGTCCAGGGCCGCCTGGCGCTGGTGGTCCATGCACTCGCTGACCGCGGCGTTGAAGGCCTGCAGCGACAGGCCGTTGGTGATCGCGTGGCAGTTGGCGCTGGCGACGTTCAGGCTCTGGAAGCCGACGATCTTGAACAGCGGCTGGTTGCCCGTGTTGATCGCCTGTGCGGCCAGCAGATAGATGATCGACAGCAGCAGGATGCCGGCGATCAGGAACATGCCGCCGTACAGCAGCGTGAGCCGTATCCGGATGGTCGGGCGCAGCCACGGGAAGGGCGGCTGCGGGCGTCGGGGGTCCCAGGTGGGTTTCGGGGGCGCCTGGGGCGTGGCGGGCGTCGCGGCCATGGCGGATCAGATCCGGTAGCCGGAGCCGGGCACCGTGACGATGACGGGTGGCTCGCCCAGCTTGCGGCGCAGGGTCATGACGGTCACCCGCACCACGTTGGTGAACGGGTCGGTGTTCTCGTCCCAGGCCTTCTCCAGCAGCTGTTCGGCCGAGACGACCGCGCCCTCGCTGCGCATCAGCACCTCCAGGACCGCGAACTCCTTGGGCGCGAGCTGGATCTCCTTGCCGTCGCGGAAGACCTCGCGCCGGTTGGGGTCGAGCTTGATCCCGGCACGCTCCAGCACGGGCGGCAGCGGCACGCTCGTACGGCGTCCGAGGGCGCGCACGCGTGCGATCAGCTCGCTGAAGGCGAACGGCTTCGGGAGGTAGTCGTCGGCACCGATCTCCAGTCCCTCGACGCGGTCGCTGACGTCGCCCGACGCGGTGAGCATGAGCACGCGCGTGGGCATGCCCAGCTCCACGATCCTGCGGCAGACGTCGTCGCCGTGCACGCGCGGGAGGTCACGGTCGAGGACGACCACGTCGTAGTCGTTGACGCCGATGCGCTCCAGGGCGGCCGCACCGTCGTACACGACGTCGACGGCCATGGCCTCCCGGCGCAGTCCGGTGGCCACCGCATCGGCGAGCAGTTGCTCGTCCTCGACGACGAGTACGCGCACGTCGCTTGTCCTTCCTCTGTCCACCCGCGTAGCGCGCCGCGGCGCCTGCGGAAGGGAGTGTCCGTGGGAGTGTGGCGTCCATCCTGCCCTTTTCGGCCATAAGTCGGCTGTAAGGCGGGAGCCCGGGCCGCAGGGACGACTGTGGCGGGGCGGAATGACGAGATTTTCTCCTCCGCCGAGGTTTCCCCGGAGGGGAGCGGGGGGAGGACGGCTTTACACCCCGCGATCACGCTCTGCATGTGCCGCAGCACCATGCGGTACTCCGCGGTCCGCTTTCCGCAGAGCGGGCGTGGGTGTCCGGCACCGTGGCCGCCCGGCAGGGCAGCGCTGGGCACCCGCGAGAGCCGTGATCGCCTCTTCTCCAAACCGGCACACCCCCGTGCCACCGACCCACGACCCTGGACGAGGGGGCGCAGCATGGACGCATTCACCGCAGGACTTCTGCAGCGCATAAGGGCGACCGAGTCCGACCTGTCGCGGGCTCGTGACGAGGGCGACGACTTCCTCGTCGAGGTGGAGCAGGCCGAGCTCGACGACCTGAAACGCCTCGCCGCCGAACACGGTGTGGAGGTCGGCGCGTCACGCGTCTGATCAGCGCGAAGCGCAGCGGCGGGACCCTCGGCGAATCCAGCGCCGGGGGTCCCGTCGTGTTCTCCGCGAGTGCTGTTCTACACCCGCGCGAGGCGGTTGCGCGTCAACCCGCCGGGAACGTTCCGTCGTGCCATGCCCCGAAGTCCTCCAGCAGCCGCTGGAGGGGCTCGAAGACCCCCGGTGTACCCGCGACGGTCAGCTCCCGCGAGAGCCGCTCTCCGGGCCGTCCACCGGTCAGGGCGCCCGCCTCCCGGGCGATGAGGTCACCCGCGGCGAAGTCCCACGCGTTCAGTCCCCGCTCGTAGTACCCGTCCAGCCGGCCGCAGGCCACGTCGCAGAGGTCGACGGCCGCCGATCCGCTGCGCCGGATGTCGCGCAGCAACGGGATGAGCCGGCCGGCCACCTCGGCCTGGTGGGCGCGGACCTCGGCGACGTAGTTGAAGCCCGTGGAGACGAGCGTCTGGTCCAGCGGGGGCGCGGGGCGGCAGGACAGCGCGCGCTCCCCGTCCCACGCGCCGGTGGCCCAGGCGCCCCGGCCGCGTACCGCGTGGTACGTCTCGCCGCGCATCGGCGCCGCGACGACCCCGGCGACCGTCTCCCCGTCCTGCTCGGCCGCGATGGACACGGCCCAGGTCGGCAGGCCGTACAGGTAGTTGACGGTGCCGTCGAGCGGGTCGATCACCCAGCGGATGCCGCTGGTGCCCTCGGTGGCGGCGCCCTCCTCGCCGAGGAAGCCGTCGTCGGGGCGCCGGCCGGAGATCAGATCGGTGATCAGCTTCTCGGCCGCGATGTCCATCTCGGTGACGACGTCGATCGGGCTCGACTTGGTCCTGGCCACCGCCAGGTCGGCCGGCCGGCCGTCCCGCAGCAGCTCGCCGGCGCTGCGGGCGGCCTCCTGGGCCAGTTCGAGCAGTTCCGTGTGCAGGGCCTCGGTCACGGGTCTCCTCACGCGTAGGGGGGGGTGTCTTGTGGAGAGCGGGTCGGCGCAGGGCGACGGGGCGCCGGCGCCGGCCTGGGCAAGGTCCGGTGGATGCGGCCGCGGGACACGGGGGCGGCCGGAGCGGCGCTTCGTTGCGGCGGCGCGCGACGGCGGCAGCTGCGGCAGCGGCAGCGGCGCGGCGGACGGCCGTACCGGTTCCCGTGTCGCCGACACGGTCAGGACGAGGTCCCCCACGGACTGTCCGCGCCCGCGGCGGCCGGGTGCGGGGCGCGGGCCGGGCAGCAGCCGACCGGGCAGAGGTCGTGGCTCGCGCCGAGCGCGCCCAGGGCGCACGGCGTGACCCGCTGCCCGCGCTCCGCGGCGGCCCGCTCCAGGATCAGCTCGCGGATCGCCGCGGCGAACCGGGGGTCGGCACCCACGGTGGCCGAGCGGCGCACCGGCAGCCCCAGCTCCCCGGCCTTGGCCATGGCCTCCGTGTCGAGGTCGTAGAGGACCTCCATGTGGTCGGAGACGAAGCCGATGGGCGCCATGACGACGGCCGGGACGCCGGCGCCGTGCAGGTCCTCCAGGTGGTCGCAGATGTCGGGCTCCAGCCACGGGATGTGCGGGGCGCCGGAGCGGGACTGGTAGACGAGCTGCCAGGGGTGGTCGACGCCGGTGCGCTCGCGGACGGCGTCGGCGATCAGCCGGGCCACCTCCAGGTGCTGCGCGACGTAGGCGCCGCCCTCGCCGTGGGCCTCGACGGGGCCGGAGGTGTCGGCCGCGGAGGTCGGGATGGAGTGGGTGGTGAAGGCGATGCGGGCGCCGTCGCGGACGTCCTCGGGGAGATCGGCGAGCGAGCGCAGCACTCCGTCGACCATGGGCTCGACGAAGCCCGGGTGGTTGAAGTAGTGCCGCAGCTTGTCGGTCTCCGGCGGCTCCAGGCCCTCGGATTCGAGCACGGCCAGCGCGTCGGCGAGGTTCTCGCGGTACTGGCGGCAGCCCGAGTAGGAGGCGTAGGCGCTGGTGGTGAGCACCAGGACGCGGCGGCGGCCGTCGGCGGCCATCTCGCGCAGGGTGTCCGTCAGGTACGGCGCCCAGTTGCGGTTGCCCCAGTAGACCGGCAGATCCAGGCCGCTGTCGGCGAAGTCCTTGCGGAGGGCGTCCAGCAGGGCGCGGTTCTGGTCGTTGATGGGGCTGACCCCGCCGAACAGGAAGTAGTGCTGCCCGACTTCCTTGAGGCGTTCCTTGGGGATGCCGCGCCCGCGCGTGACGTTCTCCAGGAACGGGACCACGTCGTCGGGGCCCTCGGGTCCGCCGAAGGAGAGCAGGAGCAGGGCGTCGTAGGGGATGGCATCGAGCGCGTCTGGCATGTCTCGATCCTGCCACTCGGTACCGACAGCCGAGAGGCGGCGGGGTGAAGAGTCGCATTCCATGCCTTTTCATGCGATTTTCCGGCCATGATCCCTGATGCGATTAGGGTTACCTAACTCGTAAGCTGTATCAGCCGCATTCGCGCCTTACCGAGTCGCTTCGGAGATCACGTGCCCAGCCCCTACCGCGCCCTGTTCGACGAACCCGGCACGAAGCGTTTCTCCGCCGCGGGGTTCCTCGGCCGGATGCCGCTGTCGATGATGGGCATCGGCGTGGTCACGATGGTCTCGCAGCTCACCGGGCGCTACGGCCTCGCGGGCGCGCTGTCGGCCACCATCGCGCTGTCCGCCGCGGCGATCGGGCCGCAGATATCCCGGCTGGTGGACCGGCACGGGCAGCGCCGGGTGCTGCGTCCGGCGACCCTGGCGGCGCTCGCGTCGGCCGCCGGGCTGCTGGTCGCCGCCTCGCTGCGTTGGCCGGACTGGGTGCTGTTCGTCTGCGCCGCCGGCATCGGCACGGTGCCGAGCCTCGGCGCGATGGTCCGTGCCCGCTGGGCGGCCCTGTACCGGGGCACCCCGAAGCTGCACACCGCCTACTCGTTCGAGTCCGTCGTCGACGAGACGTGCTTCATCTTCGGGCCGATCATCTCCATCGGCCTGTCCACGGCCTGGTTCCCGGAGGCGGGTCCCCTGCTCGCGGCCTGCTTCCTGGCCGTCGGCGTCCTGTGGCTGACCTCCCAGCGCGCCACCGAGCCCGAGCCGCACCCGCGCGAGCAGCACGGGAGCGGAAGCGCGCTGCGCTCGCCCGGGCTCCAGGTGCTGGTGGCCACCTTCGTGGCCACGGGCGCGATCTTCGGGGCGATCGACGTGGTCACCGTGGCCTTCGCCGACGAGCGCGGTCACAAGGCCGCCGCGAGTGTGGTGCTCGCGCTGTACGCCGCCGGTTCCTGCGCGGCCGGCGTGGTCTTCGGGTTGCTGCGGTTCACCGGGGCCCCGGAACGCCGTTGGCTGCTGGGCGTGAGCGGGATGGCCGTGAGTATGATCCCCCTCCTACTGGTCGGGAACCTGCCGCTTCTGGCCGTGGCGCTGTTCGTTGCGGGGCTGTTCATCGCGCCGACGATGATCACGACGATGTCCCTCATCGAAGAGCACGTACCTCGCGCGAACCTCACCGAGGGGATGACCTGGGTGAGCACCGGCCTCGCGGTCGGGGTCGCGCTCGGCTCCTCGGCGGCCGGCTGGGTGATCGACTCGGCCGGCGCGCGGGCCGGGTACGGGGTTCCGGCCGTGTCCGGGGCCGTCGCGGTCGCGGTCGGTTTCCTCGGGTACCGCCGGCTGCGCAGGCCGGCGGCGGGGCGGGGAGGCACCGTTGAGCAGCACAGTGAGCGGCAAGAACGGCACCTGGCGTAACTGGGGCGGGAACGTCAGCGCCCGCCCCGCCCGGCAGGTCACTCCGGCCTCGGTGGAGGAACTGGCCGCCGCGGTGCGCCGGGCCGCCGAGGACGGACTGAAGGTGAAGGCGGTCGGCACCGGCCACTCCTTCACGTCCATAGCGGCCACCGACGGCGTGTTGATCCGCCCTCAACTGTTGACCGGGATCCGTGACATCGACCGCACCGCCATGACCGTCACGGTCGAGGCGGGCACCCCGCTCAAGAGACTCAACGCGGCCCTGGCGCGCGAGGGCCTGTCGCTCACCAACATGGGCGACATCATGGAGCAGACCGTCTCCGGGGCCACCAGCACCGGCACCCACGGCACGGGCCGCGAGTCGGGCTCGATCTCCGCACAGATCACGGCGCTCGAACTGGTCACCGCGGACGGCTCGGTGCTGACGTGTTCCGCGGGGAAGAACCCCGACGTCTTCGCGGCCGCGCGCACGGGCCTCGGCGCGCTCGGCGTGGTCACCGCGATCACCTTCGCCGTCGAACCGCTGTTCCTGCTCACCGCCCGCGAGGAGCCGATGCCCCTCGACCGGGTACTGGCCGAGTTCGACCAACTGTGGGCCGAGAACGAGCACTTCGAGTTCTACTGGTTCCCGCACACCGGCAGCACCAACACCAAGCGCAACAACCGCAGCGCGGGTCCGGAGCAGCCGGTGGGGCGGCTGGCCGGCTGGTTCGAGGACGAGTTCCTCTCCAACGGCGTCTTCCAGGCGGCCCAGTGGGCCGGCCGCGCCGCACCCGCCACCGTCCCGGCCATCGCCCGGATCTCCAGCAGGGCACTGTCCGCGCGGACGTACACCGACATCCCCTACAAGGTCTTCACCTCACCGCGCCGGGTGCGCTTCGTGGAGATGGAGTACGCCGTCCCGCGCGCGGCCCTGGGCGAGACGCTGCGCGAACTGAAGGCCATGGTGGAGCGCTCCGGTCTGCGGGTGAGCTTCCCGGTCGAGGTACGCACCGCCCCGGCCGACGACATCACCCTGTCCACCGCCTCCGGCCGGGACAGCGCCTACATCGCCGTCCACATGTTCCGGGGCACTCCGTACCAGGCCTATTTCACCGCCGCCGAGCGCGTCTTCACCGCGCACGAGGGCCGGCCGCACTGGGGCAAGGTGCACACCCGTGACGCGAAGTACTTCGCGGGGGCGTACCCGCGCTTCGGCGAGTTCACGGCGTTGCGGGACCGTCTTGACCCGGAACGGCTGTTCCAGAACGACTACTTGCGGAGGGTTCTGGGGTCGTAGGCGTGGCCGTGGTCCCGCCGGGCGTGGGGGGCGGGGTGACCTGGGCCGGGGTGGACGGGGTGGCCGGTCCGTGGCTCGACTTCCCGTCCGGGGAGCCGCTCGGCGCGGGAGTGGCCGGCTCGGGCGTACCGCCGCGACCGGTCGAGGGGGCGCCGGTGCCGGGAGCGTCCGAGGGGGACGAGGGCGACGAGGAGGGTCCGCCGACACCGGTCTTCGGGGAGTGGGCGCCGCGGCCGCCGTCGACGGCGTCGCTGACCGTCGTACCCCTGCCGCCGCTGAAGCTGTTGCCGGACACCAGCTCGTACGTCGTGATGCCGGCCATGGTGACCCCGAAGACGAGGGCGGCCGCGACGACCGGGCGCTTCCAGCTCTTCACGCGCGCGCGGTAGACGGTCGCGTCGCCGAACTCGCCCGCGGCAGTCCCTTCCTGCTCCTGCGACGCCCGCCCCTTCGGCCGCGGTGCGCCCTTGGCCTCGCGCAACTGCTCACCGGTGCGCCGGAAGAGCTGCTGGAAGAAGGAGCCGCCGCAGGTGGCGATCACGCTGACGACTCCGGCGCCGAGGATCGTGCCGTACACCCCGAAGTACGAGGCCAGTTTGGCCGCCACCACCGCCGCGAGCGCGCTGCCCGCGACCTGGGGGACGCTCAGCTCGAACCGCTTCCGACCCGCTTCGGGCGTTTCACGCATACCCGGAACCTGCCTGCCTTTCCCGTACTTGATCGACATTGAGCGATCTACCGCAGGAGAAGGGACGTACGAACGAAACCATTAGTTCCGTTTCTGGACATAGCGTGAACTTCGCCACGTTCACCCCCACCGCGACCCGGCCTCATACGGCCAAGTCGCACCCCTTGCCAGAAGTTGGGCGGCGCGCCAATCCACGCGAGTGGTCCGAATGGAGTACTGTTGCGAGCCCTGGGCCCGGTCTCCCACCAGGGTGTCCGCGGCCTTGCGGGACCGCCGGGAGGGGGCTAGTTGCACAGGGTGATGAGGTTCGTCACTTAGCGTTGCGAATTGGTAACCGTGCCATAACGGCGATCCCGGGCCCGTGCCCGACACGCCGGGCAACTCGGCAAGGTTGTGGCAGGCTGCACCCGGGCAGGCCACACTCGACTAGCGGAAGCAGCGACGCACGTGACGTCGGCAGGCACCACCCGGGAGGTTCCCATGCCCGAACTGCGTGTCGTGGCCGTCTCCAATGACGGCACACGGCTGGTGCTCAAGGCTGCCGACGCGACGGAGTACACCCTTCCGATCGATGAACGGCTGCGCGCCGCCGTGCGCGGTGACCGTCCCCGCCTCGGCCAGATCGAGATCGAGGTGGAGAGCCATCTCCGCCCCCGTGACATCCAGGCCCGCATACGTGCCGGTGCCACCGCGGAAGAGGTCGCCCAGCTCGCCGGCATTCCCGTCGACCGGGTACGGCGCTTCGAGGGACCGGTGCTGGCCGAGCGCGCCTTCATGGCCGAGCGGGCCCGCAAGACCCCGGTCCGCCGCCCCGGCGAGAACTCCGGCCCGTTGCTCGGCGAGGCCGTACAGGAGCGGCTGCTGCTGCGCGGCGTCGAGAAGGACACCGTGCAGTGGGACTCCTGGCGCCGCGACGACGGCACCTGGGAGGTCCTCCTCGTCTACCGGGTCGCGGGCGAACCGCACTCGGCGGGCTGGACGTACGACCCGCCCCGGCGGCTCGTCCAGGCCGTCGACGACGAGGCGCGCTCGCTGATCGGTGAGTCCGACGACCTCGCCGTACCCGAGCCGAGTTTCCCGTTCGTGCCGCGCATCGCCCGGCTGCCGCGCGAGCGTTCGATGGACCGCGCCCTCGACCGGAGCGACCGGGACCGGCCGAGCCTGCCCGCGCAGGCGTCCGAGCCCGCCGACGAGAGCACCGGCGAACGCGACTCGCTGACCAGCCTCCTTGAGGCGGTGCCGAGCTTCCGGGGCGACCTGGTGGTGCCGGAACGGCCGCCGGAGACCTCGGAGGAGACCCCCGAGGAGCCCGCGACGGAGGAGCCTCCGGCGCCCGCCGCCTCGGCCGGCTCGGCCTACGCGGACGTCCTCATGCCCCGCTCCGTGACCAGCCACCGCGACCGGCTCATCGGCGCCACCGACCGGCAGGCCGAGGCCGACGGCGTCCGCCCCGGCCGCAGGGCCGCGGTGCCGAGCTGGGACGAGATCGTCTTCGGTACCCGGCGCAAGAAGCAGGAGTAAACAGGCCGTACGGCCGTTTGAATCGCAGGCGTTCGTACGAGCCGACGGTCGCACGAGTTCACGGCCGTACGAGTTCACGGCCGTCGACTCGCACGAGTTCACGGTCGCGGGAGGTGGGGGCGCACGTGCCCCCACCTTCCGCCGTCTACTGCGGGTCCGCGCCGACCGCCACCGGGCGGGACGGGTCGGCGGACCACTCCGACCACGAACCCACGTAGAGGGCCGCCGGAACACCCGCCACCGCGAGGGCCAGCACCTCGTGCGCGGCCGAGACGCCCGAGCCGCAGTACACGCCCACCGGTGCGTCCCCGGACACTCCCAGGGCCTTGAAGCGGTCCCTGAGGTCCGCCGCGGGCAGGAACCGGCCGTCGGGGCCGACGTTCTCCGCCGTCGGCGCCGACACCGCGCCCGGGATGTGCCCGCCGACCGGGTCGATCGGCTCGACCTCGCCGCGGTACCGCTCACCCGCGCGCGCGTCGAGCAGCACACCCGAGCGGGCCAGAGCCGCCGCCGCGTCCGCGTCGAGCAAGCCGACGGCGCCGGGCGCCGGTTCGAAGTCGCCCTCGGCCGGAGCGGGCACGTCCGTCGACAGCGGCCCCTCCCACGCCGGCAACCCGCCGTCGAGGACCCGCACGTCCGGGTGACCCGTCCAGCGCAGCAGCCACCACGCGCGCGCGGCCGCCCAGCCCTGGCCGCCGTCGTACACGACGACCGGCCGGGCGGCCGACACGCCCGCGCGGCGCATGGCCGCGCCGAACGCGTCGGTGCCGGGCAGCGGATGCCGGCCGCGCGCGCCGGGAGCGGAGGCGAGTTCGCCGTCCAGGTCGACGTAGACCGCGCCGGGGACGTGTCCGGCCGCGTACTCGGCCCGGCCGTCGAAGGCCGGGGCGCCCGCCGCCTTCGACGCGCTCAACTGCCAGCGGATGTCCAGCAGGACCGGCGGGGTCTGTCCGGCCAGGTCCCGGGCGAGTTCGGATGCGGTGATGATGGCTGTCATGACATCCATCCATACGCCAGGGGTGGCCGCGGCGTCCAGGTACGGCTACTCTGCTCGGCCGGACACGTTCGATCACCGGGTGTACCGGATCGGGCACACGCTGTACAACTGACGGACGCCCCGCCGGCCACCGTCCGCAAGCGGCGAGAGACGTCGGAGCGGACATCCTCCCCAGGTGGCACCGGGCGGCACGGCACGCGTCACGGCGAAGGATGTGGGTACCGGCACGGGCGTGCGCGCCAGCGGCACAGCCCTTGCGGGGAGCGGATGCGACACGGCCACCGTGAGGGGCCGGGGAGAGAGTGATCGATGACCGAGGCACGGGAGTCGGCCGGCCCGTACGCGCGACGCGCGCCCGGCACACCCTGCTGGGTGACCCTGATGGTGCACGGACTCGCGGACACCAGGGAGTTCTACGAAGAGCTGTTCGGCTGGGAGTTCGGACCGGACCCGCGGCAACTCGGCCCCTACGTACGGGCCCTGCTGGACGGGCACGAGGTGGCGGGCATCGGCCAGCTGCCGCCGGAACTCCGGCTGCCGGTCGCCTGGACGCCCTACCTCACCTCCGACGACGTCGACCGGGCGGCGGACCAGGTGCGGCTGTGCGGAGGCACGGTGGCCGTCGGGCCCCTGGACGCGGCGGAGGACGGCCGGATGGCCATCGCCTCCGACCCCTCCGGGGCCGTCTTCGGCATCTGGCAGGGCGCCGCGCACCCCGGCACCACGATCACCGGTGTCCCCGGCGCCCCCGTCTGGAACGAGCTGCACACCTACGAGACCGTGGGCGTCGCCAAGTTCTACGAGACCGTGTTCGGGTACGCGGAGGAACCTGAGGTGTCCGCCGACTTCGACTACGTGAACCTGTACGTCGAGGGGCGCCCGGTGGCCGGTCTGCGCGGCATGGGACACACGCTGCCCCGGGACCGGGGGTCGCACTGGCTGACGCACTTCGAGGTCGCCGACGCCGACGACACGCTGCGGCGGGTAGTCCAGCTGGGCGGGCAGGTGGTGCGGGCGTCCCAGGAAACCGCGCACGGCCGCGTCGCCACGGTGGCGGACCGGGAGGGAGCGCTCTTCTCGGTGGTCCAGGGGCCGCGCTGAGCGGCCGCCCGGTGTCCCGGGGCGGAAAACCGGACCGTCCCGGTCACCCGATCGGGCGGTCGGCTTTCACCGACCCCCTTCCTCCTCGTCCCGGATCCGACGACCGCTGTCACCGGCAGCACGGGTCAGACCGATGTCACCGGCAGCACGTCCGGGGACAGGGTCGCCGCGCGGGACGACGCGGCGGTCATCCGGCGCCGGTGGTGACGGCGGCACAGGACCTCGTAGCCAATCTCGCCCCCCAGGCGGTTGACGTCTCCGATGACGACCTGGGCGCCCTCGACAACCATTTCCCCGCCCACTGTGCGGGCGTTGTGCGTGGCGCGGGCGCCGCACCAGCACAGGGCCTCGACCTGGAGCACCTCTATGCGGTCGGACAGTTCCACCAGCCGCTGGGAGCCCGGGAAGAGCTTGGAACGGAAGTCGGTGGTGATGCCGAAGGCGAAGACGTCCACGCCGAGGTCGTCGACCACGCGCGCGAGCTGGTCGATCTGGTCGGGCGCGAGGAACTGCGCCTCGTCCGCGATCACGTAGTCCGCGCGACCGCCCTTCGAGAGGTGGTCGACGAGGTAGGCGTACAGGTCCTGGCCGTCCTCGACCTCCACCGCGTCGGTGACCAGACCGAGCCGGGAGGACAGCTTGCCCTCGCCCGCGCGGTCGTCCCGGGTGAAGATCATGCCGACCAGGCCGCGCGCGGACCGGTTGTGCTCGATCTGCAGAGCCAGCGTCGACTTCCCGCAGTCCATCGTTCCGGAGAAGAACACCAGCTCGGGCATGAGGGGTTGAACACCTTTCGGCGAGTAGTCACAGGGGGCGGTTCAGGAACGTACTTCGAGCAGGGGGACCAGTTGCTCGGCGGGGGTCATCGAACCGTGGTTGCCGACCATCTTCGACTCCTTGGGTTCCCGCTCGGACGCGATGATCAGGACGTCGTCGTGCGCGGCCGCGACCACGTCCCCGATGCGCTCGTACACGCGCTCGTCGCACGCGCCGGGCGGTCCGAACCAGCCCGCGTCGATCGCCTCGTCCCGCGAGGCCACCCAGAACTGCTCGCCGAGCACCTCGCGCCAGACGGTCAGTACGTCGTTCTCGGCGCCCGGCACCGCGTACACGTGCCGCGCCCGGCCCTCTCCGCCCAGCAGGGCGACTCCGGCGCGCAGTTCCCAGTCCTCGTCGAAGTCGATGCGGTGCTGATCGTCGAAGGGGATGTCGACCATGCCGTGGTCGGCGGTGACGTAGAGCGCGCTGCGCGGCGGCAGCTGCTCGGCCAGGCGCTGGGCGAGCCGGTCGACGGTCATGAGCTGGCCGCGCCAGGTGTCGGAGGCGACGCCGTAGCGGTGGCCCGCGCCGTCCAGTTCCGCGTAGTAGGTGTACACGAGCGAGCGGTCACCGGCGGCCAGCTGTTCGGCCGCGAGGTCCATGCGGTCCTCGCCGGTCAGCCGGCCGATGAAGGTGCCGCCGCTGAGCGCGACCTTGGTCAGCGGGGTGTTGGCGAAGGTGGGCGAGGAGACCTGCGCCGCGTGGACGCCGGCCCGCTCGGCCAGCTCGAAGACCGTGGGGTACGGCTGCCAGGTGTACGGGTCGGTCCACGGCTGCCAGCGGAGCTGGTTCATCAGCGCGCCGGTGGCCGGGTTGCGGACCGTGTAGCCGGGCAGGCCGTGGGCGCCCGGGGGCAGGCCGGTACCGACCGAGGCGAGCGAGGTCGCGGTGGTCGCCGGGTAGCCGGCGGTGAGCGGCCGGCCGGTGCCGCCCCGCGAACTGCCGAGCAGCGAGTTCAGGAAGGGTGCCTCGTCCGGGTGCGCCCTGAGCTGCTCCCAGCCGAGCCCGTCGATCAGGAAGACACAGGCCCGGTCGGTCCCGGTCAGCTCTTCGATCGTGGCGGTCATGCCGGGGACGCCCATGCCCGCGGCGAGCGTCGGCAGCAGGTCGGCGAGCGAGCCGCTGCCGTACTCGGGCAGTGGTGCGCTGTCCAGGGCGAGCGGTTCCGGGTGGTCCCAGGGCGAAGGCAGGGACATCAGCGCGTGATGTCCGCGGTCGCCTCGGAGATGGCCTGCGCGAAGGCGAGCGCCTGGCGCACCGTCTCCGGGCCGTCCCCCGCCTCGCTGACGCGCAGGCTGAGGTCGTCCGCCGTGGAGCTGCCCGTGTAGCCGTGGTCGGCCTCGCAGTTGGGGTCACCGCAGGCGGCGGGCTCCAGGTCGAGGCGGCTGACCGCACCCCAGCCGATGGTCAGCACGACCTCGCGGGGCAGCGTGCCCGGCGTGTACTGCTCCGGGTTCGCGACCACGCGGCTGACCACGACCGAGGAGATCCGGCCGAGCTTCACGGACTCCGTGGACGTCGTGGCGTACGGCGTCGGGGAGGTGCTGTCGGCGGCCTGCTCGTCGGTGTGGCTGACGATGAAGCGGTTGCCCGTGAGGACCAGGACGGTCACATGACGGCGGACCTCGTTCTGGTCGAACGTGGTCTCCTGGTGGACCAGGTACGACCGGATGGGCTCGCCGCCCACAGCGGCCTCCACCGCCTCGGCCACGAGGGCCGGGTAGTAGCCGCTGCGCTCGATCGCCGCGCGCAGCCCCTGGGTCGTCGTACTGGTCTTGGCCATGGCGTCCATCCTAATCCGTGGGCAAGGGGGGTCAGGGCCAGTCACGCTCACCCGTGGCGGCCTCCACACCCTGGCCGGACGCCCGCGCCGGGCACCCGGTCCCGCCCCCGGCGGGCGTGGGGTCTCCTCCGGGGCGGGCGAGCGGAAGAGCCGGTCCTGGACGGCGGACGGCCCGGGAACGAGGACGGGTGCGACGAAGACCACTTCCCGGCCGGCGGTGCCGGCACCCTCCTCTGCTCCCCTGGATACCCCGGGTGGATCCCTTCGAGACCTTGGGCGGATCCGTTCGAGGCCCCGGGGACCGGCTCACCCCCTAGCCCCCTGGTGTGCCGGCGCGCGGGCCTCAGTACGCCGGCAGTATGCGCGGGCCCAGGTCGTCGCGGGCGGGTGGCGGGGCGAGCCGTACGGTCGCGCTGAGGACGCTCACGCCGTGCTGGGCGACGACCACCGGCTCCAGGGTGACGGCGACGACCTCGGGGTTGTCGTCGACCAGCCGGGACACCCGCAGCAGCAGTTCCTCCAGGGCGGGCGTGTCCACGGGCGTGGAGCCCCGCCATCCGAACAGCAGCGGTGCCGTCCGGATGGAGCGGACCATCGAGGTCGCCTCCCGGTCGGTGACGGGGACCAGCCGGTGCGCCATGTCGCCGAGGAGCTGTGAGGCGGCTCCGGCGAGGCCGAAGGAGAGCACGGCCCCGGCCGCCGGATCGATCACGGCGCGTACGACGGTGTCGACACCCCGGGGCGCCATGCCCTGCACGACCGGCCGCAGCTCCTCCGGCTTCCCGAACAGGTCGGTCAACTCGGCGTAGGACCGTCGCAGTTGCTCCTCGTTCGCGAGGTCCAGCCGGACGCCGCCCAGGTCGGCGCGGTGTCTGAGGTGGGGGGCGGTGGCCTTGAGGGCCACCGGGTAGCCGAGGGTGCGGGCGGCCTCGGCCGCTGCGTCCGGGGTGGGCGCGGGGAGCGCCTGGCGGACGTGGACGCCGTAGGCGGCCAGCAGCTCGCAGGTCTGGTCCGGGCCGATCGTGAGGCCCTGCCCGCGCGCCAGCAGGGCGCCGATCAGCTCGGCGGCCCGCTTCTCGTCGATGTCGTCGTACTCGGGCACCTTGCCCGGATCGGCGGCCTCGCGCCGCCACTGCGCGTACTTCACTGCCTCGGCAAGGGCGCGGGCAGCGCGCTCGGCGGCGGGGTAGGCGGGGATGAGGCGCTGGGCGGAGGGGGAGGTTCCGGAGGTTCCGGAGGTCTCGACGGCGTCGGAGGTGCCGGTTGGGCCAGGGGTTCCTGTGGCTCCTGTGATGCCAGTGGTGCCGGTGGTGTCGGTGGTGCTGGAGCTCGTACGCGAGGAGGGGGTGGAGGAGGCGAAGGCGGCTTTCGGCGGGCGCGGTGCCGTGGTGGGCGGTCGTCGGGCAGGGGGGAACTCCGGGGCGCCGGTCCCAGTCCCGTCTCTGGCCCCCGCGCCCGCGCTCGCGCCGGCCGCCTTCTCGACGGCCTGTGGAGCCGTGCTCGCCGCCGCCGAGAGCGCCTCGGCGAGGCCGCCGAGCTCGATGTGCACGACCAGCACCGGTTTGCCCGGGGCCGTGGCGGCCGCCGACCTCAGCGCCTCCGCCAGCTCCGCGTCCTCCTGTGACCCCTCCCCGATCGCCGGGATCGCGGTGACGATCACCGCGTCGCACGTCTCGTCGGCCAGCGCCCGCGACAGCGCCCGGTGGAAGTCGTCCGCCGTCGCCGCCGTCGTCAGGTCCAGCGGGCGGGTGGGCCGCAGGCCCTCCGCGAGGCAGCGGTCGTACGTCAGCATGCCCAGCGACTCGGAGTTCCCGAGGATCGCGACCCGCGGCCCGGCCGGCAGGGGCTGGCGGGCGAGCAGCAGGCCGGCGTCGACCAGTTCGGTGATGGTGTCCACGCGGATCACCCCGGCCTGCCGGAGCAGCGCGGAGACGGTCGCGTGCGGCAGCCGTGTGGCCTGCACCGTGTGTCCCTGCGGCGCGGACCCGGTGCCCTGCACCACGACGAGCGGCTTCGCGGCCGCGGTCCGCCGGGCGAGGCGGGTGAACTTGCGGGGGCTGCCGAGGGATTCCAGGTACATGAGCACGACGTCGGTGTCCGGGTCGTCGTACCAGTACTGCAGGACGTCGTTGCCGGAGACGTCGGCCCGGTTGCCGGCGGAGACGAACGTGGACACGCCCGTGACCCCGGTGACCCCTCCCCCACGCCGGTGCAACCGGGCGAGCAGCGCGATGGCTATGGCACCGGACTGGGCGAACAGCCCGATCCGGCCCGCGCGGGGCGGCTCCGGCGCCAGCGAGGCGTTCAGACGAACGTCCGGGGCGGTGTTGATGACGCCGAAGGCGTTCGGGCCGATGATCCGCATGCCGTAGGCGCGCGCGTGCCGGACGAGGGCCCGCTGGCGCTCGCGTCCCTCGGGTCCGCTCTCGGCGTATCCGGCGGAGAGCACGACGAGGCCCTGCACCCCGTGTGCGCCGCACTCGGCGACCACGCCGGGCACGTCCTCGGCCGGTACGGCGACGACCGCGAGGTCCACGGGCCCCTCGATGTCCCGCACCGAGCGGTACGCGGGCACGCCGTCGATCTCCGTGAGGTCGTCGGGGAAGGACTGGTTCACCGCGTACAGCGGCCCCTGGTAGCCGGCGTCCCTGATGTTGACCAGGACGCTGCGGCCCACCCCGCCGGCAGCGCGGCCGGCGCCGATGACGGCGACGGAGCCGGGTGCCAGCAGCCGTCGCACGGAGCGGGCTTCGGCGCGCTGCTCCCGCGCCCGCTGTACGGCGAGGGAGCGGTCGGTGGGTTCGAGGTCCAGCTCCAGGCGTACGACGCCGTCCTCGAAGCTGCGCTTCTGGGTGTAGCCGGCGTCCGTGAACACCTTGATCATCTTGGTGTTGGCGGGGAGCACCTCGGCGGCGAAGCGGCGGATGCCCCGCTCGCGCGCGACGGCGGCGATGTGCTCAAGGAGGGCGGAGGCGACACCGCGGCCCTGGTGGGAGTCCTGTACCAGGAAGGCGACTTCGGCCTCGTCGGCCGGAGCGGAGGCGGGCAGTCCGCCCGCGCCGATACGGTCGTAGCGTACGGTGGCGACGAACTCGTCGCCGATGGTGGCCGCGAGCCCCACCCGGTCCACGAAGTCGTGGTGGGTGAAGCGGTGGACGTCCTTGGCGGAGAGCCGGGGGTACGGCGCGAAGAAGCGGTAGTACTTCGACTCGTCCGAGACCTGCTCGTAGAAGCTGACCAGACGGTCGGCGTCGTCGATGGTGATCGGGCGCACGCGCGCGGTACCGCCGTCGCGCAGCACCACGTCCGCCTCCCAGTGGGCGGGGTACTCGTGCCGGTCCCGCCGGTCCGCCGAGGTCTGCATGGGCCCCAGATTACGGCTCGCGTACGACAACGGCGTGGAGCGGTTCGTGAGGGACCATGGGGGGACACAGTCGGGCCGAGGCCGCGGTCCGACGACACGCCGGGGCGGGACGAGTGACCGCCGCCGGCGCGCTGCACGATATGGAAATCTGGTCTAGACAACCCTGAGAGACTGAAGGGCAGCATCACATGGCTGAGCGCCGCGTCAACGTCGGCTGGGCCGAGGGCCTTCACGCCCGCCCCGCTTCCATCTTCGTCCGAGCCACCACGGCCGCAGGCGTTCCGGTCACGATCGCCAAGACCGGCGGCGGTACGCCGGTCAACGCGGCCTCCATGCTGGCCGTCCTGGGCCTGGGTGCCCAGGGTGGCGAGGAGATCGTCCTCACCTCCGACGCCGAGGGCGCGGACGTCGCCCTGGACCGGCTGGCCAAGCTGGTCGCCGAGGGCCTCGAAGAACTGCCCGAGACGGTCTGATTCCGAGACGGTCCGATTGCGGGCGGGGTCTGATTCCGAGCGGGTCTGATTCCGGGCGGATCTGATTCCGGGCCGCTTCAGGAAGCCGCGTCATCCGGAGAGGGTGGCGCGGCTTCCGCGTTCCCCCCACTCTCCCCGATGGAATTCGCGGAGTACAGGAAAAGGGCAGCGGAAATAATCTCCTCCGGGCGTCTCCACTTTGTATACGGCCCCGGTGTTAATTCCGCAGGCTCGGCATGTTTACGGGATGTTGCGCGTTCCTCACACGCTCCGCGCGGTCGCCGCCCGCGGTGGCCCGGAGCCGGTGCGCGAGTGTCGCGCGCTCGGTATGCAGCGCCGTGAGCGCCCGCGCGCGCTCGCTGTCGCCGCGCGCCACCGCGTCCACGATGGCGCCGTGCTCCGCCCAGGACTCCACGGGGCTGAGCGGCGCCTCCACCACGTACATCCAGGCGATCTTGTGCCGCAGCTGGGTGAGCACCGAGGTCAGCGAGTGGCTGCCGCAGGCCTGGGCGAGCGTCACATGGAACCAGCCGCCGAGCGCGCGCAGATCCTCGCTGCCGCCCCGCCGCGCCCGCTCCTGACCCAGCCTGACCAGGCCGCGCAGCACCTTCAGGTGTGCCTCGGTACGCCGCTGGGCGGCCCGGGCTGCGCCGAGCGGCTCCAGCAGCAGGCGCATCTCCAGCAGGTCTGCGGCCTCCTGCTCGGTCGGCTCGGCCACGCAGGCGCCCGCGTGCCGCCGGGTCACCACGAAGCCCTCCGCCTCCAGCGTGCGCAGGGCCTCGCGGACGGGGACGCGCGAGACGCCGTACCGGCGAGCCAGGACCTCCTCGGTCAGCCGGCTGCCGCGCGCGTGGACACCGGCCACGATGTCGTCCCGGATCGCCGTGCACACCGAATGTGCGGGAATTCGCATGCCCGACCTCCGTCTCAATCCCCGGGAAACGTCGACGATGGACGCGTGTTCCGTGACTCTATGACAATGAGCCGGAATTTCCGACGGCGGACCGGAATCCAGGGATATTTTTTGGACACCGGTCACGGGAGCCGTACGGAAAACGGCGAAAGCCCCGGCCATGTGGGCCGGGGCTTCGGGATACGCGAGGGGGATGCGCGGTACGGATGCGCGGGTACGGGATGCCGTGCGCAGTCGTCAGACGTTCAGGCCGTGCTTGCGGAGGTAGGCGACGGGGTCGACGTCCGAGCCGTACTCCGGGGTCGTACGGGCCTCGAAGTGCAGGTGCGGGCCGGTGACGTTGCCGGTCGCGCCGGACAGACCGATCCGCTCGCCCGGGGTGACCCGCTGGCCCGGCGTCACGCCGATGGACGACAGGTGGCCGTACTGGGTGTACATGCCGTCGGCCATCCGGATCACGATCTGGTTGCCGTAGGCGCCGCCCCAGCCGGTGGAGACCACCGTGCCGGCGCCGACCGCGTGGACGGACGTACCGCTCGCGGCATGGAAGTCGATGCCGGTGTGGGAACCGGAGGACCACAGGGAGCCGCCGGTCTTGTAGCCCGTGGAGACGTACGAGCCGGCGATCGGGACGACGAAGGCGTTCAGACGCTCGCGCTCGGCAGCGCGGGCGGCGCGGACCTCGGCCTCGCGTTCCTTCTTCGCCTTCTCCGCGGCCGCCTTCTTCTCCGCGGCCGCCTTCTGGGCGTCCGCCTGCGCGTCGATCTCCTCGGCGAGGGAGTCGTTGACGGTGATGACGGGGGTGAGACCAGTCCGCTCGACGGAGTTCTCCGCGGCGAGGGCCGGGGAGGCTGCGAGGGTGCCGACGACACCGGTGGTGGTGAGGGCCGCGATGCCGGCCGCCTGAGCGGTGGTGCGCTTGACCCGGCCGGGCTTGCGGTGCTTCCCGGCGGCGCACATGAACGCCATGAAGTGGCTGGTCCTTTCCTTCCTTCTCGCCTACCGGGTTAGCTGACGGGTTCGGAGCAGGAAGGTCTCCTACGGGCACCCTCGCGGTCGCGCGGGCGTCCGATTCACCCCAGGGACTGTGGTTGGGTCCCCGGCTCCCCTGGCTCGCGCCATGCGGGGACTCGGCGATGGCTGTCCGGTGCCGCGGGCGCGGCGCACTGCCTGACGAACAGCCCGGACGACGCTAAAGGGGGCGGCTCGGGATCCTCAAACGGATCCGGGCTTTTGTAGCGCATCCCACAGGGCAGACAGGCAACCTCCGTACCAATCCGGACATCTGGGAAGCAAGAGTCCGGCGTGTCCGGGAACGGCGTGTCCGGGAACGGCGTGTCCGGGAACGGCGTGTCCGGGAACGGCGTGTCCGGGAACGGCGTGGGGCCCTGATGACCCGTCGGTCATCAGGGCCCCACACGCGCACGGCCGTTCTTCGGGTGCTCCACGGCCGCCCTACGGCCGGTTTCGGGTCGCTCTGCGACCTGCTTTCCGGTCGCTCCGCGGACCGTCCTCGGTCGCTGTCCGGCCCGCTTTCGGTCGCTGTCCGGCCTCTACTCGGCGGCCACGACGGTGACTTCGCCGATACCGAGCGCCTCGACCGGCGCCTTGATCTCGGCCGCGTCACCCACGAGAACGGTCACCAGACGGTCCTCCGGGAAGGCGTTGACGACCGCCGCGGTCGCCTCGACCGTGCCGGTGGTGGCGAGCCGCCGGTACAGCTCGGCCTGGAAGTCGTCGGGCAGGTGCTGCTCGACCTGGTCCGCGAGCGTGCTCGCGACGGCCGCCGCGGTCTCGTACTTCAGCGGCGCGACCCCGACGAGGTTCTGCACGGCGACGTCCCGCTCGGCGTCGGTCAGGCCCTCCGCGGCGAGCGTGCGCAGCACCTTCCACAGATCCTCGAGCGCGGGACCGGTGTTGGGCGTGTCGACCGAGCCGCTGATGGCGAGCATCGCGATGCCCGTGGCACCGCCGGGCGCGGGGGGCGCGGAGCGCAGGACCTGCCCGAAGGAGCGCACGCCGTAGGTGTAGCCCTTCTCCTCGCGCAGGACGCGGTCCAGGCGGGAGGTGAGGGTGCCGCCCAGGCAGTAGGTGCCGAGCACCTGCGCGGGCCACACCCGGTCGTGCCGGTCGGCGCCGACGCGGCCGATGAGCAGCTGCGTCTGAACGGCGCCGGGGCGGTCGACGATGACGACGCGGCCGGTGTCGTCGGCGGACACCGGCGGCACCGGCCGGGGCGTGCCCGGGGTGCCGGTCCAGGCGCCCAGGGTGTCGGCGAGCAGGGCGTCCAGATCGCTGCCGGCCAGGTCGCCGACCACGACCGCGGTGGCCGTCGAGGGGCGGACATGACGGTCGTAGAAGGCGCGTACGGCCTCCGCGTCGATCTTCTCGACGGTGTCCTCGGTGCCCTGGCGCGGGCGGGACATGCGCGAGGTCGCCGGGAACAGCTCCTTGGAGAGTTCCTTGGCGGCCCGGCGGGAGGGGTTGGCCAGCTCGTGCGGGATCTCGTCCAGGCGGTTGCGGACCAGCCGCTCGACCTCGCTCTCGGCGAAGGCGGGCGCGCGCAGGGCGTCGGCGAGCAGGCCGAGGCCCTTGGCCAGGCGGGAGGCGGGAACCTCCAGGCTGAGCCGGACGCCGGGGTGGTCGGCGTGCGCGTCGAGCGTGGCGCCGGCCCGCTCCAGCTCGGCGGCGAACTCCTCGGCGGAGTGCTTGTCGGTGCCCTCGGAGAAGGCCCGCGCCATGATCGTGCCGACGCCGTCCAGGCCGGCCGGCTCGGCGTCCAGGGGCGCGTCCAGCAGTACCTCGACGGCGACGACCTGCTGGCCGGGACGGTGGCAGCGCAGGACGGTCAGGCCGTTGTCCAGCGTGCCTCGCTCGGGAGCGGGGAAGGCCCACGGCTTGGCGTCGCCGGGCTGCGGCTGGGGGTGGAACTCCATCGTGGCGAGCTGCTCGGTCACTTGCCCGTCTCCTCGTTGTCGTCGGCGGCTTCCACGGTGGCCTCCGCCTCCGGGTCCTCGGGCACGTCGGCGTCCTCGACCGCTCCCGGGGACTTCGGCTCGTAGACGAGGACCGCGCGGTTGTCGGGGCGCAGGCGGGCCTTGGCGACCTCCCGCACCTCCTCGGGGGTCACCTCCAGGACACGCTGCACGGCGGTGAGGGCGAGCTGCGGGTCGCCGAACAGGACGGCGTACCGGCACAGTTCGTCGGCGCGGCCGGCGACGGTGCCGAGCCGGTCCAGCCACTCGCGCTCCAACTGGGCCTGGGCGCGCTCCATCTCCTCGGGCGTGGGGCCCTCCTCGGCGAAGCGGGCCAGCTCCTCGTCGATGGCGGCCTCGATGACGGGTACCTCGACGTCACCGGAGGTCTTCACGTCCAGCCAGCCGAGCGAGGGCGCGCCGGCCAGGCGCAGCAGGCCGAAGCCGGCCGCGACGGCCGTACGGTCGCGCCGCACCAGGCGGTTGTACAGCCGGGAGGACTCGCCGCCGCCGAGGACGGTGAGGGCCACGTCGGCCGCGTCGCACGCGCGCGTGCCGTCGTGCGGGAGCCGGTAGGCGGCCATCAGGGCGCGCGCCGGGACCTCCTCGACGAGGACCTCGCGCAGCTGCTCGCCGTGGATGTCCGGCAGGGAGCCGTCACGGGGAGCGGGCTTGCCGTCGTGGCCGGGGATGGAGCCGAAGTACTTCTCGATCCAGGCGAGCGTCTGCTCGGGGTCGATGTCGCCGACCACGGAGAGTACGGCGTTGTTGGGCGCGTAGTAGGTGCGGAAGAACTGGCGCGCGTCCTCCAGGGTGGCCGCGTCCAGGTCCGCCATCGAGCCGATCGGCGTGTGGTGGTAGGGGTGGCCCGCGGGGTAGGACAGGGCGGTCAGCTTCTCGAAGGCGGTGCCGTAGGGCACGTTGTCGTAGCGCTGCCGGCGCTCGTTCTTGACGACGTCGCGCTGGTTCTCCATGGACTCGTCGTCCAGGGCGGCCAGCAGGGAGCCCATGCGGTCGGCCTCCAGCCAGAGGGCGAGCTCCAGCTGGTGAGTGGGCATCGTCTCGAAGTAGTTGGTGCGCTCGAAGCTGGTGGTGCCGTTGAGCGAGCCGCCGGCGCCCTGCACCAGCTCGAAGTGGCCGTTGCCCTTCACCTGGCCCGAGCCCTGGAACATCAGGTGCTCGAAAAGGTGAGCCAAGCCGGTGCGGCCCTTGACTTCGTGCCGGGAACCGACGTCGTACCAGAGGCAGACCGCCGCCACCGGGGTCAGGTGGTCCTCGGAGAGCACCACGCGCAGACCGTTGGCCAGCCGGTGCTCGGTCGCTGTCAGGCCTCCGGAGCCTGCCTCGGCTGTGGTCGTGTGACCCATGGGCATGTACGTCCCTTCGCGAGCGGAGGCGGTCGTCGAAACCGCGGTTTTCCTGCCGTTCCTGCCACTGTATGCAAAGCGTGCGGGGCCCCGGCGAAGTTCCCGCGGCACGTACGCCCACAGCGGATCGCGTAGCCTGCGTCAGGCGTGCCCGCGGGTGCGGCGCCGGCATGGCGTCGCGGAACCGGACCGGGCTGCCTCCACACCCCGGGGCGGGCCGCAGGGACCGGGTCGCGGCAGGGGTTGTCAGTGCCGCGGTCCACAATGGTCCACGTCAGATCCGTCGAACGCGAGCAGAAAACAGGAGGAGCCGGCAGCGATGGCCCGCCGCAGCACGAAGACCCCGCCGCCCGACGAGTCGTACGAGGAGAAGATCCTCGACATCGACGTCGTGGACGAGATGCGTGGCTCCTACCTCGAGTACGCGTACTCGGTCATCTACTCGCGCGCCCTGCCGGACGCCCGTGACGGCCTCAAGCCGGTGCATCGCCGCATCGTCTTCCAGATGAACGAGATGGGCCTGCGCCCGGAGCGGGCGTACGTGAAGTGCGCCCGTGTCGTCGGCGAGGTCATGGGCAAGCTGCACCCGCACGGCGACGCGTCGATCTACGACGCCCTCGTGCGCATGGCGCAGCCGTTCTCGATGCGCGTCCCGCTGGTGGACGGCCACGGAAACTTCGGCTCGCTGGGCAACGACGACCCGCCGGCCGCCATGCGGTACACCGAGTGCCGCATGACCGAGGCGACGAGCCTGATGACCGAGTCGATCGACGAGGACACGGTCGACTTCGTCCCCAACTACGACGGCCAGGAGCGGGAGCCGGTGGCCCTGCCCGCCGCCTTCCCGAACCTGCTGGTCAACGGCTCCTCGGGCATCGCGGTCGGTATGGCGACGAACATGCCGCCGCACAACCTGCGCGAGGTCATCGCGGCCGCCCGCCACCTGATCAGGCACCCGAACGCGGACCTGGACGCGCTGATGCGGCTCGTCCCGGGACCGGATCTGCCCACCGGCGGCCGGATCGTCGGCCTGGACGGCGTCCGGGACGCGTACGCGACGGGCCGCGGCACCTTCAAGATGCGCGCGAGCGTCGAGATCGAGACGGTGACCGCCCGCCGCAAGGGCCTGGTCGTGACCGAACTGCCCTTCACGGTCGGCCCCGAGAAGGTCATCGCGAAGATCAAGGACCTGGTCAACGCGAAGAAGATCCAGGGCATCGCCGACGTCAAGGACCTCACCGACCGCGAGCACGGCCTGCGTCTGGTCATCGAGATCAAGAACGGCTTCGTGCCCGAGGCGGTCCTGGAGCAGCTGTACAAGCTGACGCCGATGGAGGAGTCCTTCGGCATCAACAACGTCGCCCTGGTCGACGGCCAGCCGCTCACCCTGGGCCTCAAGGAGCTGCTGGAGGTCTACCTCGACCACCGTTTCGAGGTCGTCCGGCGCCGCAGCGAGTTCCGCCGCGGCAAGAAGCGGGACCGGCTGCACCTGGTCGAGGGCCTGCTCACCGCCCTGGTCGACATCGACGAGGTCATCCGGCTGATCCGGTCCAGCGAGAACTCCGCGCAGGCCAAGCAGCGTCTGATGGAGCGTTTCTCGCTGAGCGAGATCCAGACGCAGTACATCCTCGACACGCCGCTGCGCCGGCTCACCAAGTTCGACCGCATCGAGCTGGAGGCGGAGAAGGAGCGGCTCACCGCGGAGATCGAGGAGCTGACCCAGATCCTGGATTCGGACGTGGAGCTGCGCAAGCTGGTCTCGGCCGAACTGGCCGCCGTGGCGAAGAAGTTCGGCACCGACCGGCGTACGGTGCTGCTGGAGTCCGCGGGCGCCCCGGTGAGCGCGGTGCCGCTCCAGGTCGCCGACGACCCGTGCCGCGTGCTGCTGTCCTCGACCGGCCTGCTGGCCCGCACCAAGGGCAACGAGCCGGTCTCGGAGGACGCCGACGGCGGCGGCCGCGTCAAGCACGACGTGATCGTCTCGGCGGTGCCGGCGACCGCGCGCGGGGAGATCGGTGCGGTGAGCTCGGGGGGCCGGCTGCTGCGGATCAACGTCGTCGACCTGCCGCAGCTGCCGGACACGGCGGCCGCGCCGAACCTGTCCGGAGGCGCGCAGGTGGCCGAGTTCGTGTCCCTGGAGGACGACGAGACGGTGGTCTGCCTGATGACGCTGGACGAGTCGTCGCCGGGTCTGGCGCTCGGCACCGAGCAGGGTGTGGTGAAGCGGGTCGTGCCCGACTATCCGTCCAACAAGGAGGAGTTGGAGGTCATCACCCTCAAGGAGGGTGACCGGATCGTCGGCGCGGTGGAACTGCGCACCGGCGAGGAGGACCTCGTCTTCATCACGGACGACGCGCAGCTGCTGCGCTACCAGGCCTCGCAGGTCCGCCCGCAGGGCCGTCCGGCGGGAGGCATGGCCGGTGTCAAGCTCACCGAGGGCGCCAAGGTCATCTCGTTCACCGCGGTCGACCCGGCCGCCGACGCGGTGGTCTTCACGGTGGCGGGCTCGCGCGGCACGCTGGACGACTCGGTGCAGACGACGGCCAAGCTGACCCCGCTCGACCAGTACCCGCGCAAGGGCCGGGCCACCGGTGGCGTGCGCTGCCAGCGGTTCCTGAAGGGCGAGGACTGCCTGGCGCTGGCCTGGGCGGGCCCCGTCCCGGCCCGGGCGGCCCAGAAGAACGGCACCCCGGTGGAACTGCCGGACCTGGACCCGCGCCGGGACGGCTCGGGAACCTCGCTGCCCGGGACCGTCGCGGTGATCGCGGGGCCGGTCTCCTAGGCGGACGGTTCCATGGGGTCTGTCTCATCCGGGCCCTGTACGTACCGCAGGACGCCCCACATGCCGTGCTCGTCGGCGTGTGGGGCGTCACTCTTGCACGCCTCCAGTTCCTTGCCGAGCGCTTCGGTATCGATGCCGGCGCCGATCAGGACGAGCTGGGTCAGGCGTGGTTCGGTCGCCGGCCACGGCTCCGGGTGGAAGCGCAGGAACCGGCCCACGGCGTGTACGGCGTACCGGTTGCCGGTGTCGTACGGCCCGAAGCCGACGTATCCCTTGATCCGGTACAGCCCCTGCGGACGGCTGTCCAGGAACCGCATCAGGCTCCGGGGGTCCATGGGCACGTCGGAGGTGAAGGACAGGCTGTCGTAGCCGGCGTGCAGGTGGCCGGTGCTGTCGTCGTCGCCGTGCTCGTGCAGGTCGTCGAACGACAGCTGGCCGACGCGCTCCTCGCTGGGCCGGCAGTCGAAGAGGAACTCGGGGTCGACGCGCCCGTAGGTGGCCGGGACGACGGCGGCGCGGTCGGTGAGCGAGCGGACCAGGCCGAGGACGCGGTCGGCGTCCGGTGCCCGGTCGAGCTTGTTGACCACGACGAGGTCGGCGAGCGCGAGGTGTCGGTCGATCTCGGGGTGCCGGGCCCGGGTGTCGTCGAACTCGGCCGCGTCGACGACCTCGACGAGGCCGCCGTAGACGAGGCCGGGATGCTCGCTGGCGAGCACCATCCGCACGAGTTCCTGCGGCTCCGCCAGCCCGCTGGCCTCGATGACGATCACGTCGATGCCCGCGGCGGGCGCGGCGAGCCGCTCCAGGTACTGGTCGAGTTCACTCGCGTCGACGGCACAGCACAGGCAGCCGTTGCCGAGCGAGACGGTCGAGTCGCCGAGGGCGCCCGCGACGGCCATCGCGTCGATCTCGATCGACCCGAAGTCGTTGACGACCGCCCCGATCCGGCTGCCTCCGCTGCGGTGCAGCAGGTGGTTGAGCAGCGTGGTCTTCCCCGAGCCCAGGAACCCGGCGAGCACGACGACCGGGATCTGCTGCGGACTACGGCTGCTCCGGCTGCTCCGGCTGTTCCCCAACGGGCGGCACCTTTCGTGCGGGATTCACACAGCCACGCACGGCGGCACGGGCGGACGCGGTACCGCGGTACTCGGACGAGGCTGAACTCGGTGACCAGAATACGAGCCGGGACAAACGCGGCGCAGTCCATGCCCACAAGCACCGCAGATCATCGGAGAACGGTGTATTCCGGCAGGCCGACTACGCCTCTCGCCCGAATCGCAGCCGGAGGGCGGGTTGTCGCCGCCCACCGGGACGGCGGCGGGCGGTCCCGGCATCGGCACTTCGCCCGGAGCGGGGACGCGCTACACCAGCGGCACCGCGACCGGCGCCTCCGGGCCGACATAGCGCGCCGCCGGGCGGATGATCTTCGAATCCGCCGCCTGCTCCAGGATGTTGGCGCTCCAGCCCACCACGCGGGCCGCGGCGAAGGTGGGGGTGAACATCTCCCGGGGCAGGCCGCAGAGTTCCATGACGACGCCGGCGTAGAACTCGACGTTGGTGTGCAGTTCGCGGCCGGGCTTGAGCTCGGCGAGGATCCTCTCGACGTGCCGCTCGACCTCTACGGCGAAGTCGACGCGCGGGCCGCCGAAGTCGCGGGCGATGTCGCGGAGCATGCGTGAACGAGGGTCCTCGGTGCGGTAGACGGCGTGCCCGAAGCCCATGATCCGGTCACCCGCGAGCACCCGCTCCCGGATCCAGGAGTCGATCCGGTCCGACGTGCCGATCGCGTCCAGCGTGTCCAGGGCGCGGCTCGGCGCTCCGCCGTGCAGCGGCCCGGAGAGCGCGCCCACGGCCCCCACCAGGCAGGCCGCGACATCGGCGCCGGTGGACGCGATCACCCGCGCGGTGAAGGTTGACGCGTTGAATCCGTGATCAATGGTTGATATCAGGTACTGCTCGACCGCGCGGGCCTGACGGGGATCGGGCTCCTCGCCCGTGAGCATGTACAGGTAGTTGGCCGCGTACGACAGGTCCGCGCGCGGCTCCACCGGGTCGAGGCCCTGCCCGAGCCGGTACAGCGCGGTGAGCAGCGTGGGTACGGCGGCGCAGGCGGCGACGGTGTCGGAGCGGCGCCGGTCCGCGCCGATGTCGTACACCGGCCGGAATCCCCGGGTGGCGCCGAGCAGCGACAGTGCCGTGCGCAGCCCGGCCAGCGGGCCGGAGGTGCGGCCGGCCGCGGCGACGGCGGGCAGGGCGGCGCGGACCTCCTCGGGCAGCACGCGCAGTGCCGCGGTCTCGGCGACGAAGGCGGCTCGGCGCTCGGCGTCCGGGAGCGTGCCGTGGACGAGCAGGTGCCAGACGTCCTCGAAGCCGCGCGTGCGCGCGAGTTCGACGGCCGAGTACTGCCGGTAGTGGTAGAAGCCCTCGCGCCCCCGGACGTCCCCGATCTCGGTGTCGGTGACCACGACGCCCGCGAGACCGCGCGGTACGTCGACAAGAGGTGCGGCCCTGTTGATGGACATGTTGTTCCTCCCTGGACTTGATCCGACTATCCATACTTGACTTACGGCGTGTCAATATTGATTCGATCAATATGACGACATCAACGTGTGCAGAGGCGGCTACGGTGACCTCCATGCGCGATCACGAACCCGCCCAGGACCGCCCCGGGCGAAGGCTGTCCACCAAGGAGACCGCCGAACTGCTCGGCGTGAAGCCCGAGACGGTCTACGCCTACGTGAGCCGCGGCCTGCTCAGCAGCAGACGCGAGCCCGGCGGCCGTGCCAGCACCTTCGACACGAAGGAGGTGGAGGCCCTGGCCCGCCGCAACAGGCGGGAGGCCGTGGGCACTTCGGGCTCGGCCAACGACATGTCCGTGCGGACCCACCTCACGCTGATCGAACAGGACCACTACTACTTCCGTGGCGTCGACGCCACGGAGCTGGCCACACGGCACTCCTACGAGGAGGTCGCGGAGTGGCTGTGGACGGGCCGGCCGGCCCCCGGTGCCACCTTCACCGCGCCCGAGGCCACCGTCGAGGTCGCGCGCCGCGCCGTGAACGCCCTGTCCGAGCACGCCTCCCCCATCGACCGGCTGCGCGTCGCCGCGATCGCCGCGGCGGCCGAGGACCCCCTGCGCTTCGACCTGTCCGAGGAGGCCGTACTCGGCACAGGGCGCATCCTGATTCCCACGCTGGTCGCCGCGCTGCCGGCGGTGGGGCACGACCACGAGGACGGCGCCCCCCTGGCCCACCGCCTGTGGGGCCGGCTGACCGGCCACGCGCCCGACGAGGCCTCACTGCGGGTCCTGAACACTGCCCTCGCCCTGCTCGCCGACCACGACCTGGCCGCCTCCACCCTCGCCGTCCGGGTCGCCGCCTCGGCCCGCGCACACGCCTACGCGGCGGTCTCGGCCGGACTCGGCGTCCTGGAGGGCCCGCTGCACGGCGCCGCCAGCGGACTGGTCCACCGCATGCTGCTCGACGTGCTCGACCAGGGCACCGCCGTCCCCGTGATCGCCGACGAACTCCGCGCGGGCCGCCGCATCCCCGGACTCGGCCACCGGCTCTACACCGGCGAGGACCCGCGCGCGCGGGTGCTCTTCGACCTCCTGGAGCAGGTCCCACGGGCCGAGCCCGCCCTGCTCGCCGCCCGCGACATCGTCGCCACGACGGCCCGCCACGCCCCGTTGCACGCCAACGTGGACCTGGCCCTGGCCGTGTTCACCGCCTCCTCGGGCATGCCCGCCACGGCCGGCGAGACGATCTTCGCGGTCGCCCGCACCGCGGGGTGGATCGCCCACGCCCTGGAGGAGTACGGCGAGCGCCCGCTGCGCATGCGCCCGAGCGGCCACTACGCCGGACCGCGCCCCCCGCAGCCCATGCCCGAGTAGGGCAAGCGGGACGAAAGCGCCCAAGGGGTGACCGGGACACGATCGGGCCCGGAAGTCGCCCCGGCCGAAGTCAGGTTAGGCTCACCTCTGTGAGTAGGTGCACGACCGTCTCCCGGGGCTTCGACGAGCCCGTTTCCGGTACGGCGGCCACGGCGACGACGTGGCTGCTGCTGGAGCAACCCGGCCCTTGGGGCGCCAAGGCGCTCACCTCGAGCCATCTCGACCCCGTACTGGGCCGCGCCCTGGAGGCCGCCGCCGACGGAACGGGCGTACGCATCGCCCTGATCCGGCGCCCCGGCCGCCACGCCGACCCCGGCACGCCGCCGCTGCGCCACGTCTACGCGGCCCACACGGTCCCCGGGAGGATCTGGCTGCAGAGCGCCACCACCCGTGACCCGCACCGGCTGCTCGACCTGGACTTCGCGGCGCTCGGCGCGGGCGACCACCGCTCCTTCGGCACGGCGCTCGGCGGACGGCCGCACGACGGCGACCCGCTCGCGCTCGTGTGCACCAACGGCAAGCGCGACCGCTGCTGCGCGCTGCTCGGCCGCCCCCTCGCCGCCGAGCTGGCCGCGTCCGGCGTGGAGGGCGTCTGGGAGGTCACCCATCTGGGTGGCCATCGCTTCGCGCCCACGGTGCTCGTCCTGCCCTACGGCTACGCGTACGGCCGCGCCGAGGCGCACACCGTCAAGGAGGCCCTGCACCACGCGCGGGACGGACGCGTACTGGTGGAGGGGTGCCGCGGGAGCACGGCGTGGGAACGGCCCGGCCAGGCCGCCGAGCTGGCCGTGCGCTCGATGACGGACGAGTACGCGGCGGGCGTGCTGAGCGTCGTACGGACCGTGGGCTCGGCCCCCCGCTGGGAGGTCACCGTCGCTCACGCGGACGGCCGGGGCTGGCGCGTCACCGTGGCGCAGGCCGCCGGACTCCCGCCGCGCCCGGAGAGCTGCGGCGCGGCGGTGCTCGGTACGCCGGGCCGGATGGACGTCGTGGAGATCCGCGAACTGCGGACGACAACGCTCGCGAGCTGAACACGCCCCTCGCGGCGCCGCTTTCGGGATGCCGCTTTCGGGATCCTGCCGGGAGACCCGCGCCACACCCGCTGAGGGGCCTGTCGGTCCCGCCGCGTAACGTCGTGGCCATGAGCCCCACCTCGCCCGCACGCCGTCTGCGCCTCGGTCTGCCACGGCGGGTGTTCTCGCAGGTGCTGCTGATGCAGGTGACGATCGCCGCGGGGGTCGCGGTGCTCGCGACCGGGCTGTTCCTCGCCCCCCTGAGCAAGCAGCTGGACCAGGAGGCGATGCGCCGCGCGCTGGCCATCGCCCAGACCACGGCGCAGGACCCGCAGATCGCCGAGGGCGTCCAGCGCACCGCGCCGGCCCCGGACGGCCCGGTGCAGCGGGAGGCCGAGCGGATCCGGCACGCCACCCACGCCGAGTACATCGTGGTGATGGACACGCGAGGGGTGCGCTGGTCGCATCCCACCGCCGCCGAGATCGGCCACCGCGTCTCCACGGACCCCACCCAGGCCCTGGCCGGCAACCAGGTCATGGGGATCGACAAGGGCACCCTGGGCCGCTCCGCGCGCGGCAAGGTACCGCTGTACGACGCCGGTCACCGGATCGTCGGGGCGGTCTCCGTCGGCATCGCGTACGACAGCGTGCGGGCACGGCTGATCAGCGCCATCCCGGGGCTCTTCGCCTACGCCGGCGGTGCCCTCGCGGTGGGTGCGCTGGCCGCCTGGCTGATCTCGCGCCGGGTGCAGCGGCAGACCCGGGACCTCGCCTTCTCCGACATCTCGGCGCTGCTCGCGGAGCGCGAGGCGATGCTGCACGGCATCCGGGAGGGCGTGGTCGCCCTGGACCGGGACGGCCGGGTACGCCTGCTCAACGACGAGGCGCGGCGGCTGCTGGGCATCGGCGACGAGGCCGTCGGACGGTCCCCGGACGAGGCGCTCGGCGGCGGTCGCACGACGGACGTCCTGGCCGGACGGGTGACCGGCACCGACCTGCTCACCGTGCGCGGCCAGCGTGTGCTGGTCGCCAACCGCATGCCGACCGACGACGGCGGCGCCGTGGCCACCCTGCGCGACCGCACGGAGCTGGAACAGCTGGGCCGCGAACTCGACTCCACGCGCGGCCTGATCGACGCGCTGCGCGCCCAGGACCACGAGCACGCGAACCGCATGCACACCCTGCTCGGGCTGCTCGAACTGGAGATGTACGACGACGCGGTGGAGTTCGTCGGCGAGGTGGTCGGCGACCACCGGGTCACCGCCGAGCAGGTCACCGAGAAGATCCATGACCCGCTGCTCGCGGCGCTGCTGGTGGGCAAGGCGACCGTCGCGGCCGAGCGCGGGGTGGCGCTGTGGGTGTCGGAACGCACCTGGCTCCCGGACCGGCTGATCGACCCCCGGGGTCTGGTCACGGTCGTGGGCAACCTCGTGGACAACGCCCTCGACGCGGTCGCGGGCACACTCCACGCGCGCGTGGAGGTCGAGTTGCGCACCGAGGGGCGTACGGCCGTCCTGCGGGTGCGCGACACCGGTCCCGGAATCCCGGAGAACCAGCGGGAGTTGGTCTTCACGGACGGGTGGTCCACGAAGAAGCCGCCGGCGCACGGCAAGCGCGGCATAGGGCTCTCGCTGGTACGACGGCTCGCCGAACGGCAGGGCGGGAGCGCGACGGTGGGCACGGCGAACGGCGGGGGCGCGGAGTTCGCCGTCGTCCTGCCCGAGGCGCTGACGGAGCCGCTGGAAGAGGCGCTGACGGAGGCGACGCCGGCGCAGGCACTCGCCGGGGCGGAGCCCGTGCCCGCGCCGGCCGGAGCCGAGGAGGAGGCGCGTTGATCGAGGTCCTGGTCGTGGACGACGACGCCCGGGTCGCCCGGGTCAACGCCGCCTATGTCGAGAAGGTGCCCGGCTTCCGTGTGGCCGGCGAGGCGCACAACGCGGCCGAGGCGCTGCACCGGCTGGCGACGCTGCCGCGGCTCGACCTGGTCCTGCTGGACCACTACCTGCCCGACGACACCGGGCTCTCGGTCGTCCGGGAGATGCGGCGACGGGGCCACCAGACCGACGTGATCATGGTGACGGCGGCGCGGGACGTGTCGACCGTCCAGGCGGCCATGCGGCACGGTGCCCTGCAGTACCTGGTGAAGCCGTTCGCCTTCGCGGGGCTGCGGTCCAAGCTGGAGGCGTACGCCGTGCTGCGCCGCACGCTGGACGGGGGTGGCGAGGCCGAACAGGCCGAGGTGGACCGCATCTTCGGCGCCCTGTCCGCGCCGTCCGAGCCCGAGCTGCCCAAGGGGCACTCCCCCACGACCGCCGAACTGGTCCGCCAGGCCCTCATGAGCGCCGACGAGCCGCTGTCCGCCCAGGAGATCGCGGAACGGACCGGGGTGAGCCGCCAGACCGCCCAGCGCTATCTCAAGCTCCTGGATCGCACCGGACGGGCCCGGCTGACCCTCAAATACGGCGACGCGGGCCGCCCCGAACACCGTTACGTGTGGGCGACCCGCGCCTGAGCGGGTGTCAGCGAGCGCTCACTTCGCGGCCTTCTCGGCGAACTCGGTGGTGTACGTCTTCGCGAGGTCCACCTTGGCGTTCTTGACGGCGGGGTTGAACGCCTTGAGGACCCGCTCCACGGTCTCGGGGCCGTTCGCGGGCATCACGCCGTCCTTGGTGAACATCGGCAGCGTGCTCTTGATCGCGTCGGCGTAGAGCGTCTTGTCGCCCTGGGAGTAGTCGGCGGGCATCTGGGCCGCGATCTCGGAAGCGCTGTGGGTGGACATCCACGTGAGCGTCTTGACGAACGCGTTGACCAGCTTCTGGACGGTCTCCTTGTGTCCGTTCACCCAGTCCGTCTGCATGTACAGACTGGACGACGGGTACGGCCCGCCCAGCGCCTGCTGCGAGCCCTCCGGGGTGCGCATGTCGACGAGCACCTTGCCGGCCTTCTTCGACAGGATCGTGGCGACGGTCGGGTCGGTCGTCATGCCCGCGTCGATGGCGCCCTTCTGGAGCGCCGCGATGAACGTCGGGCCGGCTCCCACGGCGACCGGCGTGAACTGGTCGACCTGGACGCCGTTCTTGACCGCGAGGTACTTGGTGAGGAAGTCCGTCGAGGAGCCGAGGCCGGTGACGCCGAGCTTCCTGCCCCTGAAGTCCTTGGCCGAGGTGACGTCGCCCGCCGCCTCGGACGAGACGATCTCGACCTCGCCCGGCGCGTGCGAGAACTGCACGACGGACTCCACGGACTTGCCCTTCACCTGGAGGTCGAGGGTGTGGTCGTAGAAGCCGACCGCTCCCTGCACCTGGCCGGAGACGAGCGCGGTCTCGGCCTGGACGCCGGCGGGCTCGCTGAGCAGTTCCACGTCGAGGCCCTCGGCGTCGAAGTAGCCGAGCCGCTGGGTGAGCATCGCCGGCAGGTAGATGACCTTGTCCAGGCCACCCACCATGATCTTGACCTTGGTCCCCTTGCCGTCGCCCTTGCCGCCGGAGCCGGAGGCCGCGGTGCTCGCCGCGTCGTTGGCGCAGGCGGTGAGCGAGGTGAGGGCGAGCAGGCCGGCGGCGGCCATCGAGGCGTACCTGGCGGTCTTGCGCATGACGGTTCACGTCCTTGTGAGAGGGCGGTGCGGGGTTGGGAACGGGGTCTGCGGGGCGTCCGGGAAGCCCGGTCAGCTGTCCGAGCCGGCCGGCTTCCAGCGGAAGATGCGGCGTTCGGCGAAGGTCAGCAGTCCCTCGGCGACGAGGGCGACGACGGCGAGGAGGACCATGGCGGCGTACACGCCGGCCGCGTTGAACGTGCCCTGGGACTGGGCGACGAGCAGGCCGATGCCCTTGGTGGCGCCGATGTACTCGCCGACGATGGCGCCGATGAGGGCGAAGCCGAAGCTGACGTGGAGGCTCGTGAAGATCCACGAGGTGGCCGAGGGGATGACGACCTGAAGGGTCACCTGCCGGTCCCGGGCGCCCAGGACGCGGGCGTTCGCCACCAGGTTGCGGTCGACCTCGCGGGCACCCTGGAAGGCGTTGAAGAACACCGGGAAGAAGACGAGCACCACGGCCGACGCGACCTTGGACGCCGGGCCCAGTCCGAACCAGATCACGAAAATCGGCGCGAGGACGATCCTGGGGATGGAGTTGAGCACCTTGATGTACGGACCGAGGACATCGGCGAGGAAGCTGATCCGCCCCAGTGCGATACCGAAGAGGACACCCGCGATCACACCGATGATCCAGCCGACGAGTGCCTCGTACAGCGTGAACCAGATCTGCTCGCCGAGGGAGCCGAGCGCGGTGCCGTGCATCACCCAGGTGTAGATCTGGTCCCAGATCTTCGAGGGCATCGAGAAGTTGAACGGGTCGATGACCCCCGCCCGGGAGAACGCCTCCCACAGCCCGAGCACGGCCACCAGGAGCAGCACCCGCGCGGCGACGACGATCACCTTGCGCCTGCGGGCGGCCTGGGCCCGCGACTCCGCGCGGTCCGGGGTCTTGGCCGTGTCGACGACCGGCGTGCTGAGGACGTCAGGCGACACGGGCGGCACCCCTCTCGCGGGTGATGCGGACCTCTTCGCCGAGGGACTCCCAGATCTCGCGGTAGATCTCGATGAACCGCGGCTCCAGGCGCACCTCCTCGACCTTGCGCGGCCGGGGCAGGTCGATGTCGAAGACCTGCTTGACGGTCGCGGGACCGGCGGTCATCACGACGACCCTGTCGGCCAGCGCGATGGACTCCTCCAGGTCGTGGGTGACGAAGACGACGGAGGCGCCCGTGCCCTCCCACAGCTCCAGCAGCTCGTCCGACATCAGCGCACGGGTCTGCACGTCGAGCGCCGAGAACGGCTCGTCCATGAGCAGGATGTCGGGGTCGTTGACGAAGGTGGCGGCGAGGGCGACACGCTTGCGCTGGCCGCCGGAGAGCTGGTGCGGATAGCGATCCTCGAAGGCGGCGAGGCCGACGCGGGCCAGCCATTCGCGGGCCCTCCGCTTGGCCTCCGCCTTGGGCACGCCCCGGAACCGGGGGCCCGCCATGACGTTGGACAGCACGGTCCGCCAGGGGAAGGTGGCGTCCTGCTGGAAGACGAAACCGACCTTGTCGCCGACGCCCTGAACCGGCTCCCCGGCCACCAGCACCTCGCCCTCGGTGGGCTCCTCGAGGCCGCTGACCAGGGTCAGCGTGGTGGACTTGCCGCAGCCGGTCGGGCCGACGACGGCCACGAACTCGCCACGTCGGACGGTGAGGTCCAGCCCCCGCACCGCCGTGTGCAGACCCCCCGACGGGGTCTTGAAGATCTTGCTCGCGCCCCGTAGCTCGATGGCGGGGCTGGTGTCTGCGCTCATGGCCCGGACGGTAGGTGTGGCCCCGGCCACAGCAGCAGTCTTGTGAGCACTAGCCGTTCTTTTGCTCGCAAGAGCCTGTTGTGCTCATTTTGCTCGCGCTACAACTGCGGAGCCGGAAAGCGGGCTTCACGCCCGCCGGCCTTGAAGGAGAGGCCTGATGATTGACGTCCTGGTCGTTGACGACGACTTCCGCGTCGCCGAGATAAACGCCAAGTACGTGGGCAAGGTTCCCGGCTTCCGGGTGGCCGCCCGCGCCCACAGCGCCGCCCAGGCCCTGGCCGCCGTCGAACGCGGCCCCGTCGACCTGGTGCTGCTGGATCACTACCTGCCGGACCGGACCGGTCTCGAAATCGTCCACCGCATGCGGGAACAGGGCCACGGCGCCGACGTCATCATGATCACGGCGGCCGGTGATGTGACGACGGTCCAGAAGGCGATGCGCCTGGGCGCCCTGCACTACCTGGTCAAGCCCTTCACCTTCGCCGCCCTGCGCAGCCGCCTGGATTCGTACGCCGCCCTGCGCCGCACCGTCGACCGGGTGGGCGACCGAGGGCTGACCGGTCAAGAGCAGGTCGACCGCATCTTCGGCGCCCTGCGCACGGCACCCGCGCCGACCGCCCCGGGCCTGCCCAGCGGGCACTCGGAGCCCACGACGGACCTCATCTGCGACGTCCTGCACGGCGCGGACCACCCGCTCTCCGCCCACGAGGTCGCCGCCAGGACGGGCCTGAGCCGCTCCACGGCCCAGCGCTATCTCCGTCATCTGGAACAGGCAGGCCGCCTGCGGCTGTCCCTCAAGTACGGCGACACCGGCCGCCCGGAGCACCGCTACGCCTGGGTGGCGCCGTAGCGCCGCCACGGCCGTGGACGGGTGACGGCCGCGGCGGCGCCGCCGGTCACACGGCTCCGGCTCCGGTCAGCGAACGCACCTCGGTCTCCGCGAACTTGCTCTCGTCCGCCACCTCGTCGGAGGTGACCGTACCCAGCCAACCGGCGAGGAAGCCGAGCGGAATGGAGACGATGCCGGGGTTCTGCAGGGGGAAGTACTGGAAGTCGACGCCGGGGAAGAGTGATCCGGGGCTCCCGGACACCACCGGGGAGAGCAGCACCAGCGCCACCGCGGGCAGCAGGCCGCCGTAGACGGACCACACCGCGCCACGCGTGGTGAAGCCGCGCCAGAACAGCGAGTACAGCAGCACCGGGAGGTTCGCCGACGCGGCCACGGCGAAGGCGAGACCGACCAGGAAGGCGACGTTGAGGTCACGGGCCAGCAGACCGAGCGCGATCGCGACGATGCCGATCCCGACCGCCGCGACGCGCGCCACCGCCACCTCGCTGCGCGGGGTGGTGGCCGACCGCCTCAGCGACGCGTACAGGTCGTGCGCCACGGACGCCGAGGAGGCGAGCGTGATGCCGGCGACCACCGCGAGGATCGTGGCGAAGGCGACGGCGGCGACGACCGCGAACAGGACCGTCCCGCCGGTGGACGAGGCACCCCCGCCCAGGTCGAGCGCGAGCAGCGGTACGGCCGTGTTCCCGGCCGCGTTCGACGCGCGCAGCGCCTCGGGCCCCACCACCGCGGCCGCCCCGAACCCGAGGACGATGGTCATCAGGTAGAAGCCGCCGATCAGCCCGATCGACCACACCACGGAGCGGCGCGCGGCCCGCGCGGTCGGCACGGTGTAGAAGCGGGACAGGATGTGGGGCAGGCCCGCCGTCCCCATCACCAGCGCCAGCCCGAGGCTGATGAAGTCCAGGCGTTCGGTCCAGTTGCCGCCGTACTTCAGTCCCGGGGCCAGGAACGCGTTCCCGTGTCCGCTGCGCTCCGCGGCGGTGACGAGCAGCTGGTCGAAGTCGCCGTGGAACCGCACCATGACGAGCACGGTCAGCACGATGGTCCCGCCCAGGAGCAGGACCGCCTTCACGATCTGGATCCAGGTCGTGGCCCGCATCCCTCCCAGCGACACATAGATGACCATGAGCGCGCCGACCCCGATGACCGTCCAGGCCTGCGCCGCCCCGCTCGACCGCCCCAGCAGCAGCGCCACCAGGCTTCCGGCACCCACCATCTGGGCCACCAGGTACATGACGGACACGGTGACGGAGGACGTGCCCGTGGCGATGCGCACCGGGCGCTCGCTCATCCGCGCGGCCACCACGTCGGCCAGGGTGAACCGGCCGCAGTTGCGCACCAGTTCCGCCACCAGGAACAGCACGACCAGCCAGGCCACGAGGAAGCCCACCGAGTAGAGCAGCCCGTCGTAGCCGAACAGCGCCATGAGTCCGGCCACTCCGAGGAAGGAGGCGGCGGACATGTAGTCGCCCGCGATGGCGAAGCCGTTCTCCATCGGGGAGAAGAGCCGCCCGCCGGCGTAGAACTCCTCCGCCGACCCCTGCCGTCGACGGCTCACCCAGGTGGTGATCCCCAGGGTGACGGCCACGAATCCGATGAACAGCACCAGAGCCAGTGTCTGATGATGGCTGGTCACGAAGCGCCTCCCTGTGCGCCACGGGTCATTTCCTGGGTGTCCCAGCGCAGGTCCAGTGCGGCCCGGTCCCGGCGCAGCCGCGCGTGCCGGGCGTAGGCCCAGGTGAGCAGGAAGGTGCTGAGGAACTGCCCGAGCCCGGCGAGCATTCCCAGATTCACCGCCCCCATCACGGGCTCGGCCATGAGGCCGGGCGCGGCCGTCGCGGCGACCACGTATCCCACGTACCAGAGGAAGAAGGCGGCGACTCCCGGAACCACGAACCGCCGGTATCGGCCGCGCACCTCCCGGAACGCCTCACTGCGTTGCACTTCGACGTACACATCGCGGGCGCGAACGTCCGCCGGCTCCTTCTCCTTGCGTGCGGGCGGCACAGCGGGAGCCGGCGTCCCGGTGCCGTCCGACTCGCCCCAGCCGGAGGCCAGCGCGTCGTACCAAGGGTCTTCGTATCGCACGTCTCGGGACGCCACACCGTGGTGTTCCTCGTTCTCGGCCGTGCTCTCGGGACCGTCCCCGGTTCCACGGGAACGATCGTTGCTTGACTGCATGCCCAAGCATGGACAGATCGGGAAGATCCCTGACTCTTCTTCCCCTCGCTCTTCACCCCATTAGGTGACTCAATTCACCGGTGGCCGCACCAGCCCCTTCGCGTAGGCGTAACGCACCGCCTGCGCACGGTCCTTGAGCCCCGTCTTGGCGAAGAGGTTGTTGATGTGTGTCTTCACCGTGGCGGTGGAGACGTGCAGCTTCCGGGCGATCTCCTGGTTGCTGAGCCCTTCGGCGATCAGCACCAGCACCTCGGCCTCGCGCGCGGTCAGCCCGTCGGGCGCTTCCACCGGCGCCGCCTCTCTGGCCTCGGGCTCCGACAGTCGCTCCAGCAAACGGCGTTGGATGCTCGGAGACAGTCCCGCGTTCCCGGACAGGACGCTCTCCACGGCCCGCACGATCTCGTCACCGCCCGCGTCCTTGGTGAGGTAGCCCCGCGCCCCCGCCCGCAGCGCGGGGAACAGCGACTCGTCGTCCGCGAACGTGGTCAGCACCACGACCTGGGTACCCGGATAGCGCGCCCTGATACGGCGCGTGGCCTCCACCCCGTCGCAGCGCGGCATCCGCAGATCCATCAGCACCACGTCCGGGGCGAGTTCACCGACCAGCCGGACCGCCTCCTCGCCGTCTCCCGCGGAGCCGACGACCTCCACTCCGGGCAGCAGTCCGAGCAGCATCACGATGCCCTCGCGCACCACGGTCTGGTCGTCGGCGACCAGCACGCGCGCGGGCTTCTTCTCCCCCTCCGCCCCCGTCATCCGGGCACCTTCAGCGTCACCGTGAACCCTTCCTCGGTCGGACCCGCGTCCAGCGAGCCTCCCAGCAGTTCGGCGCGCTCCCGCATACCCAGCAGACCGTACCCGCCGCCGGATGCGGCCAGTTCGCCCGGCCTTCCCCCCGAATCGCGGACGTTCAGCGTCACTTCGTGCTCGCTGTAGTCGAGCCGCACCCGCACCTCGGCGCCGGGCGCGTGCTTGCGGACGTTGGTCACCGCCTCCTGCGCCACCCGGCGCACGGCCTGGGAGGCCTCGGCCGGAAGCGGTCTGCGCTCACCCGTCACGGTGACCTCCGCGCCGTCGGTTCCGCTGACCACCTCCGCCAGGAAGTCCTCCAGCGGACTCATGTCGCCGCGCAGCGCCGACAGCGCCTGCCGGGTCTCGGAGAGGCCGTCGCGGGCCATCCCCCGGGCGGCCACCACCCGCTCCAGAACCTGCTGCCGGTCGGCGCCGCTCTCGATCAGCAGCCGGGCCGCCTCCAGGTGCACCAGCTGGGCCGAGAGGCTGTGGGCCAGCACGTCGTGGATCTCCCGGGCGATCCTCGCCCGCTCGGCCAGTGCGGCCGACTCCGCCTCGGCGGCCCGCGCGGCCCGCTCCTGGACGAGGAGCCGCTGCGCGTTGCCCCGCGCCTCGGCGTCCAGGCGCATCACGTATCCGGCCAGGGCCATCCCCGCCACGGCGGCGGCCGTGGTGAGCCATACGTCGTTGTTGAACGCGGAGTACGAGGTCAGTGCCACCGATGCCACGGGCAGGGCGGCCCCGAGGGGCAGCCGCTCCAGCGAGGCGACCCCGCAGCCGCACCAGATGACCAGGGCGGGGCCCGAGAACCCGGTGGCGTGGGCGGCGACGGCGATGCCCAGGAGTGCGCCCATGAGCGCCAGGGAGGGGATCAGCCGGTGCGCGTACGTGGTGTGGAAGAAGCCCCAGGAGGCGAGACCGGCCAGGAGGACGGCGGCCGCTCCGGCGATCGTGCCCCAGACGCCGATGTCGTTTCGGCTGAAGGCGCTCCACAGGAGCATGCCGAGTGCCAGCAGCCGGACGGTCCAGGTGAGCAGACGACGGGGCCGGGTGGCTCCCGCGCGGCCGAGCGCCTCGCGCGACGGCCAGCGTGTCCAGACGTTCTCCGTCACACGCGCTCCTTCCACGCCGCCCGCACGCCGTCACCGTACGCCGCGGCGGTTTCGCCCGCGGAGCCCAGGGACTGTGCCCGCCAGACCATGATCCCCGCGCGGACCAGCAGGGTGGCGGCGAGGCCGAGCATCAGAGCGGAACTGTCCTGGTGCACTCCCAGCCCCCGGCCGAGCACGAAGACCCCGACCCGCAGGGCTATGCCCACGCCCCAGACGGCGGCACTCGCCTTGGTGCTCTTGGTCCACACGACACCGTCAGGGGCCCGCCACACCCGGCTGGTCCATGCCCAGCCGGCTCCCGTGGCCAGTCCGATGAGCACCTCCACGGCGAGGAGCCCGGCGGACGCGGTGCGGTGGTGGGGGTCGAGGATGCCGGGCTCACGCAGCGCCACGACCGCGAGGATCGCCGGTAGCAGCCACCAGCGCCGGTCGGCGCCGACGGCCCGGGCGCGGAACTGCCGCACGATCACCAGGGCGACGACAGCCACGATCACCAACGCGTTGACCAGCCCGGACATCGCAGCCTCCGTGAGCGAGAAGGTGGTGTCGGAAGCGATCGCCGCCGACGCCTTCGAAACTACGGAAATCCGCCGACCGGGAGATCGGAGCCGGGGTGGATCACGGGTGGAACCCGCGGGTGTCCTGCCTCCACCCACGGGTGGAGAGCCTCGGCCGACACACTCGGCCGGAGTCCTCGGCCGACGCCCTCGGCCGGAGCGCTTTCATCCCGCCGCCTCCGGCCGGAGCCCCCTCACGTCGCTGCCCGGGTATGCGACACAGGGGCCGTGAACGCCAGGGGCCTCGGCCGGCCGCGGTGCGCAGGCACCGCGGCCGGCCGAGGCCCGGACAGTCGGCTACGCGTCGATGCGCGAGCGGTCGAGCGTCGCGGCCGAGCTGGAGATGAACTCCTTGCGCGGGGCCACGTCGTTGCCCATCAGCAGGTCGAAGGTCCCTTCCGCCGCATCGAGGTCGGAGAGGTTGATCCGGCGCAGGGTGCGGTGGCGGGGGTCCATCGTGGTCTCGGCCAGCTGGTCGGCGTCCATCTCGCCCAGACCCTTGTAACGCTGGATGGAGTCCTTGTAGCGGATGCCCTTGCGCTGGAACTCCATGATCGTGTCGCGCAGCTCACGGTCCGAGTACGTGTAGACGTACTTGTCCTGGCCCTTCTTCGGCTGGATCAGCTCGATGCGGTGCAGCGGCGGCACCGCGGCGAAGACCCGGCCGGCCTCGACCATGGGCCGCATGTAGCGCTGGAACAGCGTCAGCAGCAGGCAGCGGATGTGGGAGCCGTCCACGTCGGCGTCGGTCATCATGATGATCTTGCCGTAGCGGGCCGCATCGATGTCGAAGGTACGACCCGATCCCGCTCCTATGACCTGGATGATCGCGCCGCACTCGGCGTTCTTGAGCATGTCGGTCACGGAGGACCGCTGCACGTTGAGGATCTTGCCGCGGATCGGCAGCAGCGCCTGGAACTCGGAGTTCCGGGCCAGCTTCGCCGTACCGAGCGCGGAGTCGCCCTCGACGATGAACAGCTCGCTGCGGTCGACGTCGTCGCTGCGGCAGTCGGCGAGCTTCGCCGGCAGGGAGGAGGACTCCAGGGCGGTCTTCCGCCGCTGCGCGTCCTTGTGCTGGCGGGCCGCGACGCGCGTACGAGCGGCGGCGACCACCTTCTCCATGACGACGCGCGCCTGGGCGGCGCCGTCCCGCTTGGTCGTGGTGAGGAACGCCTTGAGTTCATTGGACACCACGTTGGCGACGATGCGGCGGGCCGCCGAGGTGCCGAGCACCTCCTTGGTCTGCCCCTCGAACTGCGGCTCGGCCAGGCGCACGGTGACGACCGCGGTCAGGCCCTCCAGGGCATCGTCCTTGGTGATGTCGTTCTCGGCCACGCGCAGCAGCTTCTTGGCGCGCAGCGCGTCGTTCATCGTCTTGGTGATCGCCTGCTCGAAGCCGGCGACGTGGGTGCCGCCCTTGGGCGTGGCGATGATGTTGACGAAGGACTTCAGGTTGGCGTCGTAGCCCGTGCCCCACCGCAGCGCGACGTCCACACCGAGCTCGCGGGTGACCTCGGTGGGCGTCATCTGGCCGTGCTCGTCGAGAACCGGGACGGTCTCCTTGAAGCTGCCCTGCCCGGAGAAGCGGAGGATGTCGCACACCGGCTTGTCCGCCGCGAGGTACTCGCAGAACTCGCTGATGCCGCCGTCGAAGCGGAAGGATTCCTCGCCCTTGCTGCCGCCCTCGCCGAGGCCGAGCTCGTCGCGGACGACGATGGTCAGACCGGGCACCAGGAACGCGGTCTGGCGGGCCCGCTGGTGCAGGTTCTCCAGGGAGAGCTTGGCGTCCTTGAGGAAGATCTGCCGGTCGGCCCAGTACCGCACGCGTGTGCCGGTGCGGGTCTTGGGAATCCTCTTGGCCTTGCGCAGGCCGTTCGCCGCCTCGAACTTGGCCTCCGGGCCGTCCCCCGAGAACGCGCCGGGCACGCCGCGCCGGAAGCTGATGCCGTGGGTCTGACCGCTGCGGTCCACCTCGACGTCGAGGCGGGCGGAGAGCGCGTTCACCACCGAGGCGCCGACGCCGTGCAGGCCGCCGGAGGCGGCGTAGGAGCCGCCGCCGAACTTGCCGCCGGCGTGCAGCTTGGTCATGACGACCTCGACGCCGGACAGGCCGGTCTTGGGCTCCACGTCCACGGGGATGCCGCGGCCGTTGTCCCGTACCTCGACGGAGCCGTCGTCGTGGAGGATCACCTCAATGTGGTCGCAGTACCCACCGAGGGCCTCGTCCACGGAGTTGTCGATGATCTCCCACAGGCAGTGCATCAGGCCACGGCTGTCGGTCGAGCCGATGTACATGCCCGGGCGCTTGCGCACGGCCTCGAGGCCCTCGAGGACGAGCAGGTGCCGCGCGGTGTAGTTGGAGCCGTCCCGGTCTGCTCCTGCCAGCAGCGCTGTGGACGGCACGGACGTATCGGCGGTCACGCGGTTCGCTCCTCGCTGAATTTCAGATGAGCCCCTTTGGGGTAAGGGGCCGGCTTCGGTCGCCGCTCAGAGGGTACCGAGGCCTGGTAGAGCCGGTGTAACGCCACCCTCGTCGGAAAACTCAGACTAGTCCAAGCTCGTATGGGTGTTCGATCCCTCGATGGAGTGAAGCACACATCACGTTCCCTTCGAGGCATGAACCATTTAGGCTCCGGGCACGTCCTCATGAACAACCGGCAACCCGGCCGGGAGGACCGAGACTGAAGACAGCGCGAACCCGTAAGCACATAAGACACGCACTACGGCACATTCGCCGCCAACCGGCAGCAGACAGCCACCCCGAAAAGATTTTTTCGAGGAAAAGCCACGAGCGGGAACGTTTTCGGGCTGGTTGGATGTTGACCCTGGTACGACAGCTCGTCGAGCTAGAGAAGAGGCGACGTGACTACTGTTCTGACCCCCGCGAGCCCGCTGACGGCCGCCGATCGCTGCGACCGCTGCGGCGCCCAGGCATACCTGCGCGTGGTCCTGCTCAGCGGCGGAGAGCTGCTCTTCTGCGCCCACCACGGTCGCAAGTTCGAGCCAGAACTCAAGAAGATCGCCGCTGAGATACAGGACGAGACGGAGCGCCTGACGTCCATCCCGGGCACGGCCTCCACCGAAGAGCGCTGAATCTCGCACACCCGACGAGCCAGTCCCGGCACAGGCCGGCGAACGGGCGGCCGCTCCTCCACCAGGAGCGGCCGCCCGCGCTCGTACCCCAGAGACGCCCTCAGAGGCGCCTGGGGCCCTTTACGACCCTTCGGCCGCCCCCATCAGGCGCACGACGTCGGACACGCGCGTGTAGACCCCGGGATTGCCCGGCCGTCCGCACCCGCTGCCCCAGGACACGAGCCCGATCAGCCGTCCCCCGGCCACCAGAGGGCCACCACTGTCCCCCTGGCAGGCGTCCGGCCCGCCCACGGCCTCTCCGGCGCAGAGCATGGAATCGGCGCGGTAGGCGCCACCCAGGCCCCCCGGATAGGCACGGGAGCAGAGGTCGTCGGCCAGCACGTGCACCCGTGCGGCGTGGAGCCGGCGCGGGTAGGCACCGCCACCGCTGGTGTCGCCCCACCCGGACACCAGGGCCTCCGTGCCCGCTGTGTACGCCGGGTCACCGGCGGCCGCCATGGCCACGACGGAACTCTGCGGCAGCGGCCGGTCGAGCGTGAGCACGGCGAAGTCGCCGGAGTTGGCGGCGGCGTCGTAGCCCGGATTGACCCGGGCGTCGCGCACGGCGATCTCCTCGCCGTCGCTCGACATCAGGTCGGTGCGCCCCGCGATGACCTTGAGGTCGGGTACGCGGGCCGGTGACGACCCGAGGACGTCCTCGGCCAGACAGTGGGCCGCGGTGAGTACGGTGGTCGGCGCGATCGCCACACCGCCGCAGAACTGCCCCGCCCGCGTACCCCCGAACCGGTCACGGCTGGACAGTGCCACCGTCCACGGAGCCTGGGAGACGTCGATCGGGAACCCGTCGACCACCACACTGTCCGCGCTGGACGGGGCCGCCCCGAACAGGGGTATGGCGGTGGCGGCGGCCGCGAGGGCAAGCGGCCGGATCAGGGCCCGGGTAACGGAACGGCGCATACGGTCTCCTCACTCAGAGGTGGCGTCGGAACACCCAGAGTCATCCACCGCGGGCCCGCGCGCAGCACGAAGGCCCGGCTCCCGCGTGGGGAACCGGGCCTTCGCCGTCGTGCGGCGAGATCTAGTCGAGGTAGTCGCGCAGCACCTGGGAACGCGACGGGTGGCGCAGCTTCGACATGGTCTTGGACTCGATCTGACGGATGCGCTCACGCGTCACGCCGTAGACCTTGCCGATCTCGTCGAGGGTCTTCGGCTGACCGTCGGTGAGACCGAAGCGCATGGAGACGACGCCGGCCTCGCGCTCGGACAGGGTGTCCAGGACGGAGTGCAGCTGCTCCTGCAGGAGCGTGAAGCTGACGGCGTCGGCGGGGACGACGGCCTCGGAGTCCTCGATGAGGTCACCGAACTCACTGTCGCCGTCCTCACCCAGGGGGGTGTGCAGCGAGATGGGCTCGCGGCCGTACTTCTGGACCTCGATGACCTTCTCCGGGGTCATGTCGAGTTCCTTGGCCAGCTCCTCCGGGGTGGGCTCACGGCCCAGGTCCTGGAGCATCTGGCGCTGCACGCGCGCGAGCTTGTTGATGACCTCGACCATGTGCACCGGGATACGGATGGTGCGGGCCTGGTCGGCCATGGCGCGGGTGATGGCCTGACGGATCCACCAGGTGGCGTACGTGGAGAACTTGTAGCCCTTGGTGTAGTCGAACTTCTCGACCGCGCGGATCAGACCGAGGTTGCCCTCCTGGATGAGGTCCAGGAAGAGCATGCCGCGGCCGGTGTAGCGCTTGGCCAGGGAGACCACCAGACGGAGGTTGGCCTCCAGGAGGTGGTTCTTGGCGCGGCGACCGTCCTCGGCGATGATCTCCAGCTCGCGCTTGAGCTTCGGGGCGAGCTTGTCGGCGTTCGCCAGCTTGTCCTCGGCGAACAGACCGGCCTCGATGCGCTTGGCGAGCTCGACCTCCTGCTCGGCGTTGAGCAGGGGGACCTTGCCGATCTGCTTGAGGTAGTCCTTGACCGGGTCGGCGGTGGCGCCGGCCGCAGCGACCTGCTGGGCGGGCGCGTCGTCCTCGTCCTCGTCCGAGAGCACGAAGCCGGCACTCTCGGTGCCCTCGGGCTCGTCGGTGGCCTTGGTCTCCTCGAGGACCTCGTCCTCGAGCAGCTCGGCGTCGTCCTTCTTGCCACCGGTCTTCTTGGCGGCCGTCTTCTTGGCGACGGTCTTCTTCGCGGTCGCCTTCTTCGCGACCGTCTTCTTGGCCGCGGCCTTCTTGGCGGGGGCCTCGGCGGAGTCGTCGGCGGACGAGGAGGGGGCCGCCGTGGTGGCGGTGGCCTTCCGGGTGGTCACCGTCTTCGCCGCGACCGTCTTGGTGGCGGTGCGCTTCGCCGGACTCTTCGCTGCGACGCTCTTTCGGGTGCGCTTGGGCTCAGCTGCACTGACCATCAGCGTCACACCCTCTTCCTCAAGAATCTGGTTGAGGCTGCGCAGTACGTTCTTCCACTGAGTGGCCGGGATCTGGTCAGCTTCGAAGGCCCGACGCACGTCGTCGCCGGCGATCTGCCCCTCAGCCTTTCCCCGCTCAATGAGCGCCATGACAGAGACGGACTCGGCGATCTCCGGCGGGAGCGTACGGGATGTGCTGGCCGACACGAACAACCTCTCGGAACGTTGGAAAACGGCTTCCGGCCCCGTCCACGACGGACGGAGGCCGACCACCGACCTGGGGATGGGTCGACGGCGCGGGCGGGGGCCGGGAAGATACACAGCGCCTGGCACGGCGTCCGTATTCCTTCCTCGGCTGTCACCTCTTAGGTCATCGCGCTGTCTCCAAGAGCGTTACGCCCAATCTGCGTGGCCCGAGTCACACCCCGTAAGTGGCCGAAAGCGGTCATATATGAACAGAGAGGGATCTGTCGTCGCGGCCGGGACCGCTCCGCCGGCCCGGGCGGCCCGGCTCACCGCCGGGCCCGACCGGACTGCGGGGAATCCGGCGGGGTCCGGCGGCGTCCGGGTCCCGGACCCGGCATCGCCCATGGGTCCACGAGCACGACACACACCGGCGTCCGCACTGTCTTCGGTACGGGTCAGTGCTCGCGCGGGGCTGGAACCACGCGCTCCACCTCGGGGTGGACGGTGAGCAGCTGGCGCATGGCCGACTCGGCCGCCGTGCCGTCACCGGTGCCGATGGCGTCCACGATCCGCGCGTGCTGCGCGAGGGAGGCCTCGGTCGGCCGGTCACACCCCGTGACCGGACCGCCGGAGACCTGAAGGGCGGCGGAGACGATCCCGGAGAGGTGATCCAGCATGCGGTTGCCCGCGATCTGGATGAGCAGCCCGTGGAACTCGGCGTCGGCACGCGAGAAGGTCAGCGCGTCACCCTGCGCGAAGGCGTGGCTCATGATCTCGACCATGTCTGAGAGGCGCTGCTGCACCTCCTCACGGCCGTGCCCGGCGGCGAGGCGGGCGGCCAGCGGCTCGATCGTCCAGCGCAGCTCGCTCAGCTCGCGGCGCTGATCGTCACGCTGCGGCCCGAAGGCCCGCCACTCGATGATGTCCGGGTCCAGGAGGTTCCAGTCGCTGACGGGACGCACGCGCGTGCCGACGTTGGGGCGGGCGCTGACGAGCCCCTTGGCCTCCAGGACGCGAAGGGATTCGCGGACGACGGTGCGGGAGACCTCGAAACGCTGGCCGATCTCCTCGGGGACCAGCGGGCGGTCCGCGCCCAGGTCGCCGGAGACGATCATCTGTCCCAGCTGCTGAACGAGCTGGCCGTGCAGGCCGCGTCCACGGTTGCCCGTGCCGCGCCGGCCCACGCGGCCCAGCTCGTGGTCCGCTCCGTCCCAGGCGGGCGGGGTGACGCGGTCGGGCGCCGGGGAATCGGCGTAGGGGTAACGGTCGAGTTCGCCCGGGCCGACCAGGCCGGAGTCGGAGGAGCGGGCGGCGGTCATCATGGTGTGCGCAAGGGTACTCACGGAACCTTTGTCGGCGTTGTCTCCAACTCCCTTGAGGGCTTTGGTGAAAAGCACACGAAAGGGTGATCGCTCACCCCGTCGCAATTGACGCCTTATCGGAAAGAAATGGGCTTTCCCCGGGGACTTGTGAGCACAGCGGGTCCCGAACCATACGAAGAGCCGTCATCGCACCCTGGTACGCAGCCTCATGAACACGTACGCGCAGAGCAGGGTGCCCAGCGACAACGCCATTGCCCCGCCCACGGGTTGGGCCACGACCCGGGCGGTCGCGAGCAGGTAGCGCTCACCCCCGAAGGGCCACTGCAGCAGGAGCACCTCCCGCATCCGCACCGCGAGTCCGGCGGCGACCGGCACGGCCCGCCCCCCGAGCGCCCTGTGCACGAGGGGTACGACGACGACCGGTACCGCCAGAACGGCGGCGAGGCCCGCAGTGGTGGACCGGAAGACACCGGCCGCCAGCACTCCGGCCCAGGCACAGCCGACCACCAGTCCGAACCAACTCGCGCTGAGCGAAAGCCAGTCCGCGGGAACTTCCGTCAGCTCCCGGCCGTAGACGAGATAGAGCGCTTCGACGTCGCAGCCCAGGGCGAGGAAGGCCAGCATCAGGGCGGTCGCTCCGGAGACGAGGAGTTTCGCGGTGAGCAGCCCCAGCCGGCGGGGCACCGTGCCGCGGTCCGCCGCCAGCGCGGGGTGGCGGAACTCGTCCCCGAAGGCCAGCGCGCCGAGCAGCCCCGCAGCGAGCGCCACGGGCGGCAGCGGCAGCCCACGTGGCCACGCGGCGAACAGCCGAGCCTGCGGGGTGTGACCGATCCGGGCCAGGAGTACGGCGGTGAGCGCGGACACGATCAGCACGGCTCCGCAGGTGAGGAAACCGGTGCTGATCCCGGTGGCACGCCGCAGCTCGTAGCGCAGAGGGCGCAGGGGGGTGGGGGCGGGGCGGACGGAGATGGGCGGGGGGAGGGAGGACAGAGCGTCAGGGCCGCACTCTTCGGCGGGGCGTACGAAGGGGCGGCCGGCGTCGCCCTGGTGGGCGCCGGGATTCCTCGCGCCGGGAAGGGGCGTGCCGGGGGCAGTGGTGGGGGCGGGAGCCGGGGTGGGGTCCGCGGGGCCGGCTTGCGTGTCCGGGGTGGCCGAAGTCGTCGAAGCTGCCGAGGCGGCCGAAGCCGTCGAAGTCGCCTGGAGGGCCGCCTCCGGTGCGGCACCGGTTGAACGTGGGCGCCCGGCGCCCGCCTGCGCGATGGCGGGAAGGGCCCCGGTCGTGTCCGACACGTCCGGCGCGTCCACGGCGTCCACGGCAGCCGCGGTCTCGTCGGCGGCCGTCTCTTCGAGCCCGGGGCCCGCCACGCCGGGCGCCGCTCTCCCGGCTTCGGAGGTGGCCGTCGTCGCGCCGTCGGCCGGGATGCCGTTGGCGTTGGCATTGGTGGTGGCGTTGGCGTGACGTTCCGGCACGGTGTGGTGCCGCCGGGGCTCCGCGACCGATGTCCGCTCTCCGCCGGAGGCCTCCTGGTCCACGGACCCGGGATCGGACGCGCCCTGTTTCTGTTCCACCAGCGGGAAGCCGGGTGAGACCCGTCCGCGCTCCCATGCCGAGGGGGTGGACACCGGGCGCGTGCGCGCTGCGGTCCGCGCCCCACGCACAGAGGCGGAGTCGGAGGCGGTGACAGAGGCGGTCGGCGCCGATCCCTCCGGCGAGGTCTCGTGGAGGACCTGCTCCCGCACGGCCGGTGTCACCCCGCCGTCCTGGTCGGCCCCGGCATCAGGCCCCATGTCCCCCACCTCATCGGCGAGCTGGTGGACGAGGATGCCGTTCCGGAAGGCCGTCTCGCCGATGTCGGCGGTCGTACTGCCGTACACGGAGAGGCGATTGCCGCCTTCGCGCACGACCTCGACGGAACGGTGGCCGGTCCGGGCCTCTTTGGTGAGGAGGGCCGCGAGGCGGGCGGCGTGGGGGCTACGGACGGCCACGCGCGGGCGCAGCCGGGTCCGGGCGAACTCCCTGGCCTCCTGGTCGGCGACGAGTCGCCCGCCGTCGAGGGTGACGACTCGGTCTGCCGTGCGCGAGGCCTCTTTGGGATCGGAGGTCGTGACGAGCACCGTTCCGCCCTGGGAGGCGTGCGCCCGCAGCATGCCGTGCACCCAGCGTGCCTCACGAGCGGAGAGCCCCTCGGCGGGTTCGTCCAGGACGAGGGTGTGCGGGTCGGACAGCAGGGCGCAGGCGAGACCGAGCCTGCGGTCCATGCCGCGCGACAGCGTGCCGAGCCGTTCCTCGCGGAGGCTGACGAGTCCGACCACTTCGAGCACCTCGTCGGCACGCCGGGCGGGGACTCCGGCCGCCGCGCAGAGCATGCGCAGGTGGCCCCGGACCGAGCGGGCGGGGTGACCGGGCACGTCACCGAGCAGCACTCCGACTTCCCGTGAGGGATGGGCGATCCGGCGCAGGGGGCGTCCCCTGAAGTAGGTGATGCCGCGTCCCTGCTGGAGTTCGAGCACCAGCCGCAGCACCGTCGTCTTGCCGGCGCCCGCCGCTCCGAGGAGCGTGGTGACGTGGCCGGCGCGCGCTTCGAACGAGACGTCGTCGACGGCGGGCGGGTGCGCCTTGCGGGGATTGCTGGTCAGTCCGAAGGCCTCGATCACCTTCAGCAAGATAGCGCGCGGTGTCCGTTTTTTCGCTCATCGCCCGATTTGCTACTGGGTGGTGTGCGAAGTGGCGCAACCGGGGTGGGCCGTTCGAGGGACCGGGCCGGGCGCGGTCGGCGCGCCGGTCCGCCGTCGCGCCGACCTGCACATCGCCCGCGTCGGGCCCCGTCAGACCTCGGGGCTCGACCTCGGGGTCTGCTTCGGGGTCAGACCTCGGGGCGGAGCATCGGCGGGTTGAGCAGGGTGGCGCCGCCGGCCTGGAAGAGCTGTGCCGGCCTGCCGCCCTGACGGGTGGTCGTGCCACCGGTGGGCACGAGGAACCCCGGCGTTCCGGTGACCTTGCGGTGGAAGTTGCGCGGATCCAGAGCGACGCCCCAGACCGCCTCGTAGACCCGGCGCAGCTCTCCGACGGTGAACTCCGGCGGGCAGAACGCCGTGGCCAGCGACGAGTACTCGATCTTGGAACGGGCTCGCTCCACCCCGTCGGCGAGGATCCGGGCGTGATCGAAGGCCAGCGGCGCCACCGGTTCGCCGTCGCGGCCGTATCCGCCCTGCTGGAGCAGTTCCTCGACCGGCGCCCAGCGCGCGTTGCTCGCGTCGCCGCCCGCCCGGGGCGCGGGCAGGTCGGGGGCGAGCGCGAGGTGCGCCACGCTGACCACGCGCATGCGCGGGTCCCTCTCGGGGTCCCCGTAGGTGGCGAGCTGCTCGAGGTGGGCGCCCTTGTCCTGGGCCGGGGCCCCGGGATCCTGGGTGCACAGCCCGGTCTCCTCGGACAGCTCGCGCGCCGCCGCCTGGGAGAGGTTCTCGTCGGCCCGCACGAAGCCGCCGGGCAGCGCCCAGCGCCCCTGGAACGGCGCCTCGCCCCTGCGTACCGCCAGCGCGCACAGGGCATGGCGGCGCACGGTCAGCACGACCAGGTCCACGGTGACGGCGAAGGGCGGGAAGGCTGACGGGTCGTAGGGCATGCGGCGATCATAGTCGTCTGCCTGACGATAAACACGTCCTTCGCCGGTCGCATCGACGGCGGATCCGCTTCGTTCCGGTATGGGGCGCAGGGCGGGCTCCTGTTCGTCGTGCCGGTCGCGTCGTGCGGGGTCGCGCGCGCTGTCGTGCGAGGTCACACACGCTTTCGTGCAAGGTCGCACGCACCTCCCGCACGAGGTCGCACGCACTCTTCGTACGCGGTCGAACCCGCCGTCGTGCGAGGTCGAACCGCAACGCCGTGCGCGGTCGCACTCGGCTTCGTACGGGGTCGCACTCGGCTTTGTACGGGTCGCACTCGGCGGCGTGCGGGGTCACACTCCCAGTTGCAGGGCGTCCGCCGCCTCCTCGACCATGGCGAGTCCCATTCGGGTGACCCGTACGGCGAAGGGGGCGCCCGCGACGCGCAGCCCGGTCAGGCCGAGCTCGCCGAGGGGAGCGCTTCGCAACGGGCGCAGGGTGACCGTGCCGGTGGGGACATCGGGGCGGATGCCCGCGACCGCGCCGAGGACCAGGACCGCGGAGGCGGCGGCGGTGGCCGCGGGACGGCAGGCGGCTGGGTGCGGGAGGGGAGCACTCCCGCCGGAGCGCTGCTCCCCCGCGAACATGTCGGGCAGTCGGTACCCGAAGTGCTCCGCCGCTTCCAGCAGTCCTCTCAGCAGGCCGCCGGCCTCCTTCTCGTATCCGGCCGCGGCCAGCCCCGCGACGGCGAGCGCGGTCTCGTGGACTCGCAGGGCTCCGGTCCGGTGGCCGAACGGGTTGTGTCCGGCCTCCTTGGCGCCGAGCCCGCGCAGTCCCCACCCCGTGTCCATCGCGGGGCCGCCGAGCAGTCGGGCGAGCTGGTCGGTCCGCACCTTGTCGAGGAGGCCCTGGGCGAGCCGGCCGCCGCCGAGGAGTCCTGTGTCGAGGAGGTGGACGGCGGACGAGCCGAGGTGGGGCAGCGGCCGGCCGTCGGGCGCGAGGGCCATCGCCGGACGTCCGCCGCCACGGTCCTCGACCCAGAACTCACGCTGGAACGCCGACCGCAGGACTTCTGCCCATTGCCGCAACTCCGCGGCGCCAGGCCGTCCGTACGCGTCGAGGAGATCGGCGCCGAGGAGGGCGGCGCGGTACCCGTGGGCCTGTGTCTCGCAGCGGACCGGGCCCGCGGGCTGCGGGTCGGGGAGGTAGGTGCCGTCGCCGACGGTGGTGCGCAGCCAGGCCAGGCAGCGTTCCGCGGTGGGCAGCAGTTCGCGCGTCTCCTGTTCGGGAAGGCCCCAGCGGCGGGCCTCGGCGAGCAGTACCGGGAAGAGCAGTGTGGCCTCCGTGCCGGTGCAGGCGGGCGGAAGGAGCGCGCCGGCGTCGCGCAGCGGGCCGGGGATCAGGCCGGCCCGCGCGTCGGGGCTCCGTAGCTGTGTGCGGGCCAGGGTGCGCAGTGTGCCCGCGGCGAGTCGGGTGCCCAGGGGCAGCGCCATGCGGGCCGCGGCGAGCGCGTCGGCCGGGGCCATGCCGCAGCGCCAGGGAGCGCCCGCCGCGAGGAAGGTGTCGGCCGGGTGAGCGGGGTCGCGCAGCAGCAGGGCCTGGAGGTCGTCGACCGCGACCCGGAGCCATGCGGACACCCGTGGGTCGTCGCCGGCCGCCCGGGCAAGTCCGAGGGGGCTGGTCGCCGCGTGGCCCGCTGAGCGCAGCGGTCCCGCTCCGACCGGACGTACTCGCAGCTCCACACTCACCGTTCCCCCCGGAGGGAGGTCGAGTTCCCAGCGCAGCAGTCCGGCGGAGGCCAGCGCGTCGGCGGGCGGCGGGTCCGCGGTCACGCAGGCTCCGCCGCCGTTCGCGGTCCAGCGCAGCCCCGAATCGTGGACACTCGCGGGGAGTTCGGGGCCCGCCGCGCCGGAGGCGATGGCTCCGAGGTCCGCGAGGTCGGTGCCCAGGGCGACCTCGACGGGCAGGCGCAGGGGGCGCAGACCGGTGTTGCGCAGCGTGATGTGTTCGGTTCCGTCGGCGTACCGGGTCCGCTCCACGACGATGTCCGGATCCGGTCCCGTCGTGGGCGAGGCGCGCAGCGTGCCCACGAACCGGGCCTGGTCGGCCGCGGTCATCCTGCCCTGCACCGCCAGGGGTTCGCGCCCGGCGACACGGACCTGACACCGTGAGAGCAGGCGCCGGCCGCCCCGGTAGAACCCCTCCAGTCCCCGGCCGTTCAGCTGCCCCTGTTCGTCCGAGATGGCGAGGCCCGGCAGGGCCACGCAGATCAGGGCGTGGTGCGTGGACGGCAGGCCGGGGGCGGAGCGGGGACTCACCGGCGTTGGGCGCGGGACGGCACCGGACGGCCGGTGGGGTCGGCCCGGTGATGAGGCGGAGGAGGCGGGCTGGGGCCGGTCGTGGGCGGAGGGTGCCGTCGGCGCGGTGCGTGGTGGCGGCGGCACCGGTGAAACGGCCGTGCCCGCCTGTGCGGTGGTGGCGCTCGCCATCGGCGGGGACGGCTCGTGCCGGACCCGGGGCGGGCGCCTGTCCTCGGCGCGGGAGGGCGGAGTCGGCTGCTGATGCATGGCGTGCCTTCTTCTGCGCACGGTGCGCCTCGGACGTGCCGGGCGCGGGGTGAGCGCCCGGAGGGACAAGGGTCGTGCAGCGGCGACGCCCCGGTGTTCAGGCGTTCCGCCACTCAGGTGAACGCGAGGAGGCTCGTCCGGGTCACGCGCCGAGGCGGAGAAGCCGACCGAATAGCGGTGTGATGCGCGACACTCGGCCTCGGCGCGCGGGATGCGTCCCCGCCCCCGGGCCTCCCTGCAGAGACGGCCCTGGGGCTGTACCGACGGATGCGGATGCGGGCGGTGTACCGGCTGGCGGCTGGCGGCTGGCGGCTGGCGGCTGGCGGCTGGCGGCTGGCGGCTGGCGGCTGGCGGCTGGCGGCTGGCGGCTGGCGGCTGGCGGCTGCATCGTCTCCGGTTCCGGTTTCGTGCTCAGCCGTCGCTCTCAGCCGCGTGCCGGCCGGTCTCCGCCTTGGTGGCACCGCCTGTGCCGTCGTCCGCACGCGTGCGCGTGCCGCCGGGCCTGGCGCTGCCCGGGTATGCGGGTCCGGTGGCGGGCGGTTGCGGGCGGGAGTGGGCCGGCCGCCGACGTCGACCTTCGGCTCGCGCTGGGCGAGCGCCGCTGTCGCAGGTGTCCGAGGGCCGTGCGCGGCGGCGTCGGCGGGGAGCGGTGCGCGAGCCCGACGCGGCTCCAGCGCCGTCCTCCGGCTCGTCGCCGGTGTCCCTCGCCGGCTCGCCGTCGTCAGCGCCGCCGGCCGGCTCGCCGCCCCGGCACTCCGCTTGCCCCGTGGCTGCCGCGGCGGTCCCGTGTCCCGGGGCTCCCGCGGCTGCCGCGCGGATGTCCGACGACCGGTCCGGCCCCGATGCCGGGCCGGTCTGTTCCGGGTCCCTGTCCCGTTCCTCCGTGTCTCGATCCTCCTCGCCCTGTTCCTCCGTGTCCTGTTCCTCCATGCCCTGTTCCTCCATGTCCCCGCCCAGCGTGCGTCCGGTCCGGTCCGCGCGCAGGCATCGGCGGACCGCCTCGGGGTCGAGCCCCTCGTTGCATGCCTGGTGCAGGAGGCGGGCGAAGAGGTAGTCGGGGTCCGCGCCCAGCGCCATCGCCAGGGCCTCACGGGCCTCCAGCTCGTCGCCGGCCGACCAGGCGACCCAGCCGGCCAGAGTCAGCGGGGCCGCGGCGTGCTCGCCGTACGGTCCGACGCAGCGGCGGGCGAGCGCGCGCCAGAGCCGCAGGGCCGGTCCGGCCTCGTCGCCCTCCATCCAGCCGGCCGCCCGATCGCGGGTCGTACGGTCCTGGAGCCCGAGGATCAGCGTCGCCGCCTCGTCGTGGGCGAGCAGTGCGTCGTCCCTGGCGTCCGCCACGTGCGTACCGGAGACCGGGGGTGCCGCCGCGAACCGGCGAATGACGCGCTCGGCGAGGCCGAGGGTCTCCGACGCGACGTCCGCACGCCTGGCGTCGTCCAGGATGCGGGGCACCAGGGCCATGCCCGCGGTGTCCAGGGCGACCTCCTGCGCGAGGGCGGCGGAGGTCTCCCAGGGCAGCATCCTGGCCCGCAACTCCCTCAGGGTGCCGCGCACTTGGATTCCGGCGTAGGTGGCGGCCGCGGCCAGCACCGAGGTGCCGGGCAGACCCATCGGCGTGCCTTCCTCGGGGCAACATCCCACGACCGGGCAGGAGTACGACCAGAAGCGGCGGTCCGAAATACAGAGGGTCTCGATCACCGGTACGTCGAGGCTGCCGCACTCGGTGCGCAGCAGCTGGGCGAGCGGCCCGAGCCGCCGTTTGACGTCCTGGCCGGATTCACCTGGTCGCGGCTCCTGGCAGACGTAGGCGACCATCTGCTCGGGCCGGGCACCGCGGCGCTCACTGCCGGTCACCAGGCCCCTGGCCAGTTGCCGCGCGGCGGCGGCCCAGTCGTCCTCGCCCGCCGGGATGCCCAGGCGGGCTCGCCCGCCGAACCTGCCCCGGCCGCCGCGGTCGTGGAGGGCGACCAGGACGATGCTGTCCTCGGGCCGGTAGCCGAGCAGGTAGGGCAGCGCGTCGGCCAGCTCGGCCGGGGTGCGCAGCGTGACCTGGGCGTCGTGCGCGGACCGCCCGTCGAGCGGGATTCCTCCCGTGATGTCACCGTTTTCGAAGGGTCCGGTGGTTTCGCCGTGATTCGTCATGCCCAGACGATCTCGCGGATCTTGAGATTCCGCTTGAGCCTGTGGATAACTCGCAACAGGGACACGACAAGATCGGCTGCGGCCGAGGCCGAAGCAACGCCGGTAGCCGGCAGCCGGCAACACCGCAGCACCGCAGCACCGCAGGCAGCCGACAGCCCCGCTCGCCCTCAGGTACACCCCGCTCCCCGAGGAAGAGCGGGGAGCGGGTAAGCGCCGAGGAGACCGACAGGGAAAGCTCAGCCCGCCGCGGCGAGAACCAGCGGGAGAACCTCCTGGCAGCCTGCCTGGCGGAGCAGGCGGGCAGCCACCGCGAGGGTCCAGCCGGAGTCGGTGCGGTCGTCCACGAGCAGGACCGGGCCGGGAGAGTCGGCCAGGGCGCCGGCCAGCTCCGCGGAGACGGTGAACGCGCCGGACAGGGTGCGCAGACGCTGGGCGGAGTTGCTGCGGTGTGCCGTGTGCGCGCCGCTCGGGTCCGCGTGGGTCAGGGTGCCCAGGAACGGGAGGCGGCCGACGGACGCGATTCCCTGGGCGAGGGAGCCGACCAGTTGCGGACGAGACAGGGACGGCACGGCGACGACTCCCACCGGCCGGGCCGCGGCGTCCGGGGACTGCGAGGCCCAGCCGCCGGGAGAGCGGGCCCAGTCGGCGAGGACCGCCACCGCTGCCCGCAGGACATCGTCGGGGACCGGACCGTCGGGCGCGTTCTCGGCCAGCAGCGGGCGCAGCCGGTTGCCCCAGCCGATGTCCGAGAGCCGGCCCAGGGCGCGCCCGGTGGAACACTGCTCCTTCGCCGGGATGCGCCCCTTCAGCTCGATACCCAGGGCGGGCATCCCCGTCGGCCACATCCGGCGCGGCTCGACCTCCACCCCCGGGCGGTCCAGCTCCTTCGTCGCTCCCGCCAGCGCCTCGGCCGAGACGGCTGAACCGACCCAGGCGCCCGCGCAGTTGTCGCAGCGCCCGCACGGGACCGCGCCCTCGTCGTCGAGCTGCCGGCGCAGGAACTCCATCCGGCACCCGGACGTGCTCACGTAGTCGCGCATGGCCTGCTGCTCGGCCGCCCGCTGCCGTGCCACCCACGCGTACCGCTCGGTGTCGTACACCCACTGCTGCCCGGTGCTCGCCCAGCCGCCCTTCACGCGGCGCACGGCGCCGTCCACGTCGAGGACCTTCAGCATCGTCTCCAGGCGGGTGCGCCGGAGGTCCACCGCCGCTTCCAGGGCGGGCACGGACAGCGGCCGTCCCGCGTCGGCCAGGGCCGAGAGGGTCTGGCGGACCTGCGCCTCGGGCGGGAAGGCCGTATCGGCGAAGTAGCGCCAGATCGCCTCGTCCTCCCGGCCGGGCAGCATCAGCACATCGGCGTGCTCCACGCCGCGGCCCGCACGGCCGACCTGCTGGTAGTAGGCGATCGGCGAGGACGGCGACCCGAGGTGGACCACGAATCCCAGGTCCGGCTTGTCGAAGCCCATCCCGAGCGCCGAGGTCGCCACCAGCGCCTTGACCCGGTTCGCCTGCAGGTCGGACTCGGCCTGCAGGCGGTCGGCGTTCTCCGTGCGCCCCGTGTAGGAGGCCACGTTGAAGCCCCGCTGCCGCAGGTACGCGGTGGCCTCCTCGGCCGCGGCGACGGTGAGCGCGTAGATGATCCCGGAACCCCGCAACTCGTCCAGGTGCTCGGCCAGCCAGGCCAGGCGGTGCGCGGCGTCCGGCAGCTGGACCACACCGAGGCGCAGGCTTTCCCGCTCCAGCGAGCCGCGCAGCACCAGGGCCTCACCGGCGCCGGTGCCCAGCTGCTCGGCCACGTCCGCGGTGACCCGCGCGTTGGCGGTCGCCGTGGTGGCCAGCACCGGGACACCGGGTGCGAGGTCGGCGAGCATGGCGCGCAGCCGTCGGTAGTCGGGGCGGAAGTCGTGGCCCCAGTCGGAGATGCAGTGCGCCTCGTCGACGACCAGGAGACCGGTCGTGGCCGCGAGCCTGGGCAGTACCTGGTCGCGGAAATCGACGGAGTTGAGGCGTTCCGGACTCACCAGCAGGACATCGGTCTCGCCGCGCTCCACCTCCTCGTAGATGGTGTCCCACTCCTCCGGATTGGCCGAGTTGATGGTGCGCGCCCGAATGCCGGCCCGCTCGGCCGCCTCGACCTGGTTGCGCATCAGCGCCAGCAGCGGCGAGACGATCACCGTCGGGCCGGAGCCACGCCGGCGCAGCAGCGCGGTGGCGACGAAGTACACCGCCGACTTGCCCCAGCCGGTGCGCTGCACCACCAGCGCACGCCGGCGGTCCTGCACCAGCGCCGCCACGGCCTGCCACTGGTCCTCCCGCAGCCGCGCCGAGCCCCCTGGGTCACCGACGAGCTCAGCGAGGACGATGTCGGCTTCGGTACGGAGTTCCAGATGGTCCATCCCCCCATGCAACCCGATGGTGAGGACGATCGGCCAATCCACACGGCGTGACGAAGAGCTCGTACGAAAGTCGCCGCAGGCGCCTCATCGTCACCGCGGTCACCGCGATCGTCACCGCGGGCACCTCAGCCGTCACCACGGCACAGCGATCGTCACCGCAGGTAGCTCATCCGTCACCACGGTCACCGCGATCGTCACCGCGGGCACCTCAGCCGTCACCACGGCACAGCGATCGTCACCACAGGCACCTCAGCCACGGCCATCGCCGCCGCCACCGCCGACGAGGTCACCCACTCCCCGTCAGCACGGCGTCCACCATCACGTCGCACACGGACGGAGCAGGCCCCGGCACCCGAATCGAACACCCCGGGCGTCGACAGCCATCCCTGTGGGTAGGGATATACATCACACACCACCAGATAACGCTCGGTGGCCCCAATTGCTCGTTGCCGCATTCCAGTTCGAGAGGAAGAATTGGATTCCGCTCCCCGCACGGCTCGCCCGTGATCCGGTTGGGCTTCCCTGCGGTGCGCGCTCCCCCGAATCCGACCTCGCCCGCAGTGTGGGCGCGTAGCCGAAGGGAGGAACGTGACCTTCGGATTCGCCTCGTCGTCGGCGGCCTCGTTGTCGACGTCCACATCCGCCGCTTCCGCCAGTCGTCTGCTCGAGCCCGCCGAGTGGGCCGCCGCAGCAATCCCCCTGTTGAACAACCCGCGCGAGGTCGTCAGCGGTCTGCACGCCCGCCATCACCCCAAACCGTCCACGGCGATCGTGGCCGTGCTCGATCCGGACGAACGACTGTGTGCCAGCGCCTCGTTCACACGTCGTTCCGCCCCGGCCGACGGCTGGATGTTCCGCAACGCGCTGCTCGACCAGCTCCGCCGGGTCATCCCGCACGACCTGCGCCGCCGCACGCCGGTACGCACCGCCGTGCTGCTCTACTGCCGGGAGGGCGACGCGCGCTGGACCGAGGAGGACGGCGCGTGGATGTGGGGGCTGCGCGATGCCTGCACCCTGCACGGACTGCGCTGCGGTGCGTACATCACGCTGACCCAGGAGGGCTGGCAGGTGCTCGGCGAGGGCCGCGGCGGGCGCCGTCCCCACGCTCATTCGACGCCGGAGCCCGTCGCCCTCTCGGAGGTCCCGCCACTGGCCCCCCGCACCGGCGGACCGGTCTCCGAGGTCCTGCGCCGCGTGGCGGCGCGCTGAGGAGAGACCCGCGACCGCCGGGACTGCCGTGACCACCGGGACCACCGGGACTGCCGGGACCACCGGGACCGTCGGCGCGGCGCACGACGCGGCGCATGAAGCGGCGAAACGCACGACGCCCAGGGCCGAAGTCCTGGGCGTACGGTCCGGCGTCACACGAGGCGCACGCCCCGGGTCACAGCACCACTACGGCGCCGTGACCCGGATTCGCCCACGGGACAGCCCGGCACCCCGCGACCGTCAGGTACGGGGCGTGCGTCAGACGCCGGTGTCCAGCAGCGAGTTGATCTGCTGCGGGTCGCCGCAGACGATCAGCAGTGCCCCGGCCCGGGCGCGGGCCAGCGGAAGGACGGTGGCGGCAGCGGAGGCGGGGCCACCGTTGACGGCCACGACGACCACGGGACGGGACGCGGCGCGGGAGACCACGGCGGCGTCGGCGTAGAAGACGTCGTCGCCGGTGTCGTGCTGCGCCCAGTAGGCGGTGTCACCGAAGGACAGCTCGTGCTCGGCCCACGGGTGCTGGGTACCGGTGGTGATCACCAGGACCTCACCAGGGGCGCGGCCCGAGTCCAGCAGCAGGTCCACCGCCTCCTCGGCGGCGTCGAGCGCACCCTCGGCCGAGGCCGGGAGCAACTGGACCTGCGGGGTCGCCGCGGTGGCGGCGGGTGCGGCCGGGCCCGACGGGCCGGGCATGGCCGGAGCCGCCTCACGCGACGTGCGCTGCGCCGGCGGGGCCGGCCGCAGGGGGCCGGGACGACCGGGACGGGCCGGAGCCGCGGGGCGGGGACCGGGTACGGGACGGGGGGTCGGCGTGGTACGGCCGGCGGCCGGAGCGACGCGGGGACCCTGGGCACTCTCGTGAATCTGAGGCTCCTCGGGAATGAGAGGCATGAGCTGATATCTATCAAACGTTGGTGCGGCACGGATGACCGGGGGTGGCACATCAGTGCGAGTGGAAACGTCAGAAATCGAAGCCGAGCTGGCCCTCGATCACCGGAACGCCTCCGTCCGCCAAGCTGCGGACCTTCTTGAGGTGCCGCCACTGGGGCAGCGCATCAAGATACGCCCACGACAGGCGGTGGTACGGGGTGGGCCCCCGCTCCTCCAGTGCGGCCTTGTGCACGGGTGACGGATACCCGGCGTTGTCCGCAAAGCGGAAGTCTGCATGGTCGATGCCCAGTTCGGCCATCATTTTGTCGCGCTGGACCTTGGCGATCACCGAGGCCGCGGCGACGGCGACGCACGACTGGTCACCCTTGATCACCGTGCGCACCGTCCACGGGGCACCGAGATAGTCGTGCTTCCCGTCGAGGATGACGGCGTCGGGACGGACCGGGAGCGCGTCCAGGGCGCGGACCGCGGCAAGCCGCAGCGCGGCGGTCATCCCCAGGTCGTCGATCTCCTCCGGGGAGGCATGCCCCAGCGCGTAGGCCGTCACCCACGACTGGAGTATCTCCGCCAGTTCCGTACGGCGTTTGACCGTCAGCAGCTTGGAGTCGGTCAGGCCCTGCGGCGGGCGGCGAAGTCCGGTGACCGCGGCGCAGACGGTGACGGGTCCGGCCCAGGCTCCCCGTCCCACCTCGTCGACACCGGCAATGACCTTCGCTCCGGTCGTGGCGCGCAGGGAGCGCTCGACGGTGTGAGTGGGTGGTTCATACGGCATGGCGCACCCAGAGTACGCCGCCGGGTTCCGCCCGCGACACCCCGGCCCCTGCCGGGGACCGACCCCGAGGGCCGGGCGTCAGGGGGAAAGCAGGGGCGGGGGGCGAAGGGCGGCGGCGAGAGGCGAAGGAGCGAAGGAAAGCGGCGCTGAAAAAAGTCGGCCGAGAGGCGACGGCCGAGCGTCCGTCAGGCGGCCGGCAACGTGCGGCGGTACCACCGCGCCGACTCGGAGAAGTCGGCGGCGAAGTCCGGGGCGGGCGTGAGGCGCAGATCGCGCCACAGGGGAAGGCCGTCGAACCAGTGGTCGCTCCTGACCATGTCGAGCGCGTGCGACGCCTGCCTGTCCGCGGCGAGCAGCGCCTGGGCCCGGGCCACGGACAGATCGCGTTCCGGCCAGGGGAGCGAGGCACACGCGGCCACCGCGCGGAGCAGCGTGGCCGCGGTGACGGGCACCGGGTGGACCGCGTGGTAGGTGGCCGCGGTGAGGTCGCCCGAGGGCACGAGGCCGGCACCGGCCACGAGGCGGGCCAGGTCCCGGACGGAGATGACGGACATCCGGGCGGTCCAGCCCTCGACGGCGCCGGACAGCGCGCGAAGCAGCCGGACCAGACCCGGCACCACCCAGGTGTCCCCCGCGCCGTGGACGAGATGGGGGCGCAGGACGACGCCGCCGGCTTCGTGGACGGCGTCCTCGGCCGCCGCGCGGGCCGACGAGGTGGGTGATCCCGGGTTCCGGACGAGTTGCCCGGGGCCGGCTCCCCGAAAGGTGCCGCGACCGTAAACGGACGCCGTACTCACGTAGACGACGCGGGACACCCCGGCGCGACGGGCCTCGTCGAGCAGGTTCCGCGTCCCTTGGGCGTTGACGGACTCATTGGCCTCGGGCGTCCCGCCGATGTGCGAGGCGCAGTGCAGCAGGACGTCCACGCCGTCGCACACGCCGCGCAGCGAGCGCGGGTCGGAGAGGTCGGCCGCCACGGTCCGGCGGCCGGACCCCGCGGTGGGCAGGGGCCGGCGGTGCGACATCAGAGTGAGCTCCGCGCCCCCGCGCGCGGCCTCGCGCACGACGTGGCTGCCGACGAAGCCCGCCGCGCCGGTGATCAGAACGGTGCGCACGCGAGGTTCTCCGGCCGGTGCGACATGCTCGGGCGCTCGGACGTCGAAAGCACCATCTCCGCGGCGAAGACCTGCTCGTCCCGCTGGATGCCCCGCACGTGGACGCGGAGGTCCCCGGCGGAGTCGGCGCGTTCGACCCGGGCCTGGATCCAGCACGGAACGTCGAGCTCGGCGTAGCGGGTGAACTCGGCTTCGAGACCCAGGAGGACGGCACCTGGCCGCCGGGTCACGGCGCGGGCCGCCTGCCGTGCGGCCTCGATCAGCAGCATTCCGGGTACGTGGTCGACCGGGTGGTCGAAGTAGACCGGGTGGCTGGTGTCGACGCGGAGTTCCCATCGCGCCTCTCCCACCGTCGCCGGGACGGCGAGCAGGACGTGCCGCGGGCTCGCGTGACCCACCTCGGCCGAGTCGACCGGTACCGGCAGAGTGCGCCCCGTCGTGGTGGGGCGCTCGCCGCGCAGCCGCCGGTGGACGGTGGGGTTCGCGCAGCTGAATCGCGCGCTGCCGGTCGCCACGGGCTGTCCGTCGCGCCGGACGGAGACGGTGTAGCGCATGCCCGCCAGGCTCGTGCCTCGGCGGACGATGTCGTGGCAGACCGTGTGCAGTTCGACGTCGGTCGGGGCAGGGTCGACCGCGAGGGCGGCGGCGGTGGCGTCGAAGGAGATGTCCCACATCAGGAACTGGTGGCCGAACGGCACTCCGTACTCGGCGTGCGCCAGCAGGCTTCCGGTCTGCCGGATCGACTCGATCAGCAGCAGCGGGTCCTGGTGGCCGGCCGCCGGAGCGAAGAGCGCGTGGCTGCGGGGCCACTGGGCGTGAACCACGAAGGAGTCCAGCGAGGCTGCCGCGTCGGCCTCCCAGCCCGTCAGGAACACCTCGGCGACCGAGGCGCGGTGGACGTACTCACGAGGGACGGTGGAAGTGAGCCGCCGGCCCCCGACCGAGGCGCCGCCGGTTCCGGGCGCTTTGACCGAACTCAGCATCTGCGTTGCGTCTCCTGCCTGTGCGCGAGCAGGGATGACCCGGACCACATGCCCCCCTGCCACCAACCGAATGCATACAGCAACAACCTACTGGCACACCGGTATGTTTTTCGAGTAAAGCCTGATTAAAATCAGGCCAGGTTGTTTGATTTCAAGGAGGTTACGTCCCGACCCCTCGAGCCGCCACAACGTACATGCGGGCGTCATATCCGTTTTCCTCCCGTTTACCTGCGGCGTCCTGCCAGGCGGGCCCCGCTCCGCATGCGCTCCACCTGTCGGGAGTTGATTGACAACCAGACAGATCTGCCTGATACGTTCCCGGCAGTGCTCGACGGTTCGTTGTGGGCATGCTTACGGGGAGGGTGGATGAACCTGCAGGTCGCGGATTCGGTCAGCCCAAGCGCGGGGCAGTACGGCCGGCGTCTGGCCGGCGTCCGTCCGGGGAGACTCTCACCCCGGACCGCGCCGACGGGAACGGACATGCCGACCGACGAGGGGGAGGCGTTGCGCGTCCTGGTGGTCGAGGACGCCGGGGCCGCGGACGTCCTGATGCAGGATCTGCGCCGGCACGGCTACGCGGCCGTGAACGCGGCGACCGGGGCCCAGGCGCTGCGAGTTCACCACGACGCCGACCTGGTCCTGCTCGACCTCGATCTGCCCGATCTGGACGGCCTGGAGGTGTGCCGTCGCATCCGGGCGGTCGGTGACGTGCCGATCATCACCGTGACGGCACGCGGCGCGGAACTCGACCGCGTTCTCGGGTTGCAGGCCGGTTCGGACGACTACGTCGTCAAGCCGTACGGCCTGCCGGAGCTCCTGGCCCGCATAGAGGCGGTGATGCGGCGGGTCCGCCCCCGGCCGCCGGCGGACCAGGTCGTCACCCATGGACCGCTGCGCGTGGACGCCCGGATCCGGGAGGTCCTGGTGGAAGGCAGGCGGGTGGAGCTGACTCCCAAGGAGTTCGACCTGCTGCACCTGCTCGCCGCCCGGCCGGGCACCACACTCTCCCGCCGCCAGTTGATGAGTGAGGTGTGGGGTGACGACTGGTCGAGCCGCGGTCGCACGATCGACACGCACGTCAGCACGCTCCGCGGCAAGCTCGGATCACCGAACTGGATCATCACCGTGCGCGGGGTCGGCTTCCGCCTGGGGCGCCCCTGACCGAGGACGCTCCCGGGCTGCGGCCGCCCTGCCCGGACGAATACAATGCAGACTTGTCTGTTTGTTTCCGAGAGATGAAATGCGAGGGTTGGGATGGCCCAACAGGAGCGGGGCATCAGGTCGAGACGCTCGATCCTGGAGGCCGCCGCAGACGTGTTCGGCGAGCGTGGCTACGACGCGGCCAGCACGAACGAGATCCTCGCCAGAGCCGGTCTCACCCGAGGCGCCTTGTATCACCACTTCCCTTCGAAGGAGGCCATCGCCGTCGCGCTGGTGGAAGCCCAGGGCGAGGCGCTGGTGGCGCCCGACCGTCCGGTGAAGTTGCAGGCCGTCATCGACCTCACGCTGGAATTCGCGCACCGGCTGCAGCGGGACACGGTCCTGCGCGCCAGTGTGCGGCTGGCTGTCGAGCAGTCGTCGTTCTCCCCGTCCGCCCAGGCGCCCTACAACCAGTCGATCGCCGTGGTCGAGGACTCCCTGAAGCAGGCCGAGAAGCAGGGCGAGCTGCTGCCGGGGATGGATCTGCGGGAGGTGGCCGCCACCGTCGTGGGTGCCTTCACCGGCCTGCAGGTGATGTCACAGGCGTACAGCAACCGGCGGGACCTGCCCGCGCGGGTCTCAGCGCTGTGGCGGCTGATCCTGCCCGGACTCGCCGCCCCGGGCATGCTCCCGCGTCTGCGCACGACCGCCCTGCCCGAGACCGAGAACCCGGCGGGCTCGGCGATCTCGGCGGAAGGGAAGGGTGCGGCGCAGGACTGAAACACCCCTGGGGCGCAGGCCGACGGGCCTGGACCGAAGGGGTCCAGGCCCGTGGGATCACCAGGAGAGGGGATCGGCGCGAGGGAAGAAGCCCCTCGGGCCGAAGCGGCTCACCCCGGGGGAAGTTGTCTGCCCATCCCCCGGGCAAGAGGCTCAGCCCAGGGAGAGGGGATCGCCCTGGAAGACGTTCCCGATCCCGCGCTCCAGCTCCTTCACGAGCCACGCGATGCGTTCTTCGTCGCGCCGGTAGTGGGTCCACTTGCCGACCCGGGTGGAGCGGACGAGGTGCGCGCGTTCGAGCACGGCCATGTAGGTGGAGACGGTGGACTGCGCGAGTCCGGTCTTGGCCTGGATATGGGTGACGCAGACGCCGACTGCGCGCGGGTCGGTGACGGCCGGGTTGACCGGGAAGTGCTTCTCCGGCTCACGCAGCCACTGGAGCACTTGGAGCCGCACGGGATTGGCGAGCGCCTTGAGAGGTTCGAGCAGGGGTGCGAGGTCGCCCGCCGTGGGCGTTTCGTGTGTCGTCATGAGCCTTCCGGAACGGACGCGGAGCCGGCCGAGATATATCGATGATAGGCGATACGTTACGCGCCCGTAAGCTGCCGGCCCTTATGGCGCGGCCTCGACGGAGCTCCCTTGACAAGACGCATCGACATTCTGCGATACTTCGATGCATCAGATTCCGCAAGGCACGGTCCCGCACCGCGTGCCGCTGCAACGGAGGGTTTTCACATGCCTATCGGGCTCATCGCCCTGGCACTCGGGGGCTTCGGCATCGGCCTCACAGAGTTCGGGATCGTAGGACTGCTGCCCGAGGTGGCAGGCGACTTCAACGTCTCCGAGTCGGTCGCCGGCTACCTGGTCTCCGGCTACGCGCTCAGCGTCGCCATAGGAGCCCTCGCACTGACCGCGGCGATCGCCCGCTTCGACCGCAAGAAGGTCCTCGTCAGCCTGATGGTGCTGTTCATCGCGGGCAACCTGATCTCCGCGATCGCCCCCAGCTACGAACTGCTGATGGTCGGCCGGATCGTCGCGGCCCTGTGCCACGGAGCCTTCTTCAGCGTCGGCGCGGTCGTCGCCTCCGACATGGTGGCCGCGAGCAAAAAGGGCAGCGCCATCGCGCTCATGTTCGGCGGCCTGACCGCCGCCAACGTCCTGGGCGTCCCGCTCGGCACCTTCGTCGGTCAGCAGTTCGGCTGGCGCTCCACGTTCTGGGCCATCACGGTCATCGGCGTCATCACCCTCGTCGGCATCCAGGCCCTCGTGCCGCAGACGACGGCCGCAGACCGGACGAACCTGCGCGCCGAACTCGCCGTCTTCCGCCGCGGTCAGGTCTGGGTCTCCATCGCGCTCAGCGTCCTCGCCTTCGGAGCCGTCGTCGGCGGCTACACCTACATCGCCTTCACGCTCACCGACGTGAGCGGGTTCTCCACCAGCACGGTCCCCTGGCTGCTGGTCCTGTTCGGCGCCGGCACCTTCATCGGGAACTTCGCCGGCGGCAAGGCCGCCGACAAGTCCCTCAACTTCGCGCTGACCGGCATCATGGCCGTACTCGCCGTCGTCATGGCCGTCTTCGCCCTCACGGCGGAGAACAAGACCGCCACGATCGTCTCCCTGCTGCTGATGGGCGCCGTGGGCCTCGCGAGCGCGCCCGGCCTGCAGGTACGGACCATGAAGTACGCCTCGGACGCGCCCACCATGGCCTCCGGCGCCAACATCGCGGCCTTCAACGTCGGCAACGCGATCGGTGCCTGGATCGGCGGCCTCACGCTCGCCGCCGGGTACGGATTCACCTCCCCCCTGTGGGTCGGATCCGGACTCGCCGTCGCCGGACTCGTCGTCGTGGCGGCGGGCTCGCTCGGCGGCGGGGCGCGGGCGCCCAAGGCCGCCACCGCGGATGCCGCGGGCTCTTCCACCCCGCTGACGGAACCGGTCGAAGCCGCCGTTCAGTAATCCAGCGAAAAATAGGGCAGGGGAACCGACTCGGTTCCCCTGCCCTATTTTTCTGCCTTTCCGCAATCGGACCGTCAACCGAAAGGCGCAGCGCCTCGCTCACACATTGACACCTTCTCTGACCTGCACTTTTGACACTGCCCCGACGTTCCTTCACCTTTCTCAAAAACTCCCTTACAGGGCCCGCAAAGGCCTGAGAAAGCTTGTAGGAGCGTCTCTTGAAACGGACCGAACAGCCGGAGATCATTTCTTTCGAGAACGATTTTTCCTCCGCGCCCGAAGACGCGCGCGTGACGCACCTCGACGGAACGAAGGTGCCTTCCCGTTTCCGCCCAGAAGCCCGCAAAGGGGATTTCTGTGTCTCGCTCGCTTTCGCACGCCGGCCCCCACCCGACCTCCACCGGCCCCACCGCGGCCGCCACCGCCCTGCCCCCGAGCCAGGTCCCGACCGCGCCCCCGACTGCCGCCGGACGGCCGCCACTTGTGGAGGAGATCCTCAGCACCAAGGACCGCATACGCGTGGCCGGTTTCTTCCCAGGTCTGGGAAGCCGGGCCTTCTACCGGGATCTCGGACGGTCCCTCTTCGACTCCGGTGTCCCCGAGGTCACCGCCGTCTACAAGGAGGCCGCCCGCGCCCTCGGCTTCCCCACCCGGCCCGACCTCCTGCTGCTCTCCCCCGAGAACCTTCCCGAGGGGGCACTGGAGCGGCAGGGCTTCATCGGGGCGGCACTGCTGGTGCACAGCCTGGCCCTGGACGCCTACCTGCGCGACCAGGTCGCGAAGAACCAAGCCCCCGTCAGTTTCGTCGCCTACACCGGTGAGAGCTTCGGCGTTCTGACGGCAGCGGTCGCCGGCGGATCCCTCTCCGTCTTCGACGGCGTCAGAATCGCCCGGACGTTCACACCTCTGATGCTCCTCGCCGCCGGCGCCCGGAGCACCGGCGAGGCATTCGCCCGGGAGATCGCCTCCTACCTGGACGAGTCCGTCCTGCGAACCCCCCTGGTGTCCGATCCCTCCCACGTCGTCGCCGTGAAGGCACAGAGCCCGCAGGCCCTGACCGACATCCTGGACGCGATCCACACGTCGTACCCGGTCACCGACGTCGAACTGCACAAGACGTACGCGCCGACGCAGGCCAATCTCTACGTCCGCTCCGGGATCAAGGCGGAGTTCGACCGGTTCGCCGCCACCTTCCCGCAGGTGACCACGTGGGAACTGAAGGATCCCACCGTGTTCCTGGCTCACTCCGCGCGGATGCGGCCCGCCCGCGACGCCCTCGAACGGTTCATGGACACCGCGGGGATCCGGTTCGCGGAGCCCCGCGTTCCGGTGGTGTCCAACCACGACATGTCGCTGCTGACCACGGCCTCCGGCGTCCGCCGGGCGATCCTGGCCATGACGGACCGGGTCATGGCCTCACAGGACACGTGCGAGACGCTGAACAGCCTCGACCCGGACATGATCCTGGAGCTGGGACCGGGAGCCAAGTCCGTCCAGCTGCTGCGGGACAACGCCGTCGCCGCTCCCGTCACGGGTTACACGGGCAGCGACGCGGACACCGACGCCTTCCTCCAGGCCGTCCACGTGATGGGCACCCTGATGGCTCAGCTGGAGACGCTGTACACCGCGGGGGGACGCCTGCGGCACGAACACCACGACGTGCTGCGGGACCTGTTCCGCCTCGCCGCCCGAAGCCCCTTCTGCGACGACTACTTCTCCCGCGCCCTCGGACGCGTCATCACCGCGGAGATGCTGCGCCCCCGTCGCGAGGGTTCGCCGGCGTTCTACCAGTTCCTCGAGATCTTCCAGCACACGCGCAACTACCGGGAGCACATCGCCGCCGACCGGGGCGAACTGGTCACCAGGGCACGGCTGAAGAAGAGGACCAGCGGCGCGGAACCCGAGCGGCTGGGCAGCGCCTACGTCGAACTCCGTGTGATCGGCCACGTCGGCGAGAGCGAGACACGGACGGCGGACACGAGTCGCCCCGAGGTGGTCGTCTTCCACTTCGGCTCACTGGCGGGCATCGACCACCCGCACCTGACCAGCAGGATCCAGCTCCTGCTGTCCACCCAGCCGACCGCTCTGCAGATCTACCGTCAGGCCCTGGAGGGCATGCGGGACAAGGACGCCCTGTCCCCGGCGGGTCTGCGCGTCGTCTACCAGCACCTGCTGTTCCACACCCTCTCCCGGTACCGGCCCGCGCTGTTCGCGCAGAGCGACCACTACCTCGAAGGCGCCGACACGCAGGGGTGGCTGACCGCACTGGCCGTCTCCGGCGCGCTCTCCCCGGCCGACGCGGTGGAACTGGCAGTGGCCCGCCCGCGCAAGGACACGGTGGAACGGATCCTGAGCGGCCTCACCGGTGCCGGAATCCCCCTGCTGTCGCCCGAGGGAGTGCCCGTCCAGTCGAGGAAGGAGCTGGAGGAGACCACGCGCGCCGTACTCGGGGGCGGCGCCTTCGGCACCGGGGTACGGCCGGTCCGGCTCAACGGCAACTGCCAGTTCGTCGCTCTCGACGCGGACCTGGACGTCACCGGCGTCGACGCCGGGCCGTACGACACGTGTGTCGTACGCATCGACGAACCGGCCGAGGCGTGGAAGAAGCGTCTCAACCCGGCCCTGGACGAACTCGAGTACGCGAGCCTCCTCGCACTGACCGGTGAGAACGCCCTCGTCCTGGAGAACGCCCGCGCCCGCAAGGTCCTCTCCAGCACCGTCTGCTCATACATCGGCATCGACGAATCGGTCGTGAACTTCGGCAAGGGCGGCAGCGAGTCCATGACGATCTTCGTCCGGAAGGACGGCGAGGACCGCGTCACCGTGAGGAAGATCCTCAGCGAGGCGCTGACGACCGCGCAGTGGGACCCGGACGGGCACGGCGTCATGCTGGCGCCGTTCGCGAAGGCCAGGAAACAGGCCGAGTTCCTGCAGTCCCTGCCCGCATCGGTCCGCGACTGCTTCCCGGAGGTCTACACCGTCCTGGAACGGGACGTACCCATCGCGTCCCATCTGCGACGCGGCGACCGCGCGGCCGACCGGGAGGTCATCTACGAGATGAGCTACGTCGCCGGGGAAGAGGTCAGCCGGTTCGTCGAGCGGCAGACGCCGCCGCCGGCCGTGGTCGCCCGCCTCTACGAGCAGATCATCCGTGTGCTGAGCGAGCAGGTGCACCGTGTGGGCCGGGTCCCGGCACCGGGCGAGACCCTGGACATCTCCTACTTCAGAAAGATCGAGGACCGCCTGGCACTGTGCCGCCGCACGGCACCGCGGACCTTCGACGAGCGTCTCCTCGACACCGAGCGGATCGTCGTCAACGGCGTCTCCTACCTCAACGCGCCGACGCTGCTGAAGCGGTTCCGGGAGACCCCCGAGTTCGCCCGGATCCTCGAACCGGCCTTCCACTCACTCGTCATGGGCGACACGAACACCGAGAACATCAAGATCGCCAACACCCGGCCGCTGGTGCACGCTCAGCAGCTGATCGAGTCCGGAGCCGCCAGGGAGGACATCGACGCCGCGCTGAGCGCCATCACTCCCGAGTCGCTCGGGATCAAGTTCCTCGACCCGCGGGCCATCGGCTTCAAGAGCGTGGGCGCCGACACGCGCGACGACGCGATGTACGACAACAAGCCCTGGCACAACTCCATCGGCCACTACGACGAGATCCACTTCGAGCAGTTCACGATGAACGTCGAGGTCGGCGCGGACCGGACCCCCCGCATCGACATCGCCTTCCTGGACGGCAACCCGTACCAGAAGGCGTACCGGGTGCGCGACGTGGTCGCCACCGGGGGCACGGTCGACACCGAGGCCCCCGACGGCATGGAGGACCACTTCGCCTCCGTCATGACGGCCGCCCTCGCACTGGACGACGCCGACGCCGGCCACGCGAAGGACGACCCGTACTGGCTGGTCCGCTTCGTGTTCATGATGGGACAGCACTTCACCGCAATGCCGCCGTTCCACTTCCAGAAGGAACTGGACGGCACGCTCCTGGACACCCACCAGACCCAGCGCCGCCCGATCGCCATCTACTGCGAGGGCATCAAGTGGCTGAACTGGGCCCTGCAGATGCTGGAAGGCACCAGGACCGAATTCCTGGGCCTCGCGGTACCCCCGCTGCCCCACCTGAACGGCTGAGGTCTGCACCGTCTGAACGGCTGAGGCCGGACCCGGCGGGACCGGCGCACTTACCGGTCGCCGGGCAGGGACGGGGCGCATCCGTCCCTGCCCGGCGACCGGCCACGAGACCCCACTCCCCCAGAAGGAGCCCCCGCATGACATCCACTCCCTTCACGGCTCCGGTAGTCGGCCTGCACCACCTGTCGAACGAGACGCGCGTGATCGCCACTCCCTGGAGCCGCATGGTGCGCGGCACAGGCCTGGGCCAGTACCCCATCGCCTACGACCCCGAAGCCGCCGCGCGGATCCGGCACGCGTTCGGCCTGCTCGCGGCCAAGGGCGCCGACCGCCACGCCTACACCCGGTTCTCCCGGTTGCTGGCCGACTTCCTCCTCGACCTGGAGGATCCCGCCCGCCGTCCGAGCCGCTCCGGCATCGCCGAAGCCCTCTCCCCCGTCCTGGACGCGGTCCGGGCCGAGGAGAACGCGTACTTCCGGGTCATGGCCGGCTGCATCCTGATGGACTCCTTCGCCAAGCTGGGCCTCGACCGGACACTGCTGGTGGGCGCGGGGACGGACTTCCCCGCCGAGATCCTGGCCGCCGCCGACACGATCGAGCCGGACCGGATCAAGGACGAGAACGCCGGACGCCACGGCCACTACGAGAAACTCTCCGCCTACTCCGCGGTCTTCCTCGCCATCGGGCAACTCGGCCTGAAGGAAAGGCTGGTGGATGGCCCGCGCAACTACGTCAGGGAGGCACTGGGCCTGCTGGAGAAGATCCCGGCACCCTTCTTCCGCGGGCGCGGCGGTGCCGTGCTGCTCTCGGTCGTCTCGCTGCTCGGATACGAGCGGTTCATCGTCGACGAGGGCCGCGACTTCTTCGAGGAGGTGCTCTCCTACCTCGACCGCGCGGACGAACTGGACCTGCCTCCCGCGTTCCCCCAGCCGATGTCGGAAAGCTTCCCGAAGATCTACCCGCTCCTGACCATGCTCAACGCCATCGCCATGAGCGGCCGGCCGGAGAGGTACCTGAACCACGGCCGCGACCGCCTGGCCGAGGCCAGGGAGCTGATGGAGCGCATCACCCCGGTCGAGCGCACCCACATGGGCCTGTACTACATCGTCGCCCTGCACAACCTCGGCCGGCTGCACGCACAGGTCCCCGACCTCGACGCCCTCGTCGAGGACATCGTGGGCCAGTGGGCGCACATCGACCCCGGAGCGAACTACTTCCTCAACGGAATCTCCTACGCCTACATCGTGCAGACCGCCATGCTCACCGGCCGACTGGACCTGATCGGCGACAAGACGCTCGACCGGCTGGTGGACAGCTTCCCCGACCTGGACCGCACCGACGACGACCGGGTCAACCGCCCCTATCCGTTCGCCTACACGCTGAACGTCCTCGGGGAAGTGGGCCACGCGCACCTTCTGTTCGAGCCCAGGGCCGCCTACGCCGGCGCCACCCCGTTCGCCTGGGTCGTCGACCGGCTCTCCGACGGCGGTCGCGAGGAGCACCGGCTGTACATGCTGAACCACGCCCTGATCAGCTACGCCTTGCGCATGCGGGGGCCGCAACGGGAAGAGCCCGCGCTGTACAAGGACTTCCGGTTCCGCGGCCTTGAAAAGAGCGGCGCGCCACGGCAGTAGCCCCGGGCCCGTCGGGGGATCTCCCGTCCGCCGATTCGGGCGGCCCGGTGAGGGCACGCCGGATCCGGCTGAGGGCGTACTCGCGTGCGCGCGCCCTCAGCCGTGCAGGATCGCCGGGACGTCACGGTCCCAGCTTGCCGGTGGGCACCAGTCGCGCCACTCCTGCCACCAGCAGGCGTTCCGCGCGATGAGCGCTTCGACCTCGGCCGCCGCCCGCCTGACGCCTGCGGCCTCGCCGGGCAGGAAGCCTCCGGAGCGTTCCCGTTCCTCGAACTCCTCCACGTCCTTCCAGGAGTACGGTTTCCCGTCCGCCGGGATCCACAGGTCGAGCTCCTGGTCGAGGGTGTCGAATCCGTCGACCGTCCGCCGCATCGGTTCCTGGAAGTTGACGTACCAGCCGCTGAACTCGCCGCCCTCGCGGCGCATCCACACGGCGTATCCGTCGCCGGGCCGCTGCAGTTGGAGCACGCCGTCCGACAGCCAGTACGGCTCCATGGCCGACCAGGGGTGCGGTCCCCATCGGAAGTCGCCGGTGCCGAAGGTGAGCGGCGTCCCCCTGGCCAGATAGGCCGCCAAAACGGTGCCGTCCGACACGACTGTCATGGGGTAGGAGAGCCACACCGCTCCGTCGAGGATCTCCCGATGGGTGATCGTCTCGCCCACGCCGAAGGTTCCGTGCATCGTTTCACCCTACCGGTGTCCGTACGGGGCCCGGACGGCCAACGGCGTTCGCCCGAAGGGGAGATGACGCCCAGGTACGGAACGGCTGGACGGCTCAGGCCTCGGGGGCCACCCAGACCGGCAGCGCCTCGGTCCGCTCCACCCACTCGGCCGGCGGCGCCCCCATGTCACGGGACGCGAGGACACCGCCGACGATCGCGCAGGTGGTGTCCACGTCGCCGCCCACCTGGGCGGTCGTCCAGAACGCCCGCTCGAAGTCGGCGAGCGCCCGTGCGGCGGACCACAGGGCGAACGGAACGGTGTCGTGAGCGGACGTACGGCGGCCGCAGCCGAGGACGGCCGCGACCGTGGCCGCGTCCTCGTAGTCGAGCATGTCGCGGGCGCGTCTCAGACCCGCGCCGACGGCGCTCTTCGGCACCAGGGCGATGACGCCGTCGAGGAGCACCTCGGGGCCGGGCGGGCCGTCCGGAGCGGCGGCCAGCGCCGCCGCCGCGGCCACGGCCATGGCCCCCGCCACGGCTTCCCGGTGCTGGTGCGTGGGGTAGGCGGAGATCTCCGCCTGGTGAGTGGCCTGCTCGGGATCGTCCGCGTACCAGGCGCCCAGCGGCGCGATGCGCATCGCCGCGCCGTTGCCCCAGGACCCCTGCCCCTTGAAGAGGCCGGCGGCCAGATCACGCCAGTCCTCACCCTCCCGGACGAGGCGGAGCAGCCGGTTGACCGCGGGACCGTACCCCCGGTCGAAGTCGTGCCGCTCGGCGAAGGAGCGGGCCAGCGCGTCCTGGTCGACCCGCTGGTGAGCGGTCAGGACCGCCACCACGGAGCAGGCCATCTCGGTGTCGTCGGTCCACTGCCAGGGACCCGCGGGCAGTTCGCGCCGCTGGAGCAGGGGGCGGTTCGCCGGGACGAAGAACTGGGAGCCGAGCGCGTCGCCCACGGCCAGCCCGCGCAGACTGGCCAGGGCACGGCCCAGACGGCCGGAGGGGGAGAAGTCAGCGGTCATCGCGCCGCACTCTATCCGTTGATCCAGAAGGGCACCGGGTCCCGCCACCGCTCGAAAGGCCGGTCGAGCGTGTATTTTCCGTCCTCCCCGAGCACGAGCATCCGCACCTCGGCGTTCCCCGGGTTCGACAGCGACTCGAACTCCCCCACCGTCCAGTGGAACCAGCGCATGCAGAACAGGCGCATCGCGAGTCCGTGCGTCACCAGGAGCACGTTCGGTGGATGGTCGGGGTCCTCGAAGCTGCGGAACAGGCTCTCCAGGAAGCCGCCGACCCGGTCGTACACGTCGGCGCCGGACTCCCCCTGCGGGAACCGGAAGAAGAAGTGGCCGTACGCGTCCCGGTAGGACTTCTGCAGGCGTACGTCGTCGCGTTCCTGCCAGTTCCCCCAGTCCTGCTCGCGCAGCCGGGGTTCCTCCCGTACCCGTATGAGGTCGGGGTCGAGGTGGAAGGCGCCGAGGGTCTCGTGCGTGCGGCGGTAAGGGGAGACGTACACGCTCACGCGTTCCCGGCCGAAGAGCTCGCGGAGCCCCTTGCCGGTCTCCTCGGCCTGCCGCCGGCCGCGTTCGGTGAGTGCGAGAGCGTGGTCGGGCTCCCGCTCGTACACGGAGTCATCGACGTTGCCGGTCGACTCGCCGTGCCGGACAAGAACGATGCGCCGTGGTCGTGCCATGCCGAAACCCTAGATCGAACGGGGGACGATCGAGCACTCGTATGGGCCCCATACGGCGTAGGTCACACGAATCGCCTCCTCAGACCGTCCAGGCGGGCTCCAGTTCCACGATGTCACCCGAGAGGGCGGCGATGTCGGCCTCCGTCTGCGCTCTGAGCGCCAGGCGCTCCACGCGTTCGGTCCGGTACTTTCCGTGTTCGGCCGCCGCCCGCCACATGGACAGGACGAGGAACTCCTGCTCGGGCGCCTCGGCGAACATGCCCCGGATCATGCCGGGCGAGCCCGCCATCGCGGGGTTCCAGACCTTTTCCTGCATGAGGGTGAAGTGGTCGACGCGCTCCTCGTGCACCCTGCAGAGGGCCACCCGGATCAGGTCGCTGTCGGTGAACCGTGGCTCGAAGCCGGTCTTCACGTCGAAGCGGTACTCGAAGAGCTTGACCTGGGTGTCCTTGAACGTGCCGGCCTGGGTGGCGGCCAGCCGGTCGTGGGAACGGGCCATGAAGGAGTCGTAGAAGGCACGGCTCTCCCAGAACGCGAAGATGTGCGCCACTCCGGGCCGCTGCCGGCTCCACCCTCCGCCCTGTCCCCGAAACCCCGGCTCCCCCAGAAGCCCCGCCCATTTCCGCTGCCCGCGCTCGAAGCCGCGGCGGTCCACCACGGTGCAGCGAATCCACTTGACCAGCACCGCGCCATCGTACGGCCCACGGGCGTGGCGCCGGTCACGCTCGGCGGATATGCCTCGGGCGACATCCCCGTGCGCGTGGCACGATGGACAAGGAGTGCCGACTTCAAGGGAGTTGGGGCGAGAGAACTTCAGAGGAGGGAAGCGGGTTGACCGGCTTCAGCAAGGGAATCCGCAAGGTCGAGGTCGCGCTCAAGTGGGACCCGGCTCCGGCGGACCGGCCACCGACCGATCTCGACATCATCGCGGCGCCGTTCGTGTCGGACGACGCCTACGGGGCTCCGGCCTATCTGGTGCACTTCGACAGCCGCTCGCCGGACGGCACGATCTTCTTGAACCGGGACAGCACGGACGGCAGGGGGTTCGGCTGGGACGAGGTCATGACGCTCGAACTCGATCGGCTCGCCGCCCGGTACACGCGCGTGGTGGTGGGCGTCGTCCTCCAGCAGCGGTCCGGACACCAGACGTTCGTGAACGTGCTGAACCCCGCGATGCGCGTCCGCGAGGGCCACACCGTCCTCGCCGAGGACGACTTCGGCTCCGTCCTCGGGGCCACGGCCGCCACCATCGCCGAGTTCGTACGGGACGAAGCGGGCGAGTGGACCCTCCGTCCCGGCGTCCATGGCTTCGACGAGGATCCGGTGACCTTCACCCGGATCATGGGCAGGGACCCCCGGCCCTGAACCCTGGGCACGACGAGAGGGGCGTCGGCCATCGGCCGGCGCCCCTCTCGTCGTCAGTGCTCAGCGAGCGCGCCGGATGCCGCATCCGGCGCGCTCACGGCCATGCTCAGCTGCAGCCGCTGGTCGAGCCGCAGCCCTCGCAGATGTAGCAGGAGCCGGCGCGCTGCATCTTCGTGCCGCAGGAGAAGCACAGCGGGGCGTCCGCCTGGATGCCCAGCTGCATCTCCACCAGCTCGGCGCTGGTGTGCGCCTGCTTCGGGAGGGCGTTGGCCACCTCGGGCTCGGCCTTCGGCGCGGCGACGGCCTTCAGCTCGGTCTGGCGCGGGGCCGACTGGGCCAGGCCCTCGACGTCGACCTCGTCGTCGGCCGGCTCGTAGGAGCCGGTCTCCAGGTGACGCTGACGCTCCTCGGCGGAGTGGATGCCGAGCGCGGAGCGCGTCTCGAAGGGCAGGAAGTCCAGCGCCAGGCGGCGGAAGATGTAGTCGACGATCGACTGCGCCATCCGCACGTCCGGGTCGTCCGTCATGCCGGCCGGCTCGAAGCGCATGTTGGTGAACTTCGAGACGTACGTCTCCAGCGGCACGCCGTACTGGAGGCCGACGGAGACGGCGATGGAGAAGGCGTCCATCATGCCCGCGAGAGTCGAACCCTGCTTGGACATCTTCAGGAAGACCTCACCGAGACCGTCGTCCGGGTAGGAGTTGGCGGTCATGTAGCCCTCGGCACCGCCGACCGTGAAGGACGTGGTGATACCCGGGCGGCCCTTGGGCAGGCGCTTGCGGACCGGGCGGTACTCGACGACCTTCTCGACGGCCTCGCGGATCGTCGCCTCGGACTTCGCGGTGACCTCGACCTTCTCCGCCTCCTTCTTCTTGGCGGAGAGCGGCTGGCCGACCTTGCAGTTGTCGCGGTAGATCGCGAGCGCCTTGACGCCGAGCTTCCAGGCCTCGTAGTAGATCTCCTCGACCTCCTCGACGGTCGCCGTCTCCGGCATGTTGACCGTCTTGGAGATGGCACCGGAGATCCAGGGCTGGATCGCGGCCATCATGCGGACGTGGCCCATCGGGGAGATGGCGCGCTCGCCCATGGCGCAGTCGAACACCTCGTAGTGCTCGGTCTTGAGGCCGGGGGCGTCGATCACATTGCCGTGCTCGGCGATGTGGGCGACGATCGCCTCGATCTGCTCCTCCTGGTAACCCAGGCGGCGCAGGGCCTGCGGGACGGTGCCGTTGACGATCTGCATCGAGCCGCCGCCGACGAGCTTCTTGAACTTCACCAGCGCGAGGTCGGGCTCGACACCGGTGGTGTCGCAGGACATCGCCAGACCGATGGTGCCGGTCGGGGCGAGGACGGACGCCTGGGAGTTACGGAAACCGTTCTGCTCGCCGAGGCGGACGACGTCCTGCCAGGCCTCCGTGGCGGCGGCCCAGACCGGGCTGTCGAGGTCGTCCGTGCGGGCGGCCGTGCCGTTGGCGTCGGAGTGCTGCTTCATGACGCGCTTGTGGGCGTCGGCGTTGCGGGCGTAGCCGTCGTAGGTGCCGACGACCGCGGCCAGCTCGGCGGAGCGGCGGTAGGCCGTACCCGTCATCAGGGAGGTGATGGCGCCGGCCAGGGTGCGGCCGCCGTCGGAGTCGTACGCGTGGCCGGTGGCCATCAGCAGGGCGCCGAGGTTGGCGTAGCCGATGCCCAGCTGACGGAAGGCTCGCGTGTTCTCGCCGATCTTCTCGGTCGGGAAGTCGGCGAAGCAGATCGAGATGTCCATCGCGGTGATGACCAGCTCGACGACCTTCTGGAAGCGCTCGGTCTCGAACGACTGGTTGCCCTTGCCGTCGTCCTTGAGGAACTTCATCAGGTTCAGCGAGGCCAGGTTGCAGGACGTGTTGTCCAGGTGCATGTACTCGCTGCACGGGTTCGACGCGGTGATCCGGCCGGACTCGGGGCAGGTGTGCCAGTTGTTGATGGTGTCGTCGTACTGGATACCCGGGTCGGCGCAGGCCCAGGCGGCCTCGGCGATCTTGCGGAAGAGCGCCTTGGCGTCGACCTCCTCGATGACCTCACCGGTCATGCGGGCACGCAGGCCGAACTTGCCGCTGCTCTCGACCGCCGTCATGAACTCGTCGTTCACGCGGACCGAGTTGTTGGCGTTCTGGTACTGGACGGACGTGATGTCGTCGCCGCCCAGGTCCATGTCGAAGCCCGCGTCACGCAGGACGCGGATCTTCTCCTCCTCGCTGACCTTGGTCTGGATGAAGTCCTCGATGTCGGGGTGGTCGACGTCGAGAACGACCATCTTGGCGGCGCGGCGGGTGGCACCACCGGACTTGATGGTGCCGGCGGAGGCGTCGGCGCCGCGCATGAAGGAGACCGGTCCGGAGGCGTTGCCGCCGGAGGACAGCAGTTCCTTGGAGGAACGGATCCGGGAGAGGTTCAGGCCGGCACCGGAGCCGCCCTTGAAGATCATGCCCTCTTCCTTGTACCAGTCGAGGATCGACTCCATGGAGTCGTCGACGGCCAGGATGAAGCAGGCGGAGACCTGCTGGGGCTGCGGGGTGCCGACGTTGAACCAGACGGGGCTGTTGAAGCTGAAGATCTGGTGCAGGAGGGCGTATGCCAGCTCGTGCTCGAAGATCTCGGCGTCCGCGGGAGAGGAGAAGTACTTGAAGTCCTCGCCGGCCTTGCGGTACGTCTTCACGATGCGGTCGATCAGCTGCCTGAGGCTGACCTCGCGCTGCGGCGTGCCGACAGCACCGCGGAAGTACTTGCTGGTGACGATGTTGACCGCGTTCACCGACCAGAAGTCGGGGAACTCGACGCCACGCTGCTCGAAGTTGACCGAGCCGTCGCGCCAGTTGGTCATGACGACGTCACGACGCGCCCATTCGACCTCGTCGTACGGGTGCACGCCGGGGGTCGTGTGGATGCGCTCGATGCGCAGTCCCTTGGTGGCCTTGGTGCCCTTGGCGCGGGAACCTCGTGCCGGACCGCTCGCCGTCTCTGTCATGCCGCCTCCCTGTACGGGCAAAAACGCCCAGAAGTGCCCCGTTTGTTCCCGTGGCACGGTGTTCTGTCTTGTGTCGCGCGCGCCCTGGAACGCCGCCCGCGACAGGTCTTGGATTCGCCGTCCGCCGGCCGGAACCCGGGCTTTCGCCCGTTCTCCGGCCCCCGGTCAGTCGGCGGCGTGCGCGGGCACCGGGACCTGAGTGGTCCGCCCGGGCCCGCGTTCGTCTTTCTGGCTCCCCGTGTGCGCGTCTTCGTCGTCGGCGACGGGGCCTCTTGCCGTTTCCCTCAGCTCCGAGATGGCGGCCTCGAAGTCCTCGAGCGAGTCGAACGCCCGGTAGACGGAGGCGAATCGCAGGTACGCGACGAGGTCGAGCTCCTGCAGCGGACCGAGTATGGCCAGACCCACGTCGTGGGTCGTCAGCTCGGCACTGCCGGTGGCGCGCACCGCCTCCTCGACCCGCTGGCCGAGCTGGGCGAGCGCGTCCTCGGTGACGGGCCGTCCCTGGCATGCCTTGCGCACGCCGTTGATGACCTTCGTACGACTGAAGGGCTCGGTGACTCCGGACCGCTTGACCACCATGAGCGAGCACGTCTCCACGGTCGTGAAACGACGGGAGCAGTCGGGACACTGGCGGCGCCTGCGGATCGACGTGCCGTCGTCGGTCGTACGGCTGTCGACCACGCGGCTGTCGGGGTGCCTGCAGAAGGGGCAGTGCATGGTCTCCAACCCTCCTCACAGCAGACTCGATGGCCTCGCCGGGCCTCACGGGCCCCTCGAAGCAGCCCTAAGCATAGGCGATCGCGGAGGCCCCGAAGACCCAGGGGCTCGCCCGAAACACAACTTGTGGGCCGCTGTAGCCATACAACCACTAGATGTAGGGATTGACTCAAACGGCGAGGCGGGCTCGCGTGTCGGCGGGGAAAACGCCGTGGAGCACGGTATGGAGCAGGACGCCGGGCGAGTCGCCGACCGCCACGGACGGCCGCGGACGGCCACGAAGCAGCAGACCCCGGCACCTGCGGGGCGCCACGGCCGGACACGCGGACGCTCGTGCACGCCCCCGCCGACCCCACGGGGATACCGTGGTCGCCACGCGGAGGACGCATGGCGCTCCGACACGGACGGGGTCCGGCTCCCGGCGGGCGGGCTCCCGGATGGCAGACTGGGCGTGGCCCATGAGGCCGTCCACCCCAGCGGTGAAGAGTACAACAATGGGCGCTTTTGCCCACCAGAGGTCACATAAGCCATACACCCGGACGCATGATCACGTCAGGCGAATCGCACTTTTTCACTCGAACGTGTGTTTGGCGCAACCTTTCGAAAGCAACTACCGTTGTCCAGCAGGGAGACCATCGAGAGGGGCTGACGTGACCACCACCGCAGACAGTGCCACCATCACCGCCCAGGACCGCGTCCAGGGCCGAGTCGAGCCGGTACATGCGATGAATGAAGCCACGAATCCCGAGGGGCACAAGCGCTCCCTGCCGGGCCGACCTCCAGGCATCCGGGCGGACAGCTCGGGGCTGACCGACCGCCAGCGCCGGGTGATCGAGGTCATCAGGGACTCCGTGCAGCGACGCGGCTACCCGCCGTCGATGCGGGAGATCGGCCAGGCCGTCGGCCTCTCCAGCACCTCCTCGGTCGCGCACCAGCTGATGGCGCTGGAGCGCAAGGGCTTCCTGCGCCGCGACCCGCACCGCCCTCGCGCGTACGAGGTGCGCGGCTCGGACCAGGCCGTGACCGTCCAGCCCACGGACACGGCCGGCAAGCCCGCCGCGTCGTACGTCCCGCTCGTCGGCCGTATCGCGGCCGGTGGCCCGATCCTCGCCGAGGAGTCGGTCGAGGACGTCTTCCCCCTCCCCCGGCAGCTCGTGGGTGACGGCGAGCTGTTCGTACTCAAGGTCGTCGGCGACTCCATGATCGAGGCCGCGATCTGTGACGGTGACTGGGTCACCGTCCGCCGCCAGCCGGTCGCCGAGAACGGCGACATCGTGGCCGCCATGCTCGACGGCGAGGCCACGGTCAAGCGCTTCAAGCGCGAGGACGGCCATGTCTGGCTCCTCCCGCACAACTCGGCCTACGAGCCCATCCCCGGCGACGACGCGACCATCCTGGGCAAGGTCGTCGCCGTGCTGCGCCGCGTCTGACGACCGCGGCGGGCGAGCCGACCGGCTCCCCCTGACCGGACCCCGGAACCCCTGCGCCGGTTCCGGGGTCCTGTGCGTGTGGCTCCCGGCCCGCGACCACCGCCCGACCCGCACCCGGACCGACGGACCGACGGACCAGCTGCGGGTCTCCCCGACTCCGGCTACTCCGCCTGCTCCGTCTGCTTCGCCACGGCGTCGATCGCGGCGAGCGACCTGCGCACCTGGTTACGGTCCGTGGTGTACCAGAAGTCGGGCAGTGACGTCTTCAGGTACCCGCCGTAGCGCGCGGTGGCCAGCCGCTGGTCCAGCACGGCGACCACGCCACGGTCTCCGGACGCCCGTACGAGACGGCCGGCGCCCTGCGCCATGAGCAGCGCGGCATGGGTGGCGGCGACCGCCATGAAGCCGTTGCCGCCGGCGTCCTCCACCGCCTTCTGGCGGGCGCTCATCAGCGGGTCGTCGGGGCGCGGGAACGGGATCTTGTCCATGACCACCAGCTGGCAGCTGGGGCCCGGGACGTCGACGCCCTGCCACAGCGACAGCGTGCCGAAGAGGCAGGTCCGGGGGTCGGCCGCGAAGTTCTTGATCAGCTCGCCGAGCGTCTCCTCGCCCTGGAGCAGGATCGGGAACTCGGGGATCCGGGAGCGCAGCTCCTCCGCGGCGAGCTGGGCGGCCCGCATGGAGGAGAACAGTCCGAGCGTGCGGCCGCCGGCGGCCTGGATCAGCTCGGTCAGTTCGTCGAGCATGTCGGTGCGGTCGCCGTCCCGTGCGGGGCGCGCGAGGTGCTTGGCGACGTACAGGATGCCCTGCTTGGGGTAGTCGAACGGCGAGCCGACGTCGATGCCCGTCCACTGCGGCAGGTCGTCGCCCTCCACGCCCTCGGGGCCGAGGCCCAGCGAGGCGCCGACGCCGTTGAAGTCGCCGCCCAGCTTGAGCGTGGCCGAGGCGAGGACCACGCTGCGGTCGGCGAAGAGCTTCTCCCTGAGCAGCCCGGAGACCGACATGGGGGCGACGCGCAGGGAGGCGCCGAAGCGGTCGTGGCGCTCGTACCAGACGACGTCCCACTCCGAGCCGTTCAGCACCCGCTCCGCCACGTCGTGCACCGTCTCCACCGAGGCCAGCGCCTGCTTGCGGACCGCGTCCTCGTCCTGGACGGACTTGTCGCGGGTGGTGCCGAGCGCGGAGACGACCGTGCGGGCCGCGTCACGCAGCGCCATCAGCGCGTAACCGAGATCCTCCGGGATCTCCTCCAGGCGGCCCGGCAGGGCCAGCTCCATCAGCCGCTCGAAGCCCTCGGCGGCGGTCTGGAGCTGGTCGGCGGCCTTCTCGTCGACGAGCTTCGCCGCCCGGCGCACGGCACGGTTGACCTGGCCGGGAGTGAGTTCGCCGGTGGCGACGCCGGTGACCCGGGAGACGAGTTCGTGCGCCTCGTCCACGATGAGCACCTCGTGCTGCGGCAGCACCGGGGCACCCTCGATGGCGTCGATGGCCAGCAGCGCATGGTTCGTGACGACGATCTCGGCGAGCTTGGCCCGCTCACGGGCCATCTCCGCGAAGCACTCGGCGCCGTAGGCGCACTTCGACGCACCCAGGCACTCCCGCGAGGACACCGACACCTGCGCCCATGCCCGGTCGGAGACGCCCGGGGTGAGGTCGTCGCGATCGCCGTTCTCGGTCTCGTCGGACCAGTCGCGCAGGCGCAGCAGGTCCTGTCCCAGCTTGCTGGTGGGTGCCGCCGCCTCGAACTGGTCGAAGAGGCCTTCCTCCTCGTCCTGCGGCATGCCTTCGTGCAGCCGGTGCAGGCACAGATAGTTCGACCTGCCCTTGAGCATGGCGAACTCCGGACGGCGCCGCAGCAGCGGATGCAGGGCGTCGACCGTGCGCGGCAGGTCACGCTCCACGAGCTGGCGCTGGAGCGCGAGCGTGGCGGTGGCGACGACCACGCGCTCCCCGTGGGCGAGCGCGGGTACGAGATAACCGAGCGACTTTCCGGTGCCGGTGCCGGCCTGGACCAGCAGGTGGGATCCGTCGTCGATCGCTTCGGCGACCGCTTCGGCCATCGTCACCTGGCCGGGGCGCTCCGTACCGCCGACGGCTGCGACGGCGGCATGCAGGAGTTCGGGGAGTGAGGGCTTCGTCATAGCCCGACCACCCTACGGCCCGGCACTGACAAACGGGCGGTCACGGCGGGGACGAGGGGGCGGAGAGGGCGGAGAGGGCGGAGTGGGCGGAGTGGGCGGGAGGGGTGGTGGGGGCGGATTGGGTGGTAAGGGCGGATGGGGCGAAGGGGGCGGATCACTGCCGGGGCTCCTTGGCGGGACAGGACGGGACGGAGCGAGGGCGGAGGGGCGAGGTGGGGTGGAGAAGGGGGGAGGAGGGAGGACGGAGGGGAAGGGGCGGCGACGGAAAGAAAGAAAAAGTTGGCCCGCGACCGGGAACCTGACCGGCTCGCCATGCGTACAACATGTGAGCACTCGGACACGGAACGCTACAGAACATCGCGCAGGGTCCGGTCGCGGATCAGGAGGGCGGCTCGCTTGTCGGGCAGGTCGGTCTCCGCGACGAACCGGAAGCCCGCGCTGAGGAAGGCTGCGACGGAGGGGGTGTTACGAAGATCGGGCTCCGCCACGACGCGTGCGCAGGCGGGTCTCCGGTCCAGGACCAGGTCGGCCACGGCCCTGATCAGAACGGATCCGAGCCCGCGCCCCCGGTCGGCGGCGCCGCCGACGAGGAGGTGGATCCCGGTGTCGTGGAGGCGGGCCGGGTAGTAGCGGGCCAGCGGGTCGAGATCGGCCCGGTAGAGCTCCCAGTAGCTCATGGGAGTGCCGTCCAGCAGACCGAGGCACGGCACGCTGCGGCCGCCGCCGTCGAGTTGGGCGCGCAGGTGCTTCGCCGTCGCACCCGGGGGCCCGGCCAGCTCCCAGAAGGCGGCGACGGCGGGGTCGCTCATCCACCGGTGGATGAGCGACAGGTCCCGCTCGACGTGCACCGGGAGCAACTGGAACAGGCCCACGGGGGTCTCGGCCGGTCCCCAGGCGGCGACGTGGTCGAGGAGGTCGTCGGCAGGGGCGGGCCCGGGTCCCGTCCCGTCGGTGAGGAGTGCGGCGAAGTCGCCGGGCACGCGCAGTTCCAGGGTGTCCTCGCCGTCCCCGAGGGATGTGGGGCCGCGTCCGGCGCTCGCGTCGGTGGGAGGCACGGTGCGCTCCTCGCTCAGGAATGGCGTTCGGGAAAGGGGGCTGGGGAACGGCGTTCGCGAAAGACGCTCAGGAATGGAGGGGGTTGGTGATGGTGACGTAGACGGACTGGGTGTCGACCGGGCCGACGAGTTCGTCCAGGCCGTGCAGGCGGGTCAGCAGGTTGGCCTTGCAGCGCAGGACGGGCGAGTCGAGCAGGCGGCCGGGCAGGGTGGTGCGCAGGGCGGCGGGTCCCGTGGCGACGTCGGTGAGGAAGCGGCGGAACGCCGCGAGGAGAAGCCGTTCGTCGGCGAGGCGCTGGGAGCCGAACGCACCGATCAGGCCGAACACGTTGTTGATGGCGAGGTAGTACGCGAAGCGTTCGTCGGCGACCTCGTCGGAGACGAAAGTGTCGCTGTGTTCGCCGATCCCGGGCAGCCGGGCGTCGAGATCGGCCCGCCGGGACGCGCGGAAGTAGTAGCCCTGGTTGTCGCGGTAGCGGCCGCCCGCGGGCCAGCCGTCGCCGTCGAGCAGGATCAGCGTGTTCTGCTGATGGGCCTCCAGTGCGATGCCGGCCTCGCTGTCGAGCCACAGCACGGGACGGACGACCTGTTCCAGGTAGCGCAGGAACCACTCCGCCGCGACGGCTTCGACGGGCCGCCCCGTGTGTACGGCCAGCCGTGCGACGAGCTGGGCGAGCCGGGACCCGTGGGCCCAAGACCCCTGCGGCGGCACGGAGTCGGCACCGGGTACGGCGAGCGGGCGGGGCGAGACGAGTCCCGCGACGCAGCCGACGTCGTCGGACGGCACGAACGGGTTGTGCCTGAGTACGACGTCGAGTCCGGGTACGGGCGGCCCGTCCGGGGCGTCGACGGCGAGCCACGCCGGGTCGCGGACGATGTCGAAGCCGGGGTGTGCGGCCTGCCACTGCTTGGACAGGCCGGTGCGCAGCAGGCGGTGCACCTCGACTCCGCGGTGGAGTTCCTTGCGCAGGTTCTCCCGGCGGGAGTTGGTGATGCGCAAGCCGAGCGACAGCTTGAGCATCGCGGGGACGCCGGAACGGTGGACGGTGCGCACGGAGGAGGTGGGGTGCCAGGGAGCGCCGAGCGGGCCGAGGTCGCGGAGCAGTCCGGAGTCGAGCAGGCCGGCGACCACCGGGCGGTGCCGCAGTTCGCGCGCCTGCCAGGGGTGCAGGGGCAGCGCGGCGTAGCCGTCGGGCAGCGGCAGGGTGGTGTCGCTGAGCCGACGGGTGAGGTGCTCGGCGGGGACGGGGCGTCCGCGCTCGGTCCAGGCCGAGTCGGTCACGAGCAGGGCGGGGGCGACGGCCATCCAGTGCAGGGGGAAGGATCCGCGCAACTCCGGTGAGTAGAGCCGGACTTCGGCCTCGGTGAGCCCTTCCCGGCTCTTCGGGGTCGGGTGCAGGGGGTGACCGAGGAGCAGGGCCTGCTCGGCGCCGAGGAAGAGGTCGGGACCGTCGGCGGGATGTGCCCGCCGGTCGCGGAGGAAGGTCGCGGTACGGCGCAGCGAGTCGGCGACCCTGACGACGAGGTCGACGCCGTCTCCGGAGGCGGACGTCGGGGACGTGGCGCCGGCGCCCGCATCACCGGGCCTCTCCCTGGCGAGCAGCGCGGCCAGGGTGACCGCGTCGATGGGGGCGCTCTCCTCGGAGTCGTCGGCGAAGCGCGGCGGTCCGAAGCGGTGCCAGCCTGTCGGTGACCAGTGGCGGACGGGGACGGCCAGGGCCGTGCCGCCGGAGGGAAGGGGGATGTGGAGGGTGTTGGTGGCGGGGGCTGGGAGGTCCGTCTCGCGGACCCAGCAGCGCAGCAGGTTCTCCACCGCGGCGGCCTGGGCCGCGCTGTGCGGGTCGGGATCCTCCAGGGGGTCGGCGCCGGGCTCTCCCCGCCGTACGGCGGCGGGCTCGCGCCGCTTCTGCGGGGGCACCGAGTCGACTCGCGGCAGCGGATCGACCGGGGCTCCGGAGTCGCCCGCCTCCTCGGGGCTGCCGGATCGGCCGTCGGGTGCGGGGGTGGCGTTCAAGACGGCTCCTCGGGGGGCTGGGGGTGTCGCGGGTTCGCGCGTCGTCGGCTCGACCGGGGGCGCCGTGTCGGCGGAGAAGGACGAGTTCGCGGGCGGGTTCCGGATGGCTGTCTGTCGTCGTAGGGAGGGGATTCGGAGTACGGGGCGAGTAGGGAGAGGGTCGGAGTACGAGGCGGGCGGGGGTCCGCCTGGACGCCTGCTGACTGGACGTCTGGGCATCCAGGTATCCGGGCGGACGTGCCGTGGAGCTGAGGAGGTGCGGTGGAACTGAGGGGTGCGAAGGAAGCGGGGTGCGACGGCGCGTTCGGAGGGGTCGGCGCGCCGGCCGGCCACGGCCGATGGTGCTCCGGCCGCTGCGGAGGCTGCTGCGGAGGGTGGTGGGCCGCTGTACGGGCGTTATCCGGCGCGTTCGGAAGGGTCGTCGTGTCGTCGGCGGTGGCCGTTGTCCTGGTGGCCACGGGCCGCCGCTGCCACCGCGTCACTCAGGCGGTCCAGGACGGCTGCAGCCTGCTCGTCGCTGATGGTCAGCGGCGGCAGGAGTCGTACGACGCTGTTGTGGCGGCCGCCGAGTTCCACGATGAGGCCGCGGTGGAGGCACTCCCGCTGGACGGCGGCGGCGAGGTCGGGAGACGCGGGGAGAGGGGCGGCCGGCGAGTCCGGCGCCGGCGGCAGGGCGCGACCCGTGGCACAGGAGGCTTCGTGCCCCGGCCCGGCCGGACCGGACCGCCCGGCCTCCGCACCCTCGGGGTCCACCAGTTCGACCCCGATCATCAGCCCGCGCCCCCGCACGTCGCCCACACACGGGAACTCGCCCTTGAGGGCTTCCAGTTGGGACAGCATGCGGGCACCGAGGGTTTTCGCCCGGTCGGCGAGGCCGTGTTCGCGGACGTAGGCGAGGGTGGCGGTGCCCGCGGCCATGGCGAGTTGGTTGCCACGGAAGGTGCCCGCGTGGGCGCCGGGCCGCCAGACGTCGAGGTCCTCGTGGTAGACGACCACGGCCAGCGGGAGGCTTCCGCCGATGGCCTTGGACAGGACCATCACGTCGGGGGTGACCGCGCTGTGCTGGACGGCCCAGAAGGCGCCGGTACGGCCGACTCCGGTCTGGATCTCGTCGGCGATGAGCGGGATCGACCGGTCGGCGGTGAACTGCCGCATGCGGCGCAGCCAGTCGTCGGGCGCCGGGATCACTCCGCCCTCGCCCTGGACGGGTTCGAGAATCATCCCGGCGGCCAGCGGCACGCCCGACTTGGGGTCGTCGAGGAGCGACTCGGTGAAGCGGGCGGCGAGTTCGGCGCCGGGCGCGCCGCCGACGCCGAACGGGCAGCGGTAGTCCTGCGGGTACGGCAGCCGGGCGACCCGGACCTCGCCGGCCCCGCCGGAGGCGGCAAGGGCGTCGGCGGTCATGCCGTGGTAGGCGCCGGTGAAGGCGAGGATGCCGGTACGGCCGGTCGCGGCCCGGACGAGCTTGAACGCGGCCTCGACCGCGTCGGTGCCGGCCGGTCCGCAGAACTGGACGCGGGCACGGTCGGCGAGCCCGGGCGGCAGGGTGCGGAACAGCTCGGTGATGAAGGCGTCCTTGACGGGGGTCGCCAGGTCGAGCACGGAGAGCGGGGCGCCGGAGTCGAGGACCTTGCGGATGGCCTCCAGCACGACGGGGTGGTTGTGGCCGAGGGCGAGGGTCCCGGCGCCGGACAGGCAGTCCAGGTAGCGGCGTCCGTCGGCGCCCTCGATGGTCAGGCCACGTGCCCGCACGGGCACGATGGGCAACGCCCGCGCATAGGTGCGCGCCGCGGATTCGCGCGCGGACTGGCGCTTCAGAATCCCCTCGTGCACGGTACGGGTTCCCCCGTACGCGCTTTCAGCCATCGACTCGGTCACGGCCACGGCTCGCTGTCCTCCCCGCTGTTCAGAGGCGAGTTGATCCGCGGGGGCCGGGCCAAGGCAGCGGGACCCCCATCGCTAACAACCGCGGACCGGCCTACGGGTTACGGTCTGCCACCAAGATCCTTGCCGCGGATCCTCGCCGCGCCGGGAGCGTCCCCGAAGCGGGCCGGCCTCTCGGCAGTGCCGGGTGGGACGGGTGTGTCCGTACCTGAAACCCCTGATGAATGGCCGGATCACGCAGCCCGTAGCGAAACCGTTGCCGTTCCGTCAGAAGTCCCCCACGGCGAGCGCATAGTGTGTGGTCCCGTTCCCAGAGAGCCACGAAGCCGGCGTCAACTCCCCGTGAGTGAGGTGCCGGTGCCGGGCCGAAGTGCCGAGTTCCTTCACAGCAGGGGGAGTCAAGACCATGCGATCCATACGGCCGTCGTTCACCGTTCGCCGAGGGAGGGGCGTGCCGCGCAGAACCTCCCCCGTGCTGGCGACGGTCGCCCTCGTGTCGACGCTCACGCTGACCGCCACGGCGTGCGGCGGCGACAGCGACGACAAGGCCGACGACCGGCCGACCGCCACCGCGACCGCGATCGGCTCCGGCGACGGAAAGATCAGGATCCCGGACAACATCCGGCAGAAGCTCGAAGAGCACGGCGTCGACGTCGACAAGTGGAAGAACGGCGCCTGGAAGAACTGGGACCGGGAGCAGTGGCTGCGCGAGGCCAACGACTTCATCAACCCGATCATCAAGGGCCTGTGGAACCCGGACCGCATGCGGGGCGCCGACGATCCCGACAGGGGCGTCGACGACAACGACCTCTCCGGTGACCAGGGAGTGACGGACCCGGCCCCGGCGCCGGTGAAGGCGCAGCCGGTCACGGCGCCGTACCACAACAACGCGGCCACCTCCGGCAAGGTGTTCTTCGACGCCCCCGAGGGCACGATGGTCTGCTCGGCGACGGTCGTCGAGGACCCGGCGCACCCGGGCAAGTCCAACCTCATCTGGACGGCGGGCCACTGTGTGCACGCCGGCAAGAAGGGCGGCTGGTACCGCAACCTCGCCTTCGTGCCGTCGTACAACAACCAGGGCATGTCGCCCGCGCAGATGAAGGGCGCCCCGCGGGAGCAGGTCGCTCCGCTCGGCGTCTGGTGGGCCGACGGGGCCAAGACCTCGCAGCAGTGGATCGACAAGGGCGGCGCGACCGGCGGTGACGGCGCCTCGTACGACTTCGCCGTGATCCATGTGACGCCGGAGCAGGGCACCACCGGCAAGTCGCTGGAGGAGACGGTCGGCGGCGCGCTGCCGGTGAGCTTCGACGCCCCGGCCGTGCCGCAGGTGCGGAACATCACGGCCAGCGGTTACCCGGCGGCGGCGCCGTTCGACGGCCGGCTGCTGTACCAGTGCCAGGACAAGCCGGGCCGGCTGTCGATCAACGCGTCGGACCCGACGATGTACCGCATCGGCTGCACGATGACCGGTGGCTCCTCCGGCGGTGGCTGGGTGGAGACGGGCTCGGACGGCAAGCCCACCCTGGTGTCCAACACCTCGATCGGCCCGGTCTCCGCGGGATGGCTCGCCGGTCCCCGGCTGGGTGAGGTGGCCAAGGGCGTGTACGACTCGGTCAGCCGGAAGTTCACCGGCCGGTAGACCCGCGCGCGGCAAGCGGGAAGGCCCGCCACCCGGGAACGGGTGGCGGGCCTTCCTGTGCTGCGGTGCGGTGTCAGGCCGCGGACGCGGACGCGTACGGCGCCAGGTCCGCCGCCAGTTCCTCGTTCACCCGGACCTTGATCCGGGTGCCGTCCGCGGTGTGCTCCTCGGAGAGGACCTCGCCCTCGGTGTGGGCGCGGGCGACGAGCTTGCCGTGCGTGTACGGGACGAGCGCGTCGACCTCGACCGAGGGGCGGGGCAGCTCGTCGTCCACGAGCGCGAGCAGTTCCTCGATGCCCAGGCCGGTACGCGCCGAGACCGCGAGGGAACGCTTCTCGACCCGCAGCAGCCGCTGGAGGACCAGCGGGTCGGCCGCGTCCGCCTTGTTGATCACGACGATCTCGGGTACGTCGGTGGCGCCGACGTCCCGGATCACCTCGCGCACGGCGGCCAGCTGCTCCTCCGGGTTCGGGTGCGAACCGTCCACCACGTGCAGGATCAGGTCGGAGTCGCCGACCTCCTCCATGGTGGAGCGGAACGCCTCGACCAGGTGGTGCGGCAGGTGCCGGACGAAGCCGACGGTGTCGGCCAGGGTGTACAGGCGGCCGCTCGGGGTCTCCGCGCGCCGGACGGTCGGGTCCAGGGTCGCGAACAGCGAGTTCTCGACCAGGACGCCGGCGCCCGTGAGGCGGTTGAGCAGGGAGGACTTGCCGGCGTTGGTGTAGCCCGCGATGGCGACGGACGGCACCTTGTTGCGCCGGCGTTCCTGACGCTTGACCTCACGGCCGGTCTTCATGTCCGCGATCTCCCGGCGCATCTTCGCCATCTTCTCGCGGATCCGGCGCCGGTCCGTTTCGATCTTGGTCTCACCGGGGCCACGCGTGGCGAGGCCACCGCGACCGCCACCCATCTGCCGGGACAGCGACTGGCCCCAGCCGCGGAGCCTGGGCAGCATGTACTGCATCTGCGCCAGCGCGACCTGCGCCTTGCCCTCACGGGACTTGGCGTGCTGGGCGAAGATGTCGAGGATCAGGGCCGTACGGTCGATGACCTTGACCTTGACGACGTCCTCCAGCTGGATCAGCTGGCCCGGGCTCAGCTCACCGTCGCAGATGACGGTGTCGGCGCCCGATTCGAGGACGACGTCGCGCAGCTCGAGGGCCTTGCCCGAGCCGATGTAGGTGGCCGCGTCGGGCTTGTCGCGGCGCTGGATCACGCCGTCGAGCACGAGCGCGCCCGCGGTCTCGGCGAGGGCGGCCAGCTCGGCGAGGGAGTTGTCGGCGTCCTGGGCGGTGCCGGTCGTCCACACGCCGACGAGCACGACCCGCTCCAGGCGGAGCTGGCGGTACTCGACCTCGGTGACGTCCTCCAGCTCGGTGGAGAGGCCCCCCACGCGGCGCAGGGCCGCGCGCTCGGACCGGTCGAGCTGGTCACCGTCCCGCTCGCCGTCGATCTCGTGGCTCCAGGCGACGTCCTCTTCCATCAGGGCATCGGCCCGAAGACCTTCGGGATAGGCGTGCGCGAGGCGCTTGGTGTCCTGGGAAGGGGAAGAAGAGGAGGTCATTGGATCCTTACGCCGATGGTCGATGGGAGTGCCGATCCGGTTGTGGCGCAACCGGCGGTCTTGTTCGGACAACGCTCGAGTACCCGGGGAGATTCCCGTGACCCGTGCCGCGCCGACCTGAAAATGGTCCCACGGCACGGCGCGTCTCGTCACCGCGTTATTTCCCCGCCGCCGGCCCCGCCACTCCGGTGATTTCGCCGTTCTCGGCGCCCGTCGGCGTCCATCGGCGTCCGTTGGCATCCATCGGCGCCCTGGCCGTCATCCCCGTGTCCTCGGCATCCCCGGAGTTCCCGGAGTTCCCGGAGTTCCCGGAGTCCCCGGAGTCCCAGGCGCCCCCGGCGTCATTTCACCGGCGCCGGCTTACCGGACCGCGGCTCCTTGGCCGTATCGGTCGACGCGGTGGGCTTCCAGTCGGGGTGGCCCGGCATGGGCGGGGTCTTCTCGCCGTAGAGCCAGTCCTGGAAGAAGCCACTGAGGTCGCGGCCGCCGATGGCCGAGGCGAGGCGGACGAAGTCGGCGGTGGTGACGGTGGAGTCCCGGTGTTCCTGGACCCACACCTTCTCCAGGCGCTCGAAGGCCGGCCGGCCGATCTCCTGGCGCAGGGCGTAGAGCACGAGCGCCGCTCCGTCGTAGATGTTGGGACGGAAGATGCTGATCTTCTGGCCGGGCGCGGGGGGCTTGGGCCGGGCGGGCGGCCCGCCGGAGGCCCGCCAGCGGTCGGAGGCGCCGTAGGCGGCCTTCATCCGGTCCTCCAGGGGCTTGTGCGCCTTCTCCTCCGAGTAGAGGGCCTCGTACCAGGTGGCGTGCCCCTCGTTCAGCCAGACGTCGGACCAGGTGCGGGGGCTGACGCTGTCGCCGAACCACTGGTGGGACAGCTCGTGAACCATGATCGACTCGAGGTACCACTTGGGATAGGCGGGCTCGGTGAACAGGTCCTTCTCGAACAGCGACAGGGTCTGCGTCTCCAGCTCGAAGCCCGTGGAGGCCTGGGCCATGAGCACGCCGTACGTCTCGAAGGGGTACGGCCCGATCTTGCTCTCCATCCAGGCGATCTGGTCGGGCGTCCTGGCGAGCCAGGGTTCGAGCGCCTTGCTGTCGGCGCTGGGCACGACGTCGCGGACCGGCAGCCCGTGGGGGCCCTGGCGGTGCAGTACGGCGGAGCGGCCGATGGAGACCTGCGCGAGCTCGGTGGCCATGGGGTGCTGGGAGCGGTAGGTCCAGGTGGTGCTGGGGCCGACGCGCTCCACTCCGGTGGGCAGGCCGTTGGCGACGGCGGTGTAGTCGTTCGGGGCGGTGACCCGGATGGTGAACATCGCCTTGTCGGACGGATGGTCGTTGCACGGGAAGACCAGGTGAGCGGCGTCGGCCTGGTTCGCCATGGCGAGGCCGTCGGAGGTGCGCACCCAGCCGCCGTCCTGGCCCTCGGCGGCGACGGGGTCGCTGGTGTGCCGCACGGTGATCCGGGTCCAGCTGCCCCGCGCGAGGGCGCGGGAGGGGGTGACGACCAGGTCCTGCCCCGCGCTGGTGAAGGAGGCCGGCCGGCCGTCGACCTCGACGGACTCCACCGTGCCGTGGGCGAAGTCGAGGTTGATGCGGTCCAGCGTGGCGGTCGTCCAGGCGTCGATCGTGGTGACGGCCCGCAGCGGCTTGTCGTTGGTGCCGGGGTAGGTGAAGGAGAGGTCGTACGACGCCACGTCGTACCCCGGGTTCCCCAGGTACGGGAAGAGCCGGTCGCCGACACCCAGGGGTTCGGCGGGGGCTCCGGCGGCGATGAGGCAGACGGCCGCGGCGGAGGCGAGCAGGGCCGCCCCACGGCGGCGGAGCAACCGCGGGGCACGGCGTGGGCCGGGGTCGAGTGACTGGCGCGAGCGGGGGGTGAGCAGCATGCACCACCGCTACCAGCGCGCCCGGGCGCTGCGGCGGCGGCGCGCGCCGGGCCCACCCGAACGGGTTGGTCCGGGAGAGCCTTCTTCAGGAAGCCGGCGGCCGGGGCGCCCTCAGGACGCCATCGGCGCCTGGGCGCGGCTCACGTCGTACACCCCGGGCACGTCGCGCATGGCGCGCATGAGGGCCGGGAGGTGCGCCGCGTCGGGCAGCCGCACCGTGTAGGTGTGCCGTACCCGCTGCTGGCTGGGCGGTTCCACGGTGGCGGAGACGATCTCGGCGCCTTCCTGGGCCATCGCCTCGGTGAGGTCGGCGAGCAGATGGGGGCGGCCGAACGATTCGGCGATCAGCGTGACCCGGCACTCGGTGGTGTCCCCCCAGCGCACACCGATCTCGGCGCGTCCCCTGGTCGTCATGTGGGCCACCGCGGCGCATCCGGCGCGGTGCACGGTCACCACTCCCCCGCGCACGGCGAACCCGGTGATCTCGTCGAGCGGTACGGGCGTACAGCATCCGGCGAGCCGTACGACGGCCCCGGGCCGGTCCACGAGCACGTCGGCGCCGCGAGGGCGCGCGAGGGGGACGGCCGTGCCGGAGCGGCCCCTGGCGGGACCTCGCCTGGTGGTGCGGGCGGAGGACGTGCCCTCCGGGGCGCCGGTCGAGTCCGCCGATGCGGCGGGCGCGCCCGCCGGCGCGGCGCCCGCCCCGTCCGACGAGGTGGCCGGCGCCTGCGCTCTCGCGGACGGTGCGTGCGCTGTCCCGGAAGGTGTGCCCGTCGCCTCGCGGGGTGTGTCCCCCGGGCGGCCAGCGCTCCCCGGGCCCTGGGCGCCGGTGGCGCCGTCGCCGGTCGAGGGATGCGTGTCCGGGGCGGCGTCGCCGGGATGGGTCGCCAGCCACCGCTGGATGGCGATGCGTGCGGCGGGGGTGTGGGCGTGCTCCAGCCACTCGCGGGAGGGTTCGGAGGCGGGGTCCTGGCCCATGAGGAGCTGGACGCTGTCGCCGTCCCGCAGGACGGTGCTGAGCGTGGCGAGGCGGCCGTTGACGCGGGCGCCGATGCAGGCGTGGGCGTCCTCGCCGTACTGCGCGTAGGCGGCGTCCACGCAGGTGGCGCCCTCGGGCAGGCCGAGGGTGCCACCGTCGGGCCGGAAGACGGTGATCTCGCGGTCCTGGGCGAGGTCCTCGCGCAGGGTGGACCAGAAGGTGTCGGGGTCGGGGGCCGCCCGCTGCCAGTCGAGGAGGCGGGAGAGCCAGCCGGGGCGGGTGGGGTCGGCGCGCTCTCCGTCGGCGGCCTGGGACGGGTCCTCCGCGGGGGGTGCGTAGGGGTTGCCGAGCGCGATCACTCCGGCCTCGGCGGCCTTGTGCATCTGGTGGGTGCGGATGAGGACTTCGGCGACCTGGCCGTCCGCGCGGGCGACGGCGGTGTGCAGCGACTGGTACAGGTTGAACTTGGGTACGGCGATGAAGTCCTTGAACTCGGAGACGACCGGCGTCATACAGGTGTGCAGCTCGCCGAGGACGCCGTAGCAGTCGGCGTCCTCGTGCACGAGGACCAGCAGGCGTCCGAAGTCGGCGTCGCGCAGTTGTCCGCGTTTACGGGCGACACGGTGGACCGAGACGAAGTGGCGGGGGCGGATGAGGACTTCGGCGGGGATGTCGGCCTCACGCAGTACGCCGCGGACCTGTTCGGCGATCGCCGCGAGGGCGTCGTCGGGGCGGGCGGTGTTCTCCGCGATGAGTTCCCTGGTGTGTTCGTACTCCTCCGGGTGGAGGATGGCGAAGACGAGGTCTTCCAGCTCGGTCTTGAGTGCCTGGACGCCGAGCCGTTCGGCGAGCGGGATGAGGACGTCACGGGTGACCTTGGCGATCCGCGCCTGTTTCTCGGGGCGCATCACGCCGAGAGTGCGCATGTTGTGCAGGCGGTCGGCGAGTTTGATCGACATCACGCGCACGTCGTTGCCGGTGGCGACGAGCATCTTGCGGAAGGTCTCGGGCTCGGCCGCGGCGCCGTAGTCGACCTTCTCCAGCTTCGTGACGCCGTCGACCAGGTAACGCACCTCCTCACCGAATTGTTCCCGCACCTGAGCTAGCGTCACATCCGTGTCCTCGACGGTGTCGTGGAGCAGCGAGGCCGTCAACGTGGTCGTCTCGGCGCCGAGTTCGGCGAGGATGAGGGTCACGGCCAGCGGGTGCGTGATGTACGGCTCGCCGCTCTTGCGCATCTGGCCGCGGTGCGAGGACTCCGCGAGGACGTAGGCGCGGCGCAGGGGTTCCAGGTCCGCGTCGGGGTGGTGGGCGCGGTGCGCCTCCACGACGTGACCGATGGCGTCGGGCAGCCTGCCGCGGGCGGCGGGTCCGAGCAGCGCGGCCCGGCCGATCCGGCGCAGATCGATGCGCGGCCGGGACTTCCAGCGGGCCGCCGCGGGCACGACGGCCGCCGCGGGCCCAGCCGGCACGGCCGGCACGGTTGGGGCCACCGGCGCTGTGGGCGCCACCGGGCCAGGGGTCGCAGGGTTCGTGGCCTCCGCACTCATGGGCACCTCCGGCTCGTGGACCGGCGGACGGAGCTCCAGGGCATACGCGGCTCAGGGATGGCGACGTTCCCCCGTCCGTGCCGGTGCTTGATGCTACCGAGCCCACCACGTGCGACCGACCGCCTCTCGCCGAGCGTGAAACGGATCACCCATTCGAGCGACACGGAGGAGGTTTAGGGTTTGCGCCACGTGCCCTGCCCTCGGCCGCGGTTTCGAACGGACCCGGGCGCCGGGAGTATGCCCCGCGCCGCAGGTCCGGGCGCCCCGGGTTCGCCGTGACCGCTGTTCCGTCAGGTCAGCGGAGCGCGTTTTCCAGCCAAGCGGCGTCGATCTCGCCCTCGGCGACGATCACGGCGGGCCCCGTCATCTCGATCTCCCCGTCGGGCCGTTCGGTGATGACGAGGCGTCCGCCGGGCACGTCCACGGTGTACGTCGCCGGAGTCCCGGTGACGGCCGGGTCGGCGCCGTCACGCCGGGCGGTGGCCACGGCGACCGCGCACGCGCCCGTACCGCAGGAGCGGGTCTCGCCGGAACCGCGCTCGTGCACGCGCATGGCGACGTGCCGGGGGCCGCGGTCGACGACGAACTCGACGTTCACCCCGTCGGGGTAGGCGGTGGCCGGGCTGACGGGCGGCGCGGAGTACAGGTTGCCGGCGTGTGCCAGGTCGTCGACGAAGGCGACGGCGTGCGGGTTGCCCATGTTCACGTTCCGCGCGGGCCAGCTGCGCTCTCCGACGCTCACGGTGACCTCGTCCTCGGGAAGGCGGGCGGCGCCCATGCCGACGGTGATGTCGCCGTTCTTCGCGATGTGGACGGTCTTCACGCCCGCGCGCGTGGCGATGGCGAGGTCTCCTTCGCCCACATGTCCGGCGTGCTGGAGGTAGCCCGCGAACACACGCACGCCGTTGCCGCACATCTCCGCGATCGAGCCGTCGCCGTTGCGGTAGTCCATGAACCACTCCGCCTCGGCGGCCATCTCCCGGGCCTCGGGGTGCGCGGCGGACCGCACGACGTGCAGGACGCCGTCGCCGCCGATGCCGGCCCGGCGGTCGCACAGGACGGCGACCGCGGCCGGGGTCAGCTCGATGGCGTTCTCGGAGTCAGGGACGATCACGAAGTCGTTCTCGGTGCCGTGACCCTTGAGGAAGGCGATCCGCGTGCGCGTGCTCATTCCTCGATCGTAAAGGGTGGGCGCAGCAGGGCGTCGACGGTGGGGGTCCCCCGCGCTAGCGACGTCGAGCGCGGGGAAGCGTAGGGACGCGTCGGCGACCGCCGACAACGTCGCTGGGGGTACCTCCTGCTCGCAGAGGTCGGGGAGGGCGTGCCAGGCCCTAGCCCCGCGTCTGCGGCATGATCCGCCGGGCAGGCGCTAGCTGTTCTGTCCACGGAGGTTGGGTGCGGTGACAGTGGTCACCGTCTGGGGATCTTGAACGAGTGAGGGCCTTCCGGGTTCGGTGTGGATTGCGACGTCTACACCAGCCCGAAAGGCCCTCATGCCCCACCGTAATGCACCTCTGACCGAGACCGGACGTCTGCGGCTGGCCCGCTGCGTGGTTGATGACGGATGGCCTCTGCGCCGGGCGGCGGAGCGGTTCCAGGTCTCGCCGACCACAGCCCAGCGGTGGGCCGGGCGATACCGCCAACTCGGCGAGGCGGGGATGAGCGACCGTTCCAGCCGCCCCCACCACAGCCCTCGACGCACGCCGACGCGGGCCGAACGCCGGATCATCAAGGTCCGCCTCACACGGCGGTGGGGACCTGCCCGCATCGCGCACCTGCTGGGCCTGGTGCCCTCCACCGTGCACCGCATCCTGGTCCGCTTCGGCCTGGCCCGGCTCAGCCACCTCGACCGAGCCACCGGCCGGGTCATACGCCGCTACGAACGCGACCGGCCCGGCGAACTCGTGCACGTGGACATCAAGAAGCTCGGCAACATCCCCGACGGCGGCGGCCACAAGGCCCTGGGCCGCCAGGCAGGCCGCAAAACCCGCTCCGGAGCCGGCTACAGCTACATCCACACCGCCGTCGACGACCACTCCCGCCTCGCCTACAGCGAGATCCACACGGACGAGAAGAAAGAGACCGCCACCGCCTTCTGGACACGCGCACACGCCTACTTCACCGGCGTCGGGATCACCGTCGAACGGGTCCTGACCGACAACGGAGCCTGCTACAAGTCCTACCTCTGGCGCGAAACCCTGACGGCGGCCGGGATCACCCACAAGCGAACCCGGCCCTACCGGCCACAGACCAACGGCAAGGTCGAACGACTCAACCGCACCCTGCTCGACGAATGGGCCTACGCAAAGCCCTACCACTCAGAACAGGAACGACGCGACGCGTTCCCCCGCTGGCTGCACTCCTACAATCACCACCGCGGACACACCGCGCTCGCAGGCAAACCACCCGCCAGCCGCGTCCCCAACCTCACAGGGCAATACAGCTAGCGCAGGCGGGCAACCCGCCACACGGCGAGGACGGCCACGACGGCCACCAGCAGGACGTAGGCGATCACGACCCGCCAGTCGGGCCGGCGTCCCGAGCCGCGCGCGGGCAGGCCCGGGAAGGTGTAGCCCACGCGACGGGCGGCCATCATGCCCCAGCCGGCGGCGCAGGAGCAGATCAGCAGGCCCAGCATGGCGATGACGGCACCGCTGTCGCCGAAGTCGAAGGCGAGCGGGAAGGCGAACATCAGCGAGCCGACCGCGGCGAGGCCCACGATGGGCGCGAGCTGCCAGATGCGCAGCCTCCGCTGCGGACGCAGCTCGACCTCGACCTCCGGTCCGCTCGCGTACATCTCCTCGGGCGCGGGCCCGTCGGCGGTGACCCCGCCCGTGATCTCGTCGGGCCCGTCGTCGGCGAGGCGCTCCTCGACGAGACGCTCCTCGGCGACGCGGTCCTCATCGAGACGTGCCTCGGTGAGGGCGTCCTGGGCCAGAAGGTCCGCACCCTGGCCCGGCTCGTCACCGTCGGTGGTGACGTGCTCGGCACCCTGTGCGGTGTCGCGAGGGCCGGCCTCCATCGCCACGCGCCCTCCCAACTAGGACTTCCACTGGTCGATCGAGCTTGATGATGGCACGGCGTCAGACGCCGCGTTGACCGGCGGCGCATCCCGATGCCATGACGTGATCAGGCTGTAACCGGTCGTTCGACCAACGCCAGGGCCAGCCCCGGAAGTTCCGCGCGGTCCGCCACCGCACCACTCAACCAGTGCACCCGGGGGTCGCGCCTGAACCACGAATCCTGGCGGCGCGCGAAGCGCTTGGTGGCGCGCACGGTCTCGGCGCGCGCCTCCTCCTCGGTGCACTGGCCCGCGAGCGCGTCGAGGACCTGCTGGTAGCCCAGCGCGCGTGACGCCGTACGGCCCTCGCGCAGCCCTTGCGCCTCCAGGGCACGCACCTCGTCCACGAGCCCCGCCTCCCACATCCGGTCGACACGGCGCGCGATGCGCTCGTCGAGTTCGGGGCGCGCCACGTCGACACCGATCTGGACGGTGTCGTAGACGGAGTCGTGGCCGGGGAGGTTCGCCGTGAAGGGGCGGCCGGTGATCTCGATGACCTCCAGGGCCCGGACGATACGGCGGCCGTTGCTGGGCAGGATGGCGCGGCCGGCGTCGGGGTCGGCGGCGGCCAGGCGCGCGTGCAGGGCACCCGGGCCGCGCAGCGCCAGCTCCTCCTCCAGGCGGGCCCTGACCTCGGGGTCGGTGCCGGGGAACTCCAGGTTGTCGACGGCTCCGCGGACGTACAGACCCGAGCCGCCGACCAGGACCGGCCAGCGGCCCTGCGCCAGCAGGGCGTCGATCCGGGCGCGGGCCAGCTTCTGGTACTCGGCGACGGAGGCGGCGACCGTCACGTCCCAGATGTCCATCAGGTGGTGCGGGACGCCGCCGCGCTCTTCGGACGTCAGCTTGGCGGTGCCGATGTCCATGCCCCGGTAGAGCTGCATGGAGTCGGCGTTGATGACCTCGCCGCCGAGCTGCTGGGCCAGGAAGACGCCGAGATCGGATTTTCCGGCCGCGGTGGGTCCGACGACGGCGAGGACGCGGGGGGCGAGGGGTGCACTGCTCACCACACCAGTTTCGCAAACCTCGGGACCGCGTCTGGAACGCGTCTCGTGAAGACGCCGTTTTCGGGGTAGCCGTCCATGGCGAGGTACCCCGCCGGAACCTGCCGGACGGCCGGGGTGGTGACCCGCGTAACGCGACCGGACGCACCGCGTGACGCGGGATCCCGCCCGCACGAGTAACGTAAGAGGTGGGAATGGGCGCTTTTGTACGACTCCTCGGCAGGTCGAGGCAGGTCGAGGACGACACAGGAGGAGGCAGCCGGCGAAGCCGAGGAGGCGGCTGGGCGGCTCAGGGCACGGATGCCAGGGCATCCGCCACGGACGGACACACGGGCGTGACGACCGGATCGGAAACCCGTCGGAACGGCCCACGCGGTCCGGGCGGAAATCCACCGGCAGCGATCCGCGCAGAGCTCAGAAATCCGTCGGCAGACGGACGTCGGCGAGAACGGCGACGACACCCGCGCACAAGCCCACCCATCACACATAACTGTCCCGACTGTCCCGCGAGGGAAGGTGGACCATGGGTCTCTTGGACAACATGAAGGACAAGATGTCGGACCTCGCGCGCCAGCATGGCGACAAGGTGCAGCACGGCATCGACAAGGCCGCTCATGCCGTCGACGAGCGGACCAAGGGCAAGTACAGCGAGAAGATCCACTCGGGCACGGACAAGGCGAAGGACGCGATGGACCGCCTCGCCCACAAGGACTCCATGCACCCCGGCCACACCACCCACCACACCCATCCGAGTGAGGCGGCCGCCGAGCAGGTGCAGAGCGGAGACATGACCACCCGTTCCACCCACCCGAAGGGCGGCGGCAGCGAGTACCAGCGGGACGCCAGCCACCCGGACGTCATCCCCCCGGAGAACCCGCCGGCTTCCTGAGCGGCACGACCGCCCGCACACCGGCGCGCGGACCGGACCGCAGACGACCGAACGGCCGCGGAGCGAATGCGCTCCCGGCCGTTCGGCGCTGTCCTGGGACGCCTACGACCGTCCTTCGACGCCTACGACCAGGTCGCGACCATGTACCCCACGCCGTAGGGGGCGTCGTCGTACAACAGCGCACCTGTCAGGTCCGCGCCCACGGCGGCGCCCGCGAGTACCTGCCAGGGGGCGCGGCCGGAGGCCTTCAGCTGGTGGGCCTGCTCGGTGTCCAGCGCCGCGAGCGCCGTCACGTCGGCGGAGCCCAGCGCGCGGGCGATCGCCGCGTCGAAGGGGGCCGCCCGCTCGTCGAGGTAGCCGGGCGCCTTGAGGGTGCGGCACGCGCTGGCGTCGCCCATCACGAGGAGGGCCACCCGCCGGGCTCGGGCTGCGATCTCCCTGCCTGTCTCGGCGCACCGCTCGGGCGCGAGCGTCTCCTCGACGCCGAGTCCCTCGATGGGGGCGTCGGCCCAGCCGGTGCGTTCCAGCAGCCATGCGCCTACGGCCAGCGAGGCCGGCAGCTCACCATCGCCCACGACACCGGTGTCGGCTTCGGTTTCGGCGGCCACGCCGAGCCGTACGGCGGCATCGACACCGAAGCCGCGGAAGGACCCCGGGGCACCCTGGGGGTATTCGCCGGCCTGGGCCCCCGCGGTCGGCCCGACGACCACGAGCAGATCCGGCCGGGAGGCGGCGAGCACGCCGAGCGCGTCGGTGCACGCCGCGCGTGCGACGTCCAGCTCGGGTGCGGCACCCGCGGCGACCTCGGGCACGAGGAGCGGCGGGCAGGGGCAGACGGCTGCGGCGACAAGCATGATCGGCAGATTAGCCCCGCACGACGGCCGAGCGTTACCCACGCCGCCCGGACCCGCCGGCGAACGGCTGAACGAGCCGCCCCGCCGACGGGTGTGACCGGAGGTTCGCCGGCTCAGTCGCAGCCGCAGCCGCTCGTGGCAGCGGGCTGCGGAGCCGGTGCGCCGATGGTCGGCAGGCCGAGCATGACACCGGCCGGCTTGGCCGCCTCCGCGGCGTTGCGCTTCTCCCAGGCGTCACCCGCGCGCGTGCGTCGCACGTCGAGGACCTTGCCCTCGGCAAGGAGGTGGTGCGGGGCGGCGTAGGTGATCTCGACCGTGACCACGTCGCCGGGGCGCACCTCCTGCTCCGGCTTGGTGAAGTGGACCAGGCGGTTGTCGGGGGCACGGCCGGAGAGGCGGTGGGTGGCGCCGTCCTTGCGGCCCTCGCCCTCGGCGACCATCAGCTCCAGGGTGCGGCCGACCTGCTTCTTGTTCTCCTCCCAGGAGATCTCCTCCTGAAGGGCGACGAGACGCTCGTAGCGCGCCTGGACGACCTCCTTGGGGACCTGGTTCTCCATGGTCGCGGCCGGAGTACCGGGCCGCTTGGAGTACTGGAAGGTGAACGCCTGGGTGAACCGCGCCTCGCGCACTGCGTGCATCGTCTGCTCGAAGTCCTCCTCCGTCTCACCGGGGAAGCCGACGATGATGTCCGTCGTGATCGCGGCGTGCGGGATGGCGGCGCGGACCTTCTCGATGATCCCGAGGTAGCGGTCCTGCCGGTAGGAGCGGCGCATCGCCTTCAGGACGGTGTCCGAGCCGGACTGCATCGGCATGTGCAGCTGCGGCATCACGTTCGGCGTCTCGGCCATGGCGGCGATGACGTCGTCGGTGAAGTCGCGGGGGTGCGGGGAGGTGAAGCGGACGCGCTCCAGGCCCTCGATCTTCCCGCAGGCCCGCAGCAGCTTGCTGAAGGCCTCACGGTCGCCGATGTCGGAGCCGTAGGCGTTGACGTTCTGGCCGAGCAGCGTGATCTCGGAGACGCCCTCGCCGACCAGGGCCTCGATCTCGGCCAGGATGTCGCCGGTCCTGCGGTCCTTCTCCTTGCCGCGCAGCGCCGGGACGATGCAGAAGGTGCACGTGTTGTTGCAGCCGACGGAGATCGACACCCAGGCCGCGTAGGCGCTCTCGCGCCGGGTGGGCAGCGTGGAGGGGAAGGCCTCCAGGGACTCGGCGATCTCGACCTGGGCCTCCTCCTGGACGCGGGCGCGCTCCAGCAGGACGGGCAGCTTGCCGATGTTGTGCGTACCGAAGACGACGTCCACCCACGGCGCCTTCTTCACGATGGTGTCGCGGTCCTTCTGCGCGAGGCAGCCGCCGACCGCGATCTGCATCCCGGGACGGCTCACCTTCCTGGGCGCGAGGCGGCCGAGGTTGCCGTACAGCCGGTTGTCGGCGTTCTCGCGCACGGCGCAGGTGTTGAAGACGACGACGTCGGCGTCCCCGTCGGAACCCTCGGGAGCCCGCACGTAGCCGGCGTCCTCGAGCAGTCCGGACAATCGCTCGGAGTCGTGGACGTTCATCTGGCACCCGTAGGTGCGCACCTCATAGGTTCGCTGGACGTCCACGGGCTGGCTCCGGTCGATGCTGCTCATGCCATAAGGGTAGGCGGTACATCGGGCAGCCTTCGCCCCGCGGGCGGACCGCAAGATCCAGTGCGGGCGAGGTCCGCGGAAGACCACGGACGGTCGCTACGGTGCCGGGGCGGCCGGAAGACCGGCGTTCCGGCGCTTCACTCCCTCACGTTCACCGTGTTCAGGAGTCAGTCGCCGGGGCGCTGGGAGTCGACCATCATCTGAAGCAGGTCCCGCAGGCCGCGCCGCTGGTCCTCGTCGAGGGCCACCAGGGGATCCGCCGCGAAGCGCAGGGCGGCGCGAAGGTCCTTCACGACCGTGCGACCGGCCTCGGTGGCGGCGATGCGCTTGATCCGGCGGTCGGTGGGGTCGGGTACGCGTTCGACCAGGCCACGGCTCTGCAGCCGGTCGACCATGCCGGTCAGGTTGGAGGGATCGGCGAACACCCGCTCGGCCAGCCTCCGCATGGGCAGCGCCTCGTCCAGCGCGAACAGCACCTTGACCTGCTGCGGTGTGAGTCCGTGGCGGGCGGAGGCGGTCTCGTACTCCCGCTTGTAGAGGTCGGTGATCTTCGCGAAGAGAGCGATCACCTCGGCGGTGAGCTGGTCCGGGGTGTCCATGGCCGGATTCTAGTGCAGGCGCCGCACGCACCACCATGGTTGACAACAATGGTGGTGCTCCATAACTATTTACAACCAGCACCGGGGCTCACCGCACCGGGCATCCCAGCAGATAGGCAGGCAGCCATGCCCTCCCCCGTCGTCCTGATCACCGGCACCTCCTCCGGCATCGGCCTGGAGACCGCCGTCGCCGCCGCCCGCGCCGGGTGGACCACGATCGCCACCCTCCGCGACCCGAACCGGGCCGGCGCCCTGCGCGAGGCCGCGGACCGGGCCGGGGTCACGCTCGACATCCGGCAGCTCGACGTCACCGACCCGGACTCGGTGACGGCCGCGATCGAGGGCGTCGTCGCCGACCACGGGCGGCTCGACGCGCTGATCAACAACGCCGGCGCCGGCCACGTCGGCACCATCGAGAACGAGTCCGTCGACGACGTGCGGCGCGTGATGGAGGTCAACTTCTTCGGCGTGGTGCAGGCCACCAAGACCGCCATGCCGCACCTGCGCGCGTCCGGCGGCAGGCTGATCACCGTCAGCTCGGTCGGCGGGGTCGTCGGGCAGCCGTTCAACGAGGCCTACTGCGCCGCCAAGTTCGCGGTCGAGGGCTTCATGGAGAGCCTCGCGCCGGTGGCCGCCGATCTCGGCGTGACCGTGTCCGTCGTCGAACCCGGCGCGGTGGCCACGGAGTTCGTCAACAACATCGGCGTCGACCCGGCGGACGCGATCGCCGCCGCGGGCGACTACCAGAAGCCCCTGAAGAACTACATCACCCACATCCTGGGCCAGTTCGCCGGCGGCGCGCAGACCCCGGAGCAGGCCGCCGCCACCGTGCTGGAGGCCCTCACGGCCGAGCGGCCCGCGTTCCGGCTCCAGACCTCCGACTGGGCGCGCGCCTTCACCGGCACCAAACTCGCCGACAACGACGGCTCGGCCGTCATCGCGCTGACCGGGGCTTACCTCGACTGACGGCGGGACGCCCCCTGATCGCCGCGGCGTGGAGGGGCGCGCCCCAGGGGATCACCGCCCCCGCAACGCGCCCGCCGTTTCTCCGGTTCGCTCACGGAGCAGGATGCGGAGCGTGTTGGCGTGTTCGTAGCCGACCTTGCGGGCGATGACGTCCAGCGGCAGGTCGGTGGTGCGCAGCAGATGCGCGGCGCGCTCGACCCGGAGGTCCCGGACGAAGCCGAGGGGCGACTTGCCGAGCGTGCGGCGCACGGCACGCTGGAGGGTGCGTTCGCTGACCCCGATGGCACGCGCCCCTTCGGCGATGGACAGGGGCTCGTCGAGGTGGACGCGGGCCCAGCGCTCGAAGGCCGCGAGAGTGGGGTCGCTCTGCGCCAGGGCCTCGGGGATGGTGTACGCCGCCTGGGACGGGCGCTCGTCGACCACCAGATAGCGGGCGACGAGATCGGCCACGGCGGGACTGCCCATCCGCACGATCGCGAGGGCGAGGTCGACGTGCCCGAACGCCGCTCCGGCCGTGGTCACCCCGTCGGAGGTGGTGACCATCCGGGTCTCGTCGACCGTCACCGCCGGGTAGCGCTTGCGGAAGTAGGGCGCGAGCCACCAACTCGTCGTGGCGTGGCGCCCGTCGAGGACCCCCGACTCGGCCAGCAGGAACGTGCCCGTGCAGGCGGAGGCCACGGGGACGCCGGCTTCACGCGTCGCGGCCACCAGGCGTCGTACGGGCAGGGAGTCCGGTCCCGAGACATGGGAGATCAGCGCGTCGGGGCGCCGCTCGGCCAGGGCGGGCACCAGCAGCAGATCCGCGCCCTTGGCCGCCCCGGCGGGCAGCGTCTCCACCAGATGCCCCGCACCCGTACGGACCCGGCGCCGGAAACCGATCGTCGAGACGTCCCAGGCGGGCGGCGGTTCCGGGAGCTCGTCCCGCATGGCGTTCGCCCCGGCGAGCACGTCGAGGAGGGCGGCCAGCCCTGAGTCGAAGACGCCGTCATAGGCGAGTACGGCTACACGCATGGCGGAAACGATATCGGATGCGTCGTTTCCGACACTGGGCGAGGTGGGCGCGCACGCCTAGATTCGTGGATGTCCGGACGAGATCGGGTGCCTGGTACCGGCACCGAAGCTTTCATGACGATTCATGACAGTTCACGACGATGGGCGACCGTGCACGTCGCGTCACGTCACGTCCCTTCACGACCACGAGAACCACCCCTCGGGAGATCACCATGACGAAGCTCGGTCTGCTCGCACGCATCGAGGCCAAGCCCGAACACGCCGACAAGGTCGAGGCCCTGCTGCGGGACGCGCTGCGTCTCGCACAGCAGGAGGAGCACACGGTCACCTGGTTCACCTTCCGGCAGGGCCCCAACACCTTCGGCGTCTTCGACACCTTCGACGACGAAGCGGGGCGCCAGGGGCACCTCCGGGGCGCGATCGCCGCCGCCCTGATGGGCGCCGCCGAGACCATGCTGAGCGAGGCGCCGGACATCCGGCCCGTGGACCTCTTGGCGGTCAAGCTTCCCTGACCCGGCCGCCTTACGGCCAGGCGGTCGTACGGCCACGCGGTTCTACGGCCCTGCGGCTCCGCGATCTTCTACGGTCCTACGGCCCCGGGCGACGGCGCGCGAACCGCGCTGCCGGACGCCCGGGGCCTTTCCGAAGGGAGGCGAGTCCGAGGGCAGGGGCGTACCGGCGCCTCGGTCCGCGGAAAACCCGGTGGAGACCCGTCGCGCGGTATGCCTAAGGTCGCCGGATGAGTACGCGAACCTTCCGCATCACCGTGCGCGGCGTCTTCGCCGGCCTCGACGACGCCCAGCGCGCCGAGCTGCTGGCCGACGCCGCCGAGCACGACGTACTGCGCGCCGCCTACAGGCCCGAGGGGCACCTCAGTTACGACATCGCCGCCCGGCCCGCCTTCGTCTTCCGCTTCTCGGACACCGGGGAGGAAGAGGAGGACATCCTGGAGGCGACCGAGCGGGCCGAGGAGTCCGCGAAGGCGTGGCTGACCGAGCGCGGCTACGGCTTCAAGAACCTCCGCTCCAGCGCCGAGGACCTCTCGCAGGCACCCCTGGGAAAGCGGCAGCGGCGCAACGCCCGTGTCGTCGGCTCATGAACTTGACTACTCAAGGAGATGGCAATGACTGACGCCCTGGACGCGTCGCTGCGGCTGATCCGGGCTCAGGCCACGCTCGTGCGACGGTTCGACGCCCGCCTGGGCGGCCTGCACGGGGTGAGCCTGGCCGACTTCACCCTGCTGCTGCGGCTCGGGCAGGCGCCCGGCAGCCGGATGCGCCGGGTCGATCTGGCCGAGGCGCTGGGGCTGACCGCCTCCGGAGTGACCCGGGCTCTGGCCCCCCTGGAGCGGATCGGGCTGGTGAGCCGTGAGCCGGACGCCCGCGACGCGCGCGTGGCCTACGCGTCACTGACCGGCACGGGCCGGCGGCTGCTGGCGGAGATGCGGGGGACGGCGGAGGAGACCGCGGCCGAACTCTTCGCCGCGCCGGGGTGGAACGCCCAGGACGTCGGACAGTTGTCCGGCCTGCTCACCCGGCTCGGCGGCACCGGCCTCCCGGGGTACGGCGGCCCGACCCCCTGACGTCCACGCGTGAACGCCGGCGGAACGCACGCCGGTGCACGCCAGTGGACCGCCGGTGCACACAGGTCGGCCCCGCCGGTACCTCCCGGGGCCGACCGCCCGGCAGCCTCGACTCCCCTCGTTTCAGGTCATCTTGAGATGTGGCCGGATTGCGGGGGCCTCGTGCGCGAGGTCATGGCATTCTCATGCCCCACCACCTTGTTACTGGCCGGTACTACTCATCGGTAGCCGACCTGTGGTGTGCCTTCAGCACCCCCCACCTCACCCGGGACCGACCTTGCGCAGACGCATGAGGCACGGGCGCGCCCTGCTGCCCGCCTTCGCCGTGACCACCCTCCTCCTCTCCGTCGGCTGTTCCTCGACCACACCGCACGCCGAGCGGCCGTCGACCGGACACGGCCACGAAATCCGGGTCACCGGCGCCCCGGACGGCGGCCGGGACCACTCGCTCACCGTCGCGGCGGCCCCCGCCGCGAACTCCACCGCCGCCGTCACCGCCGGCCCCCGGGGTTCCGGCCGACGGGCGGCGCAACGGACCACGCTGACCGTCAGCTCGTACGACTCCCGGACCCGGCGCGCCGTCATCTCCGGCGTCTCCGGCGTCTCCGGCGTCCCGGCGGGAAAGCCGGCCTCCCGGCCCACCTCCACCCCCGCACCGCCCGCCTCCTCACCCCCTACCCCACCCGCTTCCTCACCCACTTCCCCGTCAACTCCCCCGGCCGCGCGGCACGAAGCCGCCGTGGGCGACGTCATCGCCAGCGCGCCGGCACCCGGCGCACCGCACGGGCTGCTGGCCCGGGTCACCAAGGTGATCGGTCACACGGACCGGGGCACGGAGGTGCAGACGGAACCGGCGGCACTCAACTCCGTGCTGGGCGACGAGACGGCCAAGGGCACGGTGCCCGTCGCCCCGGACGCCTTCGCCGTCGACAAGCTGCTCCCCGGCGTCAAGGTCTCCTGGTCCAAGCCGGGTGACGTACACATCGGGCCCAAGGGCGCGACCGTGCCGCTCGGCAGCCTCCGCCTCGACGTCGGCGCCAAGGTTCCGACGGCACCGGGCGCCCCGGCCTCGGCCAGCGCCTCGGTGTCCGGGTTCGTGCAGGTCGCCCCGCGGGTCGACTTCACCTACGGCGGCACGGGCACCGAAGCGGCCCCGGGCTCGGCGTACCTCGGCGTGTCCGGGCGCTGGAGCTCCGGCTGGTCGGTGCGGGGCCGGGCCGCGGCGGCGGGCGGCACCCCCGTGCGGATCCCGTTCGCCAAGCTGCACGCCGATCCGGTGCTCCAGGTCGGCCCGGTACCCGTCGTCGTCAACCTCGACCTGACCTGTTACGTCCAGGTCAGCGGCGACGGACACGTCACCGTCGACGTGGCACAGACCGTCAAGGGCGGCTTCAAGGCGGGCGGCACCTTCGGCCCGGCCAAGGGGTGGGCGCCGGTCAGCTCCACCGACATGACGAGCACGCCCGTGCGGGCCTCCCTGACCACCGTCGGCCGGCTGCGGACGACCCTCGGCGCCGAGGCCTCGGTCGGCCTCTACGGCACCGTCGGCGTGACCACCGACCTCGCGCCGTACCTGCGCGGCGAGGCCTCCGCCACCGTCACCACCGGCACCGGGACCGGGACCGGTTCGGGCACGAGTGCCGCCTCCGGGGCCGCCTCCTCCTCCGGGGCCCACGGCACGAAGGCGCGGGGCGGCTGGCAGGTGTACGGCGGTGTCGACCTGTCCGGCACACTGCGGGTCCAGTTGTCGGTCTTCGGCACGCCGGTGCTCCGGCGAAGCGTGCCGCTGGGCTCCCTTCACCGCGAATGGAAGCTGGCGGACGGCTCGCTGCCGTAGGCCTCAGGCGTCGCCGGGTATCCACCCCTGGCGGCGCAGGACCGCCGCCACGTCCGGCGCCCGGTAGTGCTCGCCCTTGAGCACCTTGCCGTCGGCCCGGCGGGCGATCTGGCCGTCGGGGCCGCGCTTGCTCATGTTGGCTCGGTGGATCTCGGCGATCACCTGGTCGAGATCGATGCCGTGGACCAGCGCCGTGCCGTACGCCACGTACACCACGTCCGCGAGTTCGTGCGCGAGCCGGTCCAGCGGGCCCTCGACCGACACCTCGGCGACCTCGGCGGCCTCCTCGGCGAGCAATTCGCCTCTGTGCGACGCCAGTTCGGGGGACACCGCGGCCGGCGTGCGGCGGGTGTCGAGGCCGAAGGCGTGGTGGAACTCTCGGACGAGGTCGGCGGGCGAAGTGCTCATGCGTCGACTCTAACGGGCACCTCCGACAGCGCCTGTGAGTTTTCCACAGGCCCCCGCGGCGGCCCCGGCCCTGGTCAGCCCCGCGTGCGGCTGGCAGGATCGCCCGCATGTCCAAGGTGTTCCCCTCCCTCGGCAGGCGCGGCGCGCTGTCGATCGCGGCCGTCGGCGCCGTGGTCCTCGGGCTGCTGCTGTGGTGGCTGCTGCCGCTGGGCGAGAAGCCGCCGAGCGGCACGATCGTCTTCAGCACGGGCACGCCCCGAGGGGTCTACCAGGAGTACGGCGAGCGGCTGCGCACCGAACTGGCCAAGGACATGCCAGGTCTCACGGTGAAGCTGCTGAACAGCGCCGGTTCCCAGGAGAACGTCCACCGGGTGGCGTCCGGCGAGGCGGACTTCACGATCGCGGCGGCCGACGCGGTGGAGACTTACGAGCTGCGGCACCCCGGTGGCGCCGGCCGGCTGCGCGGGGTCGCGCGGCTCTACGACGACTACGTGCAGCTCATCGTGCCGCGCGGCTCGAAGGTCGACAGTGTCGCGGACCTGCGGCACAAGCGGGTGGCCACCGGGCTGCCGAACTCCGGGGTACGGCTGATAGCGAACCGGGTGCTCAGGGCCGCCGGCATCGATCCGGACAAGGACATCACGCCCGTGGCGGAGGGGATAGACACCGGGCCCGACCGACTGCGGCAGGGCAGGATCGACGCCTTCTTCTGGTCCGGCGGCCTGCCCACGAAGGGCCTGGGCGAGCTGGCCGCGAAGTCCGCCTTCAGGTTCGTACCGATCGACGAGGGCCTGGTCGCCCGGTTGCACGCCACCGGGGACGCCGCGCGCTACTACCGGGCCACCAACATGCCCGAGTCGGCGTACCCGTCGGTGCAGCGGGGTTCCACGGTGCCGACGATCGCGGTGTCCAACCTGCTGATGACCCGCGCGGACATGGACCCGCGGCTCACCGAGTGGATAACCCGTACGGTGATCAAGAGCCGTGACGGTATCGGCGCGCACGTCCACTCCGCGCAACTGGTCGACCTGCGCACCGCGATCTACACGGACCCGCTGGCCCTGCACGCGGGCGCCCGGCGCTACTACCGGTCGGTGAAGCCGTAGCGGTACCGGCCTGCCGGCGGACCGGCGGGCTGACGGACCGGCGGGCTCGACGGCTCGACGGCTCGACGGCTCGACGGCTCGACGGCTCGACGGCTCGACGGCTCGACGAGGCAACGATCCGGCGACGGCGGCCAGGCGACGGGCCGGCGAGGCGGCCACCCAAGGAGCCGCAAAGCGGCCCGGCAAGCGCGGCGGCCCGGCAGGGCGGGCTACGGATGGCGGTGCCGTGGCACCGTCACCGTCACCCGCAGCCCGCGCGGCTCGTGGTGCGCGTAGGAGAGGCTGCCGCCGCCGGCCGCGAGCAGGGCGCGGGTGATGGACAGACCGAGGCCCGAGCCCTTGACGTTCTGGTGGCGGCCGCTGCGCCAGAAACGGTCGCCCACGCGCGCGAGTTCGTCGTCGGTCAGGCCGGGACCGGTGTCGGTGACCAGGACCCTCGAGGTGTCACCGGTGGAGGCGACGGTGACCTCCACCACGCCGTCCTCGGGGGTGAACTTCACGGCGTTGTCGATCACCGCGTCCAGCGCGCTGGACAGGGCGATCGGGTCGGCCCAGGCGGTGGTGGGCGGACAGTCACCGGTCAGCCGGACGCCCCGGGCCCGGGCGGACGGCGCCCAGGCGGCCACCCGTTCCCCGGCCAGCGCGCCGATGTCGGTCAGCCGGAGGTCGGCCTCGGCGTGCTCCGCCAGCGCCAGGCCGAGCAGGTCGTCCAGGACCTGGGCGAGGCGTTTGCCCTCGGTGCGGACCGAGCCGATCTCCTCGTTGTCCTCCGGGAGTTCGAGGGCGAGGAGTTCGATGCGCAGCAGCAGCGCCGAGAGCGGGTTGCGCAACTGGTGCGAGGCGTCCGCGACGAAGGCGCGCTGCTGCTCCAGCACGTCCTCGACGTTGTCCGCCATCTCGTTGAACGACCGGGCCAGGCGTCTGAGTTCCGGCGGCCCGCCGGCCACCGCGACGCGCGACTTGAGGCGCCCGGTGGCGATGTCGTGCGTGGTGGCGTCCAGGATCCCCACGGGCTTGAGCACCCAGCCGGTCAGGCGCAGCGCGGCACCGACGGCGAGCAGCATCGCGGCGATCTCGCCGGCCCCGATGAACAGCCAGCCGCGCAGGGTCCGCGAACGCATCTGCCCGGTGGGCGAGTCGGTGACCACGACCGCCACGACGTCCCCGTCCCGGATGACCGGGGAGGCGACGACGACGCCGCCGCGCTGCCACGGCCACACCTGGCGCGGGTCGTGACTGCGACGGCTGAGCAGCGCCTCGCCGAACGCCGCCCGGACCTCCCCCGTCCGCGGTACGAACCAGTCGTCAGGCGCGTTGGCCATCGCGGAGCCGTTGCGGTAGAAGACGCCCGCGCGAATGCCGTACACGTCGTAGTAGCTGTCCAGTTCGCGGCGCAGTGTCTCCCGGCGCTCGTCCGGGGCGGCGGCGCGGGAACCGTTCGGCGCGTCGGTGACGAACTGCGCGAGGGCGGCGAAGCGGGCGGTGTCGTCGATCCGGTCGACGACGACCTTCTGCTGCTGGGCGCCGGCCACACTGATGGCGAGCGGGACGCCGAGTGCGAGGAGTACGGCCGCCATCAGGACGATGAGCAGCGGCAGGAGCCGTGTGCGCACCCGTGCCCGCTAACCGGCCGGGGCGACGAGCCGGTAGCCGACGCCGCGTACGGTCTCGATCAGCGCGGGCAGCCGCAGCTTGGCGCGCAGGGAGGCGACGTGCACCTCCAGGGTGCGCCCGGTGCCCTCCCAGCTCGTCTGCCACACCTCGCTGATGATCTGCTCGCGCCGGAAGACCACTCCGGGGCGCTGGGCGAGCAGCGCGAGCAGATCGAACTCCTTGCGGGTCAGCTGGACGTTCGAACCGTCCACCATGACCTTCCTGGTGGGCAGTTCGATGCGGACCGGGCCGAGCAGCAGGGCGCTCTCGCCGCCGGTCGCGGGATCCTCGTGGACGGTACGCCGGCTGACGGCGTGGATCCGGGCGAGCAGCTCCCCGGTGTCGTACGGCTTCACCACGTAGTCGTCGGCGCCCATGTTGAGCCCGTGGATGCGGGAGCGGACGTCGGAGCGTGCGGTGACCATGATCACCGGGGTGCTGGTGCGCTTGCGGATCTTGCCGCAGACCTCGTACCCGTCCTGGTCGGGCAGCCCGAGGTCGAGCAGGACCACACCGAATCCGTCGCCCTCGGGGACGAGCGCCTGGAGGGCCTCCTCACCGCTGCGCGCGTGGGTGACGTGGAATCCGTGGCGCGCGAGGATCGCAGAGAGAGCGGCGGCGACGTGGTTGTCGTCCTCGACGAGCAGCAGTCTCATTCCCGCCCCCTTCTGTTCGGTGGTCGTACGGTCCCGGTTCTCGTCCGGCTTGTACACCGCCGCATCCGCGCGCGTGCACCATGGCAGTGATGCCGATGGACCGGGACGGCGTCAAGAGGGTTCGGGTTGCCCGGGAGTTCCGTTATCCGGCCGATACGCGTATGGGCGGCAAGTGCTACGACACGTGTCCGTTTGCTATCGGATCGTGATGCTCAGATTCACCTCAGATGTGATGACGCTGGTCACCGGGGCTCACTACTGTCCACCGAAACCGAGGAGGACGGAGCCCGAGAGCGATGACCGAAGTATCGGTGGCCAAGGAAGACCTGGCCGCGTCCGACGAACTGGTCGTCCTGAAGAGCGTCAACAAGCACTTCGGCGCGTTGCACGTGCTCCAGGACATCGACCTGACGATCACCCGCGGTGAGGTCGTCGTGGTCATCGGGCCCTCCGGGTCCGGAAAGTCGACCCTGTGCCGCACCATCAACCGCCTGGAGACGATCGATTCGGGCGCCATCACGATCGACGGCAAGTCGCTGCCCCAGGAGGGCAAGGCGCTGGCCCGGCTGCGGGCGGACGTCGGGATGGTGTTCCAGTCCTTCAACCTCTTCGCGCACAAGACCGTGCTCGAGAACGTGATGCTGGGCCAGATCAAGGTCCGCAGGGCGGACCGGAAGCAGGCCGAGGAGAAGGCGCGGGCCCTGCTCGACCGGGTCGGTGTGGGCACGCAGGCGGACAAGTACCCCGCCCAGTTGTCCGGTGGCCAGCAGCAGCGCGTCGCCATCGCCCGGGCGCTGGCGATGGACCCGAAGGTGATGCTCTTCGACGAGCCGACCTCGGCGCTCGACCCCGAGATGATCAACGAGGTCCTCGAGGTCATGCAGCAGCTGGCCCGCGAGGGCATGACGATGATCGTCGTCACCCATGAGATGGGTTTCGCGCGCTCGGCCGCGAACCGTGTGGTCTTCATGGCGGACGGCCGCATCGTCGAACAGGCGGCACCCGAGCAGTTCTTCAGCAATCCGCGCAGCGACCGGGCCAAGGACTTCCTGTCCAAGATCCTGCACCACTGACGGCCCCGAGCCCACGCGCCCCGGCCACCTCGGGACGCCCCCCGGACGCCCACCGGACGTGCCAGGCGCCCGCCAGGGCGCTCCGGACCGCCTGGGCCGCCCCGGACGTCCCGGGGCGGCCACCCGCCCCTCACGGACCGCTTTCCTCACCACTCGAAGGATGTTCTCGATGAAGCTCCGCAAGGTCACCGCCACCTCGGCCGTCGTACTCGCCCTCGCCGTGTCCGCCACCGCGTGCGGTGGCGGCAAGAAGGACGACGGCGCCTCCGGCGGCGGCAAGAAGATCACCATCGGCATCAAGTTCGACCAGCCCGGCCTCGGCCAGAAGACCCCGCAGGGCTACGCGGGCTTCGACGTGGACGTGGCCACCTACATCGCCGGCAAGCTCGGCTACAAGCCGGACCAGATCGAGTGGAAGGAGTCGAAGAGCGCCGACCGCGAGACCATGCTGCAGCGCGGTGACGTCGACTTCATCGCCGCCACGTACTCGATCACCCCGGAGCGTCAGCAGAAGGTCGACTTCGCCGGCCCCTACCTGCTGGCCCACCAGGACGTGCTGGTCCGCGCGGACGACAGCTCCGTCAAGGCGCCGTCGGACCTGAACAAGAAGAAGCTGTGCTCGGTGACCGGCTCGACGTCGGCGCAGAACGTCAAGGACAAGCTCGCCCCCAAGGCGCAGCTCCAGGTGTACCCGACGTACTCGGCCTGCCTGACCGGTCTGCAGAGCAAGGCGATCGACGCGCTGACCACGGACGACTCGATCCTCGCGGGTTACGCCGCCCAGGCGCAGTTCAAGGGCAAGTTCAAGCTCGGCGGCCTGAAGATGACGAACGAGAACTACGGCATCGGCGTCAAGAAGGGCAGCGACCTCAAGGGCAAGATCGACAAGGCCCTCGGGGACATGGTCGCCGACAAGTCGTGGCAGAAGGCCGTGGACAAGAACTTCGGTCCCGCCGGCTACAAGAACGAGCCCGCTCCGGCGATCGGTGACATCAAGAGCTGAGGCAACGCCCGGCGGGTGCGCCGCCCGTGAGAGCGGCGCACCCGGGCATCCCTACACGCGAAAGCGCGGGAGATCGTGTTCGACTTTCTTGACAAGTACGACGTGCTGGGCGCCTTCTGGACGACCGTGCAGCTCACGCTGCTGTCGGCCGTGGGCTCCCTGATCTGGGGCACCTTGCTGGCCGGCATGCGGGTGGGTCCGGTGCCGCTGATGCGCGGCTTCGCCACCACCTACGTGAACATCGTGCGGAACATCCCGCTCACGGTGATCATCCTGTTCGCGTCGCTCGGCCTGAAGGACACGCTGGGCATCAGCCTGGGGTCGGAGGTGGTCGACACGGCCAACTTCCGGCTGGCCGTGCTCGGTCTGATCCTCTACACGTCGTCCTTCGTCTGCGAGGCGATCCGCGCCGGCATCAACACGGTGCCGGTCGGCCAGGCGGAGGCGGCACGGGCCATCGGTCTGAGCTTCACCCAGGTGCTGGGCCTGATCGTGCTGCCACAGGCCTTCCGCGCGGCCGTCGGGCCGCTGGCCAACGTACTGATCGCGTTGACGAAGAACACGACGGTGGCGGCGGCGATCGGCGTGGCGGAAGCGGCGCTCCTGATGAAGGAGATGGTGGAGAAGGAGGCGCAGCTGCTGCTGATCTCCGCGATCATCGCCTTCGGGTTCTGCTGCCTGACGCTGCCGACCGGTCTGATCCTCGGCTGGCTGGGCAAGAAGGTGGCGGTGAAGCGATGAGTTCGGTCCTGTACGACGCCCCGGGACCCGGCGCCAAGCGGCGCAACGTCCTGTACACGGCGGTCTTCCTGGTCGCCCTCGCGGCCGTCCTGTGGTGGGTGTACACGTCCCTCGACGAGAAGGGCCAGCTGGCCTGGGTGCTGTGGAAGCCGTACTTCGGCTCCGAGGCCTACTCGGCGTACATCTGGCCCGGCCTTCAGAACACCCTGAAGGCCGCGGCGCTGGCCATGGTCATCGCGCTGCCGCTGGGCGCCACGCTCGGCATAGCCCGCCTCTCGGACCACGCGTGGATACGCGTGCCGGCGGCGGCCCTCGTCGAGTTCTTCCGCGCCATCCCGGTGCTGGTCCTGATGATCTTCGGGAACGCCCTGTACGCGCAGTACACGGACGTCAGTTCGGACGATCGCCCGCTGTACGCGGTGGTCACCGGCCTGGTGCTGTACAACGCGTCGGTGCTCGCGGAGATCGTGCGCTCGGGCATCCTGTCCCTGCCGAAGGGCCAGTCCGAGGCGGCGATGGCGATCGGTCTGCGCAAGGGACAGGTCATGCGGCTCATCCTGCTGCCGCAGGCGGTCACCGCGATGCTCCCGGCGATCGTGAGCCAGCTCGTCGTGATCGTGAAGGACACCGCACTCGGCGGAGCGGTCCTCACCTTCCCCGAACTGCTCGCCTCGGCCGGCACGATGAGCGCCTACTACGGCGCCAACACCATCGCCTCGTTCACCGTCGTGGCCGTGATCTTCGTGGCCATCAACTTCTCCCTCACCTCCTTCGCGAGCTGGCTGGAGGGACGGCTGAGGCGGCGCAGGAAGTCGACCGGCGCGGTGCTCGGAGCCCAGGACGTGGTGGAGCTCGCGGGCACGGCGGCGACCGGAGCCGACCCGTCCGACGACGTCTCCGGCATCGGCGACTTCGGCGGCGCCAGGAAGTGACGATCGTTCAAAAGGCATGACCCGCCCGGAGGCAGTGACGTGATCGTCACTGCCTCCGGTGTTGCGGTCGCGGGCGCGCTCCACGATCCTTGACAGCGTGATCGCCACGGGCCCCGGTCACTTGACGCAAACTCTGCCAATGGGTTGCATACGTTCTGTGATCGTGCACCCCGCTTCACCTTCCTGTTCATCCGTGTCCACATGGGCACCACCGCGGACAGGAGGCACCGCGCCGTGGACCCGGTGATCATCGTCGGAGCGGGGCCCGTCGGGCTCACGCTCGCACTGGCGCTGGCCCGCCAGGAGGTGCCGTCCGTCGTCCTCGACGAAGGCCCCGGCAAGGACGAGCCACGCCCTGCGCGCACCGTCGTACTGCGCGAGGACACGGCCGCCCTGCTGGAACGGCTGACCGGGATCGCCCTCGATGACCACGGCCTGCGTTGGACCGGCTGGCGGTCGCTGCGGCGCAACCAGGTGATGAGCGAGCTCACCTTCGCGGAGGGCGGACCCGCCCCGCTGCACATCGCCCAGCACGTCCTGACGGGCGCCCTGCGCGCGGCCGTCGCGCACGAGCCGCTGGTCGAGATGGCCGCCGACAGCCGGCTCGACGCGATCGAGCAGGAGCGTTCCGGCGTCAGCGCGCACACGCGCGGATCCCAGGGCACGTGGTGGCGCGGCAGCTACCTGGTCGGCTGCGACGGCCCCCGCTCGACCGTGCGCAAACTGCAGGACATCCGCTTCCCGGGCCGTACGGCGGTGGAACGGCGCGCGGTCGCCACCCTGCGCGCGGAACTTCCCGGGGAGGGTCAGGCGTTGCTCCATCGGATGCCGCCGTGGCGGTCGTCCGGGCCCTCGGCCGGAGAGGTGACCGCCCGCCCCCTCCCCGACAGCGTGTGGCGCCTGGACTGGCTGCTGCCGCCGGGCAAGGACCTGGTCACGCCGGAGCTTGTGGTGGCCCGGATCCGCGAGACCCTCGCGGGCTGGACCGACGGCTCCACGCCGACGTACGACCTCCTCGACACCGGTGTCCACACCGTGCACCACCGGCTGGCCCGGCGGTGGCGCGCCGACCGGGTCTTCCTCGCCGGGGACGCGGCCCACCTGCTCGGCGCCCTCGGCACCCAGGAGCTCGACGAGGGGCTCAGGGACGCCGACAACCTGGCCTGGAAGCTCGCCCCTGCCTGGCATCACGGCCCGCACGAGGCGCTGCTGGACAGCTATCAGACCGAGCGGCGCGCGGTGGTCGCCGCCCGGCTGCGCGCCGCCGACCAGGCGCTGCCCGTGCTGCGCGGCGGAGGCGGGCTGCGCCACTACGTGCCCGGCACCGCCCGGAACCACGACCTGCTCCTCACGGACGGCCACTTGGGGCGCGGGCCGCTGGGCGCGCCGGGGGCGTACGCCGGTTCGCCACTCGCGCCCCGGCACCTGGAGGCCGAGATCCCGGTCGACACCCCGCCCGGCGCACCGGTGACCGATGTACGGGTCACCGCGGAGGACGGTTCCTTCGTACGGCTGCGCGAGCGGCTCGGCCGCGGCGCGCTGCTCGTCGTGCTGATCGCACCGGGCACGGGCGTGTGGGACCGCAGGCACTGGATGTCCGCCGGGGTCATGCCCCGGCTCGCGGCCGCGGTGACGGCGCTCCCGCACCCGGCCGAGCTGCTGGTCGCCGAGAGCTACCCGGGCGCGCCGGCGCACAGCGTGCTGCTGGTGCGCCCCGACGGCCACCTGGTCACCGCGCTGAGCGGGGTCCGCCCGGCCGATCTCTACGCGGCGGCCGAGGCCGCGCTGGGCGGTGCCGTGAAGGAGGCGGCGGAGGCCGGTTCCGGAGTGCGCTGACCGTGCGCCCGGCGTGCTCCGTCCACATGGTGACGGTGGATTGACCGGAGTACGGCAGCGTGCTGTACTCCGGATCGTGACCGACACCTGTGCGCGCCTGTGGCGGAGGGTCCACATGGACCTCGTCCGCTACGCGGGCTGCGTGTGTCGCCCGTCCTGCTGAATTCGCATCCCCCTCTTTCTCCGGGCGCCGTCGTGCGCCCGTTCGGCGAACCCTCTTCAGGACGGTGCACGTGTCTGTCTTCCCTTCCGTGTCCCCCGCTGCCGCCCCCTCTGCCGTGTCCGCCCCCGCGTCGGCCGCCGCGTCCGCCGCCGCTCCGGCGCCCTCGCAGGCCGACCTCCTCGACTTCGTACGGCGTACAGCCACCGACGCCGAGCTGATCGCCTCCCTCCCGCTCGATCCCGAGGGCCGCACCTGGGTGCGGCTGGCGGGCCCCGGCGGCAGCGAGGCCTGGCTGATCGGCTGGCCGCCCGGCAGCGGCACCGGCTGGCACGACCACGCCGACTCGGCCGGTGCCTTCGTGACGGCGTCCGGCGAGCTCAAGGAGCACGCGCTGGCCGCCCGGCTGCCCACCGACGGCTGGAAGACCCTCGAACTCTCCGACGGCGTGGACCGCACCCGCCGGCTGGCCGCGGGCCAGGGCCGCGCCTTCGGCCGGCACCACGTGCACGAGGTGCTCAACGAGTCCCCCGACCGACACGCCGTCTCCGTCCACGCCTACTACCCGCCGCTGCCGAGGATCCGTCGCTACAGTCGCACCGGCCAGGTGCTCCGCCTGGAGCAGGTCGAGCGCCCGGAGGACTGGCAGTGAGCGGCGGCACGGAGCCACGGGCGGTCGGCATCGACGAGTTGCTGGAGCGGGTGCGCACCGGCTACCGGCGCATCGAGGCGAAAGAGGCGCACGAGGCGGCGCGGACCGGCCGGGCCGTGCTCGTCGACATCCGGTACGCGGCCCTGCGCGAACGGGACGGTCTGATCCCCGGCGCCCTCGTGATCGAGCGCAACGAGCTGGAGTGGCGTCTCGACCCCCAGGGCAGCCACCGCCTCCCCGAGGCCACCGGCCACGACCTGCGCGTCGTCGTCATCTGCAACGAGGGCTACGCCTCCAGTCTGGCGGCCGCCTCCCTCCACCAACTGGGCCTGCACCGTGCGACGGACCTGGTGGACGGCTTCCAGGCGTGGCGGGCGGCGGGCCTGCCGGTGGAGGCGCCGGCGGCGGCTCGGGGCTGACCGGTCGGGGAGCGGGCGACGCGCTCGCCGGGCAGCACGGCGGGCCAGCCTGGGCCGGCCTGGGGCCTCCCGAGCCGGCCCGAGACACCCGGGTCGGCCCGAGAAACCGGGTCGTCCCGAGGCATCCAGGTCGGCCCAGGGCTGCCAAGCCGGCCTGATGCGCGCCCGGTCGTGCTACTCCCTCGCCGTCGCCACCGTCACGGCCCGTACCCGGAGCGCCGAACGTCCCGGCACAGCGGTGGCCGCCAGCGTGAGCAGCGCGGCGACCGCGACCACGGTGACGTAGAGCAGGGGCGTGACCACGGGTGACGCGTGGCCGGTCATGCCCACGCTGAACGCGGTGAGCACGGCGAGGGAGATGCCGCTGCCGAGTCCCGTGGCGAGGAGCAGTACGGACAGTGCCTCGGTGCGCAGCATGCGCAGCACCTGGCGGCGGGTGGCACCGGCCAGGCGGAGCAGGGCGAACTCCCGGACACGCTCCGCGACCGACATGGCCAGCGTGTTGACGACGGCGATGGCGGTGAAGGCCAGGACGAGCCCCATGGCCAGGTAGTTGACCTCGGCGTTCGTCTGCTGCCGGTCGGCCTGGAGCGAATCGGCGGCGTCCGGGGAGAGAATTCGCAGCGCCGGGAACTCACGCAGGGTAGTCGCGAGTTGTTTCTGTGTACGGGTCGTGCCGACGAGGAGCGAGGAGGCGAGCGGGTTGTCGACGTGGCGGGCGACGAGGTCGTGGGCGAAGGTGAGGTCGCCGAAGCCCAGACCCCTGGCGTAGACGGCGGCGACGGTGAGCGTGGCGGGTGTGCCGTCGCCAAGTGTGAGCTTCAGGGTGCTGCCGGGTTCCAAGTGACGCTGGTCCGCGACCAGTCGGCTGACGGCGACGGTACCGGGGGCGAGGCCGCCGAGGGAGCCGGCGGTGACCTTCGGGTCCCAGGTGCGGGTCAGCCCGGCCGGCGTGACGCCCTGGGCGGGGTATTTGTCGAGGCCGACACGGACGGTCGTACGGACCACCTCGGTGACGGTGTCGTGCCGCGCGCGCAGCCGCCGCGCGGCCTCGCCCGGGACGCCGGGCCCCTGGGCCGCGACGACCCAGTCGGCGGTGACACCTTCCCGGGCCTGGTTCCGCGCGGCGTCCCCGAGGGTCGACTGGACGAACAGGACGGTGCAGGTCATGCCGACGAGCAGTGTGAGGGGGGTGACGACGGAGGCCATCCGGGCGGCGTTCCCCCGCAGGTTGGCCGTGGCGAGGCGCCCGCCGTGGCCGGTGAGCCGCAGCGGGCCGGCGAGCAGCAGCGCGGCCGCCTTGACCAGTAGCGGGCCGAGCAGGGCGACGGAGGTGGACAGGACGATCACGGTGAGGAAGGTGACGGGGGTCGAAGCGGCCTCGGTGCGCAGGAGGGTGAGGACCGCGACGAGCACGACTCCCCCGGTGAGCAGCAGCAGACCGGCGCCGACGCGCCCCCAGGCGGGCCGGGTGCGCTCGCTTCCGGCCTCGGCCAGCGCCTCCGCCGGCCGGATCCGCGCAACTCTGCGGGAGGCTGCCCGCGCCGCCGCCCAGGCACCGAGGAGGGTGACGGCGAGGGCGGCCGACGCGGGGAAGACGCTGATGGTGAGCTGGAGCGTGTCGGGTACGGCGCCCAGGGCGACGAACCTCGAGTACAGCCAGCCGCCCAACGGCAGCCCGAGCAGTGCGCCGGCGCTCCCGGCGGCCGCCCCGACGATGAGCGCCTCCCGGCCGAGCAGTTTGCGGATCTGCCCGGAGGTGGCGGCGATGGCCCGGAGCAGGGCGAGTTCGCGATGGCGCTGCTGGACGGTGAGCGCGAAGGTGCCGACGACCACGAGCACCGCCACCAGCAGCGACGTACCGCCCATCGCGGCGCCCATGCTGACCAGCCGGGTACGGGCGGCGGCCGCGTCCAGGAACTCGACGGCCCCGCGGGCATCGCCGGTGCTGACCTGGGCGGTCGTGCCGCGCAGCGCCTGTGCCACCGCCTGCCGGACCATGCCGGGAGCGGCGCCCCGGGCCGGCAGGACACCGAACGCGGTGACCTGGTCCGGGTGCCCGGCCAGTCGCCGGGCCTCCTCGGTGGAGAAGAACAGGGACGTCTGGTGGCGGACCGGAGTCTCAGGGGCGGCGATACCGGTGACACGGTAGGCGCGAGGGGACTGCGTCGACTGCACGGTGAGACGGTCGCCGGGCCGGAGGTGGGCGCGCGTGGCGAGGTCGCGGTCGACGACGAGGTCACCGGCGGCCTCGGGTGGGCTGCCGGTGACCAGGTGGTACGGCGTCAGTGCGGCGGATTCCCACGCATGCCCGTAGGCGGTGCGGCCACCGGTGCCCGCCGGGGTCAGCGGCTGTGCGAGAAAGGTCAGTTCGGGGACGACGCGGGCGACACCCGGGGTGCGGGCCAGCGTGGCCTCCAAGCCGGCCGACAGCCAGGCGTGTTCGGCGAGGGGCTTCGCCTTGCGCTTGACCTTGGTCTTGCCGTGCTTGTGCTTGACGGTGACGCGGTGGACGTACTGGTCGGCGGAGACCACGACGGGTGCGGCGGCGTAGCGCTCGGTACGGATCGTGCCGCGCAGACCGGTGTCGAGGAGGGTGCCGCAGGCGGTGATCAGAGCGGCCGCGCACATGAGCGCGAGGAAGGCGCCGAGGAAACCCGCTTTACGGGCTCGGACGGTCCGGAGGGCGTAGCGCAGCATCATCGGGGCTGGCTCTCTTCTGTTGTGAGTCTCGGCTGTCCGTACGCCCGCCGCTCTCGACGTGAGCCTGGGTCGAGGTCCGTGATCCGTGATCTGCGGTCTGCGGTCTGCGGTCTGCGGTCCAGGGCGCTCGAACACCTTCGCCCGTGCGCATGTCCGGGGGCATTGAGGCGGTCCGGCGTCTTCGGCGGGGGTTAACCCCACCGGGAGGCGGGACCCCGCTGGACTACCGCGCTCGCATCGACGCACGCGGGACACCCGAGCCCGCTACGGGTGCACACGGCGTACACGACGGACACGGCGGACACAGGTCAGGACGCGACGCGGTCCCGCGGCCCGCCAACCGGCGGACGCCTGCGGGAAGGTAGCTCGCGGCGAAGTACCGGAATGCCGGCACTCCACGCCGCCGAGCTGTCGGCGTTCCACGGCCGCCGAACCGTCAGAACCCGTCGCCCTCGAGGAACTCCGTGTCCTCGCCCTCTTCTTCCAGGGCCTGGCGGACGACGCGGAGGGCCAGGCCCTCGGGATAGCCCTTGCGGGCGAGCATGCCGGCGAGACGCCGGAGCCGCTTGTCGCGGTCGAGGCCACGGGTGGCCCGAAGCTTGCGGGCGACCAGGTCCCGGGCGGTCTCCTCCTCCTGCTCGGAGTCGAGCCGGCCGACGGCCTCGTCGATCAGCGCCGAGTCGACGCCCTTGGTGCGCAGCTCCCGGGCGAGCGCACGACGCGCGAGCCCCCGGCCGTGATGCCGGGACTCCACCCAGGCGTCCGCGAAGGCGCCGTCGTCGATCAGTCCGACCTCCTCGAACCGCGAGAGCACCTCCTCGGCTACCTCCTCGGGGATCTCCCGCTTGCGCAGGGCGTCCGCGAGTTGCTTGCGGGTGCGCGGGGTCCCGGTGAGCAGGCGCAGGCAGATGGCCCGCGCCCGCTCAGCCGGGTCCCCCGAAGACTCCCCCCGCTCGGCCCTCGACGAGGAAGGGGCGCCTTCGTCCTCACCGGACGGATCGCCGAAGCCGCGCCGGCGGCGGCCACGCCCCCGGCCGTCCCGCGGCCCGTCGGCGCTCCGGGAACCTCGGCCCGACGAGCCGCCCCCGTGGGGCTCGTCGTCCGGGTGTGTGCCGCTGTCCCCGGGGTCGGCGTACCGCCGTCCGTCCTCGTATCCGTCGTGCCGCGCGTCCCCGTACTCGTCTTCACCGGCCGTGGCGGAGCGCGGGTCGCCCCCGGTGCCTCTCCCCCGTGAGACATCGGAGGTGGCGTACTCGTACTCGGCCCAGTCGGTTCGTCGCGTCACAGGTCAGCTCTTGGCTGCGGAGGCCTTGGGCTTGGTGGCCTTGGCCGCGGGGGCGGGCGCCGTCTTGGCGTCGTCGGCGGCCGCGGTGGTCGCCGCGTCCGCGCCCGGCTCGGCGGCGGGCTCCTCCGGCCGCACACCCACGCCCAGCTTCTCCTTGATCTTCTTCTCGATCTCGTTGGCCAGGTCGGGGTTGTCCTTGAGGAAGTTGCGCGCGTTCTCCTTGCCCTGGCCGAGCTGGTCGCCCTCGTACGTGTACCAGGCGCCGGCCTTGCGCACGAAGCCGTTCTCCACGCCCATGTCGATCAGGCCGCCCTCGCGGCTGATGCCCTGGCCGTAGAGGATGTCGAACTCGGCCTGCTTGAAGGGCGGCGCGACCTTGTTCTTGACGACCTTGACGCGGGTGCGGTTGCCGACCGCGTCCGTGCCGTCCTTCAGGGTCTCGATGCGGCGGATGTCGAGTCGCACCGAGGCATAGAACTTCAGCGCCCGGCCACCGGTCGTGGTCTCCGGGGAGCCGAACATCACGCCGATCTTCTCGCGGAGCTGGTTGATGAAGATCGCGGTGGTCTTGGACTGGTTGAGCGCGCTGGTGATCTTCCGCAGCGCCTGGCTCATCAGGCGGGCCTGGAGACCGACGTGACTGTCGCCCATCTCGCCCTCGATCTCCGCGCGCGGGACGAGCGCGGCGACGGAGTCGATGACGATCAGGTCGAGCGCACCGGAGCGGACCAGCATGTCCACGATCTCCAGCGCCTGCTCGCCGTTGTCCGGCTGGGAGAGGATCAGGTTGTCGATGTCGACGCCGAGCTTCTTGGCGTACTCGGGGTCGAGGGCGTGCTCGGCGTCCACGAAGGCAACCTGGCCGCCGGCCTTCTGCGCGTTCGCCACCGCGTGCAGGGTCAGGGTCGTCTTACCGGAGGACTCCGGGCCGTACACCTCCACCACTCGGCCGCGCGGCAGGCCGCCGACACCGAGGGCGACGTCGAGCGCGGTCGACCCGGTGGGGATGACCTCGATGGGCTCGTTCGGCCGCTCACCCAGGCGCATCACCGCGCCCTTGCCGAATTGCCGTTCAATCTGTGCGAGTGCGGCGTCCAGCGCCTTCTCGCGGTCGGTTCCTGCCATGGGTTCCACCCGGTTTGCTTGAGTCGATCGCTTCACGTCAAAGACGCTAACGCCTGCCGCTGACAATGCGCCCCGACGTCGGCCCGGCCTGTGGATAACAAGGGGACATACCAACCTAAACCGTGCTGAAATCCCCGTCGAGAGCCTCGCCTGAGCCTCCATAAGAATGTATGTTCGATTTTCGTGTCAAGCGTGCCACGCGGGACTCCACAGCGCGCCACACCGTCCCGGCGGTGTGCGGCCACACCGTCCCGGCGGCGCGCACCACATCGCCCCGCAGAGCGCCACACGGACCCCAAGAACCCCACACGACCGAGTGAGCGGATCACCCGTTCACCCGATAGTGAGTTCCTCCGTCCCCGCGCCCGCCGGGCCGCGATGCTCGAAGGGTGCGGCAGGTGACCGCTGCCGCCCGGACGCGCCGGTGGGGAGAGGGCATGACGCAAGAAACGGGACACCGCGGGGGCATCGACGAGCAGGCGGTGCTCTTGGTGGCGGGGATGGCCGATCTGGCCGTGAGCACACTGGGGTCGGCCCTGGCGGCGGTCCGCGGACTGCTGCGCCGCTCGGACACGACGGAGCTGGCGGCACAGGCCGAGCACGATCTGGTGGCGCGCGGCCGGCTGGCAGTGGACCGGTACGCGGCGGTGCCGCCGGCCCACCTGGAGGTCCTCGCCCGCCACGCCCTGACCCGGCGGCCGGCCGATGGCGCCTGAGCGGTGGGAGCCGGCCGCGTTCAAGGCCCGTGTCGACCAGGTGCTGTGCCACTTCGTCGCCCAGGAGGCCGAGCGGTTCGCGGCGGTCGACCCGGTCCTGGGACCGGTGGCCGACGAGCTGGAGGCGGCGGTCGCGGACGGCAAGCGCCTGCGGGCGGCCTTCTGCTACTGGGGCTGGCGCGCGGTCGGCCAGCCGGACAGTGACGCGCTGGTGCGGGCGGCCGCCTCGATGGAGCTGGTGCACGCCGCCGCCGTCGTCCATGACGACCTCATCGACGACAGCCCCCTGCGGCACGGCCGCCCCACCGCCCATCGGGCCCTGCGCGCGACCGTGCCCGAGCACCCGAGGGTCGTCGCCGCGGCGAGATCGCTGGCCATGCTGGTCGGCGACCTGCTGATGGCGCTGGCCGGTCAGCTGTTCGCCACCAGCGGGCTCCCCGCCGCGTACCTCGCGCGGGCCCGCCCGCTGTGGTCGGCGCTGGCCCGGGAGCTGATCGCGGGCGAGTGCCTGGAGATCCTGCTCACCGGAACCGCCCCGGACACCTCGGCGTCGCTGAAGGTCATCCGGTACAAGACGGCCAAGTACACCGTCGAGCAGCCCCTGCTGATCGGCGGCACCCTGGCCGGAGCCAGCGGGCGGCTGCGTGAGGGCTATTCCGCCTACGGGCTGCCGCTGGGCGAGGCGTTCCAGCTGCGGGACGACCTGCTCGGCCTGTTCGGGGACCCGGACCGCACCGGCAAGGCCGACGTGGACGACGTACGCGGCCACCGGCCGACCGCCCTGCTGGCGGAGACCTGGCGCGTCTCGGGCGAGGACGAGCGGGAGCGGCTGCGCGCGCTGCTGGGCCGGAGCGACCTGGACCGGGACGGCCTGGACGCCGTACGCCGGGTGATGCGCGGGCTGGGGTCACCCGACCGCGTCGAAAGCATGATCACCGCGCGGGTCGAGGAGGCGCTCGACGCCCTCCACGAGCTGGACGTGCCCGCGCCCGCCGCCGACGCCCTGACCGCGCTGGCGCATGCGGCGACGATCCGTCCGTCCTGACCGCACGAGAGCGGCACGGGGGCGGCACGCGCGCGTGCCGCCCCGGCCACCCCCCTTCCGACGGCCGGGGACCTCCCGTGGCCGGACACGGAGCCCTGCCATGAGGAGCCCTGCCATGACCCGTACCGAGACCTCGATGGACGCCCTGCGTCAGGCCGGCGACGAACTCGCCGACGCCACCGTCGCCGCTCTCTTCGAGCGTGGGGAGGTCGGCAAGTTCAACACCCTGATGCGCTACGTCTCCACCGCAGGCGCCCCGCTGCCGGACGGGCTGCCGGACGTCGCCCGCGAGTACCTCGAGGCCACGAGCGCCCCGCCGGCCTGGGTGGACTGGGGTGAGATGGAGAAGGCACGGCTGTTCTTCATCGACAACAACGTGCACATCTCCACCGCCCTCTCCTTCGCCTCCATGCCCGCCTGTTACGTCGTGCCGACCGTGGCGAGGCTGCTGTCGGCCACCCACTCGCTGAAGTACCCGTCCAAACGGATGGCGGAGACCGGCCAGTTCACGGTCTACCTGATGCAGCCCGACGCCTTCGAAGCCGGCGGCAGGTTCGTCCCCGCCGCCCAGAAGGTCCGCCTTCTGCACGCCTCGATCCGCCATCACCTCAAGCGCGAGAACCGCTGGGACACCGCGAGCCTCGGGACGCCGATCTGCCAGGAGGACATGATCGGCGGCCAGATGTTCTTCTCGCTGCTCGCGCTCGACAGCCTGCACCGGCTCGGCATCCACATGTCCGCGGAGGGCGCGGAGGCCTACTACTACGCCTGGCGCGTGGTCGGCGCCATGCTGGGCGTCGACCAGGACGCCGTCCCGATGGACCTGGACGAGGCCCGCGAGTTCCTGGACCTGTACATGATCCGGCACATGGGCCCTTCCGAGGAGGGCGCGCACCTGACGCGCCAGCTCATCGACCTGTACGAGGAGGTCGTGCCCGGGACCCTCTTCGACCCGATCGTCTCCGCTCTCATCCGCTATCTCGTCGGCGACACCTGCGCGGACTGGCTCCAGGTGCCCCGCACCCGATGGGACGGCGTCGTCAAGGCCGCCCCCCACCTCCTCGGGGTCCTGGAGACCATCGAGGACCGCTCCCCCCTCGGCGCCTGGGCCCTGGACCGCCTCGGCCACCTGACGGCCGTCCTCGAACTGTCGTCCCTCACGCGCGGACGGGTCATGCACTACGCCATCCCCGAACAGCTCAAGAAGGACTACGGCGTCGACGGCGCGGTGCCCCGCACCCAGCGCTGGACGCCGCCCACCGCCACGGTCCCGTCCTGGCCGTCCGCCTGACCCGGCTGGGCGCCTCGGATCCGGCTCGACGCCGGCTTGCGGCTCGGGGTCTGCTTGCGGTCTCTTCCTGCCCGGTACCTGTTTCCGACCCGGCGCCGGGCACCGCTACTCCCGTCGCCGTACGCCCGTCGTCGTACGCCCGTTGTCTTCGGCCGGACGACGACGGGGCCGTGGCGCTGCCGGGAGCCTGGCCGCATGAAGAATCCGCGCGCCGCCGAACGGCTCTGTCACGCGACCGGCCTGATCCTGGTCCTCTCCGGTCTCGTCCACCTGGTGGTGTTCGCGTTCGACGGCGGTCCCTGGGACGGACCAATCTCCTGGCGCAAGCCCGTCACGTTCGGGCTGTCCTTCGGGGTGACGCTGCTCACGCTCACCTGGGTCACGTCGTACCTGCGTGTCGGCGCGCGGACACGCGCCGTACTGCTCGTCGTCTTCGCCGCGGACTGTGTGGTCGAGGTCGGCGGGATCACCCTCCAGGCGTGGCGTCGGGTGCCCTCCCACCTGAACATGGAGACGCCCTTCGACACCGCGGTGTCGATGACGCTCGCGGTGGGCGGTGGTGTTCTGGTGGTGCTGCTCACCGTCTTCGCGGTCGCGTCCTTCAGGCACCGGCCGGCCGGTCCCGCCGGCATGGCGCTCGCGGTGCGCTCCGGGTTCGCGTTCCTGCTCGTGGCGCTGGCCTCGGGCGCGGCGATGATCGCGCGCGGGGTCGTCCTCACCCGCACCGGCCACCAGGAGGCCGCTTACCACTCGACGGCGCCGTTCAAGCCCCTGCACGGGGTGAGCCTGCACGCCGTGCTGGTGCTCCCCCTGCTGGCCTGGCTGTCGGCCCGCACCTCATGGAACGAACGGACGCGGTGGCGGATCGTCGCGACGGCGGCCGGCTGCTACGGGGTGGCCGTCGCCGGGGCCGCGGTGTGGGCGGCCCTGACGTACTGAGGGGCCGGCGCGGGAGCCAGGTACGCGGGACCGGGGCTCAGGCCTCCTCCGCGGCGGCCCGCCGTTCGCGCAGCCGCCGTACGCGCGTGAGCACCCCCGAACCGCCCGGACGACGGGTGCGGTGCCCGAGCACGCGGGGATCGTCCGTTACGGCGTACCGCTTCACGTACGCCCCGAGGAAGGCCTGGAGCGTGGCGGCCGCCGGGATGGAGATCAGCGCGCCGACCGCGCCCAGCAGCGCGGTACCGGCGATCACCGAGCCGAAGGCGACGGCCGGATGGATGTCGACGGTCTTGGACGTCAGCTTGGGCTGCAGCATGTAGTTCTCGAACTGCTGATAGATCACGACGAACACCAGCACCCAGACCGCGTACCAGGGATCGACGGTGAACGCGATCAGCATCGGCAGCGCACCCGCGAGATAGGTGCCGAGGGTCGGGATGAACTGCGACACGAGGCCGACCCAGACACCGAGCACGGGCGCGTACGGCACACCGAGCGCCTGCAGCAGGATGTAGTGCGCCGTCCCGGAGATGAGCGCCATGAGACCGCGCGAGTAGAGGTAGCCGCCGGTCTTGTCGACGGCGATCTCCCAGGCGCGCAGCGCCTCTGCCTGACGGGCGGGCGGCAGGACGGAGCACAGGGCGCGGCGCAGCCGGGGGCCGTCGGCGGCGAAGTAGAACGAGAACAGCATGACGGTGAGGAGCTGGAAGAGGCCGCCGAGCACCTGGGCGGACACGTCGAGGACGCCGGCCGCGCTGTTCTGCGCGTACTTGCGCAGCCAGTCGGAGTGGAGCAGGCCCTCCTGGACATCCACCCGCTTGAGGCTCATGTGGAACGTGTGATTGATCCAGTTGATGAGCGAGTCAAGGTATTCCGGGAATCCCTCGATCATCTTGATGATCTGGCCGGCCAGCATGGATCCGAGCAACGTGACGAATCCCGCGGCGAGGACCGTCAGGCCGAGGAAGACCAGGAAGGTGGCGAGTCCCCTGCGCATCCCGCGGGACGCCATCCAGCTCACCGCGGGCTCTATGGCGAGGGCCAGGAAGAACGCGATCAACACGTTGATCAACAGGCCCGTCAGCTGGTGGAAGGCCCAGCTGCCCAGCTGGAACGTGGCGACGAGCGCGAGCGCGAGCACCATGGCGCGCGGCAGCCAGCGCGGCATACGGTCGCGCCGGGCGGCGCCGTCGTCGGCGGGAGGCCGGACGGACGGCGTGGGACCGGACGGGGAAGCTGCGTGCCGGTCGGCCGGCTCGATGTCTTCAGTGCGTGCCACGGGCCAAGTCTCGCCCACCGCGCGCAGTGCTCGGTGCACGCCCACGGTCTTCGGGGCCGATCAGTGCCTCTCGGCCGGCACGTCCATGACCGAGCAGACCACGCGCCAGACCTCCTTGGCCTCCCAGCCGGCGTCCAGCGCCTCGTTCACCGTGCGTCCACCCAGTTCGGACATGACGTGATCGCGCGCGAAGGATTCGGCATAGCCACGCCCGAAATGTTCCGTCATCCGCTGCCAGAAGACCGTCAACCGCATGATTTCTGCTCCATACCCGCCATGACCTGCATGTTTTCCACCCTTCACGCCCCCGCACGACCGTCAGGGGGGTCCAGGGAGTTCACCTCCCCACTGAACCAAGCATCCATGGCGGCGCGACCTCGCGTGCCCGCGTCAGGCATGAAGTGCGTGTATGTACGCAGAGTAAAGCCAGGGTCGGCGTGCCCGAGCCGCCGGGCGAGGGAGACGACCGACTCGCCGGCTTCGAGCTGGACGCCGGCACAGGTGTGGCGAAGGCACCCAGTTCGAGCCCCCCGCCTCAGTCGCGGGTTTCGACCACGGCGAGGAGCTTTACTGCGAGGCTGAGGATTACTGCAAGCGCAACCCTCCGAAGTGACAGGGATGGCATGAGCGTCGGAAGAATATCCAGCAGAGCGAAGATTCTCGGCCTTGTGGTGATACTGGCGGTCCTTGGAGCGGGCGCCTTCATGTGGCAATCCCGTTCAGGAAAGGACGATGGGGACACACTTACCGCCCCGGCCGAACCCTGCTGGAACGGAACGCCGAAGCAGGCCACCCTGCAGAAGCTCCTCGGGCCCGGCAGCAAACTGCTGCACCAGCACAGAGACTTCGTGACGGTGAAGAATCACTATCCGAGCAACTGCGAGTACGCGGCACTGAGCGACGGCGCACTGGACACCGTTCTCAATGCCGGCGTCAACTGGAATCACGAGGCCCTCCCGACCGAGAAGCTCCCCACCGCCGACGCGCGCGGAGACGAACCCCGCACCCGAATGGACATGGGCGTCCTCGCCTACTACCTCAGGGCATCACAGGTGGTGTTCTTCGAATGCACCGCCGATCTCCCCGCCGATGCGCCCGAGTACATGAAGCGGGACAAGTACATCGAGATCAACGTCCTGGCGCGGCCGATGAGGAAAAGCGGCCTGTCCGCGACCGAGGCCCGCAAGGTCGGGGTGGACATCATGCTCCAACTGGCCCGCGACGTCGCCAAGCAGGCGGGCTGCACGAACGGCACCAGACTTCCGGGCAAGGTTCCTGCGATCAGCAAGGCGAATTGGCCCGGATACGAGGAATGATCAGGCCGTCCGACGCATGTCCAGCGAGGTGGAACACATCACCTCTGCCGGCGTGTCCGCCCAAGCGTGAACGCTCCGACGGCTCGCCGGCAGACGCTCGGAGAAGCCCCTATATCCTGGGAGCATGGCGCATTGGGCTGAAATCCTGATTGTGGTGCTGCTGTTCGCATTCATCGCGGGCATGTTCACCCTCGTCTTCGCCATGTCCGCGCGCGGGCGCCGGGAATTGGCCCCGAATTCGGGCGGATTATGCGGGACTTGTCAGACTCGCACCGGAGCGGGGATGGACGTATCAGGCGCATGGAACTCGGCATTCCCCTCTTCGACGAGGACTTCCGGGTCCTCACCACGGACGAGGATTTCGTCCGGGACGGCCTGAGCGGCGCGGTGGTGCCCTACCTGCTCGAGAATCCGCACACCAAGAAGTCTCCGCTCCAGATCCGCGATGGCGAGATCTTCACCTGGTACACGGGCACCATGTCCCCGCAGGCCGTCGACGAGAAACTGAACTACCTGTGCGACGCCCTGGACCGCATCCCCGAAGAGGCCTGGGCCTCCGTCTGAACTGAAGGGCGCTTCCGGCCCGGACTTCCTGGCCGGCACCAGCAGGTGAAGCGCCTGGGCAGTCACGGGCAGGCGTCAGTGTTGCAGGGCCGGTGAGTCGGCAGGCAGACGTCGTGTGGCGCTGCGGTAGGTGGAAATGCCCAGGGCGAGCATCCAGTAGCTGAGGATCGCGCCCATCAGGGCGGTGGTGCCCCAGCCGTTCGCCGAGTAGAAGTGTGCGGGAGTGTTGCCGAAGAACAGGGACGGCATGAAGACCAGGTTGAGCCCTGCCAGGGCGAAGGCGGAGCGGCCGGTCCAGCGCGGCAGCAGGTTCGTACGGGAGATGCCGTAGCCCACCGCGGTGAGGAAGAGGGCGAGCATGAGGCGGCCGATCGACCCGTAGAGGATGTAGGTGCCGCTGACGCTGATGGTCGGGTCGATCGGCTGGTCGGCGGCGATGACCGCGCCGGCTTCCAGCCCGCTGGAGACCAGGGTGATCGTCGCGTAGACCAGTCCGGTGGCGAAGGCCATCGTGCCGGCCCATTCGTAGGCGGGGTTCGCCACCTTGACCAGTTCACGGAAGGCCGTCACGAACACGATCAGGAACGCCAGCGCGACGATTCCGATCAGCAGCCTGGCCAGGACGTTCGAGTCCGGCGGCGGCCCGGAGTAGATGAAGTACAGGGGTACTTCGACGATGAGGGCGGCTGCGGTGGCGATGCCGGTGAGGCCCGTCAGGCGCCTGGCGATGATCTCGTTCACGGGTGTCCTTCCAGGGTCCGTGTGGTGGAGTTCCTCGTGGTTCGTCGCGGAAGGCATGCGTCCTGCCGTTCGCGGCGCTCCTCGCCGCTGGGCTCGGCTCGTCGGCCTCGCTCCACCGCGGCGGTGACGTCGAGCTGAGCCGAACCCGCGGGTCCGTGCCGTGAGGGTGCACCGGTGGGCCGGGCGGGCTCAGCGTGCCGCCGTGGCGGCGGGCCGGGCGGGCTCCGTCGGTGGCGCTGCGGACCAGGTCGTCGCGAGGACGGCGGTCAGGGCGCAGCCCGGGGTGGTGGTCAGGAGGCGGTGCGTGCTCGTCTTCTCCCCGGCCGGTCAGCTGCCGCCCATGCCGCCCTGTGCCGCGATCACGGTCGTCGGCAGAGCGCGTACAGCTGACTCCAGGCCGGGCGCGAGGGCGGCAAGGCGCCCCGTGCAGGCGTCGATACGTGCCCGGAAGGTCTTCTGGTCCTGCCGTGACACGATCGAGCGGATGCCGCCCGCCGCGGCCAGCGCCAGCAGTGCGGCGTCGGCGGCGGGGATCTCCCGCACGGGTCCGTCCCCGTGCAGCGCCGCGGACACGCGGGCGCGGAGTGCGGCGGGCACGGCGCGGTCCGTCACGGTCAGCCGCCGGGTGCCGAAGAGGGTGCGGGGCGCCTTCACGGTGAGGAGTCCCGCCGCGGTGAGCCGGTCCTCCACCTCCGTCAGGGTCCGCTTGCGGTGGCGGCGCACGAGAGACTTCCAGCCGTGGCCGGCCGCGTCGCCCAGAACGCCGTCCAGGACGGGGTCGTCGGTCGGTTCCGTGCCGGACACGGAGACCGTGCCGCTGACCTCCCTCAGCCGGCCGCGCAACGCGAGGTCGACCAGGGCGGCGGCACGGACCAGCAACTCCGTCCGGGAACGGTCGTAGGGGCCTTCGGCCGCTTCGTCGTGGGCGAGCAGATACATGAGGCTGGCCAGGTCGTCGGTCATACCTCGACGCTATGGGTGGGTACCCCGGCCACGGATCGGCCACAGGAGTGGACCGGCACTGGGAACACAGGAGGACCACGGCCCGGCCTCATCCTTGAGGAGGAGGCGGCGGAGTCAGGGGCGGCGCGGCCGCACGAGGCCGTGGTCGTAGGCAGCGACGACGGCCTGGACGCGATCGCGCAGGCCCAGTTTGCGCAGCACCGCGGTGACGTGGTTCTTGACGGTGGATTCCGACAGGCGCAGCCGCTGAGCGATCTCCGCGTTCGACAGCGCCTGCCCGATCAGGGTGAGCACCTCCCGCTCGCGGCGGGAGAGGTCCCGCAGGGAGGGCGGCGGCTCCGGGTCGGGTGTGGTGCGCAGGTACCGGTCGAGGACGCGGCTCAGCACGCTCGGCGCCAACAGCGCGTCACCGCGCGCGGTGAGGCGGATGGCGTCGACGAGTTCGGTGGGGCGGATGTCCTTCAGCAGGAAGCCACTGGCCCCGGCCCGCAGGGCAGCGACCACGTGCGTGTCCACGTCCCAGGTGGTCAGCACGAGCACTCGGGCCCGACTGCCGCACTCCGCGATCTGCCGGGTCGCCTCGATGCCGTCCACGACAGGCATGCGTACGTCCATCAGCACCACGTCGGGCGCCAGTTCCCGCGTCAACCGCACCGCCTCCTGACCGTCGGACGCCTCACCGACCACCTCCAGGTCGTCCCGGGCGTCGATGATCATGCGGAATCCGGTACGGACCAGTGCCTGGTCGTCGGCCACCACCACACGCAGCGTCATGATCCGCCCTCCACCGGCAGCCGCGCCGCCACCTCGAACCCGCCTTGGGGCAGCGGACCGGCACGCAGGCTGCCACCCACAAGGCGTGCGCGCTCCTTCATCCCCACCAGACCGCGCCCCGCTCCCTCCGCGGCTGAACGACCGAGCGACGTACGCCCGTTGTCGACCACCATGACCTTCACGCACTCTTCGTCGGCCGTCACGCTCACCCTCGACTCGGTGGCACCGGCGGCGTGGCGCAGCGTATTGGTGAGGGCCTCCTGGACAATCCGGTACGCCGCCAGGTCCACCGCGGCCGGCAGCCCGTCGGTGGCTCCCTCGCGATGCACGTGCACGGTCATCCCGGTCGCGCGCACGGTATCGGCCAGCTCGTCCAGGCGGGCGAGCGAGGGCCCCGGCTCGCGCCGTTCCCCGGCCCCGCCTTCCACCGCCCCGGGGCCGCCCTCTAGCGTCTCGGGCCCGAACGCCCGCAGCAGCAGGCGTAGTTCGCCGAGCGCCGACCGTGCACCCGTCTCGATGGCCCGTACCGCCTGACGGGCCTGTTCGGGCCGCTCGGTGAAAACATCATCAGCGGCGCTCGCCTGAACGACCATCACCGACAGGGTGTGCGCCACGACGTCGTGCACCTCCCGCGCGATCCGCGCGCGCTCCTCCACCACGGCCCGGCGCGTCTCCGCCCTCGTCCGCGCCTGCTGCGCCCTGCGCCACTGCCCCGCGGTCCACGCCAGGACCACCGTCAGCAGATAGACCGTCAGCCCCGCCACGCCGCCCGCCCCGAACGCCAACGGCGTCGGCAGGCACATCGCCACGAGCGCCCACACCGAGACCCGCCGCGGCCTGGTGGCCGACAGCACGCACAAGGTGAACTGCGCGGCGAGGAGCGCCCCCGTCAATGTCACTGCGGGCAGCAGCGCCCAGACGGCGAGCCCCGTCGCCGCGTTCGCGGCCAGTACGGCGACCGGGGCGCGCGCCTGCCACTTCAGGGTGCAGGCCTGCGACAGGACCAGGGCCACGGCCACGGGCAGTCGTCGGCCGTGCTCCGTGCCGGCGACGAGCACCAAGGGGCCGAGGACCGAGAGCACCAGGCCGGCCGTCCCCCACCACAGCGCACGGGCCGCCCGGGACGACAGCTCGCCCCGCGCTTCCTCGGCGAACGAGTCGTCCGGCTGTCTGCTGCTGCGGGCCACGTTCTGACCCTATCCAGGATGAACGCACGGGCGGCAGTGACCCCGTGACGTGGTGGCGCCGACCCTATTACGTAATTTTGTACCGGAATATCCGCAGGTCAACGGGTCCTCCGCTGCCGGAAAACCGTCAACCGCATGACCCCGGTATCCCGCCCCGGAGGGTGGGCCCCGTCCGGGACCGCTTACCGAGACCGCTTTCCGCCCTACGGTCTGACGCATGGCTGAAACAGGAGCTTCCCCACTCCCCCGAACGCCCCAGGCGCACTCCCCGCTCGTCCGCGCCGAACAGTTCGTCTGGCTCACCGCGCGCGTGCTGGAGCAGCGGCTCTTCGCGTACCACTTCCTGCACGGCGCCGCGGATCCGGTGGAAACGGCGCTGGACGCCTACCGCAACGAGGACGGCGGGTACGGCCACGCGCTCGCACCCGACCTGCGCGGTCCGGTGAGCCAGCCCCTGCACATCGCCCACGCGCTGCGCGTACTGGACGCCGTCGGACGCTGCGGCGGGCAGCGGGTGGAGCGTGTGTGCCGCTATCTGACGGCCGCCTCCACCCCGGACGGCGCGCTGCCGGCGATCCGTCCCAGTCGGCGCGGGTATCCGGTGGCACCGTTCGTGCCGGTCGTGGACGACCCGCCCGCCGAGCTGCTCGCCACCGGGCCGGTGGTGGGGCTGCTGCACCGCAACGAGGTGTGGCACGCGTGGCTGTTCCGGGCCACCGACTTCTGCTGGCAGGCGGTGACGACGCTGGAGACGTCCCATCCGTACGAGGTGGAGGCCGCCGTGGCCTTCCTGGACTCGGCCCCCGATCGCCCGCGCGCGCAGGCCGCCGCCGACCGTCTCGGCCGCCTGGTGCGCGAGCGGCGGCTCGCCGTCCTGGACCCGGACCGGCTCGACGCGTATCCGGTCGCCCCCGGGTACGCACCGGGCGAGCATCACTTTCCGCACGACTTCGCGAGGACCCCGGATTCGCTCGCGCGCGCGTGGTTCACGGACGAGGAGATGGCACGCTCCCTCGACTTCCTCGCCGCCGAGCAGCGGGAGGACGGCGGCTGGCCGGTCCGCCGGCGCCAGTGGGCCCCGGTTCCCACTCTGGAAACGCGTCCCATGGTGACGATCGAGGCGCTGCGCACCCTCAGGGCGTACGGCCGCTTCGTGGGCTGATCCGGCTTCGTCACCTCACCGCGCCACCTCACGCCGCTTCACCTCACCGCGCGGCTCGAGCCCCTTCACCGCACCACCACCTCATAGAGCCGGCCGCGACACCGGCCACCGCGCCCGGGGCGCCTCTCCCGGCGGCCGCCGCAGTGATCCACCTCGCCCCACGGCCGCCGCACCGATCCGCCTCACCCGCCGAGGGCGCGTACTCCCGCCGTCACCACCACCGCCGCCGCGACGACCAGCAGGAACGGTGCGCGCAACATCAGCGCGACGCCGGCGGCGCCCAGCCCCGCGGCCCGGGCGTCCAGCACGAGCGCGTGCCCGTCGGCGAACGTCTGCTGGGCGGTGAGCGCGGCGAGGAGGGCGACCGGGAGCAGGGCGGCGAGCCGCTTCACGAGCGGCCGCTCCATGGCGCCGGCGGGCACGAGCAGCCCGGCGAGCTTGACGGCGTAGCAGCCGAGAACGGTGACGCCTATCGCGATCCAGGTGTTCAACGGTCTTCCTCCGATGCGCGCGACACGATGGGCAGGACCGTCGCGGCGCCGTCGCCGTCACCGTCACCGCGAGCGCTGATGCGGCGGCCCTTCACGAACAGGGCGGCGGGCGCCGCGAGCGCCGCCACCAGGACCGGTACGCCGGCCGGCAGGACCGGCAGCAGCCCGAGGCCCAGGAGGACCGCGAGCCCGGCGACCGCGCGCTCGGTGGCCGTCCGCAGCATGGGGGCGAGCAGGGCCAGGAAGACGGCGGGTCCGGCCGCGTCCAGGCCCCACGCGCCGGTGTCCCCGATGGCCTTGGCGCCGAGCGCGCCGAGCAGCGTGGTCAGGTTCCACAGGACGTACAGGGTGAGGCCGGTGACGGTGAAGCCGATCCGCGCGGCACGGCGGTTCGGCTGGGCCAGGGTCACCGCCGTCGTCTCGTCGATCACCCACTGGGCCGCCAGCGGCCGCACCGCGCGTGGGAGGGCCAGCAGCTGCGACAGCCGCAGTCCGTAGAAGGCGTTGCGCACGCCCAGAAAGAGGGCGCCCGCGGCGGCCGCGAACGGGTTGCCTCCGGCGGCGAGTGCGCCCACCAGGGCGAACTGGGAGGCGCCCGTGAAGACGAGGAGGCTGAGGGCGCAGGTCTGGAGCAGCCCGAGCCCGCTGCCGGCCGAGGTGACGCCGAAGGCGAATCCGGACAGTCCTACGGCGACGCCGACTCCCAGGGCGTCGCGTACGACGGCGCGGTCGGGCTTGGCCGTGTGGTCGGCCGGCCGGTCCCGGTCCGCGAGTGCTGTGTGTTGCTGTGTCACGTCCCGGACGGTAGGCCCGAAGGCCTGTCCGGGTCTTGTACGTTCTTGCGCTCGCGCTGATAGGCGCCCGGGGGCACGCCGACGATCCGGGTGAAGTGCCGGTTGAGGTGGGGCTGGTCGGTGAAGCCGACGGCGACGGCCGCCTCGGCGGGGGCGGTCCCCAGGTCCAGCAAGGACCGGGCGCGGCGCACCCGGGCGTCGGTCAGCCAGGTGTGCGGTGGCATGCCGTAGGCGTCGCGGAACGCCCGCAGCAGGGCGAAGGGGCTGGTTCCCAGATCGGTGGCGAGGCGCTCCAGGGTCGGCGGTGCGGTCATCCGGTCCGCGAGGACGGCACGCGCGCGTGCGGCGAGCGCGGCTCCGGCCGTCCGTGGGCTGCGCTGCGGCAGCGGGCCCCCGTTCAGCCGCAGCAGCCTGGTCACGGCCACGCGCAGCAGGGTGTCGGCGGCGAGCGCGTTGCCCTCCTCGGCGGCGCGGAGCACCTGGTGGACCAGGCGGACGGTGTACGGATCGTCGAGGACCGGACTGACGAAGCCGGGCGTGCCCCGGATCGTGCTGGTCTCGGCCGCGATCCGGGCCACCACCTCGGGTGACGGGTAGACCGCGCCGTAGCGCCAGCCCTCGGGAACGCCGGCCCGGCCGGTGTGCGTGGTGTCCGGGTTGACCAGCGCGAGCGCTCCCGCGCCCGCGGACACGTCGGAACCGTGGTGCTGGAAGACCTCGACCCCGTCGGCGATGGCCGCGATCACGAAGTGCTCGTGGGTGTGCCGGACGAAGGTCTTGTGGATGTACCGGGCGCGCAGCAGGTCGACGCCGGGCAGCTCCGTGTACCGCCAGTGCCGCGCCCGCTCCCCTGAACCCGCCATGCGCCCATTCTCCGCCACGCCGGCCCGCCCCACCGTGCAGCCCGGAGTCGAATCCGCCCCGTTTGCCCTGGTCAGGGCGATTGTCAGTGGCTGGGTGCAGGATGGACGCATGGTCAGTCCCGCACACCGAGCCCTCGAAGGCTTCTCCCCCGCGACCCGCGGCTGGTTCACGGGGGCGTTTTCCGCGCCCACCGCGGCCCAGGCGGGCGCGTGGCAGGCCATCGGCGAGGGCTCGGACGTGCTGGTGGTCGCCCCGACCGGCTCGGGCAAGACGCTGGCCGCCTTCCTCGCCGCTCTGGACCAGCTGACCTCGACCCCTCCCCCGGCCGACCCGAAGAAGCGCTGCCGGGTGCTGTACGTGTCCCCTCTGAAGGCGCTCGCGGTCGACGTCGAGCGCAACCTGCGCAGCCCGCTGACCGGCATCCGCCAGGAGTCCGTGCGCCTGGGCCTGCCCGAGCCCGAGGTCAAGGTCGGCATCCGCTCCGGGGACACCCCCGCCGCCGAGCGGCGCGCGCTGGCCACGCGGCCGCCGGACATCCTGATCACCACCCCCGAGTCGCTGTTCCTGATGCTAACGTCGGCCGCGCGTGACGCTCTCGCGGGCATCGACACGGTGATCCTGGACGAGGTGCACGCGGTCGCGGGCACCAAGCGCGGCGCGCACCTCGCGCTGTCCCTGGAGCGGCTGGACGAACTGCTGCCGAAGCCGGCCCGCCGGATCGGCCTGTCGGCGACCGTCCGCCCGGTGGACGAGGTCGCCCGCTATCTCTCGCCGCACCGCAAGGTGGAGATCGTCCAGCCGCAGTCCGGCAAGGAGTTCGACCTGTCGGTGGTCGTCCCCGTCGAGGACATGGGCGAGCTGGGCGGTGCTCCGGCGGCCGACGGCGGCGACGGCGCGGAGAAGGCCTCCATCTGGCCGCATGTGGAGGAGCGGATCACCGACCTGGTCCAGTCCCACCGGTCGACGATCGTCTTCGTCAACTCGCGGCGTCTGGCGGAGCGGCTGTGCAACCGGCTCAACGAGATCGCCTACGAGCGCGCGACCGGTGAGCCGCTGGACGAGCACCACTCCCCGGCGCAGCTGATGGGCGGCTCGGGCGCGGCGCAGGGCGCTCCCATGGTGATCGCCCGCGCGCACCACGGCTCGGTCTCCAAGGAGCAGCGCGCCCTGGTGGAGGAGGACCTGAAGGCCGGCCGCCTGCCCGCGGTGGTCGCCACTTCCAGCCTCGAACTGGGCATCGACATGGGCGCCGTCGACCTCGTGGTCCAGGTCGAGTCCCCGCCCTCGGTCGCCTCCGGGCTCCAGCGCGTGGGCCGCGCGGGGCACCAGGTGGGCGCGGTCTCCACCGGTGTGGTCTTCCCCAAGTACCGGGGCGACCTGGTGCAGTCGGCGGTGGTCACCGAGCGGATGCGCTCGGGTGAGATCGAGTCCCTGAGGGTGCCGTCGAACCCGCTGGACGTGCTCGCCCAGCAGCTCGTCGCCATGACGGCACTGGACACCTGGCAGTACGACGACCTGCTCGCCACGGTCCGCCGCGCGGCCCCCTTCGCGTCGCTCCCCGAGTCGGCCTTCACGGCCACCCTCGACATGCTCGCCGGCCGCTACCCGTCGGACGCCTTCGCCGAACTGCGCCCGCGCGTGGTGTGGGACCGCGTGGCCGGCACGATCACCGGCCGTCCGGGGGCCCAGCGCCTCGCCGTCACCTCCGGCGGCACCATCCCCGACCGGGGCCTCTTCGGGGTCTTCCTCGCCGGCTCCGACCCCAAGAAGGGGGGCGGCCGGGTCGGCGAGCTGGACGAGGAGATGGTGTACGAGTCCCGGGTGGGCGACGTCTTCACGCTGGGCACCAGCTCCTGGCGCATCGAGGACATCACGCGGGACCGGGTCCTGGTCTCCCCCGCGCCCGGAGTACCGGGCCGGCTGCCGTTCTGGAAGGGCGACCAGCTGGGCCGCCCGCTCGAACTGGGCCGCGCGGTGGGCGCCTTCCTGCGCGAGGTCGGCTCGCTGTCCGAGGAGGACGCCCGGCTGCGCCTGCTCGCCGCGGGCCTGGACGCGTGGGCGGCGGACAACGTGCTGTCCTACCTGGACGAACAGCGTGAGGCCTGCGGCCACATCCCGGACGACCGCACGATCGTGGTCGAACGCTTCCGTGACGAGCTGGGCGACTGGCGGGTCGTCATCCACTCCCCCTTCGGCGCCCAGGTGCACGCTCCCTGGGCGCTGGCGCTCGGTGCCCGTCTCTCCGAGCGGTACGGCATGGACGCGCAGGTCATGCACGCCGACGACGGCATCGTGCTGCGCCTGCCCGACGCCGACCTGATGGGCCTGGACCTGCTGGACCAGGAACCCGGCGAGAACGGCGCCCTCCTCGGCACGGCGTTCGACAGCGAGCAGCCACCGGTCGGCGCGGCGGACGTCGCCTTCGACAAGGGTGAGGTCGACCAGATCGTCACCGACCAGGTCGGCGGCTCGGCCCTGTTCGCCTCCCGGTTCCGTGAGTGCGCCGCCCGCGCGCTGCTGCTGCCGCGTCGCAACCCCGGCAAGCGCACCCCGCTGTGGCAGCAGCGCCAGCGCTCCGCCCAACTGCTCCAGGTGGCGAGCGAGTTCGGGTCGTTCCCGATCGTCCTGGAAGCGGTCCGTGAGTGTCTCCAGGACGTCTTCGACGTCCCCGGGCTCGTGGAGCTGATGGGCGACCTCGAGTCCCGCAAGGTCCGCCTGGTCGAGGTCACCACCCCGGAGCCGTCGCCCTTCGCGCGCTCCCTCCTCTTCGGGTACGTCGCCCAGTTCCTGTACGAGGGAGACTCCCCGCTCGCCGAACGCCGTGCGGCCGCCCTCTCTCTCGACTCCCGGCTGCTGGCCGAGCTGCTGGGCCAGGCGGAGCTGCGTGAACTGCTCGACGCGGAGGTGCTGACCGAGCTGGAGCGCGAACTCCAGTGGCTCACCGAGGACCGCCGCGTCAAGGACGTCGAGGGCGTCGCCGACAGACTGCGGCTGCTCGGCCCGCTGACCGACGCCGAGCTGGCCGAGCGCGGCGCCGAGCCGCAGTGGGCGCCGGAGCTGGCCGCCGCCCGACGGGCCATCAGGGTCCGCGTCGCGGGCGTGGAGCACTGGGCGGCCATCGAGGACGCGGGCCGGCTGCGCGACGCGCTCGGCACGGCGCTGCCGGTCGGCGTGCCCGAGGCCTTCACCGAGCCGGTCAAGGACCCGCTCGGGGACCTCCTGGCGCGCTACGCCCGTACCCACGGCCCGTTCACCTCGGCCGCCGCCGCGGCACGGTTCGGCCTCGGAGCGGCGGTCACCGATGGCGCGCTGCAACGGCTCGCCGCGAACGGCCGAGTCGTGCAGGGGGAGTTCCATCCCGCGGGCATCGGCCAGGAGTGGTGCGACGCGGCCGTACTGCGCCGTCTGCGGCGCCGGTCGCTGGCCGCGCTGCGGCACGAGCTGGAGCCGGTGCCGCCTGCCGCGCTCGCCCAGTTCCTGCCGCAGTGGCAGCACATCGGCAAGGGGCACGGCCTGCGCGGCCTGGACGGGCTGGTCCGCGCCATCGAGCAGTTGCAGGGCGCGTCGGTGCCCGCCTCCGCGCTGGAGAAGCTGATCCTGCCGTCCCGCGTGGCGGACTACACGCCGTCGATGCTCGACGAACTCACCGCCGCGGGCGAGGTGGTGTGGGCCGGTGCGGGCTCCCTGCCCGGCAAGGACGGCTGGGTCTCCCTGTATCTGGCGGACAACGCCCCGCTGCTGCTGCCGGAGCCTCACCCGCTGGAGCTCTCCCCGCTCCACCAGTCCGTCCTGGACGCCCTGTCCGGGGGCTACGGCCTGTTCTTCCGGCAGATCGCCGACCAGGTCCGCGCCACCACGCATCCGGCCGCCACCGACCACCAACTGGCCGACACCCTGTGGGACCTGGCCTGGTCCGGCCGGCTCACCAACGACACCCTCGCCCCGATGCGCTCCCTGCTGGGCTCCGGCCGTACAGCCGGCTCAACGGCCCACCGCGCCAAGCGCAGCGTCCCGCGCGGGCGTTACGGCTCCCTGACGTCCGCGGCCAGGGCCGCCTCGCGTTCGGGACCGCCGACCGTCGCCGGCCGCTGGTCCCTGCTCCCCGTAGCCGAACCGGACGCCACCGTGCGCGCCCACGCGCGGGCCCGTGCCCTGCTGGACCGGCACGGCGTGGTGACCCGGGGAGCGGTCGGCGCGGAGGGCGTCGAGGGTGGTTTCTCGGCGGTGTACCGGGTGCTGTCCGCCTTCGAGGAGAGCGGCCAGGCCCGGCGCGGCTACGTCGTCGAGGGGCTGGGCGCCGCCCAGTTCGCGATGGACGGCGCGGTCGACCGCCTGCGCGCGGTGTCCAACGCCCGCGACCGCGCCGAGGGCCTGCCAGGCCCCGGCCTGGCGAACAGCTTCATGCCGCCCAGCAGCACCGGCACCCCGCCCTTCCCCGGCAGCGCCCACACCACCCCCGGCACCTTCGACCAGCCCGACGGCGGCTTCGCCCACCCGGGCCTGGACGGCGACTTCACCTGGCCACCGGCGGACCAGACTGGCGCGTCCGGCGACTTCACGTGGCCATCCACGGACCAGACGGGCGCGTCCGGTTCCCCCGCCCGGCTCCCGAAGAGCCACCGCGCCGCCCCGGGCGACCACGTCTCGCCCCGCGACCAGGTCTCCGCCGACCCGTTCGCCTCTCCGGGTTACGGCGGCCCCCGAGGCGCCGGCGCCGCCTCCCCCTACGGCGCGACGGCGGGCCGGGGCTTCGGCAGCCGTCGTACCGGCCCCTCGGCTCCCGACCCGCGCGCGGTGGTCCTGGCCGCGGCCGACCCGGCCAACGCCTACGGCGCCGCACTCCCCTGGCCCGAGCCACCGACCGGGGCCGGGCACAAGCCGGGCCGCAAGGCGGGCTCGCTGGTCGTCCTGGTGGAGGGTGAGCTGACGCTGTACATGGAGCGGGGCGGCAAGACACTGCTGGCCTGGCCGTCGGCCCCGGACACCGCCGCCGCCGACGACCCGCGCCTGCGCATGGCGGCGGAGGCCCTGGCCGCGGCGGCCCGCGCGGGTTCGATCGGCACGGTGACGGTCGAGCGGATCAACGGCTCCCCGGCCCTGACCTCCCCGACAGGCGCCCTCCTGGAAGGAGCGGGCTTCATCGCGACCCCGCGCGGCCTGCGCCTGCGGTCCTGACGCCGCCTGCGCGGTTCTGAGTCCGTCTGCGGCCCCGAGCCCGCCGGCGGCCCGACGTCCACGACGCGTCACGGCACCCATGACGCGTCCCGGCACTCACGACGCGCGGCCCCGCCGGGCCCGATCACGCCGTGGCACCCTGGACCCATGCCCGAAGGTGACACGGTCTGGCAGGCCGCGAAGCGGCTCCACGTCGCCCTCGCTGGCAAGGTACTGACCCGCAGCGACTTCCGGGTGCCGAAATACGCGACCGCCGACCTCACCGGCCGTACGGTCCTGAACACCGCCCCGCGCGGCAAGCACCTGCTCACCCGCTTCGAGGGCGGCCTGACCCTCCACACACACCTGCGCATGGAGGGCGCGTGGAAGGTGTACGGCCCGGGCGAGCGGTGGCGGGGCGGAGCCGGACACCAGATCCGCGTGATCCTCGGCACAGCCGATCGTATGGCCGTCGGTTACCGCCTCCAGGTGCTGGAGTTGCTGCGCACCGAGGAGGAGGAGCGCGTCGTCGGCCACCTCGGCCCGGATCTGCTCGGCCCGGACTGGGACCCCGAGCGTGCTCTCACCAACCTCCTCGCGGACCCGCTCCGCCCCCTCGGCGAGGCCCTGCTCGACCAGCGCAATCTCGCCGGTATCGGCAACGTCTACAAGAGCGAGCTGTGCTTCCTGCTCGGGGTGACTCCCTGGCTGCCCGTCGGCGCCCTGCCCGCGGAACGCGCCGCCCAGCTGTCCGCGACGGCCAAGAGGCTTCTGGAGATCAACCGCGACCGCCCGGTCCGCCGGACCACGGACCTGCCCCGGCAGGACCTGTTCGTGTACGGCCGCGCACCCCGCCCCTGCCTGCGCTGCCGCACTCCCGTGCGGGTGGCCGACCAGGGTGACGGCTCCCAGGACCGCCCCACCTACTGGTGCCCCGCCTGCCAGACCGGCCCGGCCCCGGCACCCGGGACACCGCAGCGGTGGCGGGAACGCTATCCGCGCTCACCCCGCTGACCCCGCCGCCCCCGGCCCGCCTGCCCCGTCACCTCCGGCGTCCGGCGTCCGCACCACGGCAGCAATGGCGGCAACGGCGGCACGCGCACCAGCGCGACACGCCCGCCTATACGGGACCAGATTCTTCGCCCGATCGAGTGAGTGCCGATTCCCCAGTGACATCAGCCACCCCGGCGACCCCAGCGGCCTCGACCCCAGCGACCGCGGCAACGCTGCCCACCCGCCAGGCGTCCACCCACCGTCCGGCTTCCACGGCCCCTGCCGCCCGCCCCTTGGGCACACAGTGCACCGGAAGCACGCTCAGCCCCCACCCCCCGACCGCGACGGCCCCTTCGAGCGCGCCCGCGCCTTCCCCCAGGGTGATGCGCAGCACGGCCCACCACCAGGCCGCTCCGCATCCCAGAACGGCCCCCCATCGCACCAACCGCGCCACCATCATGGCCGCCCACCTCCAGCCGGACGTTAGACCGCCGTCTGACCCGCGAGAAAGGCGCACCAAGGGCTCACTGATGCAACGCGGACACGGCCGGCTTCGGATCGCCGCCGGACAACGGACTCCTGATGACACGCATCCGTTCTCCTGCGGCTGATTCGTCGGCAGGCACGTCCCTCCCACGATGACCGCCCCGCCCCGTACCGGCAAACGGAGCAAAGGAAACCCTGCCCCGCACGCGTCCCGCGACACACGCCACACGCAAACGGGAGGCAGACGGGACGCACGCCGACCACACCGCCGGACGCGACCCGCACGCGCCCCGCACACGCACCGCACACGCACCGCACCCACGCCGAAACAGGCACGCCACGCACCCACCGGACACACGAAAGCCCCGGCCAGGCCCCCGGGTGTTCCCGGAGAAGCCCGGCCGGGGCTTCACATCTGTCGTGCCGCTAGGCCGCGTGCGCGTGCGTCACGCGGCGACCACGTCCACCGCCTCGGCAGGCGCCTTGATGGTCACCCGTTCCGGTGGCACACCGGTCACCGACACGGAACCCAGCATCGGACGGACCGGCGTGGGCACGGGATCGGTGGCGGCTGCGGACTGGGCCAGCTCGGCGAGCGCGAGTTCGTCGCTCACCTCACGCATGAGTTCCGACATCCGTACGTCCAGCGCGTCGCAGATGGCGGAGAGCAGTTCGGAGGAAGCCTCCTTCTGCCCCCGCTCCACCTCGGAGAGATAGCCGAGTGAGACTCGGGCGGACGAGGAGACTTCGCGCAGAGTACGGCCCTGGCGTTGGCGCTGCCGACGCAGCACGTCACCCAGCAGGCGACGGAGCAGAATCATCGGTGGCTCCCTCCTCGGACCGCGTAGCCGCATCCTTCTCGCCCCACCGTACCGCCTCGCGCTGCGGCCGTGCGGGGAGCGATGTCGTGTTCACTCAGGGCTGTAAACATCAAAACCCCCCGTTCCGTTCCGTATCCTGTGTCCGCTCATTCCCGGTCTGTTCGCCCGTAAGCACCTTCAGGAGCAGGGCGAGTACGCTCCGTACACTCTCCATACGGATTTCCGCACGGTCGCCGTTCAACCGCAGGGCCTCCACTTTTCCGCCACCGGCGGAAACGGAGCCGTCCGTGAGCGGACCGTCGACGGCCACGAACACCGTCCCGACGGGTTGGCCGTCCTGCGGATCGGGCCCGGCGACACCGGTGGTCGCGATGCCCCAGTCGGCACCGAGGGCCTTGCGCACACCGGCGGCCATCTGCACCGCGACCTGCGCATCCACCGCGCCGCGCTCGGCCAGCAGCAGGGCGTCGACCCCCAGCAGCCGGTGCTTCAGCTCGGTGGCGTAGGCGGTGACGGAGCCGCGGAACACCTTGGACGCTCCGGGCACCGCCGTGATCTCCGCGGCGACCAGGCCACCGGTCAGCGACTCGGCGACGGCGAGGGTCTCGCCGTTCACCGTCAGTAGCCGGACCAGTTCGGCGGCCGTGGGATTCACGCCTGCTTCTCCTCCAACGCCGCCGCCCGCTCCGCGATTCCCTGCCGCCGCAGCACGACGGCCTGTCGCACGTAGTCGAGGCCGGTGGCGACGGTGAGGACGACCGCGAGAGCCATCACCCAGAAGCGCAGGGTGGCCAGCCAGCCGGTCAGCGCCAGGACGTACATCCCGACGGCGATGCCCTGGGTGAGCGTCTTCATCTTGCCGCCGCGGCTGGCGGGGATCACGCCGTAGCGAATGACCAGAAAACGCATCAGCGTGATGCCGAGTTCCCGGCCGAGGATCACGGCCGTCACCCACCACGGCAGATCGCCGAGGCTGGACAGACAGATGAGCGCCGCCCCCATGATCGCCTTGTCGGCGATGGGGTCGGCGATCTTCCCGAAGTCGGTGACCAGGTTGTAGGCGCGCGCCAGGTGCCCGTCGAACAGGTCGGTGATCATCGCGATGGCGAAGGCCGCCCAGGCGAGCGAGCGCCAGGCCGGGTCGTAGCCGCCGTTCGCGAGCATCAGCGCCACGAAGGCGGGCACGAGGACCAGCCGGAGCATGGTCAGCAGGTTGGCGACGTTCCAGACGCTGGCCTGGTTGACGGCCGCGGCCGTCAGCTTCCCCCCGCGCGCGGGCTTCACCTGGCTTGCCGGGTCGGAGCCAGGAGCGGGGGCGGAGCCGGAGACCTCGGGTACAACGCCGTCGGTCGCGGCCTTACCGGACGCGCCCTGCGCGCCGGAGGAGCCGCCCGCGGCGGATGCCGGGACTCCGGTCATCTGCCCGCCTCCTCGCTGCTCGCGGGCGTACCCGCCAGCGGCTCGGCCACCAGGTCGACGCCCTCCGTGCCGACCACCTTCGCCTCGACCATACGTCCGACGCTCAGACCCTCGCCGCTCGTGAGCAGCACCTGTCCGTCCGTCTCCGGCGCCTGGTGCGCGGCACGGCCGTACACGCCCTCCTCCTCGTCGGCGGAGTCCACGGACTCCACGAGGACCTGCACGGTCTGGCCGACACGCTCCTCGGCGCGCTGCGAGACCAGCTCCTCGGCGAGCCGGGAGATGTGGGCCAGGCGCTCGTCGACGACGTCCTGCGCGAGCTTGTGCTCGTACGTCGCCGCCTCCGTGCCCTCCTCGTCGGAGTAGCCGAAGACGCCGATGGCGTCCAGGCGGGCGCCGGTCAGGAAGCGCTCCAGCTCGGCCAGGTCGGACTCGCTCTCGCCGGGGAAGCCGACGATGAAGTTGGAGCGGACGCCGGCCTCGGGGGCCTTGGAGCGGATCGTGTCGAGCAGCTCCAGGAAGCGGTCGGTGTCGCCGAAGCGGCGCATGGAGCGCAGCACGTCCGGCGCGGAGTGCTGGAAGGACAGATCGAAGTAGGGGGCGACCTTCGGGGTGGAGGTCAGCACGTCGATCAGGCCCGGGCGCATCTCGGCCGGCTGGAGGTAGCTGACGCGGATCCGCTCGAGGCCGTCGATGTCGGCCAGCTCGGGCAGCAGGGACTCCAGCAGGCGGATGTCACCCAGGTCCTTGCCGTAGGACGTGTTGTTCTCGGAGACCAGCATGATCTCCTTCACGCCCTGCTCGGCCAGCCAGCGGGTCTCGTTGAGCACGTCGCTCGGGCGGCGGGAGATGAAGGAACCGCGGAAGGACGGGATGGCGCAGAAGGAGCAGCGCCGGTCGCAGCCCGAGGCGAGCTTGACCGAGGCCACCGGGGCGCCGTCCAGGCGGCGGCGCAGCGGGGCGCGCGGGCCGGAGGCGGGCGCGACGCCCTCGGGGAGGTCGGTCGGGCCGTGTCCGGGCAGCGCGACGGCCGCGGCGGACTCCTGGCGCTCGGCCGGGCTGATCGGCAGCAGCTTGCGGCGGTCGCGCGGGGTGTGGGAGGCGTGGACGCCGCCGGACAGGATGGTCTGGAGGCGGTCGGAGATGTCGGCGTAGTCGTCGAAGCCGAGCACGCCGTCGGCCTCGGGCAGGGCCTCGGCCAGTTCCTTGCCGTACCGCTCGGCCATGCAGCCCACGGCCACCACGGCCTGGGTTCTGCCGTGGTCCTTGAGGTCGTTCGCCTCGAGCAGGGCGTCGACGGAGTCCTTCTTGGCGGCTTCGACGAATCCGCAGGTGTTGACGACGGCGACGTCCGCGTCCGCGGCGTCCTCGACGAGCTGCCAGCCGTCCGCCTCCAAACGGCCTGCGAGCTCCTCCGAGTCCACCTCGTTACGGGCGCAGCCAAGGGTGACGAGTGCGACGGTACGGCGTTCAGGCATGGGCTCAAGACTACTTTGTCTCGTCGGTACCCCATGTCGAAGGGGTTGGCCGATCTTGGCCAACCCCTTCACATCAGCTCCCCCAAGGGTCCGCTAGCCGACCTCGGGGTCGCCCTTGGTGTAGGTGAGGCGCTCCACGGCGCCCGGCCGGAAGTCGTCCTCGATCTTCTTGCCGTTGACGTAGAGCTGGATCGCGCCGGCGTCGCCGAGGATCAGGTTGATCTTGGAGCTGTCCTGGAAGGTCTTGGACTCGCCCTTCTTCAGCAGGCCGTCGAAGAGCATGCGCCCGTTGTGGTCCTTGGCGGAGATCCAGCTGCGCCCGTCGGGGGCGCTGACCTGGACGGTGACCTTGTCCTGCGGGGCGGCCGCGATGGCGCTGTCGGAGGGGTCGGACTTCGGCGTGGCGGGCTTGTCCTTTTGGGGCGCGGGCGAGGCGGACTTGCTCGCGGTGGGCGTGGCACCCTCGGCGACCTGCGACTTGTCGTCGTTGCCGCTGCCGGCGCCCTTGACCGCGGTGAACCCGACGAAGCCGATCACGGCGACGATCGCGGCGACCATGGCCGCGGTCCAGTTGGGCCCACGCCGCTCGGGGCGGATCCGCTCCGCCTCGAACAGAGGTGCTGCCGGGGTGGGCGCGGGGCGGCCGCCGTGGTCGTCGTCGAACTGCGCGAGCAGCGGTTCGGGGTCGAGATGCACGGCCTTGGCCAGGGTGCGAAGGTGGCCGCGGGCGTACACGTCGCCGCCGCAGGGGTCGAAGTCGTCCGCCTCGATGGCGTGCACGATGGCGATGCGGACACGAGTGGCACTGCTGACGTCGTCGACGGTCAGCCCTGCCGCGATGCGCGCCTGCTGCAGGGTGCGTCCCACGGAGGGACGGGCTTCCTCGGACACGTCGTGCAACGGACGCTCGTCTTCAGGGGAGTTGCCGATGGACACGGGGGCGCCTTTCGAGCGTGTGAGCCACCTGTGCTGGAAGTTCAGTCTAGGCGGGGTACGAAAGGGTGGGGCAACCGGGCGGTGTGATCGATACGCCATCGGAATGGCCGGTTCAGCCCGACGGCGTGGTACGGGCACGCGCCCCGGAACGGGTCGCGCACCTGTCGTCTCGCTCAACTTGACGTATGGCAAAGGGAAACGGTTGCTCGCCGACTTCTAACAGGTCGATCACGGCGGTGCCACCACCCGGCGTATCCGCGACACGCCGGGCTGCGCGCCGCCGTCCTACCCTTCAGACTCCCCGCGAATGACCGCGAGCACGCCGTCCACCTCGTCAGGCTTCACAAGAACATCACGTGCTTTGGAACCCTCGCTGGGTCCGACGATGCCCCGGGACTCCATGAGGTCCATGAGCCGGCCGGCCTTGGCGAAGCCCACGCGCAGCTTGCGCTGGAGCATGGACGTGGAGCCGAACTGGGTGGAGACCACCAGCTCCGCCGCCTGGCACAGCAGGTCGAGGTCGTCGCCGATGTCCTCGTCGATCTCCTTCTTCTGCTTGCTGCCCACGGTGACGTCTTCCCGGAAGACCGGCGCCATCTGGTCCTTGCAGTGCTGGACCACGGCCGCCACCTCGGCCTCGGTCACGAACGCGCCCTGCATACGGGTCGGCTTGTTCGCCCCCATCGGCAGGAACAGTCCGTCACCCTTGCCGATGAGCTTCTCCGCGCCCGGCTGGTCCAGGATCACCCGGGAGTCGGCGAGCGAGGAGGTCGCGAAGGCGAGCCGCGAAGGCACGTTCGCCTTGATCAGGCCGGTGACGACGTCCACCGACGGCCGCTGGGTGGCCAGCACCAGATGGATGCCGGCCGCGCGCGCGAGCTGCGTGATCCGCACGATCGCGTCCTCGACGTCCCGGGGCGCGACCATCATCAGGTCGGCCAGCTCGTCGACGATCACCAGCAGATACGGATACGGCTTGAGCTCGCGCTCGCTGCCCTCGGGGAGCTTCACCTTGCCGTCGCGGATGGCCTGGTTGAAGTCGTCGATGTGCCGGAAGCCGAAGGCGGCCAGGTCGTCGTAGCGCAGGTCCATCTCGCGTACGACCCACTGGAGGGCCTCGGCGGCCCGTTTGGGGTTGGTGATGATCGGCGTGATCAGGTGCGGGATGCCCTCGTAGGCCGTCAGCTCGACCCGCTTGGGGTCGACCAGGATCATCCGCACATCCTCCGGGGTCGCCCGCATCATCACCGACGTGATCAGGCAGTTGATGCAGGAGGACTTGCCGGAGCCGGTGGCGCCGGCGACCAGCATGTGGGGCATCTTCGCCAGCGAGTGCATCACGTACCCGCCCTCGACGTCCTTGCCGAAGGCGACCAGCATCGGGTCGTCGTCCTCGGCGGACTCCGCCAGACGCAGCACGTCACCGAGGTTGACCATCTCCCGGTCGGTGTTCGGGATCTCGATGCCGACCGCCGACTTGCCCGGGATCGGGCTGATGATCCGCACGTCCGGGCTGGCGACGGCGTAGGCGATGTTCTTGGTGAGCGCGGTGATCCGCTCGACCTTCACGGCCGGACCGAGCTGGACCTCGTAGCGGGTGACGGTCGGGCCGCGGGTGAAGCCCGTGACGTCGGCGTCCACCTTGAACTCGGAGAAGACGTTGCGCAGGGAGCTGACGATCGCGTCGTTCGCCTCGCTGCGCACCTTCCCCGGGCCCCCGCGCGTGAGGAGGTTCAAGGACGGCAGCGCGTAGGTGACGTCCCCGGCGAGCTGGAGCTGCTCCGCGCGCGGGGGCAGCTCGCGGGGGGCCTCCGGGGGCGCCTTGGTGAGGTCGGGAACGCTCCCGGTCCTGAGCTTCTCCTGCCGGGGACGGGCGCCGGCGGGCGGTGTCGGGGCGGAGGCCGGAACCGGCGTCGGGGCGGGTACCACCGTGGTGTCCTCGCGGTCGCCCGCGCTCACGCCCTGGGTGAGGTCGGCGACGAGCGGGGACGGCGGCATGCCGTGCAGGACGGCACCGTCCAGCGCGGCGGCCGCGGCGGCGGCGACGTCCACCGCGTCCATCGGCCGGTGCGGATCCGGCTGCGGCACGGCGGAGCGCCTGGGGCGGACCCGACGCCGGGTGAGGGCCTCTTCCTCGGCGCCCTGCGGGTCGTACGCGTCCGGGGCGCCGCGGCGCCCGCGCGGGCGCCCGGGCGTGGCCTCGCGCCACTGCTCCTCGTACTCCTCGTCGTCGGTGAGGCCGTCGGGCGCGTAGTCGTGCAGCACGCCCAGGCGCGTGCCGAGCGCGCGCAGGCGCTGCGGGATGGCGTTGACCGGGGTGGCGGTCACCACGAGCAGACCGAAGACCGTCAGCAGCGCCAGCAGCGGTACGGCGAGCACCTCGGTCATCGTGTACGTCAGCGGGGTCGCGGCAGCCCAGCCGATGAGGCCGCCTGCGTCCCTTATGGCCTGCATGCCGTCGCTGCGGGCGGGTGAGCCGCAGGCGATGTGGACCTGGCCGAGCACCCCGATGACGAGCGCGGACAGACCGATCACGATCCGCCCGTTGGCATCCGGCTTCTCCGGGTGCCGGACGAACCGTACGGCGATCACGGCGATCAGTATCGGCACCAGCAGGTCGAGCCGGCCGAAGGCGCCGGTGACCAGGATCTCCACCAGATCGCCGACGGGACCGCGCAGGTCGGCCCAGGTGCCGGCGGCGACGATCAGCGCGATACCGAAGAGCAGCAGCGCGACGCCGTCCTTGCGGTGGGCCGGGTCGAGGTTCTTCGCGCCCTGCCCTATGCCCCGGAAGACGGCACCGACCGCGTGCGCGACGCCCAGCCAGAGGGCGCGCACGAGCCGGTACACGCCCCCGGTGGGGCTCGGGGCCGGCCTCGGCGGAGCGGCTTTCTTCGCCGGAGCCTTCCTGGCGGGCGCCTTCTTGGCCGGTGCCTTCTTCGCCGGTGCGTTCTTCGCCACGGCCTTACGCGCCGGAGCCTTCGCGGGAGCGGCCGCCTTCTTGGCGGGCTGCTTCTTGGCTGCGGTGGGACGTGAGGCCATGGGTGTGAGGTTACCGGGGGAGACGGCAGCGGACACGTGTGCCCAGTGCTTCACCCGTCCGTGTCGCCCTTGCCACGGCATGGAACTGACGCACCCTCACGGGCGACCGCTCGCCCCCGGTGCGTCAGTTCTGCGGCGGCAGCGTCGCGCCCGCGGGACCGGCGCCCGGCTCCAGGGCGTCCAGCGCGCGGCGCAACCCGGTGAGCTTGCGCTCCAGATGGGCCGCGGTGGCCACGGCCGCCGCGTCCGCGGACTCGTCGTCCAGCTGCTTGGAGAGCGCCTCGGCCTGCTCCTCCACGGCCGCGAGCCGCGCGGACAGCTCGGCGAGCAGTCCGGCCGACTCCTTGCCGCCGACCGCGCCCTTGCCGCCACCCTCCAACTGGAGCCGCAGCAGCGCCGCCTGCTCCCGCAGCTGACAGTTCTTCATGTACAGCTCGACGAACACCGAGACCTTGGCGCGCAGCACCCACGGGTCGAACGGCTTGGAGATGTAGTCGACCGCGCCCGCCGCGTATCCCCGGAAGGTGTGATGGGGACCGTGGTTGATCGCGGTGAGAAAGATGATCGGGATGTCCCGCGTCCGCTCCCGCCGCTTGATGTGCGCGGCGGTCTCGAACCCGTCCATGCCCGGCATCTGGACGTCCAGCAGAATGACCGCGAAATCGTCCGTGAGCAGTGCCTTGAGCGCTTCCTCCCCGGACGATGCCCGCACCAGCGTCTGATCGAGCGCAGAGAGGATGGCCTCCAGCGCCAGCAGATTCTCCGGCCGGTCATCGACCAGGAGGATCTTGGCCTTCTGCACCATGGCCCGCCCTCCTCGCCCCGGCGGTACACCGGGCGCCGCCCCAGGGGACGACTCTCTTTCGCCGCCCGCCCTTGTGCCGGTCATCGTAGCCGCACCCCGCCCGTCGCCACACCCTGTCACCGCGATGTCACTGTGCACGGAGCGGAAACGCGGGGCGAGCCCCGAAGGTTCCCGGAATCCTGGATTCCATCACGTTCCCGACGTCCGCGCACGGACAGCTCCGCATACACACCCGACGTTCCCGCAACGTTCACGAACGGCAGGGCTGTTCCCTCTCTCGCGCCCTTTCCCGGCCCCTCTCCCGTTCCCTCACTCCGCCCGCATCCACTCCCGCATGACCGCCAGCAGATGGTCGGGGTCGACCGGCTTGGTGACGTAGTCGGAGGCACCCGACTCGATCGCCTTCTCCCGGTCGCCCTTCATCGCCTTGGCGGTCAGGGCGATGATCGGCAGCCCTGCGAACTGCGGCATCCTGCGGATCGCCGTGGTCGTCGCGTACCCGTCCATCTCCGGCATCATGATGTCCATCAGCACGACCGCCACGTCGTCGTGCTGCTCCAGCACCTCGATGCCCTCGCGCCCGTTCTCGGCGTACAGCACCGAAAGTCCGTGCTGCTCCAGGACGCTGGTGAGCGCGAACACGTTGCGGATGTCGTCGTCCACGATCAGCACCTTCTCACCGCCGAACCGCACCGCGCGGGCCGACTGCACGGCGCTCTGCTGCTGCTCCACGGTCGGCCACTGCTCGTAGCGCGGCTCGCTCGACGGCAGGCTGCGGCGGCGCCGCCGGAACAGCGCGGCGGGCCCGCTCTGCGTCTCCCGGTACGACTTCACCTCGGCCGGCGTCTCGACCTCCGCGGCGGACAGCTCCAGGGACCGGTGGGCCTCGGAGGCGACCAGCTCGCCGGCCTCCAGCGGGGCCACGGACTGCTGGTAGCCCTGCGGCGGCAGCTCGCTCGGGTGCAGCGGCAGGTACAGCGTGAACGTCGAACCGCGGCCCGTCTCGCTCTGCGCGTGGATCTCACCGCCGAGCAGCTGCGCGATCTCCCGCGAGATCGACAGCCCGAGGCCGGTGCCCCCGTACTTGCGGCTGGTCGTGCCGTCCGCCTGCTTGAACGCCTCGAAGATCACCCGCATCTTGCTGGCCGCGATCCCGATGCCGGTGTCGGTCACCGAGAACGCGATCAGCTCGGCGTCCGCATCTGTCAGCGAACCGGCCTCCAGCAGCTGTTCCCGGATCTTCTGCGGCACGCCCGGACCCGCGGGCCTGATCACCAGCTCCACCGAACCGGAGTCGGTGAACTTCACCGCGTTGGACAGCAGGTTGCGCAGCACCTGCAGCAGCCGCTGCTCGTCGGTGTGCAGGGTCGCCGGCAGCTCCGGAGAGACCCGTACGGACAGGTCCAGGCCCTTCTCCGCGGTCAGCGGGCGGAAGGTGGCCTCCACGTAGTCCACGAGCTGGACGAGCGCGATACGCGTCGGGGAGACGTCCATCTTGCCCGCCTCGACCTTCGACAGGTCGAGGATGTCGTTGATCAGCTGGAGCAGGTCGGAGCCGGCGCCGTGGATGGTCTCGGCGAACTCGACCTGCTTCGGGGAGAGGTTGCCCTCGGCGTTGTCCGCGAGCAGCTTGGCGAGGATCAGCAGGGAGTTGAGCGGGGTGCGCAGCTCGTGCGACATGTTGGCGAGGAACTCGCTCTTGTAGCGCATCGAGACGGCGAGCTGCTCGGCACGCTCCTCCAGGACCTGCCGGGCCTCCTCGATCTCGGTGTTCTTCACCTCGATGTCCCGGTTCTGCCGGGCCAGCAGCTCGGCCTTCTCCTCCAGTTCGGCGTTGGAGGCCTGCAGCGCCTTCTGCCGGATCTCCAACTCGGCCGACCGCTCGCGCAGTTGCTCGGTCAGCTCCTGCGACTGCTTCAGCAGCAGCTCGGTCTTGGTGTTGACCGAGATGGTGTTGACGCTGGTGGCGATCATCTCGGCGATCTGGCTCAGGAAGTCACGCTGGATCTGCGTGAACCGCGTGAAGGACGCCAGCTCGATCACGCCGAGCACCTTGCCCTCGAAGAGCACCGGCAAGACGACCACCTGCGCGGGCGGCGCCTCGCCGAGCCCGGAGGAGATCTTCAGATAGCCGCTGGGCGCGTCCGAGACCATGATCGTGCGCTTCTCCTGCGCGGCCGTCCCGATCAGCCCCTCACCGGGCCGGAACGACGTCGGCATGGAGCCCATCGAGTAGCCGTACGAGCCGAGCATGCGCAGCTCGTAGCGGTCCTCGTCGTCCCCGCCGAGGTCCTGGCCGTCCATGAGCGGCATCGTCACGAAGAACGCGCCGTGCTGCGCGGACACCACCGGGGTCAGCTCGCTCATGATCAGCGAGGCCACGTCCTCCAGGTCCCGGCGGCCCTGCATCAGCGCGGAGATGCGGGCGAGGTTGCCCTTGAGCCAGTCCTGCTCCTTGTTGGCGATCGTGGTGTCGCGCAGGTTGGCGATCATCTTGTTGATGTAGTCCTGGAGTTCCTGGATCTCGCCGGACGCGTCCACGTCGATCTTCAGGTTCAGGTCGCCGCGGGTCACCGCGGTCGCCACGCGCGCGATGGCGCGCACCTGCCGGGTCAGGTTTCCGGCCATCTCGTTCACCGACTCGGTGAGGTCCCGCCAGGTGCCGTCGACGTCACGCACGCGCGCCTGACCGCCGAGCTGCCCCTCGGTACCCACCTCGCGGGCCACCCGGGTGACCTCCTCGGCGAAGCTGGACAGCTGGTCGACCATCGTGTTGATCGTCGTCTTCAGCTCCAGGATCTCGCCCCGGGCGTCGATGTCGATCTTCTTGGTCAGGTCACCCTTGGCGATCGCCGTGGTGACCATGGCGATGTTGCGCACCTGACCGGTCAGGTTGGACGCCATCTGGTTCACGGACTCGGTGAGGTCCTTCCACGTGCCGGCCACACCCGGTACGTGCGCCTGCCCGCCGAGGATGCCGTCCGTGCCCACCTCGCGGGCCACCTTGGTGACCTGGTCGGCGAACGAACTCAGCGTCTTCACCATGGTGTTGATGGTGTCCGCGAGCTGCGCCACCTCGCCGCTCGCCTCGATGGTGACCTGCCGAGTCAGGTCACCGTTGGCGACCGCCGCCGCCACCTGGGAGATGTTGCGCACCTGCATGGTCAGGTTGTTGGCCATCAGGTTGACGTTGTTGCTCAGGTCCTTCCAGATGCCCGTGACGCCCGGCACGTGCGCCTGACCGCCCAGGATGCCCTCGGTGCCCACCTCACGGGCCACCCGGGTCACCTGCTCGGCAAAGCTCGACAGCTGGTCCACCATCGTGTTGACGGTCGTGACGAGTTCGAGGATCTCGCCCTTGGCGTCGACGGTGATCTTCTTCGACAGGTCGCCCTTGGCGACCGCCGTCGTGACCTCGGCGATGCTGCGCACCTGGATCGTCAGGTTGTTCGCCATGAAGTTCACGGACTGCGTGAGGTCCTTCCAGGTGCCCGAGACACCCTGCACCTCCGCCTGGCCGCCGAGCATGCCCTCGGTGCCCACCTCACGGGCCACACGCGTGACCTCCTCGGCGAACGACGACAGCTGGCCGACCATCGTGTTCAGCGTGTTCTTCAGCTCCAGGATCTCGCCGCGCGCGTCCACGGTGATCTTCTGGGACAGGTCACCACGGGCCACCGCGGTGGCGACCTGCGCGATGTTGCGCACCTGGCCGGTGAGGTTGGACGCCATGCCGTTCACGGAGTCCGTGAGGTCCCGCCACACACCGGCGACGCCCGGCACCTGCGCCTGGCCGCCGAGCCGGCCCTCGGTACCCACGTCCCGGGCGACCCGGGTCACCTGGTCGGCGAAGGCCGAGAGCTGGTCCACCATCGTGTTGATGGTGTTCTTCAGCTCCAGGATCTCCCCGCGCGCGTCGACGTCGATCTTCTGCGACAGGTCACCGCGCGCCACGGCCGTCGTCACCTGGGAGATGTTGCGCACCTGCATGGTCAGGTTGTTGGCCATCAGGTTGACGGAGTCGGTCAGTTCCTTCCAGGTGCCCGACACGCCGTCCACGCGCGCCTGACCGCCCAGCCGGCCCTCCGTGCCCACGTCCCGCGCCATCCGGGTCACCTGGTCGGCGAAGCTCGACAGCTGGTCCACCATCGTGTTCACGGTGTTCTTCAGCTGGAGCATCTCGCCGGAGACGTCGACGGTGACCTTCTGCGAGAGGTCGCCGTTGGCGACCGCCGTGGTCACCTGGGCGATGTTGCGCACCTGCCCCGTCAGGTTGCGGAACGCGGTGTTGACGGAGTCCGTCAGGTCCTTCCACGTACCGGCCGCGCCCGACACCTGCGCCTGGCCGCCCAGCTCACCCTCGACACCGATCTCCCGCGCGACCCGGGTCACCTCGGCACCGAACGCCGACAGCTGGTCGACCATGCCGTTGACGGTGTTCTTCAGTTCCAGCATCTCGCCGGCCACGTCCACGGTGACCTTCTGCGAGAGGTCACCACTGGCCACGGCGGTCGTCACCGCGGCGATGTCCCGCACCTGGGTCGTCAGGTTCCGGAACACCGTGTTGACGGAGTCCGTCAGGTCCTTCCACGTACCGGCCGCGCCCGGCACGTTGGCCTGCCCGCCGAGCCGCCCCTCGCCGCCGACCTCGTTGGCCACGCGCGTGACCTCGTCGGCGAAGATCCGCAGCGTCTCGGTCATCTGGTTGATCGTCTCGGCGAGCTGCGCGACCTCGCCGCGCGCCGGAACCGTCACCTTCTGCGAGAGGTCACCGTTGGCGACGGCGGTCGTCACCTGGGAGATCCCCCGCACCTGCGCGGTCAGGTTGCCCGCCATCGTGTTGACGGAGTCGGTCAGCTCCTTCCACACGCCGGCCACCCCGGGCACCTGCGCCTGGCCGCCCAGGATGCCCTCGGTGCCCACCTCACGGGCGACCCGGGTCACCTCGGAGGAGAACGAGGACAGCTGCTCCACCATCGTGTTGACGGTGTTCTTCAGCTCCAGCATCTCGCCGGCCACCTGCACGGTGACCTTGCGCGACAGATCGCCGCCGGCGACCGCCGTCGTCACCAGGGCGATGTCGCGCACCTGGGCGGTCAGCCGGTTCGCCATGGTGTTGACGGACTCCGTCAGGTCCTTCCACGAACCCGACATGCCCCGCACCCGGGCCTGGCCGCCGAGCTTGCCCTCGGTGCCCACCTCGATGGCCACGCGCGTGACCTCGTCGGTGAACGTGGACAACTGGTCGACGAGGTTGTTGACGGTCCGGCCGACCTTCAGGAACTCGCCCCGCAGCGGATGCCCGGTCCCGTCCGGCGCCTGCGTACGCAGATCCATGCGCGGCGAGAGATCGCCCTCCGCGACCCCCGTCAGCACACGGCTGACCTCCGAGACGGGCCATACGAGATCGTCGACCAGCGCGTTGGAGTTGTCGATGGCGGCCGCCCAGGAACCCTCACAGGCACCCGTCTCCAGCCGCTCCGTGAGTTTTCCCTCACGTCCGACCATGCGCCGCACCCGCGAGAGTTCACCTGTCAGATGCAGGTTCCGGTCGGCCACCTCGTTGAAGACCGCCGCGATCTCCGACATGACGCCGTCGCCGGACACCGTGAGCCGCTTACGGAAGTTCCCGTCACGCATCGCCGTCAGGCCTGCCAGCAACCGGTGCAGGGCAGCCGTGTCCACGGCGGTGGTGCCGCCGTTCCTGCCCAGGGACGGTCCGCCCTTCGCGCGCGTCTTCGTGCCCCGCGTCGCTCCGCCAGACTCCACTGTGTCCCTCCCGAAGGGGTAGACCGCTATTGCTGTGCTCGCCCGCGTCGGCCCGGGGTGCCGGTTCCCGGCGCTCCGGACGCTTCCGCGTTTTCATTCCCGCTCGGTATTGCCGCTTCGTTCCCGCTCGGTATTGCCGCCGGACGGAATCCGGCCCGCCGCCGGACAGACGTCGGTCCGGCCGCACCAGGCGCTGCTGCCCGCCGTACACGGCACACACGCAACCCGGCCCGACCTTCGTCCGAAGCCTGCCCAGTGTTTCACCCCCGCCGAACCAGGCCATAACAGTTCGGCAGCTTCGCACACCGTCCGCACACCGTGGGGGTAAACACCGGCGACCGGCATCCGCTCGGACGGCGAAGGTAAGTAACCTTGCATGCGGCTGTCCAGCCGCACCGGTCCCGACCGGCCTGGGCGGTGGCACGAGAACGAGCGGGCATCGGAGGGGCGGCCGCAGACCATGACCACCGGACTGATCCCTGGGGGAACTTCCCCGGAGCCACGGCCGACGGACGAACTGATGCCGCAACAGCGGCACGAGCCGGACGGCCGAGCAGCCCTGCACACAGACGACAGGCCGAGGAGTTCTGTGATCACCGCGCGCGCGGCCGCCAGCTTCGAGCCCGTGGGGCGATCCGTCGCGACCGCCCGCTCCTTCGTCCGCGACACCCTCCAGGGCTGGGGGTTCGCCGACATCGTCGACGACGCCGTGGTGCTCACCAGTGAACTGGTCACCAACGCCGTCGTCCACGCGGGCACCCACGCGGAGGTGCTCTGCCTGCGCACCGAGGACGGCGTGCGCATCGAGGTCTCCGACCGCTACCCCGAGCGCGAGGTCCCCCTCCAGAGCGCCCACGCCGTCATGAGCAGCCCCGACCGCGAGGGCGGCCGCGGCCTCCAGCTGTGCGCGGCACTGGCCACCCGCTGGGGCGTGGACTACACCCCCACACACAAGAACGTCTGGTTCCATCTCGACCTGCCCCAGCGCCCCGTCGGCACCCGTGCCGCCGGCCCCTCGCTGCCCGCCGACCTGCTGCCGCTGGCCGACGGCCGGGTCCGTGTCGCGGTCCTCCAGATCGACCGCAAGGGCGCCATCGGCTCCTGGAACGAGGACGCCGAGGAACTCTTCGGGTACGTGGCGCACGAGGTCGTGGGCAAGCCCCTCACGGATCTCGCGGCGTGGCCGCACACCCCGGGCACCGCCACCGGTATCGCCGAGGCCCTGCAGCTCTCGCGCTGGGAGGGCAGTTACGGCATCCGCGGCGCCGACGGCCGCGTCGCAGCGGTGTACGCCTCGCACCTCAGGGTGCGCGACACCGGCGGCGAACCCTCCACGGTCTGCCTGCTGGTGCGCGACCACGAACGCGCGGTCCTGCAGACCCCGTTGCGCGTCCCCTCGACCGACCAGAGCACCGGCGTCGACGGCCAGAGCGCCGATCCCTTCGAGGTGTTCATCGGCTCCCCCGCCCCGGACGACCTCGACGGCCTGCTGCAGCGCACCGTGGAGCGCGCCCGCGACATGCTCGACGCCGACTCCGCGTTCCTGCTGCTGGCCACCGACGACGAGACGGAGCTGGAGGTCCGCGCCTCCACCGGCCTGCCCTCCGCCCGCCAGCGCTTCGCCCGCGTCCCCGTGGAAGCGGGCCCCGGCCGCTACGGCTCCGCGCGCATGCCGGCCGTCCACGACGACCTCGACGCCGTGCCCGGCGCCGTACCGCTGCTGTCCGGCACCGGCATGCGTTCGGTCGTCACGGTCCCGCTCAAGGTCGAGGGCCGCCTCACCGGCTCCCTGGGCGTCGCGGCCGAGGCGCCCGGCAGATACTCCAACGAGGAGGCCCTGCGCCTGCAGTTCGCCGCCGACCGGATCGCGCTGGCCGTCGAGTCGGCCCGCCTGGGCGAGCTGGAGCGGCTGCGCCGGGGTTCCCTGAGCTTCCTGGTCGAGGCCTCCGACCTGCTGGCCGGCACCCTGGACCGCGACCAGACGCTCGCGCTGATGGCCCAGATGACGGTCCCGACCCTCGCCACCTGGTGCGCGGTCTACACGATCGCCGACCAGGCCTCGGACCCCTACCTGTCGTACGTCCTGCACGAGGACGAGGAACTCATCGACGGCATCAAGTCGTTGCTGTCGAAGATCGCCCCGCCCGACCCGGTACCGACGCCCGGTGCCCGCGTCTGGACGATCCCCGGGGAGGTCGCCCACCAGGCGGCGCTGCGCAGTTCGATGCGCAGCCTGGGCCTGGCCGGCGGCCCCACCCATCAGGTCACCGCGGCCATCGGCCCGACCCTGGCCACCGCCTCCGCGGTCGGCGGCGAGACGGTCGTCCTGCCGCTCGTCGCCCGCAACCGCGTCATCGGCATGCTGGTCCTCGGCAAGCCGACCGAGGAGCACTTCCGCCAGGAGATCCTGGAACTGGCCGAGGACCTGTCCCGCCGGGCCGCTCTGGCCCTGGACAACGCCCGCCTGTACTCGGAGCGCACGGCCATCAGCCAGGCCCTCCAGCGCAGTCTCCTGCCCCCGGGCCTGCCCCAGATCGACGGCGTCGAGGTCGAGGTCATCTACCGCGCGGCCGGCGAGGGCAACGAGGTCGGCGGTGACTTCTACGACCTCTTCCCCATCGGCAACGGCGCCTACGGCTTCGCCATCGGCGACGTCTGCGGTACGGGCCCCAACGCGGCGGCGGTCACGGGTCTGGCGCGGCACGCGCTGCGCCTGCTGGCCCGCGAGGGGCTCTCGGGCCCGGCCGTCCTGGAGCGGCTGAACTCCGCGATCCTCGACGAGGGCGACCGCAGCCGCTTCCTGACCCTGCTGTACGGCGAGTTGCGCCCCCAGGAGGACGGCAGCGCCGAGCTGAAGGTGGTCTGCGCCGGCCACCCGCTCCCCCTGCGCCTGCGCCAGGACGGCACGGTGACGGCGTTCGCGGAGCCGCAGCCGCTGCTCGGCGTGATCGAGGACCTGGCCCTGTACGAGGAGACGGTCACCCTCGACCCCGGTGACGTCCTGCTGTGCGTCACGGACGGCGTCACCGAACGCCGCGAGGGCACGCGCATGTTGGGCGACGACGGTCTCGCCGACGTCCTCACCACGTGCACAGGCCTCACGGCGGGCGCGGTCGCGGCCCGCATCATGCGCGCGGTGGAGCGTTTCGCCTCCGACGCCCCGTCGGACGACATGGCGATCCTGGCGATGCGGGTCCCCGGCCTTCAGCAGGACTGAGGCCCCGGCCCCTCCCGCCCCGTCCGTGTGCCGGGGCGGGACAGGACGGGCCCGAAAGCCATCCGGAAACGGAAACACGAAAAGGCCCCGCCCTGAGGGCGAGGCCTTTTCTTCTGAGCCCCCAAACGGAATCGAACCGTTGACCTTCTCCTTACCATGGAGACGCTCTACCGACTGAGCTATAGGGGCCTTGTTGTTTTTGAGGTTTCCCTCGCTGCAACAAGAAGATCGTACCCCGAACCGGCCCGACTTCCCAAATCCGTGCGCGCCCGTTCAGAAGGCAGGCTGAAGCAGTCCGCCAAGGGCGTTGCAGGCGGAGACGATCCGCTGCATCTCCCGCTTCGTCAACGCGGCGTCCACGGGAAGCGCCAGCGTCTCGTCCGCGGCCCGCTCGGTCTCCGGAAGCACCACACGGCGCCGGAACTCCGGCAGCCGGTGCACGGGTGTCTTCACGGGCACCCGGCAGTCGACTCCCCTGGCCCGCAGGGCCCGGGCGAACGCGTCGCGGTCCGGCCGGCCGTTGCCCGGCACCCGCACCACGTACTGCTGGTAGGTGTGCCCGTCACCGCCGTCGGGCGTGCCCACGCCCCTCAGCCTGGCGTCGAGATACGCCGCCCGCTCCCTGCGCTGTGCCGTCTCGTCGTACGGTGCCTCGGACTCGCCCTGCTCCAGGACGAGCAGTCCGTGCCGCTGTCCGATCCCGTGCAACCGCCCGATGGCGGCCCGCCGTCCGAAGCGGTGCACGGCAACGACGGCCGCGGTGCGCGCAGTTACGACCGCTTCCACCGAGGCCGGGTCCAGGCAGTAGGTGAGCGGGTCTATGTCGGCGAACACCGGACGCGCACCCGCCAGGGTCACGGCCTCGGCGACTTCGACGCTCCCGAAGGACGGTACGACGACCTCGTCACCGACTCCGGCGCCGGCGGCCCTGAGCATTGCAGCAGTACCCATGTGACGGATGTTGAGCGCGCAACGTGAACATGAAGTTACGCATGACAAAAAAGGGTTGGACCCTGAACCGAAGTTCAGGATCCAACCCTTTCAAAATTTGTTCGGCGGCGTCCTACTCTCCCACAGGGTCCCCCCTGCAGTACCATCGGCGCTATGAGGCTTAGCTTCCGGGTTCGGAATGTAACCGGGCGTTTCCCTCATGCTATGACCACCGAAACACTATGAAACTGTTGAACTGCCGCACCGCCTTTTACAGCGGGGCTGTTCGTGGTTTCAGAACCAACACAGTGAACGCGAGCAACTGAGGACAAGCCCTCGGCCTATTAGTACCAGTCACCTCCACCCGTTACCGGGCTTCCAGATCTGGCCTATCAACCCAGTCGTCTACTGGGAGCCTTACCCTCTCAAGGAGGTGGGAATACTCATCTCGAAGCAGGCTTCCCGCTTAGATGCTTTCAGCGGTTATCCCTCCCGAACGTAGCCAACCAGCCATGCCCTTGGCAGGACAACTGGCACACCAGAGGTTCGTCCGTCCCGGTCCTCTCGTACTAGGGACAGCCCTTCTCAATATTCCTACGCGCACAGCGGATAGGGACCGAACTGTCTCACGACGTTCTAAACCCAGCTCGCGTACCGCTTTAATGGGCGAACAGCCCAACCCTTGGGACCGACTCCAGCCCCAGGATGCGACGAGCCGACATCGAGGTGCCAAACCATCCCGTCGATATGGACTCTTGGGGAAGATCAGCCTGTTATCCCCGGGGTACCTTTTATCCGTTGAGCGACGGCGCTTCCACAAGCCACCGCCGGATCACTAGTCCCGACTTTCGTCCCTGCTCGACCCGTCGGTCTCACAGTCAAGCTCCCTTGTGCACTTACACTCAACACCTGATTACCAACCAGGCTGAGGGAACCTTTGGGCGCCTCCGTTACTCTTTAGGAGGCAACCGCCCCAGTTAAACTACCCATCAGACACTGTCCCTGATCCGGATCACGGACCTAGGTTAGACATCCAGCACGACCAGACTGGTATTTCAACGACGACTCCACACACACTGGCGTGCATGCTTCAAAGTCTCCCAGCTATCCTACACAAGCCGAACCGAACACCAATATCAAACTGTAGTAAAGGTCCCGGGGTCTTTCCGTCCTGCTGCGCGAAACGAGCATCTTTACTCGTAGTGCAATTTCACCGGGCCTATGGTTGAGACAGTCGAGAAGTCGTTACGCCATTCGTGCAGGTCGGAACTTACCCGACAAGGAATTTCGCTACCTTAGGATGGTTATAGTTACCACCGCCGTTTACTGGCGCTTAAGTTCTCAGCTTCGCACGCCCGAAAGCGCACTAACCGGTCCCCTTAACGTTCCAGCACCGGGCAGGCGTCAGTCCGTATACATCGCCTTACGGCTTCGCACGGACCTGTGTTTTTAGTAAACAGTCGCTTCTCGCTGGTCTCTGCGGCCACCCCCAGCTCATGGAGTAAATCCAATCACCGGTGATGGCCCCCCTTCTCCCGAAGTTACGGGGGCATTTTGCCGAGTTCCTTAACCATAGTTCACCCGAACGCCTCGGTATTCTCTACCTGACTACCTGAGTCGGTTTAGGGTACGGGCCGCCATGAAACTCGCTAGAGGCTTTTCTCGACAGCATAGGATCATCCACTTCGCCACAATCGGCTCGGCATCAGGTCTCAGACTATGTGTGCGACGGATTTACCTATCGCACGTCCTACACCCTTACCCCGGGACTACCATCGCCCGGGATGGACTACCTTCCTGCGTCACCCCATCACTCACCTACTGCAGATCTGGTTCAGCGGCTCCACCACTTTCCTTTCCCCGAAGGGTCCGGAACGGCTTCACGGCCTTAGCATCGTCTGGTTCGATGTTTGACGCTTCACAGCGGGTACCGGAATATCAACCGGTTATCCATCGACTACGCCTGTCGGCCTCGCCTTAGGTCCCGACTTACCCTGGGCAGATCAGCTTGACCCAGGAACCCTTAGTCAATCGGCGCAAACGTTTCTCACGTTTGTATCGCTACTCATGCCTGCATTCTCACTCGTGAACCGTCCACAACTCGCTTCCGCGGCTGCTTCACCCGGCACACGACGCTCCCCTACCCATCACAGCACCCGTTGGGGCTATACGCTGCAATGACACGACTTCGGCGGTACGCTTGAGCCCCGCTACATTGTCGGCGCGGAATCACTAGACCAGTGAGCTATTACGCACTCTTTCAAGGGTGGCTGCTTCTAAGCCAACCTCCTGGTTGTCTCTGCGACTCCACATCCTTTCCCACTTAGCGTACGCTTAGGGGCCTTAGTCGATGCTCTGGGCTGTTTCCCTCTCGACCATGGAGCTTATCCCCCACAGTCTCACTGCCGTGCTCTCACTTACCGGCATTCGGAGTTTGGCTAAGGTCAGTAACCCGGTAGGGCCCATCGCCTATCCAGTGCTCTACCTCCGGCAAGAAACACACGACGCTGCACCTAAATGCATTTCGGGGAGAACCAGCTATCACGGAGTTTGATTGGCCTTTCACCCCTAACCACAGGTCATCCCCCAGGTTTTCAACCCTGGTGGGTTCGGTCCTCCACGAAGTCTTACCTCCGCTTCAACCTGCCCATGGCTAGATCACTCCGCTTCGGGTCTTGAGCGTGCTACTGAATCGCCCTATTCGGACTCGCTTTCGCTACGGCTTCCCCACACGGGTTAACCTCGCAACACACCGCAAACTCGCAGGCTCATTCTTCAAAAGGCACGCAGTCACGAGATGCAGCAAGCTGCATCCGACGCTCCCACGGCTTGTAGGCACACGGTTTCAGGTACTATTTCACTCCGCTCCCGCGGTACTTTTCACCATTCCCTCACGGTACTATCCGCTATCGGTCACCAGGGAATATTTAGGCTTAGCGGGTGGTCCCGCCAGATTCACACGGGATTTCTCGGGCCCCGTGCTACTTGGGTGTCTCTCAAACGAGCCGCTGATGTTTCGACTACGGGGGTCTTACCCTCTACGCCGGACCTTTCGCATGTCCTTCGTCTACATCAACGGTTTCTGACTCGTCCTACGGCCGGCAGACCGTAGAAGAGAGATCCCACAACCCCGCATGCGCAACCC